>NZ_JBIBWV010000004.1:23595-554527 GCF_043081625.1 Streptomyces sp. NPDC014861
GGGTCGATGACCGCGACGATGACGGACGGGACCCTCCACCGGGGGTCCGGGGGTCGCCACCCGGGACAGCACAGCCTCAACACGACGCAGGAGGCGGGTCGATGACCGCGACGATGACGGACGGGACCCTCCACCGGGGGTCCGGGGGTCGCCACCCGGGACAGCACAGCCTCAACACGACGCAGGAGGCCGGTCGATGAACAGCCGCGTCAGCAAGCCGTACGAGATCGTCGAGCGGGCCCTGGAGCTGTCCCGGGCCGACGGGTGCGTCGTCATCGCGGACGAGGAGTCCTCGGCCAACCTGCGCTGGGCGGGCAACGCGCTCACCACGAACGGCGTGACCCGGGGCCGTACCCTCACCGTGATCGCCACCGTGGACGGCGCCGAGGGCACCGCCTCCGGGGTGGTGTCCCGCTCCGCGGTGACCGCGGAGGACCTGGAGCCGCTGGTGCGGGCCGCCGAGGCGGCGGCGCGGGCGGCGGGACCGGCCGAGGACGCGCAGCCGCTGGTGGAGGGCGTGCCCTCCTCCCCCGACTTCACCGACGCGCCCGCCGAGACCTCCTCCGCCGTCTTCGCCGACTTCGCGCCGGCGCTCGGCGAGGCGTTCGCACGCGCGCGTGCCGGCGGCCGGGAGCTGTACGGCTTCGCGAACCACGAGCTGAGCTCCACCTACCTGGGCACCTCGACCGGGCTGCGGCTCCGGCACGACCAGCCCAACGGCACCCTGGAGCTCAACGCCAAGTCGCCGGATCGCACCCGCTCCGCCTGGGCCGGGCGCTCCACCCGGGACTTCAAGGACGTGGACCCGGCGGCGCTCGACGCCGAGCTGGCCGTCCGGCTGGGCTGGGCCGAGCGGCGGATCGAGCTGCCGGCCGGCCGGTACGAGACGCTGCTGCCGCCGACCGCCGTCGCCGACCTGCTGATCTACCAGCTGTGGTCGTCGATGGCGCGGGACGCGGTGGAGGGCCGGACGGTCTTCTCCCGTCCCGGTGGCGGCACCCGGCTCGGCGAGACCCTCTCCCCGCTGCCGCTGACCCTGCGCAGCGACCCGAACGAGCCGGGCCTGGAGTCCGCGCCCTTCGTGCTGGCGCACACTTCGGGCGACGACGAGTCGGTCTTCGACAACGGCCTGCCGGTCGGCCCGGTGGAGTGGATGCGGGCCGGTGTGCTCGACCGGCTCATCACCACCCGGCACACCGCGGGCCTCACCGGCCTGCCGGTGGCGCCCGGGGCGGGGAACCTGATCCTGGACGGCGGCGGCGACCGCTCGCTGGAGGAGATGGTGGCCGCCACCGAGCGCGGGCTGCTGCTGACCTGCCTCTGGTACATCCGCGAGGTGGACCCGGCGACGCTGCTGCTCACCGGCCTGACCCGGGACGGCGTCTACCTCGTCGAGAACGGCGAGGTCGTCGGCGAGGTCAACAACTTCCGGTTCAACGAGTCGCCGGTGGACCTGCTGTCGCGGGCCACCGAGGCGGGCCGGACGGAGCGGACCCTGCCGCGCGAGTGGAGCGACTGGTTCACCCGGGCCGCGATGCCCGCGCTGCGGGTGCCGGACTTCAACATGAGCTCGGTCAGCAAGGGCGTCTGACCCGCCTAGACTGGGCTGTCACCCCATAACGATCCAAGGAGACTGACGACCGTGACGGACATCGTCGACGAGCTGAAGTGGCGCGGGCTCTTCGCCCAGTCCACCGACGAGGACGCCCTGCGCAAGGCTCTCGCGGACGGTCCCGTCACGTTCTATTGCGGCTTCGACCCGACCGCGGCCAGTCTCCACGTCGGCCACCTGGTCCAGGTGCTCACCGTCCGCCGGCTCCAGCAGGCCGGGCACCGGCCGCTGGCGCTGGTCGGCGGGGCCACCGGCCAGATCGGTGACCCCCGGCCGACCGCCGAGCGCACCCTGAACGACCCCGAGACGGTCGCGAACTGGGTGAACCGGCTGCGCTCCCAGATCGAGCCGTTCCTCTCCTTCGAGGGGGAGAACGCGGCCGTCATGGTGAACAACCTGGACTGGACCGCCGGCCTGTCGGCGATCGAGTTCCTGCGGGACATCGGCAAGCACTTCCGGGTCAACAAGATGCTGACCAAGGACTCCGTCGCCCGCCGTCTGGAGTCCGAGCAGGGCATCAGCTACACCGAGTTCAGCTACCAGCTGCTCCAGGGCATGGACTTCCTGGAGCTGTACCGGCGCTACGGCTGCACGCTCCAGCAGGGCGGATCCGACCAGTGGGGCAACCTGGTGGCCGGTCTCGACCTGATCCACAGGCTGGAGCCGGGCGCCGAGGCGCACGCGCTGGCGACCCCGCTGATGGTCAAGGCCGACGGCACCAAGTTCGGCAAGACCGAGGGCGGCGCCGTCTGGCTCGACCCGGAGATGACCACGCCGTACGCGTTCTACCAGTTCTGGCTGAACGTGGACGACCGGGACATCTCCACCTACATGCGGATCCTCTCCTTCAAGTCCCGCGAGGAGCTGGAGGAGCTGGAGGCGCAGACCGCCGAGCGTCCGCAGGCGCGGGCCGCGCAGCGGGCGCTGGCCGAGGAGCTGACCACGCTGGTGCACGGGGCGGACCAGTGCCGCGCGGTGATCGAGGCGTCGAAGGCGCTGTTCGGGCAGGGCGACCTGGCCGAGCTGGACGAGCGGACGCTGGCCGCGGCCCTCTCCGAGCTGCCGCACGCGCGCGTGACCGAACTGGGCCAGGTCGTGGACCTGTTCGCCGAGGTCGGCCTGGTGGCGAGCAAGTCGGCGGCACGGCGCACGGTGAAGGAGGGCGGCGCCTACGTGAACAACGCGAAGGTGACCGCCGAGGACGCCGTCGTCGAGGCCGGCGAACTGCTGCACGGCCGCTGGCTGGTGCTGCGGCGCGGCAAGAAGAACCTGGCGGCGATCGAGTACGCGGGATAGCACGTACCCACCGGAGGCCCGGTACGGCGACTGTTCGCCGTACCGGGCCTCCGGTGTGCTCCGCCCTGATCAGGTGCGCTGTCTGTTGCCCTTGAGCGAGGCCCAGATCATGTCGCCGACGCCGACCACGAGCACGGCGCCGATGAGCTGGAGCAGGTGACGGGTCCAGTCGATGCCCTTGGTGTCCTCGACGCCGATCCAGCCGGCGACCGCGTTGCCCAGGATGCTGCCCAGAATGCCGAAGATCGTCGTCAGCCACAGCGGGATCTGCTGCTTCCCCGGCAGGATCGCCTTCGCGATCAGGCCCAGGACGAAACCGACGATGATCGCCCACAACCAACTCATAGTCGCCTCCTCGTACGCATGTGGCCCCAGTCTCGGCCTACCGGCCATACGGCGCATGTCGGACGCCTCCGTCCGTGCCCCGGTCTCGTCGCCGCGGGCCCGTGGGCGTACGGTGGTCCGAGGTCCGGACCGGGGAGGTCCGGCGTGAGCGGCGGGTGGTGGAACGCGATGCGGAAGCAAGGAGGACCCGAGGTCTTCCGGATCACCGGGGCCCGGCAGGGACTCGCGGACGACGTCCGGGGCAGGCAGCGGCGGTACGTCATCTCGATGTCGGTCCGGACGCTCTCGGTGATCGCGGCCGCGGTGCTGTGGAACGTGGAGCGGCACGTCGCGATCGTCGCCCTGGCCCTCGGGGTGCTGCTGCCGTACATCGCCGTGGTGATCGCGAACGCGGGCCGGGAGAGCGCCCCCTCGCTCCCGTCGGCGTATCTGCCGGCGCCGGTGCGGCCGGCGCTCGGGGCGGCCGAGGAACCCGCGGAACCCGGAGCGGAACGTCCGCACGGTCGCGCCTGACCCGGCCCGGCCTCTCCCGGTCACACGACGTGACGGCGAAGCCGCCGGGAACCTCAAGAAAAGCTCAGATCAATCATGAAGTTCCGGTGCACCGCACCCAGGGTGCCGTGACATACTGCGTACGCGCTCCGCATCCCCCGTCGGAGCGACGGACCGATGCCGGGCAGCTCCCCCCGTGGCTGCTCGGCATCGCCCTTGCTGGACAATGTTCCGGTGATCAATGGTCCCGTGAGTGACGAGAAGCCGATCTGCTCCGCGAAGGGCTGCCGGGCCGACGCCGTCTGGGTGCTCGCCTGGAACAACCCCAAGCTGCACACGCCGGAGCGCCGCAAGACCTGGCTCGCCTGCGAGGAACACCGCGAGCACCTCTCCCAGTTCCTGGGCGTGCGGGGGTTCCTGAAGGACGTCGTGCCGTTCGCGGAGTGGGACTCAGCCGCCGATGGCTGACATCGGGCGGTCCGGCTGAAGGAAGCTCGGGTCGTCCAGGCCCGAGCCGGCCTTCTTCCCCCACATCGCCTTCTTCCACAGCTCCGCGACGGCCGCGTCCGATCCGGACGGGTCCTCCGAGCGGAGGGCGGCCCGCAGGTCGGTCTCCTCGGTGGCGAAGAGGCAGGTGCGGATCTGCCCGTCGGCGGTGAGCCGGGTGCGGTCGCAGGCCCGGCAGAACGGGCGGGTCACGGAGGCGATGACGCCGACCGTGTGGGGGCCGCCGTCGACGACCCAGCGCTCGGCCGGGGCGGAGCCGCGCTCGTCGGCGCCCTCCTCGGTGAGCGTGAAGCGGGTGCGCAGCGACTCCAGGATGTCCCCTGCGGTGATCATGCCGTCGCGCTTCCAGCCGTGCTGGGCGTCGAGCGGCATCTGCTCGATGAAGCGGAGCTCGTACCCCTCCTGGATCGCCCAGGCCAGCAGGTCGGGGGCCTCGTCCTCGTTGAGCCCCGGCATCAGGACGGCGTTGACCTTCACCGGGGTGAGGCCGGCGTCGCGGGCGGCGGCCATGCCGTCGATGACGTCGTGGTGGCGGTCGCGGCGGGTGAGGGTCTTGAAGACCTCGGGGCGCAGGGTGTCCAGGGAGACGTTGACCCGGTCGAGGCCGGCCGCCTTCAGGGCGGTGGCGGTGCGCTTGAGGCCGATGCCGTTGGTGGTCAGGGACATCCGGGGGCGGGGCTCCAGGGCGGCGCAGCGCTCGACGATCCCGACGAGGCCGGGGCGGAGCAGCGGCTCGCCGCCGGTGAAGCGGACCTCGGTGACGCCGAGGTCGGTGACGGCGATCCGGATCAGCCGGACGATCTCGTCGTCGGTGAGGAGGTCGGGCTTGGCCAGCCACTGGAGGCCCTCTTCGGGCATGCAGTAGGTGCAGCGCAGATTGCACCGGTCCGTGAGGGAAACGCGCAGGTCGGTGGCGACTCGGCCGTACGTGTCGAGGAGCACGGTTCCCCTCCCCTTCTCCAGGTTCGCTTCTCGTTCGAGCCTACGTGACCGCGCGGGCGTCGGACACGGGCCGATTGTCACGAGGACGGCACCGGCCGCGTCGTAGAACTCTACGACGCGGCCGGGGGATGACTGCGGACCGTGTACGGCCGGACGCCCGCGGTCAGTGCCGGACGGCCGCGGCGGTGCCGACGCCGGTGAGGGACTTGACCTCCAGCTCGGCGTACTTGCCCGCGTCCGGCTCCTCCTTGGAGAGGATCGAGCCGAGCCAGCCGAGGAGGAAGCCCAGCGGGATGGAGACCAGGCCGGGGTTCTCCAGCGGGAACCAGTGGAAGTCGACGCCCTTGAACATGGAGCCCGGTCCGCCGGAGACGACCGGAGAGAAGAGGACGAGGACGACGGAGGAGACCAGGCCGCCGTAGATCGACCAGAGCGCGCCCTGGGTGGTGAACCGCTTCCAGAAGAGCGAGTAGAGGATCGTCGGCAGGTTGGCGGAGGCGGCGACCGCGAAGGCGAGGGCGACCAGGCCGGCGACGTTGAGGTCGCGGGCGAGGGCGCCGAGTCCGATGGAGACGACGCCGATGAAGACGGTGGACCAGCGGGCGGCCCGCATCTCCTGCTTCTCGGTGGCCTTGCCGCGCTTGATCACGTTGGCGTAGATGTCGTGCGCGAAGGACGAGGAGGAGGCGAGCGTCAGGCCGGCGACGACGGCGAGGATGGTGGCGAAGGCGACGGCGGAGATGACCGCGAGGAGGATCGCGCCGGCGGTGGAGTCGGCGCCTCCGCCGACCTCCAGGGCGGTGAGCGGGGCCGCCGTGTTGCCCGCCTTGTTGGAGGAGGTGATGGTCTCCGGGCTGAGCAGGGCCGCGGCGCCGAAGCCGAGGACGATCGTCATCAGGTAGAAGGCGCCGATGATGCCGATGGCCCAGTTGACCGACTTCCGGGCGGCCTTGGCGGTCGGCACCGTGTAGAAGCGGATCAGGATGTGCGGCAGTCCCGCGGTGCCGAGGACGAGGGCGATGCCGAGCGAGAGGAAGTCGAGCTTCGAGACCTCGGTGAGGCCGTACTTGAGGCCCGGCTCCAGGAACGCCTCGCCCTTGCCGCTGTTGGTGGCGGCGGCGCCGAGCAGGTCGGAGAGGTTGAAGTCGAACTTCAGCAGGATGAGGAAGGTGATGAGGAGGGTGCCGGCGATGAGCAGCACCGCTTTCACCATCTGGACCCAGGTGGTGCCCTTCATGCCGCCGATGGTCACGTAGACGATCATCAGGACGCCGACCAGGGCCACGATGGCGATCTTGCCGCCGTCGCTGGTGATGCCGAGGAGGAGCGAGACGAGGACGCCGGCGCCGGCCATCTGGGCGAGCAGGTAGAAGATCGAGACGACGATGGTGGAGGTGCCGGCGGCGGTGCGGACGGGGCGCTGGCGCATCCGGTAGGCGAGGACGTCGCCCATGGTGAAGCGGCCGGAGTTCCGCAGCGGTTCGGCGACCAGGAGCAGGGCGACGAGCCAGGCGACGAGGAAGCCGATGGAGTAGAGGAAGCCGTCGTAGCCGTAGAGGGCGATGGCGCCGCTGATGCCGAGGAAGGACGCGGCGGACATGTAGTCGCCGGAGATCGCAAGGCCGTTCTGGAAGCCGGTGAACTGGCCGCCGCCGGCGTAGAAGTCGGCGGCGCTGCGGGTCTGCCGGCCGGCCCAGACGGTGATGGCCAGGGTGGCGATGACGAAGGCGCCGAAGAGGGCGATGATCAGCGGCCGGTGCTGGGTGGTGGCGTTGTCGGCGGCGAGCAGGACGGGGGTGCCGGCGGTGACGAGGCTGCTCATGCGTCGCCCTCCATACGGGCCTTGATGGCCTCGCCCTTGGGGTCTAGGCGGAGGGCGGCGTGGCGGGAGTAGAGCCAGGCGATGAGGAAGGTGGTGGCGAACTGGCCGAGGCCCAGGACGAGGGCCACGTTGATGTTGCCGAGGACGCGGGTGCCCATGAACCCGCCCGCGTAGTTGGAGAGCAGGACGTAGAGCAGGTACCAGGTGATGAAGGCGATCGTCAGGGGGAAGGCGAAGGAGCGGTAGGTGCGGCGGAGCTCGCCGAACTCCTCGCTCCGCTGGACCTCGACGAACTGCTCCGTGGTGGGCCGGGCGGGACCGGGGTCGGTCTCGGCGCCCTTTCTCGGCGGCGGCGGTGCTTCGGTAGCCACGGAATCTCCTCGTGACGCGGGGACGGACGGCATGGTCAAGGGGGCCTCACCTGGGGGTGCGGGAACCGGGGCGCCTGCTGGAGCCCCTCCCCTGCTCAACGGCACGGAGCGGGATGCGAAGTGGTTCAGCCGAGTGGAATTCCCCGAGGGAATCTTCATGAAGTCTTCTCAACTCATTGATGAGCGGGGAAGATCAGCGATAGCTTCACTCGTCATGCACCTGCCCGTGCGCAACCCCGCGCGCGCGCAGTACATACGGATGATGTGGAGAACCCATGGCTCATCTGGGATCGAGGCGCGGCCGAGTACTCGCTCTGCCTGCTGGTCTCGCGCTCACCGCTTCGCTCGGCTTCCTTCCCTCCGGCGCCGCCTCCGCCGCGGAAGCGAGCGATGCCCCGGCGGTCGCCACCGCCGCGGCGACGGGCGAGAAGCTCTCGTACGTCGTCAACACCGACGGGAGCCGCTGGACGGCTTCCTCGGTGAAGAAGGCGATAGCCGCCGCCGGCGGCGAGGTCGTCATCGCGTACGACCAGATAGGCGTCATCGTCGTCCACTCGACGAACCCGACGTTCGCTCAGACGATCCGCAAGGCCCGCGGTGTCGTGTCGGCGGGTGCGACCCGTACGGCTCCGCTCTCGGTGCAGAACGACAACTCGGTCGGCGAGGCCTCGCAGGCGCTGTCGCCCGCCGAGGCCAAGGCCGCCGCGGCCCGCGCCACGGACGAGCAGGACGCGCTGGAGCCGCTCCAGTGGGACCTCCCGGCCATCAAGGCCGACAAGGCCCACCAGAAGACGCTCGGCAGCAAGCGCGTGACCGTCGCCGTCATCGACACCGGCGTGGACGACACCCACCCGGACCTGGCGCCGAACTTCGACACCAGGGCGTCCGCCAACTGCGTCACCGGCAAGGCGGACACCACCCCCGGTTCGTGGCGCCCCAACCCGGGCGAGTCGGACCACGGCACGCACGTCGCCGGCACGATCGCCGCCGCCAAGAACGGCATCGGCATCACCGGTGTCGCGCCGGGCGTCAAGGTCTCGGGCATCAAGGTGTCGACCCCGGACGGCTTCTTCTACACCGAGGCCGTGGTCTGCGGCTTCATGTGGGCGGCCGAGAAGGGCGTCGAGATCACGAACAACAGCTACTACACCGACCCGTGGATGTTCGCCTGCAAGACGGACGCGGACCAGAAGGCCCTCGTCGAGGCGGTCACCCGGGCGTCGCGGTACGCGGAGAAGAAGGGCACGGTCAACGTGGCCGCGGCCGGCAACTCCAAGTTCGACCTCGCCGCCGACGAGATCGTGGACAACTCCAGCCCGAACGACACCACGCCGGGCGACCGGGTCATCGACCCGAAGGAGTGCTTCGACTTCCCGGCCCAGCTGCCGGGCGTCGTGACGGTCTCCGCGACCGGTGCCAAGGACCTGAAGGCGTCCTACTCGAACTACGGTCTCGGCGTCATCGACATCGCCGCCCCCGGCGGTGACCGCACCGAGTACCAGACCCCGGACGCCCCGGCGGTCAACGGCCGCATCCTGTCGACCACGGTCGACGGCGGCTACAACTACAAGGCCGGTACGTCGATGGCCTCGCCCCACGCCGCCGGTGTGCTCGCGCTGCTGAAGTCGACGCACCCGTGGGCGGGCCCGACCGCCCTCAAGGCGATGCTGTACGCGCAGGCCGACGACCGCGCCTGCACCAACCCGTACGACATCGAGGGCGACGGCACGATCGACGCCGTCTGCGAGGGCGGCAAGGCCAAGAACGGCTTCTACGGAGCCGGTCTGGTCGACGCGCTGGACGCCGTCCGCAAGTGGTGACGCCCTAGCGCTCGCGGGGCCCCGGTGTGGTCGGCCACACCGGGGCCCTTCGCGTGTCCGGGGGTGGCACCGGGTGCCATAGTGCGGGCATGGACAGCACGGTTCGAAGTGGTACGGAAGCGCTGTGGGCCGTCCTGGGCGGCGATCCCGCCCAGGTGGACCGGGTGGAGTACGGCGGGGTGTCGGGGCTGCTGCCGGCCCGGCTGCCGGTGATGGACCTGGCGCGGGCGACGGTCGCGGTCTGCGGGCTCGCGGCCGTGGAGCACGCGCGCGTGGCGGGGCCGGTACGGGTGGACGACGGCGCCGTGGCCACCGCCTTCACCAGCGAGCGCCATCTGCGGGTGGACGGCCGGGCACCGGTGAGCTTCGCGCCGCTGTCGCGGTTCTGGCGGGCCGCCGACGGCTGGATCCGCACCCACGCCAACTACCCGCACCACAAGGCGGCGCTGCTCGCGGCGCTGGGCGCGGACGACTCGGTGGAGGCGGTCGCGGAGGCGATCGGCGGGCGGACCGCCGTCGAGGTCGAGACGGCGGTGTACGGCTCCGGGGGCCTCGCCGTGGCGCTGCGCACCCCGGACGGGTGGGCCGGCCACGAGCAGGGCCGGAAGGTGGCCGCGCGCCCGCTGCTGAGCCGGGAGGTGCGGGACGGGGCGGCGCCCCGGCGCCGGACGGACGGGCCGCTGCGGGTCCTCGACCTGACCCGGGTGATCGCGGGTCCCGTGGCGACCCGGACGCTGGCGCTGCTCGGCGCGGACGTCCTGCGGATCGATCCCCCGGGCCGGCCCGAACTGCCGGACCAGCACGCGGACACGGACGTCGGGAAGCGGACGGCGGCCCTCGACCTGGACCGGCCCTCGGACCGGCGGACCTTCGAGGGGCTGCTCGACGAGGCGGACGTCCTGGTGACGGGGTACCGGCCGGGGGCGCTGGAGCGGTACGGCCTGGAGCGGCCGGGCCTGGTGACGGCCCGGCTGTCGGCGTGGGGCGACTACGGCCCGTGGGGCGGCCGGCGGGGCTTCGACAGCCTGGTGCAGGTGGCGACGGGCATCGCGGTCACGGAGGGGTCGGCGCGGGAGCCGGGGGCGCTGCCGGCGCAGGCCCTGGACCACGGGACCGGGTACCTGCTGGCGGCGGCGGTGCTGCGGTCGCTGACGGAGCAGCGGCGGGACGGAGGCAGCCGCCTCGTACGGCTCGCGCTGGCGCAGACCGGGCACTGGCTGGCCCACGGCCTGCCCCGGTACGAGCCCGGGCGGTACCTCGTGGAGGCGGAGGGGCCGCTGGGGAGGCTGCGGCACGCGGTGTCGCCGGTGGCGTACGAGGGCGGCCCGGCGGGCTGGTCGCGCCCGCCGGGCGTCGCGGGGGCGGACGCGCCCGTGTGGGCCCCTCCGGCGGATCGGGGCCGGGACCGGGCGTGATCCGCCGGACCGGCGCTACGGCGTGACGAGGACCTTGAGGGCGGTGCGCTCGTCCATGGCGCGGTAGCCGGCGGGGACGCCGTCGAGGTCCACGGTCAGGTCGAAGACCGGGGACGGGTCGATGGTGCCGTCGAGGACGTCCGCGAGCAGCTCGGGGAGGTAGGCGCGGACGGGGGCGACTCCGCCGCGCAGGGCGATGTTCCGGTCGAACATGACGGAGAGGTCGAGGCCGGTGCCGGAGCCGTGCGGGACGCCGACGTAGCCGATGGAGCCGCCGTCGCGGGTGATGCCCACGGCGGTGCGCATGGACTGCTCGGTGCCGACGGCCTCGATGACGCCGTGGGCGCCCTGGCCGCCGGTGAGTTCGCGGACGGCGGCCTCGGCGGCCTCCCCGCGCTCGGCGACGACGTCGGTGGCGCCGAAGGAGCGGGCGATGTCGGTACGGGCGGTGTGCCGGCCCAGCGCGATGATCCGCTCGGCGCCGAGGCGTTTGGCGGCGAGGACGCCGCAGAGGCCGACGGCGCCGTCGCCGACGACGGCGACGGTGGAGCCGGGGCGGACGCCGGCGCCGAGGGCGGCGTGGTGGCCGGTGCCCATGACGTCGGAGAGGGCGAGCAGGGCGGTGAGGAGGCGGTCGTCGGAGGCGGCGTCGGCGGGGAGCTTGACGAGGGTGCCGTCGCCGAAGGGGACGCGGACGGCCTCGCCCTGTCCGCCGTCGGAGCCCACGGAGCCCCAGAAGCCGCCGCGGGGGCAGGAGGTCTGGAGGCCCTCGGCGCAGTACTCGCAGGTGCCGTCGGACCAGACGAAGGGGGCGACGACGAGGTCGCCGGCCTTGAAGCCGCGCACCTCGGAGCCGGTCTCCTCGACGATGCCGAGGAACTCGTGGCCGATGCGCTGGCCGGGCAGGCGGGCGGACTCGCCGCGGTAGGCCCACAGGTCGCTGCCGCAGATGCAGGCGCGCAGGACCCGGACGACGACGTCCGCGGGGTCCTGGACGACGGGGTCGGGCACCTCCTCCACGCGCATGTCGAAGGGGGCGTGGATGGTGGTGGCGCGCATGGTTCCTCGTCCGGGTCAGCTGGTTGTACGGCCTTCTCGGCGTGCACCGTACATCGCTTTCAGGCCACCCGCGGTCAGCAGGTACTGGGCGGCGATGTAGGTCAGCATGACCCAGAAGTCGGGGGCCGGCAGCTGGGGCCACTCCGCGATGCCGGTGGCGATGAGGGTGTCGGAGAGCAGGAACAGGGCCCCGCCGGTGCCGGCGAGGGCGCCGAGGGAGCTGGCCCGGTAGGCCATCGCGGTGAGCAGCAGGGAGTATCCGGCCACGGGGATCCGCAGGTCGGCGGGAAGGCCGGGCCAGAGGGCGATGACCGTGCCGGCGAGGGCGGCCGCGTAGAGCGCGCCGAGCGCCGGGGAGGTGCGGCGGCGGCCGAACAGGGTCAGGTAGCAGACGTGGCCGAGGGCGAAGGAGCCCATGCCGGCGAGGAAGGCCCAGTCGGCGTCGAGGAGCAGGAGGACGTCGCCGCCCCAGCCGAGGAGCAGCGCGAGGACGAGGAGCCTCGGGGCGCCGCGGGTGGCGGCGTACACGGCGAGCAGCGGCATCAGGAGCGGCTTGGCGACCAGATGGCCGGTGTCGGCGCCGGCGAGGAGGGAGCCGAGGTCGACGGCGGCGGCGAGGAGGAAGGCGCCGAGGAGGGCCCGGGAGAGGGCGGGGGCCCGGGGAGCCGTGCGGGCGGCGGCGAGGAGGGAGCCGGCGGCGGGGGCGGCGGGGGCCGTGTCAGGGGTCGTGTCGGGGGCTGTGTCGGGGGCTGTGTCGGGGGTGTTCACGCGGCGGGCTCCGGGGCGGTCTGGTCGTGGTGCGGGGCGGTGCGGGGCTCCGGCTGCCAGCCGGGCCCGCGCAGGACGCGGCCGGCGCGCTCGCGCCAGTCGCGGGCGGCGCGGACGTCGCGGGCGATGGAGGCGTACTCGTGGGTGGCGACGCGCAGCGGGTTGTACGTCTCGATGTTCTTGGTGAGGCCGTAGACGGGCCGCTCCGTCTCGCCGGCCCAGGAGCCGAAGAGGCGGTCCCAGACGATGAGGATCCCGCCGAAGTTGCGGTCCAGGTAGCCGCCCTGGGAGGCGTGGTGGACGCGGTGGTGGGAGGGGGTGTTGAGCACGTACTCGAAGGGCCGGGGAAGCCGTTCGACGCGCTCGGTGTGGATCCAGAACTGGTAGACGAGGCTGACCGACGAGCAGAAGGCCACGGCCGCGGGATGCACGCCGAGGGCGATCATCGGCAGGTAGAACGGCCAGGAGGTGAAGCCGGTCCAGGGCTGGCGCAGGGCGGTGGAGAGGTTGAACCTGCGGCTGCTGTGGTGCACGACGTGGCTGGCCCACAGGACGCGGACGACGTGGTGCCCGCGGTGCGACCAGTAGTAGAAGAAGTCCTGGGCGAGCAGCATCAGCGGGATCGTCCACCACAGGACGGGCACGCGGAGCGGGGTGAGCTCGTGGACGGCCGCGTAGATCGCGACGATCGGGATCTTCCAGAGGGCGTCGAAGGCGAGGCTGCCGAGCCCCATGCCGATGCTGGTGGCGGCGTCCTTGGTCTCGTACCCGGCCTCCTCCTCGTCGGGACGGAACCGGTAGCTGACGATCTCCACGAGGGTGAGCAGCACGAACGCCGGTATGGACCAGAGCACGACATCGGGCAGGTGCGGCATGCGTCGACGGTAGGGCCCGTCCCCGAGGACGGCTAGACGCCATTACCGACAAGTATGCGAGACGACTTGTCAGCAGGATTTGGCGGCTTCCGACAAGCGGGCCGCGCGTCACACCCCGGCGACGCCCAGGAGGGAGCCGGCCGCGTAGGTGACGGCCATGGCGAGGGCGCCGCCGACGACCGTGCGGAGGGTGGCCCTCGGTGCGGGGGCGGCGGCCAGCCGGGCGGCCCACCAGCCGGTGAGGGTGAGGGCGGCGAGGACCGAGCCGACGGTGATCCAGAGCCGGACGGAGGCGGGCGGGAGGACGATCGCGAGCAGCGGGAGCAGGGCGCCGGCGGTGAAGGCGAGGAAACTGGCCCAGGCCGCGTGCCACGGTTCGGTGAGGTCGTCGGGGTCGATGCCCAGCTCCACGCGCGCGTGCGCCTTGAGGGCGTCGCGCTCGGTGAGCTGCACGGCGGCCTCGCGGGCCACGTCGGGGCTGAGGCCGCGGGCGGTGAGGAGTGCGGTCAGCTCGTCGAGCTCGGCGGCGGGGCTCTCGCGGAGCTCGCGCTTCTCGGTGGCGAGGGCGGCGTCCTCGGAGTCGCGCTGGACGGAGACGGAGACGTACTCCCCCGCCGCCATGGAGAGGGAGCCGGCCAGCAGGCCGGAGAGTCCGGCGGTGAGGAGGGCGGCCCGGGACCCGGTGGCGCCCGCGACGCCCACGACGAGGCCCGCGGTGGAGACGATGCCGTCGTTGGCCCCGAGCACGGCGGCCCGGAGCCAGTTGAGACGGGAGCCGAGGGCGCCGCCGTGGGCCTCGTCGTGGGCGGGGGGTGCGGTCACCTCAGGAGGGTCGCACCCGTCGCGTCACCAGACGCGGACCGACCCGCCCGGGGCGAAGGCCGGGCTGGTGGCGCCCTCCGGGACCTTCTCCAGGGGGGTGGCGATCTCCTCGACGGTCGGACCGTGGACGGCCGCGAGCCGGTCGAGCAGGGCGAGGTCGAAGCCGTAGACGCGGGCCGCGTTGCCGCCGACCATCGCCGCGACCTCCTCCCTCGGCAGGCCGGCGTAGGCGAGCCGGAGCCCTTCCCGGGAGTACGGGGTGGTGCCCTCGTCGTGCGGGTAGTCGCTGCCCCACATGATCTTGTCGAGGCCGATCCGGTCGCGCAGCGGCACCTCGTGCGGGCGCATGAAGCTGGCGCCGACGAAGCAGTTCTCGCGCCAGACCTCGCCGGGGCTGCGGCCCATCGCGTCCGCGAGGCCCGCGCCGAACTTCGACTCGGCGGTGACCGCCCGGCTCGCCGCCGCGACGAGGCGCCCGTGGTAGTAGTCCAGCATCTCCACCACGCCGGGGATCCAGCCGGAGCCCTGCTCGGTGAGGACCAGCCGGAGCCCCGGGTGGCGGCGGAAGGCGCCGCCGAACACCAGGTGCCACAGCGCCCGGTGGGAGAACCAGGTGGTCTCCACCATGAAGACGGCGCGGGCGGCCGGCTCGTCGCCGAGCGGCGGGGAGGCCGAGCCGCCGTGGTGGTTGACCGGGACGCCCAGCTCCTCGCAGACCGCCCAGATCGGGTCGTACGTCTCCGAGTACAGCTCCGGCAGTCCGCTGCCCGGCGGGGTCCCGGGGAGCAGGATGCCGCCGGTGAGGCCGGCCGCGTGGGTGCGGCGGATCTCGCGGACGGCCGCCCCGACGTCGTTGAGGAGGATCTGGGCGACGCCCGCCCGCCGGCCGGGGGCCTCGGCGCAGAAGTCGGCGAGCCAGCGGTTGTGGGCGCGCAGCCCCGCCCAGCGCCGCTCGAACTCCTCCCGGGTGGGGGCGGGGGCCATGAGGGACGCGGAGGGGAAGAACGGCGGGATGGTGTTGGGGAAGACGACCTCGGCGACGATCCCGTCGGCCTCCAGCTCGCTCAGCCGCCGCCCGGAGTTCCAGTTGCGGTCGGCGGTGTCGGCGAGCAGGTCCTGGTACGGGTTGACGTACGTGGCGGCCCAGGCGTCGAAGTCGTCGTGGTGGCGCTTCTCCAGGTACGGCCGGTAGTCGAGGAGGTCGGCTCCGGCGTGGCAGTCGGCGGAGACCACGGTGTACCGGTCGGTCACCGGGTCGCCCTCGCGGGCGGTCACCGGTCCACCTCCGTGGCCTGCCACCGGGCCGCCCCCGGCCGTCAGCGGGTCTCCCCCGCGACCGGCCGTCCCGTCACCCCCGCCCGTCACCGGGTCACCTCCGCGGCCGGTCCGGACGTCGGCGCCGCGGCCGGTCCGGGGCCGGGGTCTGCGGTCGGGCCCGTCACCGGGAAGTCGCCGCCGGTGAGCCAGTGGCGGCCGGTCTCCCGGGAGCGGGCCCAGGACGCCTCCACGGCGGTCTGCTCGGCGGGCTGGCCGAGGTCGGCGGGGGTGGGCCCGATCCGCTGAGCGATCGGTCCCAGTGCTCGGGTGTCGAATCCGAAGACCTCGGCGGCGGCCAGGCCCAGCATCCGCCGGGTCTCCCCCACCGGGATGTCGTGAAAGGTGTTCCGCAGCCAGGACCGGGTGTTCGGCCAGGTCCCCTCCGGGTGCGGGAAGTCCGAGCCCCACAGGATGTTGTCCACGCCGATCTCGTACCGCTGCGCCAGCTCGCGCCGCTTGGTGTTGGTGGCGCAGACGAAGACCTGCCGGTCCAGGTACTCGCTCGGCGGGCGCCGCAGTTCCGCGAAGGGCGAGAGCTTCTTGCCGCCGTGCGCGCCGAGGTAGAGCCGGTCCATGAACCAGAGCAGGTTCGGCAGCCACCAGCAGCCGGACTCGGCGACGCCGAACCGCAGCCCCGGGTGCCGCTCGAAGACCCCGGACCAGAGCAGGAACCACAGGGGCCGGGCCGGCCACCAGGTGACCTCGGAGACGTAGATGCCGAGGTGGTCGCCGTACTCCTCGCGGGGCGCGGCCCCCGAGTGGGTGACCACCGGCATCCCGGTCTCGGCGGCGGCCGCCCACACCGGGTCGTAGCGCCGGTCGTGGTAGGGCGCCTTGTCGACCCACATGGACGGGATCATCAGGGCGCCGAGCCCGGACTCCTTGGCCCGGTGGATCTCGGCGACGACCTCGCGCGGGTCGGCGGTGACCGGCAGCAGAGCGACGCCGCAGTGCCGGGCCGGGGCGTGGGCGACGAACTCGGCGAGCCAGCGGTTGTGCGCCTTGGCGCCCGCCATGCCCAGCTCGGGGTCCTGGTCGCCGGAGAGGCCGAGGCCGACGCCGAAGGGGGCGGCGGTCTGGCTGTCGACGGCGTCCGCGTCCGGGAAGACGACCTCGGCGGCGACGCCGTCCCCGTCCAGCTCCTTGATCCGCTGCGCGTGGTCCCAGCCGCCGCGCAGCCCCTCCTCGTGGTCGCTGAACCACTTGTTCGCGAAGTCCTCGTTGCGGACGCCGAGTCGGGTCATGGCCTCGCGGCGGGCCTGCCGTCCGGCGAGGAAGTCGTCGAAGGCCCGGCGGAAGCGGGACTCCAGGTAGGGCCGGTACTCCTCGGTGGGGAGCCCGGCGTGGCAGTCGGAGGAGACGATCAGATACGGGTCCTCATGGCTCATGGTGCGCACAGCCCCCTCAGGCCGGTCAGTCGAGGATGAAGCTCTCCAGGTAGGACGGGTTCGCGCGGTCGAGCATCGACCGCGAGCGTGCCGTGATCTGCCGGTCGCTGTGCTCGCTCGCCGGAAGCATCCAGAACCGGTCGGCCCTGATGCCCTCGACGACGTGCTCGGCGACCTCCTCGACCGGGGTGAAGGCGATCTCGTGGCCGGCCTCCTTCATGGCGGCCTCCCACTGGTCGAGGGTGCGGTACGGGGTCCGGCGCGGGCGCTCCTTGGCGTACCGCTCGGGCCGGTTGCGGTGCGACTCCCACAGGCCGGTGCGGAGCATGTGGGGCCCGGGGAAGAGCACGGAGGCGCCCACGCGCGCGTGCTCGGCCCTCAGGTGGGCGTAGAGGGATTCCGTCATGGTGACGACGGCCGCCTTGGTGACCGCGTAGACGGAGGCGGTGGGCAGCGGGGCGATGCCGCCGTCGCCGGAGGAGGTGTTGACGACGTGGCCGGGCTCGCCGCCCGCGAGCATGCGGGGCACGAAGGCCTGGATGCCGTGGAAGACGCCCCAGACGTTGACCGAGAAGGCCCACTTCCAGTCGTTGGGCTCGTGCTCCCACATGCGGCCCTCGGCGCCGGAGCCGACGCCGGCGTTGTTGCAGAGCACGTGGACGGCACCGAAGGCCTCGTAGGCGGCGTCGGCGAAGGCCCGTACCTGCTCCGGGTCGGAGACGTCGACGGTCCGGGCGAGGACCCGCGCCCCGTCCGCCGCCAGCTCGTCGGCGGCCTCGTCGAGCGGGCCCCGCTCGACGTCGCCGAGGACGACGGCGAGTCCCTCGGCGGCGAAGCGGCGGGCCATCGCGCGGCCGATGCCGCTCGCGGCGCCGGTGACGACGGCGACCTGTCCCTCCGCGAGCTCCATCAGACGCTCCCTTCCGGCGGGCCGTCGAGGATCTGCGCGGGGTCGTCGTACCGCTGGTGGACGTAGGGCAGCAGGGCCTCGGCGGAGACCCGCTCGGCGACCCGGCCGCGCTGGTCGGAGGTCTTCTCGCCGAAGGTGATGCCGACGAGCCGGCGGACCGGGAGGTCGGCGACGGGGTCGTACATGGACTCGCGCAGGACGACGTCCCCGGTGACCTGCTCCAGCCTCCGCACCTTCTCGTGGCGGACGCAGTGGACGAGGACCGGGTCGGCGTCGAAGCCCGCCCCCTCCACTCCGGGCAGGAACTTGAAGTAGAAGTCGGTCCGCTCGACCGGCTCGGGCAGCGGCAGCGGGCTGGAGACCGCGCCGCGCACCTCGACGAAGGCGATGCCGTGCCGGGCGAGCCGGGCGCCCACCACGAGGCCGTCGCGCTCGACGACGACCTCGCCGAGCTTCTTCGGCTCGCCGAAGACCTCGCGGCCGCCGATCAGGGCCCGCTCGTGGGTCATCGGCATGACCAGCGGGTACCAGCCCTCGGTGGCGCCGTGGGCGGCGGCCACCGAGACCGAGCCGGCGCCGAGGGGGTAGCCGGGCAGGTCGACCTTGCTGACGGTGACCCGGACGAGCGGGCGCCCGGTGGGCTTCAGGGGCGGCGGCAGGACGGCCGCGACCGCGTCGGGGTCGGTCTCCCAGAGGGCGACCACGCCGGTGGACCAGATGTCGGGGAGCTTCGCCGCGGCGGCGCGGGCGGCGGCGCTCTCCGCCTCGGTGCGCGCCCCGTACCGTACTCGTGCCATGTCGTCGTACCACCCTTCCGGACGGACAAGGTCCCGGCCCCACGGGCCCGGGACCGACGGCCTGTAACACTGTTACACCGCCGCCGATGCAGGGTAAAGACGCGTGCGCACAGTGAATTGACGAACCGTCAGGGAGGTGCGTATGACACGCCCGGCGCTCAGCCGCGAGGAGGTCCTGGAGGCCGCGGCGGCCCTGGTGCGGGCCCACGGCCCCGACGCGCTCACCATGCGCGGCCTCGCCGCCGCGCTCGGCACGGCGGTCACCTCGATCTACTGGCACGTGGGCAACCGCGAGTCCCTGCTCGACGCGCTGGCCGCCCGCACGGTGGCGGACCTGGGGGCGATCAGGCCGCGCGGGAACGACCCGGCGGAGCGGATCTGCTCGGTGGCGCACGCGCTGCGCCGGGCGCTGCGCGACCGCCCGCACCTGGTGGCGATGGTGCACGAGCGGGGTCTGACGGAGCGGATGTTCCTGCCGGCCCAGCGGGCCCTGGTGCGGGAGGCGCACGCGGCGGGGCTGCGCGGGGAGCGGGCGGCCGAGCTGGTCCGGGCGGTCGCCTTCCAGGTCGTCGGGTACGTGCTGGTGGAGCGCAACCGCGAGCGCGCCCCGGCCCGGCCGTCCGCCGACGAGGAGCTGTGGGACGCCGAGTCGGCCGACGCCGATCCGCCGCTCGCCCGCGCGCTGGCCGCCCCGGTGGAGCCGGAGCGGCTCTTCGCGGCCTCGGTGCGCGCACTGGTCGAGGGGCTGCTGGCCGGGGCCCCGCCCCCCACCGAGGGGGACATCACGGACAAGCCGGACAGCGGGCAGGGGAGTGTCCGTCGCGGGCCGTATTCTCAGTGACCATGCTCGACGACCGTACGACAGCAGCGACGTGGCCGGCCGCCTACCCGCAGGGGTACGCGGTCGTCGACGTGGAGACCACCGGTCTCGCCCGCGACGACCGGATCGTGTCCGCCGCCGTCTACCGCCTCGACGCGCAGGGCGGCGTGGAGGACCACTGGTACACGCTGGTGAACCCGGAGCGGGACCCGGGACCGGTCTGGATCCACGGCCTCACCAGCGACGTCCTCGAAGGGGCGCCGCTCTTCCCGCAGATCGCCGAGGAGTTCTCGGCCCGCCTCGACGGACGCGTCCTCGTCGCGCACAACGCCATGTTCGACTGGCAGATGATCGCCCGGGAGTACGCGCGCGCGGAGCGCACCGCGCCCGTGAGGCAGCGGCTGTGCACCATCGCGCTCTCCAAGGAGCTGGCGCTGCCGCTCCCCAACCACAAGCTGGAGTCGCTCGCCGCCCACTTCGGGGTGGTGCAGCAGCGCGCGCACAACGCGCTCGACGACGCGCGCGTGCTCGCCGAGGCGTTCCGCCCGAGCCTGCACGCGGCGGCGGAGCGGGGCGTACGGCTGCCGCTCCTGGAGTGCCGCCCGCTCACCGAGTGGGCGTCCTCGCCCGCCCGTCCGATGATCGGCCGGCAGTCCTCCTACGGGGCGGGCGGCTGGCGCCCCTCCCGGAAGCGCCCGGCCTGCCCGTACCCCAACCCCGGCCGCTACGCGAGCGACAAGCCGCTCAAGCAGGGCATGCGGATCGCCTTCTCCGGCGACACCTCCGTCGACCGGGAGCTCCTGGAGGACCGCACGGTCGAGGCCGGGCTGCACGTCGCCGGCTCGATCTCCCGGCTCACCAGCCTGCTGGTCACCAACGACCCGGACGCCGGCACCTCCAAGACCGTCAAGGCGAAGGCCTTCGGCACACCGATCGTGGACGAGGCCGCCTACGCCCATCTGCTGCGGGACGTGGCCCCGGCAGACGGGTGACACCCCGCCCCCGGCGGGCGTGGTGCCCGGCACGCGCGGGCCCGGGGCTCCACCCTGTGGCGCATGGCACGTTGTGAGGTCTGCGGAAACGATTACGGCATGTCCTTCGAGATCCATGCCCAGGGCGCGATCCATGTCTTCGACTGCTTCGCCTGCGCCATCCACCGGATGGCACCCATCTGCGAGCACTGCCGGGTCCAGATCATCGGACAGGGCGTCGAGGTCGAGGGGAACTGGTACTGCGGCGCCCACTGCGCCCGGGCCGAGGGGAAGGCGGGCATCGTCGACCGGGTGTGACCACCGCCCCGGTCCCGTGGTGAGGAAACGATCCTGGTCGGGTGGCGCCGGTCACCCGACCCCCGCTGCGGGCGTCCGCGCACCGGACGGTACGGTCGTTCCGTGTACCGCTTCCTGTTGTCCCGGCAGTGGGTGATCCTCACCCTCGTCGCCCTCGTCCTCATCCCCGCGATGATCGAGCTGGGCTTCTGGCAGTTCCACCGGCACGAACGCCGGGTCGCCCAGAACGCCCTGATCGAGGACAACCTGAAGGCCGTGCCGGTCCCGGTCGAGGAGCTCACCTCGCCCGGCCACGTCGTCCCCCGCGCCGACTACTGGCGCCGGGTCACCGCCACCGGCACCTTCGACACCGCCCACGAGGTCGTCGTCCGCCGCCGCACCTCGTCCGACGAGCGGGTCGGCGCGCACGTCCTCACCCCGCTGGTCCTGAAGGACGGCGCGGTCGTCCTGGTCAACCGGGGCTGGGTGCCCGCCGCGGCCAACCAGCGCGACTACCCCGAGGTCCCGCCCGCCCCGAAGGGCGAGGTCACCGTCACCGGCCGGCTCAAGGCCGACGAGACCACCGGCGCCAGCGGCATCAAGGACCTCAAGGGCCTGCCGGACCGTCAGGTGATGCTCATCAGCAGCGCCCAGCAGGCCGAGCTGATCGGCCGCGAGGTGCTGGGGGGCTACGTCGAGCAGACCGAGCCCGAACCGGCGGGCGACTCCCCCGAGCAGATCCCCGAGCCGGACCACGACTCGATCGGCGCCCACATGGCGTACGCGGTCCAGTGGTGGCTCTTCGCCGCCGGCGTGCCGGTCGGCTGGATCGTCCTCGTCCGACGCGAGAAGCGCGACCGCGAGACCGCCGCCGCGCCCTCGGCCGAAGGCGGCGGGGACGGCGACGGCGGGGGTGGCGACGGAGGGCCGGGACCGGAGGGCGACACCCCGGGCGCCCCCCGGGAGGACGGCAGCGCGATGCAGGCCACCTCGCCCCGCTGATTGACCGTCGCCTCTTGCGGGAACGCCCACAGGGTGACCCGACGCATCGACGACTACGCCCTGATCGGCGATCTCCAGACCGCCGCCCTCGTCGGCCGCGACGGATCGATCGACTGGCTCTGCCTGCCCCGCTTCGACTCCGCCGCCTGCTTCGCCGCCCTCCTCGGCGACGAGGACAACGGCCACTGGCGGATCGCCCCCAAGGGCTCCGGCACCTGCACCTCCCGGCGCTACGCCGAGGACTCCCTCGTCCTGGAGACCCTCTGGGAGACACGCACCGGCACCGTCAAGGTCACCGACTTCATGCCCCAGCGGGACCGGGCCCCGGACGTCGTCCGGATCGTCGAAGGGGTCAGCGGCCGGGTCGAGATGAGCGCCGTGCTCCGCCTCCGCTTCGACTACGGCTCGATCGTCCCGTGGATAAGGCGCTCCGAGGGCCACCGGGTCGCCGTCGCCGGGCCCGACGCCGTCTGGCTCCGCAGCGAGCCCGAGGTGAAGACCTGGGGCCAGCAGTTCGCCACCTGCTCCTCCTTCACCGTCGCCGCGGGCGAGCGGGTCGCGTTCGTCCTCACCTGGCACCCCTCGCACGAGCGCCGGCCCGCCCTCATAGACCCCTACGAGGCCCTGGAGCACTCGCTCGCCGACTGGCGGGAGTGGACCGCCCGCTGCACCTACCGGGGTCCGTACCGCGCCGCCGTGATCCGCTCCCTCATCACCCTCAAGGCGCTCACCTACGCCCCCACCGGCGGGATCGTCGCCGCCCCCACCACCTCCCTGCCCGAGGAGCTCGGCGGCGTGCGGAACTGGGACTACCGGTCCTGCTGGCTGCGCGACTCCTCCCTCACCCTCGGCGCGCTGATCGCCGCCGGATACAGCGACGAGGCCGCCGCCTGGCGCGACTGGCTGCTCCGCTCGGTCGCGGGCGACCCCGCCGACCTCCAGATCATGTACGGACCCGCGGGCGAGCGCCGGCTCCCCGAGACGACGCTGCCCTGGCTGCGCGGCTACGCCGACTCGGCCCCGGTACGGACCGGGAACGCGGCCGTCGACCAGTTCCAGCTCGACGTGTACGGCGAGGTCATGGACTCCCTGTACCTCGCGCGCGAGGCCGGCATCCCGCCCGAGCGGCACGCCTGGAACCTCCAGCTCAGCCTGCTCGGCTTCCTGGAGTCGCACTGGCGCGAACCCGACGAGGGGCTGTGGGAGGTGCGCGGCCCGCGCCGCCACTTCACCCACTCCAAGGTGATGGCCTGGGTGGCGGCCGACCGGGCCGTGCGCACCCTGGAGGACGACCCCTCGCTGCCCGGCGAGCCGGACCGGTGGCGGGCGCTGCGGGACGAGATCCACGCCGAGGTCTGCGCGAAGGCGTACGACGCGGAGCGGAACACCTTCACCCAGTCGTACGGCTCCGCCGAGCTGGACGCGGCCACCCTGCTCATCCCCCGCGTCGGCTTCCTGCCGCCGGACGACCCCCGGGTGGTCGGCACGATCGACGCCGTCCGCGCCGAGCTGAGCCATCAGGGCCTCCTGCGCCGCTACACCCCCGACTCCGGCTCGGTCGACGGACTGCCCGGCGGGGAGGGCACCTTCCTCGTCTGCTCCTTCTGGCTCGCCGACGCGCTGCGGATGACCGGGCGCCGCGAGGAGGCCCGGGAACTCTTCGAACGGCTGACGCGGCTCACCAACGACGTGGGGCTCCTCGCGGAGGAGTACGACCCGGTGACGGGCCGGCAGCTCGGCAACTTCCCGCAGGCGTTCAGCCACATCGGACTGGTCGGTACGGCGCTCGCCCTGCCGTGGGACGAGACGGCAGGATAGCCCCATGGATCTTGGACTGAAGGACCGCGTGTACGTCGTCACCGGCGCGACCCGGGGGCTCGGCCGGGCCTCCGCGGAGGCGCTGCTCGCCGAGGGCGCCCGGGTGCTGATCACGGGCCGTGAGGAGGCGACCGTCGCCGGGGCGGTCGCGGAGCTGGGCGAGGGCGCGGCGGGGGTCGCCGCCGACAACGACGACCCGGAGACCCCGGCCCGGCTGATCGCGGAGGCCCGCGCCCGCTTCGGCGGCTTCGACGGCATCCTGATCAGCGTCGGCGGCCCGGCTCCGGGCTTCGCCGCGGACAACACCGACGAGGAGTGGACGGCGGCCTTCGGCACCGTCTTCCTCGGCGCGGTGCGGCTCGCCCGCGCGGCGGCCGAGGCGCTGGGCGAGGGCGGTGTGATCGGCTTCGTCCTGTCGGGGTCGGTGCACGAGCCGATCGCGGGCCTGACGGTCTCGAACGGGCTCCGCCCCGGGCTCGCCGGCTTCGCCAAGTCGCTCGCGAACGACCTCGGGCCGCGCGGGATCCGGGTGGTCGGCCTGCTGCCCGCCCGCATCGACACCGACCGGGTCCGGCAGCTCGACGCCCTCTCCGGCGACGCCGAGGCGTCCCGCGCGGCCAACGAGCTGGGGATCCCGCTGCGCCGCTACGGCACCCCGGAGGAGTTCGGCCGCACCGCCGCCTTCGTCCTCTCCCCGGCCGCCTCCTATCTGACGGGGCTGATGCTCCCGGTCGACGGCGGCGCCCGGCACGGCTTCTGAGTCCGGGCCCCTGGGTCGGGTCTGCCGCATCCGGGGCCCTGAGCCGGGTCCGCAGGGTCCAGGGCCCTGGACCGGGTCCGCGAGGGCCGGGCCCTCGGGTCGGGTCCGCCGGTCCGGGGGCTGTCAGTTCACCCGGCGGGCCCGGTGCTTGACCGCGCGGAGCCGGGCCTCGGTGGGGAGGGCGGCCAGGCCGGCCGCCGTACGGGCCCGGGCCAGGGCCTCGTCGCTGAGGCCGGCGAGCGCCTCGCCCGGGGAGGCGTACGGCTCCAGGCGGAGCGCGACGCGGGTACGGGGCGCGGTGCGGCGGCCGGTGAGGGCGACCCGGGCCTGGGCCACGCCCTCCTGCGCGGCGGCGTCCGCCTCCAGGACCTCGGCCAGGGCCCGGCCGCGCAGGGCGGCGGCGTCGCCGTCGCCGGTGTCGACCAGGACCTCGGCGAGCCGGGCCCGGCGGAACTGGGCGAACAGCCACCACAGGGCGAGCAGGACGACGACGCCGAGGACGGCGATGACCGTCGGCCACCACCAGCCCTCCTCCCGCCACCGCTGCCGGTCGGCGGCGGTGAGGAGCACGTCGTCGGGGCTCGACCAGGGCCACCAGGACGGGACGGGCAGGTCGAGTCCCGCCGCGAGGACGGCGCCGCCGGCGAGGACCAGGAGGAGCCCGGCGAGGCCGAGGAGGGCACGGTTGACGCGCCGCAGGACGGCGGTGACGGGTGCGTTCACCGGTGTGTCACCCCTTCTCGGGCGGGCGGTCCACCCGGACGGTGAGGGCGGGCGGACGGGCGAGCCCGAGTTCCTCGATCCCGTCGCCGAGGACGGATTCGACGTCCGCGCGGACGTCGTCGAGCGGGCGGAAGTGGGAGACGGCCCGGACGGCGACCTTGGCGCGGCCGACCCGGACCTTCACGGACTGCACGCCGGAGACCTCCATGGCCCGGTCGCGCAGGACGAGCGCGGCGGCGTCCCGGTCGAGCCCGGCGCGTACGTCGGGGTGGGAGCGCCGCATGGGCAGGACGTCCCGGAGGCCCGGGGTGCATGCCAGGACCAGCAGCCAGACGCCGAGCAGGACGGCGACGCCGGCGGCCACGAGGACCGTGGTGCTGTCGAGGGACCGGGTCGCGAGGCCGTCGGCGAGGTCGCGCCGCCAGCTCATCGCGCTGTGGTCGGCCCGGACGGCGGCCACGTCGTAGAGCAGCAGCCCGGCGCCGGCGAGCACGACGGCGGCGAGCAGCGCGGCGGGGATCCGCCGGACGGCCCAGAACCGGCGGACCCGTTCGGTGTCGGTTCCGCCTCCGGCGAGGACGGGGACGCCGTCGTCGCCGCCCCGGGCCGTCTCCCCGGTCTCCCCGGTCTCCCGGGGGTCGGTGGGCTGTCCGGGTGTCGTCATGCCAGGCGGCCCTTCCTGGCGGCGGGCGAGGTGCGCGGGGAGTGGAGGCGCTCGACGTGGACGGCCACCTCGTGGACCTCCATGCCGACGAGCTCCTCGACCCGGCCGCGGACCCGCCCCCGGACGGCTCCGCAGCGGCGGCCGACGTCCGTGGGGTAGTCGAGTTCGAGGCTGATCGAGATGCGGGCGGCGTCCCGGTGGACGACGACCGAGGCGTGCGGCGGGTGGCCGCCCTCCGGCACGCCGCCGAGGGCCTCCCGGGCGGCCTGGGCGGAGATCTTGGCGACCACCCGGTCGGCGATCGTGGTCGCGCCCCGCTCGCGCAGCCGGGGCCGCCACTCCTTCACGTCCGTGGGCACCCGCCGTCACCGCCGCCGGTCGCCGCGGTCGCGGCCCCGGAGGAGATCGCCGGGTTCGAGGTCGCCGTCGAGGAAGCGGCCGGCCACGAAGCCGACCGCGCCCAGGGCCGCGACCAGCAGAAACGCCCCGAAGCCGCCGAAGTATCCGGCGAAGCCGAGACCCATGCCGGCCAGCAGGCCGACCACCGCCATGCTCATGCTGAACCTCTTTCCGGGCCCTGTGGTCCGTTGTCGGGGTCGGTCGGCTACTGGAGCCGCGACTCCGGCTCCTCGTCCTCCTCGTCGGGCAGCTTCACGTCGCTGACCGCGATGTTGACCTCGACGACCTCCAGACCGGTCATCCGCTCCACAGCCGCGATCACGTTCTCGCGGACGTCGCCGGCCACGTCGGCGATGGAGACGCCGTAGTCGACGACGATCTCCAGGTCGAGGGCGGTCTGCACCTCGCCGACCTCGGCCTTCACGCCGCGGGTGACGCCCGCCTTGCCGCCGCCCCCGCCGGGGACGCGGTCGCGGACGGCGCCGAGGGTGCGGGAGAACCCGCTGCCCATGGCGTGGACGCCGACGACGTCGCGGGCGGCCATGCCCGCGATCTTCTCGACCACTCCGTCGGCGATGGTGGTGCGGCCCCGGGAACCGGCCGCGCCGCCGCCCTTCTTGGTGATCGAGGTGCTCTCGCCTGTGCGTTCGCTGTCCGTCATGGAATTCAGCCCCTTCCGGGATATTTCGGGGTTCTTCGCCCACACTAAAGGCGGTTCCCCGAGACCGCTCCGGGGATACGGCAGGCTGGGGCAATGACCATGGGTGACGGTTGGACGACGGCGGTGCGCGACCGCCTGGCGCCGGGCAGGCTGCTGCCGCTGGCTCCGGCGGCGGGAGCGTGGCTCACGGAGCGCGCGGCCCGGCAGGTGCTGGTCCGCGCGGTGACGGGGGTACGGGGCGCGGCGCCGGGCAGGCTCAGGATCGGCGCGGCGACGGAGGCGGACCTCCCGGATCAGCCCTCCCCGGATCAGCCTTTCCCGGTACCGCCGGGCGGGCTGGCGCCGGGGCCCCTGCGGATCGAGGCCGAGTTCGCGGCGGTGGCCGTCGGACGCCCGCTGCCGGAGACGGCGGAGGAGGTGCGGGCGGTTCTCCTCGCCGCGGCGGCGGAGCTGGGCCTGGCGGTGACGGAGGCGGATCTGCGGGTGACGAACCTGCTGGAGGAGGCGCCCCCGGAACCCTCGGACGGGCCGGCGCCCCCGCCTGCGGGCCACGGCGTGCCGGCGACGGACGACCCGGTGGCGCTCGCGGTGCTGCTGGTGCCGGGCGTGGCGGCGGTCACCGACGCACTGGGGCCGCCGGTGCTCCGCACGCGGGGGGCCGTTCGGGTGGAGTTCGCCGTGGCGGCGGACCATCCGCCGGCCGAGGTGGCCCGGGCCGCGCGCGCGGCGGCCGCCGCCGAGGCCCCCGCGGACGTCACGGTCACCGTCCTGATCACGGAGGTGCGCTGACGGCCCGAGGGCCCGGCGGGCCGGTGTCAGTCGCCGAGCCCGGCGAGGTCGCGGAGGCGGCGGGCCTGGGCAGCCCGCTCGGCGACGCGCTGCTCCTCGTAGGAGCGGCCTGCGGCACCCCGGAGCAGTGCCTTGGTCTCGACGACGGCGTCCCGGGGCGCGGCGAGCAGGGCGGCAGCGAGGTCCCGCACCGCGGCGTCGAGTTCGGCGGCGGGCACGGCGATGTTGGCCAGGCCGATGCGCTCGGCCTCGTCGGCGTGGACGAAGCGGCCGGTGGCGCAGATCTCCAGCGCGCGGGCGTAGCCCACGTGGGAGACGAGCGGGTGGGTGCCGGTGAGGTCGGGGACGAGGCCCAGGCTGGTCTCGCGCATGGCGAACTGCACGTCCTCGGCGACGACCCGCAGGTCGCAGGCGAGGGCGAGCTGGAAGCCCGCGCCGATGGCGTGGCCCTGGACGGCCGCGATCGACACGAGGTCGCTGCGGCGCCACCAGGTGAACGCCTCCTGGTACTCGGCGATGACCGCGTCGAGGTCCGCGTCGGAACCCCGTGCGAGGTCGAGGAAGGACGGCTCTCCGTCGAAGCCCTCGGGCGTGAAGGCCTGTCGGTCGAGTCCGGCGGAGAAGGACTGGCCCTCACCGCGCAGGACGACGATCCGCACGCTGCCCGGCAGAGACCGGCCGGCTTCCGTCAACGCCCGCCACAGAGCGGGAGACTGGGCGTTGCGCTTCGCCGGGTTGGTCAGAGTCACCGTGGCAACGGCGTCCTCGACGGTGAGCCGTACACCGTCCTTGTCGAAGACGAGCTGGGCGTCGTCGGGCGTGGTCATGGGGCGCCTCCGGTTCCGGTGCAGCACTGCATCCGATGCTAAGTGACTGCACAGTAACCACCGGGTCGGTCGCAGGACCGACCGGGTGCCCACCGGGAAGGTCCCGGTGGACCGGTCGAGCCGCCCCCGGCGTCAGGCCGAGGCCGCCTTCTTGCCCCGGGTAGCTCCGCCGCGACCACGCAGCGTCACTCCGGATTCACTGAGCATCCGGTGGACGAATCCGTAGGAGCGGCCCGTTTCCTCGGCCAGCGCCCGGATGCTCGCACCGGAGTCGTACTTCTTCTTCAGGTCTGCCGCGAGCTTGTCGCGCGCGGCGCCGGTCACCCGGCTGCCCTTCTTCAGAGTCTCGGCCACCCGTGCCTCCTCATGGGAAGTGCGCTCTGGACTTCTCATGATCACCCCTCACCGTCGTCCTGGCCACCCATTCGACGAGGTCCGTCCTGTCGGGTTTGCGGACGAGGAGGTCGTCCTCACGATCGGAAGCAGTCATTCCGCGCGGCCGGAACCCGACCATCGGACGAGTGGATCAAGGGACTGGCAGGTCAGCGCAGCCATGCGAACACACGTACGGCGCGGACTCTGCCGGAAGGATTCGGCAGAGGTCCGCGCCGGGGGTACGAGACCTTCTCACTCAGATGACGGATCCGGCGATGAGCCGAATGATCCAGTCCGCTCTCAGGCCAGGGCGACGAGGTCCGCGTAGTCGGGGCCCCACAGGTCCTCGACGCCGTCCGGGAGCAGGATGATCCGCTCGGGATCCAGCGCCTCGACGGCGCCCTCGTCGTGGGTGACCAGGACGACCGCGCCCTTGTAGGTGCGCAGCGCGCCGAGGATCTCCTCGCGGCTGGCGGGGTCGAGGTTGTTGGTGGGCTCGTCGAGCAGGAGCACGTTGGCCGAGGAGACGACCAGGGTGGCGAGCGCCAGCCGGGTCTTCTCGCCGCCGGAGAGCACTCCGGCCGGCTTGTCGACGTCGTCGCCGGAGAAGAGGAAGGTGCCGAGCGTCTTGCGGACCTCGACGAGGTCGAGGTCGGGGGCGGCGGAGCGCATGTTCTCCAGGACCGTGCGCTCCGGGTCCAGGGTCTCGTGCTCCTGGGCGTAGTAGCCGAGCTTGAGGCCGTGGCCGGGGGTGACCTCGCCGGTGTCGGGCTGCTCGACCCCGCCGAGGAGGCGGAGCAGGGTCGTCTTGCCGGCGCCGTTGAGGCCGAGGATGACGACGCGGGAGCCCTTGTCGATGGCGAGGTCGACGTCGGTGAAGATCTCCAGGGAGCCGTACGACTTGGACAGGCCCTCCGCGGTGAGCGGGGTCTTGCCGCAGGGCGCGGGCTCCGGGAAGCGCAGCTTGGCGACCTTGTCCGAGACGCGGACCGCCTCCAGGCCGGAGAGCAGGCGCTCGGCGCGCTTGGCCATGTTCTGCGCGGCGACCGTCTTGGTGGCCTTGGCGCGCATCTTGTCGGCCTGCGAGTTGAGCGCGGCGGCCTTCTTCTCGGCGTTCTGGCGCTCGCGCTTGCGGCGCTTCTCGTCGGCCTCGCGCTGCTGCTGGTAGAGCTTCCAGCCCATGTTGTAGACGTCGATGGTGGAGCGGTTGGCGTCCAGGTAGAAGACCTTGTTGACGACGGTCTCGACCAGATCGACGTCGTGGGAGATCACGATGAAGCCGCCGCGGTAGCTCTTGAGGTAGTCGCGCAGCCAGACGATCGAGTCGGCGTCGAGGTGGTTCGTCGGCTCGTCGAGGAGCAGGGTGTCCGCGTCCGAGAAGAGGATCCGGGCCAGCTCGATCCGCCGGCGCTGACCGCCGGAGAGGGTGTGCAGCGGCTGGCCGAGGACCCGGTCGGGCAGGCCCAGGGCGGCGGCGATGGTGGCCGCCTCGGCCTCGGCGGCGTACCCGCCCTTGGTGAGGAACTCGGTCTCCTGGCGCTCGTACTGCTTGAGGGCCTTCTCGCGGGTGGCGCCGGCGCCGGTGGCGATCCGCTCCTCGTTCTGCCGCATCTTGCGCAGGAGAACGTCGAGACCGCGGGCGGAGAGGACCCGGTCGCGGGCGAGGATGTCGAGGTCGCCGGTGCGGGGGTCCTGCGGGAGGTAGCCGACCTCGCCGGAGCGGGCGATGGTGCCGCCGGCGGGCTGGCCCTCGCCGGCCAGGCACTTGGTGAGGGTGGTCTTGCCCGCGCCGTTGCGGCCGACGAGGCCGATGCGGTCACCCTTGGCGACGCGGAAGGAAGCGTTCTCGATGAGGATGCGGGCACCGGCGCGCAGCTCGATGCCGGAAGCGGTGATCACGGACAGACTCCAGGGCGGTGGGAAAACGGCGGATGACGGCTGGTGACGGGCTGCGGCGCCGCTAGTGCACCCAGGGGAGGATGTCCCAGGGGAGAATGTCCATACGGCCATTCTATCGGGCGCCTGCAACTGGTTTTCGGCCACGCGGGCGACGAGGGGCAGATCGGGACCTATCTCTCAGTCCGTACCAGAGGGAACAAAAGGGGCGGGGCGCGGAAGATCGGCTGATACTCGGCGGAGGGCGGCGGTCGGGCCGTCGCGGTGACGCGGAGGTGGACCGTGCAGTTCGACGACGACGCCCGTCTGGACACCTCCGAGGTGAAGGACGTCCGCGGCAGCCGCATCCCCGGCGGGAAGGCGACCGTCGGCGGCGGCATCATCGGCTTCATCGCCCTGATCCTCGGCGTCCTCTTCGGAGTCGGCCCCGACCAGCTGGGGCTCTCCTCCGGCGGCGAGGAGGAACCCGCCGTCGGCGCCTCCTCCGCGGCCGAGGTGAACCGGTCCTGCCGGACCGGGGCGGACGCCAACAGCCGGCCGGACTGCCGGACCGTGGCCGTCGTCAACAGCGTCCAGGACTTCTGGCGCGGCGAGTACCGGCGCCGGGGCGGCACCTACGGGGACGCCTCCACCGTGCTGTTCAGCCAGCGGGTGAACACCGCCTGCGGGGCGGCGAGCTCGGCGGTCGGCCCCTTCTACTGCCCGGGCGACCGGCGGGTCTACCTGGACCTCGGCTTCTTCGACGAGCTGCGGACCAAGTTCGGCTCCGGCGGCGGCCCCTTCGCCGAGGCGTACGTGGTGGCCCACGAGTACGGGCACCATGTGCAGAACCTGATGGGGACGCTCAGCCGGGCCCAGGACGGGCGGACCGGGGCCGACTCCAACGCCGTCCGGGTCGAGCTCCAGGCCGACTGCTACGCGGGCGTGTGGGCCCGGCACGCGACGAGCACCCCGGACGAGTCCACCGGCCGGCCGCTGATCGCCCGGCTCGACGACGCCGACATCCGGGACGGCCTGGACGCGGCGGCGGCGGTCGGCGACGACCGGATCCAGGAGCGCTTCCAGGGCCGGGTGACCCCGGAGAGCTGGACGCACGGCTCGGCCGAACAGCGGCAGCAGTGGTTCTACACGGGGTACCGGACCGGTGACATGGCCCGGTGCAACACCTTCCGCTGATCGCCCCGGCCGCCTGAGAGACTGTGTCCCAGGTCACATTCGGCCGAACCGAGAGGGAGTGACGGCATGTCCGAGGCACCCGACATCTGTCCGGCGCTGAAGTACCGCGACGCCAAGGCGGCGATCACGCTGCTCACGGAGGCGTTCGGCTTCACCGCCACGGCGGTGTACGAGGGCGAGGACGGCCTCGTCGCGCACGCCGAGCTGAGCTACGGCAACGGCACGGTGATGCTCGGCAGCACCGGCACCGACAGCGTCTTCGACAAGGCGATGGGCGCGGGCGGCCCGGTGGGGATCTACGTCCGCGTCCGGGACGTCGACGAGCACCACGCCCGGGCGGTCGCGCACGGCGTGGAGATCGTGATGCCCCCCACCGACCAGGACTACGGCTCCCGGGACTACATGGCGAAGGACGCCGAGGGCAACGTGTGGAGCTTCGGCACGTACGCCCCCGGCAGCGACTAGGCCGGTCGGCGGACCGGGCCGGGCCGGTCGGTTCCCGCGGTGCGGCGGGCCCGGTCCCGGCGTCCCGTCAGGCGCCCCCGGTGTGGACCTGGAAGGCGGCCCGGCGCACGGCCTTCGCCAGGGCCGGGTCCGGGTGGGCGGCGGCCAGCGCCACCAGCACCTGCACGGTACGCGGGTGGCCGACGGCCCTGACCTCGTCGAGCAGCGCGGGCACCGTGCCCTGGACGGCCGAGTCCAGGTGCCGTACCAGCAGCTCGCTCTCGCCGTGGTCGGCGACGGCGGCGGCCGTGTCCACCCAGAGCCAGGTCGCCTCCTCCCGGGTCAGGACCTCGGCGGCGTCGTCGGGGTCGGTGCCGTCGTACTCGGCGAGCCACAGCAGCGCGTACGGGCGCAGCGAGGGCTCGGCGACCGCGGCGCGGACCTCCGCCTCGGCGGGGGCGCCGACGACCCGCAGCGCCTCGAAGGCGAGCCCGCGCAGCAGGGCGTCCTCGCCGCGGGCGGCGGCGAGGAGTTCGGCGACCGCGCCGGCCAGCGGGCGGGCGGCGAGCCAGGCGCGGTACTCGTCGCGGGCCGGTCCGGGGGTGAGCCGGGCGCAGCCGCGGAGCATGTCGGCGGCGGACTGCTCGATGTTGCCCGCGGGGCTCTGGGCGGCCACGCAGATCTGCTCCAGCTTGACCCAGACCGCCCAGTTGCCGAGCGGGGTCAGGGTCGCGTGACGTCCCTCCGGCCCCGCCGGGTCGAGGGTGAGCGCGCCGACCTCGGCGAGGCCCTCCAGGGCCCAGTCGAGGAGCGCGGGCAGCCGCTCGGCCGGGGCCGGCGGAGCCACGGGGGCGGGGGCGCCGTCGTCCGGCACCTCGCAGCGCTCCTCGCGCAGTTCGTCCACGCGCTGGCCGAGGAGGTCCAGCAGGGCGGGGAGGAGGACGGGGCCCTGGGAGAGCTGGAGCAGCGAGAGGACCTGCGGCACCGCCTCCACGACCTCCGCGACCGCGCCCGGCGCGACGCCCTCCGGGGCGGGGTGGACCAGCGACCAGGCGTCGAGGAGCGCGACCCAGCCGCGGAGCACCGCGGAGTCGTCGCGGTCCCACGCCTGGAGCCGCCAGCCGGGGCGGACGGTGGCGCCGTGCAGCTCGACGAGGCCGGCCAGCCGGGCCCGGTCCCAGCCGGCCCGGACCCGAGCCGGTGTCAGGCCGAGGTCGGCGGCGGCCCGTTCGGCGGCCGCGGGGCCGTCGAGCGGGGCGGAAGCGGAGGCGTCGGCGGCGACCGCCCGGGGACCCGCCTGCGGGCCGCGCGGCGCGGCGGCCCAGCGGGCGATCCGTACGGCGTCGGCGAGGACGAGCCGGGCCTGGCGGGCCAGCTCCGCGCGGGGCGGGGTGCCCTCGGGCGGCCTCGGGGCAGGCCGGGTGCGCCGCGTCGTCGCGGCCCGTCGGGCGGTGGCCAGCGACCGCGGACGGACGAGTCGGAGTCTGGAGTTGCGCGCCAATGGTTCATCGGGCTTTCGAGACGTCACGGGGGCAGTCTTCCCGCTGACGGCCCGAAAGCCCAATCGGAATGCCGCGTGCCACGGCGGGACGCCGGGTGTCCGCCTCCCTGCGGGGGCGGGCGGGTCCGGGGGCGGGCGGCGCTCCGGCGGCCGCCCGCGGGGTCACATCAGGGGGGTGAGGAAGCGGCGGAGGGCTTCCTCGTAGCGGAGGGGGTCGGCGTTCCACATGGCCGTGTGGGGGGCCTGGCGGACCGGGAGGAGGGTCACCAGGTCCGGACGGCGGGCGGCCAGTTCGACGGACGGCTCCCAGGGGGCGATCGTGTCGTCGGGGCCGTGGGCCAGCAGGACCGGGACGCGGAGGCCCGCCGTGTGGCCGGGGTGCGGGCCGGTGCGGCCGAGCGCGGCGCGGACGGCGAGCGGGACCAGCGGGCCGGGGACGCCCCGCGCCGCCGCGAGGTTGCGGACGGTGGCCTCCCAGTCGAGGACCGGGGAGTCGAGGACGAGGCCGGCGATGCGGTCGCGTACGCCGGACTCGGCCGCCGCGCGCAGCGCCATCGTCGCGCCGGTGCCCCAGCCGTGCAGCACGATCTTGGTCGCGCCGCGCCGGACCGCGTACCGCAGGACCGCGTCGACGTCGCGCCACTCGGTGTCGCCGAGCTGGGAGAGGCCGTCGGCCGGCGAGGGGGCGCCCGCGTCGCCGCGGTAGGCGGGGACGAGGACCGGGACGCGGCGGCGCGCGTAGAAGGGGACGAGGTTCAGCGTGTGCTCGCGGCCGGCGGTCAGGCCGTGCAGGGCGACCACCCAGGTGGAGCGGGGGCCGGTGACCAGCCAGGCGGGCAGCGGGCCGAGCTCGCCGGGGATCTCGACGTCCTCGTGGAAGAGGCCGAGGGCGGTCTCCGGGGTGCCGGTGTGCAGCTGCGGCGTGAGCCGGACGCGGCTGCCGGGCCCGAGCGCGCCCCGCTCCACGCGTTCGAGGCGGCGCACGACGGTGTCCGCGGTGTGCGGGACGCGGTCGAGGACGGGTCCGGTGACCGCGTGCACTCCGGGTGCCGTCATCCCGTACGTACCGGGGCGGAGCGAGGCGAGGCTGCGGGTGAGGGTGACCCGCTCGGGTCCCGTGGCGTGCACGGTGAGCTTGGGGTCGCCGGGGAGGGGCCGTCCGGACGCCGGCCTGAGCGCGACGTCGCCGGCGTGGCGGGCGGCCGCCACCGCGGCCGCGCCGACACCGATCAGGGTGGTGACGGCCGCTGCCGTCGCTGTAGCCGGGCGCACGCTCCCAGTCTCGGCACGGGATCCGCGGGCTGCCACCGGACGGGGCCGCACGGGTGCCCGAGGGCCCGGGGAGCCCGGGCTCCCGGGGAAGCCCGGCGGGTTCGGGCCGGAAAGCCCGGGGGCGGCCCTCGGGGACGCCCCGGGAGGGTGACGAGCGTCTCCTCCGCGGGTGCCCCGTGCGGATGAACCCGTCCAGGGCGTGGAACGCGCCGATCGCGGTGAAGGCGGCTCGGGTCCGGTGCGTCCCGTTCAGGGCGGGATTACCCGGGGTTGCGGGGTGACCGGATGGTGGACACGGGGGCATCCTGGAGGCGAAGCGGAATCTCGCGACACCGGTTCGGGACACCGTGATGCCCCGCCCAGTTCACCTTCCGTTCACTCAGGTTGCCTACGTTCGTCCAGCCACTGACGTCAAACGATTGCCTGGGTAAATGGAACACATCACGCTGCTGCTCGCCATTGTGGTCGTGACAGCTCTCGTGTTCGATTTCACGAACGGTTTCCACGACACCGCCAACGCGATGGCCACGACCATCTCGACCGGTGCGCTCAAGCCGAAGACGGCGGTGGCCATGTCCGCCGTGCTGAACCTGGTCGGCGCCTTCCTGTCCGTCGAGGTCGCCAAGACGATCTCCGGCGGGATCATCAACGAAGAGGGCATCCGCACAGAAGTGATCTTCGCGGCCCTCGTCGGCGCCATCCTGTGGAATCTGCTGACCTGGCTCCTGGGCCTGCCGTCCAGCTCCTCCCACGCCCTCTTCGGCGGCCTCATCGGCGCCGCGGTGATGTCGGCCGGCTGGTCGGCCGTGAACGGCTCCACCATCGTCACCAAGGTCCTCATCCCGGCGATCGCGGCGCCCCTCGTCGCCGGTCTCGCCGCGATGGCCGCGACCAAGCTGACGTACAAGATCAAGGCCAACCCCGAGGCGAAGGCCACGGCCAAGGGCTACCGGGCCGGCCAGATCGCCTCCGCCGGTCTCGTCTCCCTCGCCCACGGCACCAACGACGCCCAGAAGACGATGGGCATCATCACCCTCGCCCTGGTCACGCAGGGCGTCGTCGCCCCCGGCTCGAACCCGCCCATGTGGGTCATCGTCTCCGCCGGTGTCGCCATCGCGCTCGGCACCTACCTCGGCGGCTGGCGCATCATCCGCACCATGGGCAAGGGCCTCACCGACCTCCAGCCGCAGCAGGGCTTCGCCGCCCAGACCAGCGCCGCCACGGTCATCCTGGCCTCCTCGCACCTCGGCTTCTCGCTCTCCACCACCCAGTCCTGCTCGGGTGCCGTGATGGGCGCCGGCCTCGGCCGCAAGGGCGGTGTCGTCCGCTGGTCGACCGCCACCCGGATGTTCGTCGCCTGGGGCCTGACCCTCCCGGCCGCCGGCCTCGTCGGCGCCGGCGCGGAGTTCCTCACCAAGCAGGGCCCCTGGGGCATCGCCGCCACGGCCTTCGTCCTGATCGGCGGCTCGGCCGTGATCTGGGCGCTCTCCCGCCGCGAGCCGGTCGACCACAACAACGTGAACGGCGACGACGTCGACGGCCCGGACTCCGGCACCCCCGGTGTCGTGACCACGGCCATCGCGGCCGTCTCCCCGCCGCCGGCCGGCACCGTCGCCGCCGTCGCGGACGACGGCCTGAAGACCACCATCCACGCGCCGGGGCCGAACGACCCCGCCGCTCCCCCGGCCCCCGCCGCCGCGGTCTGAGACCTCCAAGGAAACGGGAAACCAAGCCATGAAGATCGACTGGGCAGCTCTCGGCTCCGTCTTCGGAGTCAGCCTCGTGGCGACCGTCGCCCTCGTGGGCCTCTTCACCCTCGGCATCGTCGGCCTCACCAAGCAGGAGGAGGCCGCGGCCCGCGGAGGCTCCGCGGCCCTCGCCCGCACCGGCGCCTACGCCTGCTTCGCGCTCTGCGCCGCCGCCGTCGCGTACGGCATCTACCTCATCGTCGTCTGATCCACGACGCTCCGGGGCCGGGCCCGCACCTCTTCCGAGGGCGGGCCCGGCCCTCGTGTCTGTGGCGCTTCGCACAGTGATCCGTCGCAGGTCAAGGCTGGGTTGACGGCCCTTCGCGGGGCGTGGTGGACTGCCGGGGCCAATACGGCGGCAATGGAGAGGAAGCCCGGTGCGAATCCGGCGCGGTCCCGCCACTGTGACCGGCCCCGCGCACACCCGGGGCCGGGAGCCAGGAACTCTCGCCGCCGGTCACGTCGAGCCAGGGCGCGGACCCTGAGTGAGGACACGCCGCCATGCCCGGCCGCACCCCCAGGGCCTCCCGAGCCACCGCGGTCTTCGCGACCGGAGCCGCCGCCGGCCTCGCCGTCGACCTGATCGTCGGCGACCCGCGCCGCGGCCACCCCGTCGCCGCCTTCGGCCGGGCCGCCGCCGCCGTCGAGCAGCGCCTCTGGCGCGACCACCGCGGCCGGGGCGCCCTGCACACCGCCGTCTGCGCGGGCGGCGCCGCCGCCGCCGGGGCGCTCGCGGCCCGTACCGCCCGGGGCAGCCGGGCGGCCTCCGCCGCGCTGACCGCCGCCGCCGTGTGGGCCGTCGTCGGCGGGACCACCCTGGGCCGCGAGGCCCGCGCCATCGGCGGGGCGCTCGCCGTCGGCGACCTGGAGGTCGCCCGGGAGCGGATGCCGCACCTCGTCGGGCGCGACCCGCAGGCCCTGGACGGGCCCGCGATGGCCCGCGCGGTCGTCGAGTCCGTCGCCGAGAACACCTCCGACGCCGTCGTCGGCGCCCTCGTCTGGGGCGCGGTCGCGGGCGTGCCCGGTCTGCTCGGCTTCCGCGCCGTCAACACCCTGGACGCCATGGTCGGCCACAGATCGCCCCGGTACCGCCGCTACGGCTGGGCCTCCGCCCGCCTCGACGACCTGGCCGGCTGGCCCGGCGCCCGGCTCACCGCCGCCCTCGCGACCGTCGCCGGCGGCGACCCGCGCGGCGCCGCACGCGCCTGGCGGGCCGACGCCTCCCGGCACCCCAGCCCCAACGCCGGACCGGTCGAGGCGGCGTTCGCGGGCGCCCTCGGGGTACGGCTCGGGGGGACCCTCTCGTACGGCGGACGGGTCGAGCACCGGCCCGTCCTCAACGGCGGGGGGCGGCCCGTCGAGGTCGCCGACATCGACCGGGCCGTCCGGCTCTCCCGCCGGGTGACCTGGCTGACCCTGGCCGCCTGCGTCGGCGGCCGGATCTTGACCGACACGGTGAAGCGGAGGACGAAGTGAGGGGTGGGGGGCTGCTCGTCGCCGGGACGACCTCCGACGCGGGCAAGAGCGTCGTCACGGCGGGCATCTGCCGCTGGCTGGTCCGGCAGGGCGTCAAGGTGGCGCCGTTCAAGGGACAGAACATGTCCCTCAACTCCTTCGTGACGCGGGAGGGCGCCGAGATAGGCCGCGCCCAGGCCATGCAGGCCCAGGCCGCCCGCGTCGAGCCGACCGCCCTGATGAACCCGGTGCTGCTCAAGCCGGGCGGCGACCGGTCCAGCCAGGTCGTCCTCATGGGCAAGCCGGTCGGCGAGATGAGCGCCAAGGGCTACCACGGGGGCCGGCAGCAGACCCTCTTCGAGCCGGTCCTCGCCTGCCTGGAGGAGCTGCGGGCCACCCACGACGCGGTGATCTGCGAGGGCGCGGGAAGCCCGGCCGAGATCAACCTGCGCCGCACCGACATCGTCAACATGGGCATCGCGCGGGCCGCCCGGCTCCCCGTGGTCGTGGTCGGCGACATCGACCGGGGCGGGGTCTTCGCCCAGTTCTTCGGCACGACGGCGCTGCTCGCCCCCGAGGACCAGGAGCTGATCGCCGGATACCTGGTGAACAAGTTCCGGGGCGACGTGACGCTCCTCGAACCCGGGCTCGACATGCTGCACGGCCTCACCGGCCGCCGGACCCTCGGTGTCCTGCCGTACGCGCACGGGCTCGGCATCGACGAGGAGGACGGCCTGCGGGTCTCGCTGCGCGGGACCGTCCGCGAGTCCGTCGTCGCGCCGCCGCTCGGGGCGGACGTGCTGCGGGTCGCCGTCTGCGCCGTCCCCCTGATGTCGAACTTCACCGACGTCGACGCGCTGGCCGCCGAGCCGGGCGTGATCGTGCGGTTCGTCGACCGGCCGGAGGAGCTGGCCGACGCGGACCTCGTCGTCCTGCCGGGCACCCGCGGCACGGTCAGGGCACTGGCCTGGCTGCGCGAGCGGGGCCTCGCCGGCGCGATCGCCCGGCGGGCCGCCGAGGGGCGTCCGGTGCTGGGGATCTGCGGCGGCTTCCAGGCGCTCGGCGAGCACATCGAGGACGAGGTCGAATCGAGGGCGGGCGCCGTCGACGGACTCGGACTGCTGCCCGTACGGGTCCGGTTCGCGCGCGAGAAGACCCTCGCCCGGCCGGTCGGCGAGGCGCTCGGCGAACCGGTCGAGGGGTACGAGATCCACCACGGCGTCGCGGACGTGCGCGGCGGGGAGGCGTTCATCTCCGACGGCAGGGGCCGCGGCCTCGACGGCTGCCGCGTCGGCGCCGTCTGGGGCACCCACTGGCACGGCTCCCTGGAGAGCGACGCCTTCCGCCGCGCCTTCCTCCGGGAGGTGGCGGCGGCCGCCGGACGGTCCTTCGTCCCGGCCCCGGACACGTCCTTCCACACCCTGCGCGAGGAGCAGCTCGACCGCCTCGGCGACCTGATCGAGGAGCACGCCGACACGGACGCGCTGCTGCGGCTCATCGAGGAGGGCGCGCCCAAGGGGCTGCCGTTCGTCCCGCCGGGGGCGCCGTGAGCACCGTCCCGGTCCAGGCATCCGTACGTACCGAAGGAGCGACCGTCCGATGAGCAGCACCCGCTATCCCTTCACCGCCGTCGTCGGCATGGACGACCTGCGGCTCGCGCTGCTGCTGAACGCCGTCAGCCCGAGCGTGGGCGGCGTGCTCGTGCGGGGCGAGAAGGGCACCGCCAAGAGCACCGCCGTGCGCGCGCTCGCCGAGCTGCTGCCCGAGGTGGCCGTCGTCGCCGGGTGCCGGTTCAGCTGTGATCCCGCCTCCCCCGACCCCGGGTGCCCGGACGGGCCGCACGGGGACGACGGCTCCGACGCCCGGCCCGCGCGGATGGTCGAGCTGCCCGTGGGCGCCTCGGAGGACCGACTCGTCGGATCGCTCGACATCGAGAGGGCGCTCGCCGACGGGGTGAAGGCGTTCGAGCCGGGACTGCTGGCCGCCGCGCACCGGGGGATCCTCTACGTCGACGAGGTCAACCTCCTCTCGGACCACCTGATCGACCATCTCCTCGACGCCGCCGCCATGGGCGCCTCCCACGTCGAGCGCGAGGGCGTCTCCGTGCGGCACGCCGCCCGCTTCCTGCTCGTGGGGACGATGAACCCCGAGGAGGGTGAGCTGCGGCCGCAGCTGCTCGACCGGTTCGGGCTGACCGTGGAGGTCGCCGCCTCCCGGGTGCCCGAGGAGCGGGTCGAGGTGGTGCGGCGCAGGCTGGCGTTCGAGGACGACCCGGCCGGGTTCGCCGCCCGCTGGGCCGGCGAGGAGGCCGCGCTGCGGGAGCGGATCGTCGCCGCGCGGGAGCTGCTGCCGAAGGTGGCGCTCGGGGACGCCGTACTCCTGCAGATCGCCGCCACCTGCGCCGCGTTCGAGGTGGACGGCATGCGCGCCGACATCGTGATGGCCCGGACCGCGACCGCGCTCGCCGCGTGGGCCGGCCGGGAGGAGGTCACGAGCGAGGACGTGCGCCGGGCCGCGCTGCTGGCCCTGCCCCACCGGCGGCGGCGGAATCCCTTCGACGCGCCGGGGATGGACGAGGACAAGCTCGACGAGACCCTGGAGCGGTTCAAGGGGGACGAGCCCGAGGACGATCCCGATCCGGGGCCGGACGGGCCCGACGGCGGTCCCGGCGGGGGCGGCGGGGTGCCGCCGCAGGGCGGCGAGGGGCCCGCGCCCGAGACCGACGGCGTGCCGGAGGAAGCGCCGGCCCAGGCGCCCGAGCACGCGCCCGCGCCCCGGGGCGCGTCCGGTGAGCGGGCCGCGGTGAAGGCCGCCGAGCCCTTCCGTACGAAGATGCTCAGCGTGCCCGGACTGGGGGACGGGGCCGCCGGGCGGCGCTCCCGGGCCCGTACGGAGCACGGCAGGACCACCGGCGCGACCCGGCCCCGGGGCGCGCTGACCAAGCTGCACCTCTCCGCGACCGTACGGGCCGCCGCGCCGCACCAGCGGGCGCGCGGCCGGTCCGGGGCCGGGCTCGTGGTGCGGCGCGACGACCTGCGGCAGGCGGTCCGGGAGGGGCGCGAGGGGAACCTCGTGCTGTTCGTGGTCGACGCCTCCGGGTCGATGGCGGCCCGGAAGCGGATGGGCGCGGTGAAGGGCGCCGTGCTGTCGCTGCTGCTCGACGCTTACCAGCGGCGCGACAAGGTGGGCCTGGTGACCTTCCGGGGGCGCGGGGCCGAGCTGGCGCTGCCGCCGACGTCCTCCGTGGACGCGGCCGCCGCCCGGCTGGAGGAGCTGCCGACCGGGGGGCGTACGCCGCTCTCCGCCGGACTGCTGAAGGCGCACGACGTGCTGCGGGTGGAACGGCTGCGGGACCCCTCGCGCCGGGCGCTGCTCGTGGTCGTGACCGACGGGCGGGCGACGGCCGGCGGGCCGGATCCGGTGGGCCTGGCGGCGCGGGCCGCGCGGCTGCACGCCGCCGACGGCACCGCGAGCGTGGTCGTGGACTGCGAGGCGGGCCCGGTGCGGCTCGGTCTCGCCGGGAACCTCGCCCGTGATCTGGGCGGCACCGCCGTCACCCTGGACGAGCTGCGCGCCGACGCGATCGCCGGGCTCGTACGGGAAGCGCAAGTCAACCGCTCTGTCAGGAGGGCCGCTTAATGCCGCAGGGACAGCCGACCGTCGTGCCCGACGACGGTCTCACGACCCGTCAGCGCCGCAACCGGGCGCTGGTGATGGTGCACACGGGCGTCGGCAAGGGGAAGTCGACGGCCGCCTTCGGGATGGCCCTGCGCGCCTGGAACCAGGGGTGGCCGATCGGGGTGTTCCAGTTCGTGAAGTCGGCCAAGTGGAAGGTCGGCGAGGAGAACGCCCTGAAGGCGCTCGGCGAGACCGGCAAGGGCGGCACGGTCACCTGGAACAAGATGGGCGAGGGCTGGTCCTGGATCCAGCGCGAGGTCGCCGAGGGCGAGCAGTCGCACGAGGACAAGGCGCGCGAGGGCTGGGAGCAGGTCAAGCGGGACCTGGCCGAGGAGAGGTACAAGTTCTACGTCCTCGACGAGTTCGCGTACCTGCTGCACTGGGGCTGGATCGACGTGAAGGAGGTCGTCGAGGTGCTGCGGGACCGTCCGGGCCACCAGCACGTGGTGATCACCGGGCGCAACGCGCCGCAGGAGCTGGTGGACTTCGCCGACCTCGTCACCGACATGTCCAAGGTCAAGCACCCGATGGACGCCGGTCAGAAGGGCCAGCGGGGCATCGAGTGGTAGCACGTCTCGTCATCGCGGCCCCGTCTTCGGGGGCGGGCAAGACCACGGTGGCGACCGGCCTGATGGCCGCGTTCGCCTCCCGCGGCCTGGCCGTCTCCCCGCACAAGGTGGGGCCCGACTACATCGACCCGGGCTACCACGCGCTCGCGACCGGCCGCCCGGGCCGCAACCTCGACGCCTACATGTGCGGGACGGGGCTGGTCGCGCCGCTCTTCGCGCACGGGTCCCGCGGCTGCGACCTGGCCGTGGTCGAGGGGGTCATGGGGCTGTACGACGGGGCCGCCGACCAGGGGGAGCTGGCGTCCACGGCGCAGGTGGCGAAGCTGCTGAAGGCGCCGGTGGTGCTGGTGGTGGACGCGTCCTCGCAGTCGCGGTCGGTGGCGGCGCTGGTGCACGGCTTCGCGTCCTGGGACCCGGAGGTGCGGATCGGGGGCGTGATCCTCAACAAGGTCGCGACCGATCGGCACGAGCACCTGCTGCGGGAGGCCCTCGGGGAGTCGGGGGTGCCGGTCCTCGGGGCGCTGCGGCGGGCGCCCGCGGTGGCGACGCCGTCGCGGCACCTCGGGCTGATCCCGGTCGCCGAGCGGCAGGCGCAGGCCGTGGACGCCGTGGCGGCGCAGGCGGAGCAGGTGCGGGCCGGGTGCGACCTGGACGCGCTGCTGGCGCTGGCGCGGTCGGCGCCCGCCCTGGACACGGAGGCGTGGAGCCCGGCCGTCGGGGCGGCGGCCGCGGCGGGGCGGCGGCCGGTCGTGGCGGTGGCGGGCGGGGCGGCGTTCACGTTCTCGTACGCCGAGCACACCGAGCTGCTGCGGGCCGCGGGCGCCGAGGTCGTCACCTTCGACCCGCTGCGGGACGAGGCGCTTCCCGAGGGCACGCGCGGCCTGGTGATAGGCGGCGGGTTCCCGGAGATGTACGCGGCCGAGCTGGCGGCCAACGAACCGCTGCGGAAGGCCGTGGCGGAGCTGGCGGCGAGCGGGGCGCCGGTCGCGGCCGAGTGCGCCGGGCTGCTGTACCTGGCGCGGTCGCTGGACGGCACGCCGATGTGCGGGGTGCTGGAGGCGGACGCGCGGATGTCGGAGCGGCTGACGCTCGGCTACCGGGACGCCGTCGCCGTGAGCGACAGCGTGCTGGCGCCGACCGGCGCGCGGCTGCGCGGGCACGAGTTCCACCGGACGGTGATCGAGCCGGGTGCCGGGGAGGTCGCGGCCTGGGGGCTGCGGCAGCCCGAGCGGCGCGTGGAGGGCTTCGTGCGGGGCGGGGTGCACGCGAGTTACGTGCACACGCACTGGGCGGGGTCGCCGGAGGTCGCCGCGCGGTTCGTGGCGCACTGCGGGTGAGTTCAGTGGCCGGAGAGTCCCACCACGAGCCAGATGAAGCCGACGCCCGCGACCGTGCAGAGCAGGGTGGAGAGGGCGGGGTGTTCGTGGTGGGCCTCGGGCAGGATCTCGGCGGCGGCGAGGTAGAGCAGGGCGCCGCCGAAGAAGCCGAGATAGGCGCCGAGAAGTTCCTCCGGAAGAGTGAACAGGAGAGTCGAGGCGGCGCCCACGACGGGGGCGGCGGCGTCCGCGACGAGCATGGCGACCGCCTTGCGGCGGGCGTTCCCGTAGAGGCTCGCGATCGTGTACGTGTTGAAGCCGTCGGCGAAGTCGTGGGTGATCACGGCGAGGGCGACGGTGGCGCCCATGCCGCCGCCGACCTGGAAGGCGGCGCCGAGCGCGATGCCGTCCATGAGGCTGTGCAGGACCATGGCGGCGGCCGCGGTGAGCCCGACCTGGGGGACCCGCTCCCCCGCCGTGACGCCGTGGGCGGCGCTGCGGACGGCGAGCAGGCGCTCCACGACGTGGGCGAAGAGGAAGCCGCCGACGAAGAGCAGCAGGGCCTCGGGGACGCCGAAGACCTCGGTCCCGGCGGCCTCCAGGGCCTCGGGGAGCAGGTCGAGTCCGACGACGCCGAGCATGAGGCCGCCGGCGAGTCCGAGGACGAGGTGCCGGCGGTCGGTGACGCGCTGTGCGACCCAGCCGCCGAAGAGCGTCATCAGGAACGCGCCGAGCGCGACGACCACTGCCATGGGCCCTTGCTATCGGATGGGGGGCCGGATGTGCACATCGGCGTCGGGGCCCGTTCGGGCGCTTCGGAGGACGAGGTCCTGACCGTGGTGCGGGCGGCGCTCGCCGAGGTGGAGGGGCCGGGGCACGCGCGCGTACGGGTGCGGGGGCTCGCGACGCTGGACGCGCGGGTGGCGGAGCCGGGGATCGCGGCGGCGGCGGCGCGGCTCGGGGTGCCGGTGGCGGGGTTCCCCGCGGAGGAGCTGGCCGGGGTGGCCGTACCGCATCCGTCGGAGGTGCCGCTGGCGGCGACGGGGACGGCGTCGGTGGCGGAGGCGGCGGCGCTGCGGGCGGCGGGGCCGGGGGCGGTGCTGCTGGTGCCGAAGCGGAAGTCGCGGCGCGTGACGTGCGCGATAGCTGCTTCTGTCCCGTTTCGTCCGGACGAAGTGACGTCCGTCGCACGGTTGTTGCCCTTGACGTGCGGGTACATCGCTGGCAAGCCTGACTCACCCCACATCCCCACCCCCCACACGACGGCGGACATGGACACCCACACGGACAGCCCCCACATGGGCAGGCACATCCACGACCTGCGTCATCACGGTGACGCCGAGGTCCGGGACGAGAAACTCATCGACCTCGCGGTCAACGTCCGGACGGCGACCCCGCCGGACTGGCTGCGGGAACGGATCGCCCACTCCCTGACAAGTCTGGCGCAGTACCCGGACGGACGTTCGGCACGCGCGGCGGTCGCCGAGCGGCACGCGCTGCCCACCGGGCGGGTGCTGCTGACCTCGGGCGCCGCCGAGGCCTTCGTGCTGCTGGCGCGGGCGCTGGCGGTGAAGCGGCCGGTGGTGGTGCATCCGCAGTTCACCGAGCCGGAGGCGGCGCTGCGGGACGCCGGGCACGAGGTGGCCCGGGTGCTGCTGCGCGAGGAGGACGGCTTCCGGCTGGATCCGGCGGCGGTGCCGGAGGACGCGGACCTGGTGGTGATCGGCAATCCCACCAACCCGACCTCGGTGCTGCATCCGGCGGAGACGATCGCGTCGCTGGCTCGGCCGGGGCGGTACCTGGTCGTGGACGAGGCGTTCATGGACGCGGTGCCGGGCGAGCGGGAGGCGCTGGCCGGCCGGACGGACGTGCCGGGTCTGGTGGTGCTGCGGAGCCTGACGAAGACCTGGGGTCTGGCGGGGCTGCGGATCGGTTACGTGCTCGCGGAGCCGGAGACGGTCGCGCTCCTGGAGCGGGCGCAGCCGCTGTGGCCGGTGTCGACGCCGGCGCTGGTGGCGGCGGAGGCCTGCATGTCGCGGGCGGCGCTGGCGGAGGCGGAGCACGCGGCGCACCGGATCGGGACGGAGCGCGCGCATCTGCTGGCGGGGCTCGCGGAGTTCGACGAGGTGCGGACGGTGGCGGCGGCCGAGGGGCCGTTCGTGCTGATGCGGATCGAGGGCGCGGACGCGATACGGGAGCGGCTGCGGCTGCTGGGGTTCGCGGCGCGGCGCGGGGACACGTTCCCGGGGCTCGACCGGCACTGGCTGCGGCTCGCGGTCCGGGACCGGGCGACGACGAATCGTTTCCTCCAGGCACTGGACCAGGCGCTTCTGCTGGGCGGCTGAGGCCTTCACGCACGGCGGGACGCCGAGGCCTTCGCACACCACGGGAGGCTGAGGCCTTCACGCACCACGGGACGCCGAGGCCTTCGCGTACTCCCGGAAGCGGGCGGACACGGGCGGACGGACGGACGGACGGGCAGGGCGGGCGGTGTGTGGTCACACCGCCCGCCCTGCCGGGTTCCCCCTGTCTCCCCCTCGGGCCGTCAGCCGCGGGCGCGGGCGCGGGACCGGGTCAGGGCCACGGCGACACCGCCGGCGAGCAGCAGCGCGAGGGCGCCGCCCGCGATGTACGGGGTGGCGGAGCTGCCACCGGTCTCGGCGAGGTTCTGGGTCGGCGTCGAGCCGCCGTTGTTCGTGGTGATGCCGCCGTCGTCGGCGGGCTCGGTGGGCCGCGGCGAGGGCTTCTCGGTGGGCTGCTCGGTCGGCTCCTGGGTGGGCCGCTCGGTCGGCTGCTCGGTCGGCCGCTCCGTGGGCTTCTCGGTGGGCTTCTCGGTGGGCTTCTCGGTCGGGGCCGGACCGTCGGGCGTCTCGCAGGTGGCCTCGGCGAGGGTGACCGTGCCCTTGACCTTGGCGACGCCGAGGTTGAGCGGGTTGACCTCGACGTCGAGCTCCAGCGCGGTGGCGGCCGCGGTGCGGGTGGTGGTGCTGGTGCGGGAGAGGTCCAGGGTGATCCGGCCGACGGCGGGCACGTCGAGCTGGGTGCGGCCGCCCGCGGTGAGCGTGACCTTCTTGCCGAGGGCCTGGACGTGGCCGAGGACGTTGGACTCCGCGACCGGCTTCTTCCCGACCTCGCAGACCGCCTTGGAGGTGACCTTCTCGACCTCGACGAGGGCGAGCGCGGGGAGGCCGGGGACGTGGACACGCGCCTTGGCGAGGTTCACGTACCCCTCAGCCCGGCGCTCGTCGACGGTGGCGGTCGAGGTGGCGACGTCGGCGGTGAGGATGTCGATCGGCTCGCCCTCCTCCGCGCCCTGCACCTTCACGCTGAGCGCGGTCTTGTTCTCGCTCTCGGGCGCCTGGACCTCGTTGAGCGTGGCGCGGACCGGGACCTTCACGGTCTCGCCGAGGAGGGAGACGTCCAGTCCGGTGCGGAGCACGACGGCGCCCGCCTTGCCCTCGCGGCGCTCGCCGTCCGTCGCCTGGGCGGCCGGGGACGCCAGGAGGACGGGGCCGACGGCCAGGGCGACGACGGTCGCGGCGGCGGCGGTCCGGCGGACGGGCGTGCGGAAGGTGTTGCTGTTCAAGATGGTGGAACCCCCACAGAAGACATGGCGTCGCCGGCCGCTCACCACGGGGACGGTGGATCTGCGCGGCGGCGGCGACTTGAGACACCGGAATCTTTACGCACGGAGAGTGAACCGACAGTCGCCTGACGTGAGTTCACTCCAAAGGGGGGTTTCCGTGTTCTTTTTCGATTCTTTAGGACACAACCGTTCCCGCTCGTCCCGCGTGTTTCGTACGGGGAGGTGTGTCCGGAGCGCGGGAGGTCCTCGCGCGGGCAAAAGAAACGATCCGCGCCCCGATGAGGTCACGGATCGTCAACAGCCTGCCCGATGAGGACGCTTCAGCTCTCCCGCCAGTAGCCGAGCGCGTGCACCCGGTCCTTCGGCAGCGCGAGCTCCTTGCGGGCGTACGCGGCCAGCGCGCGGGTGGTCGCGGTGTCGCAGGCGATCCACACGTACGCCCCGGGACCGGCGAGCTCGGGCAGCTCGGCCCTGACCCGCTCGACGAGGGCGGCGCCGGACCGCTGACGGGGCACCCGGCGCAGCTCGTGGCGTGCCGGGTCGGTGCGGAAGGGCAGCTCCTCGTCGGAGGCGTGCTGGGTCTCGAACCAGATGGTGGCCGGGAGGTCCGGGTGTGCGTCGAGCAGCGAGTTGACGGCCGGCAGCGAGGCCGGGTCGCCGACGACCAGCAGCCGCTCGGGGCGGGGCTCGGGGGTCTCGAAGCCGGTGCCCTGGAGGGTGGCCTCGACGGTGTCGCCGGGGGCGCAGCCGCGGGCCCAGTGGCTGGCGGGGCCGTCGTGGAGGGCGAACTCCAGGCTGAAGGTGCCCGCCTCGGGGTCGGGGTCGACCAGGGTGTAGCCGCGCTGGTGCGGCTTGCCCGCGTTCTCGAACCAGATCCGGACCCACATCGTCGGGTGGACCCCGGCTGCGGCGAGCAGCCCGCCGTCCGTGAAGTGGACCCTCCGGTAGTCCTCGGTGACCTGCTCGGCCCCCGTGACGGTGAACGTGAAGTCCTTGGCGCCCATCAGCTTCAGGACGGCGCCCTGCCACCCGTGCCCCACCGCGTGCTCCTCCCCCGGACCCATGGGTTACTTTGGGTCGGCGATCAATTTAGGTCAGCCTAACCTAACGGCATCGGGAAGCACAGGACGGGATCGGATCGGGTGAGCATCGAGGTCTACCGGGACGCGTACGGCGTCCCCCATCTGCGCGCCGGGGACCCGGAGGAGCTGGCCTTCGCGCAGGGCCGGGTCACCGCGCGCGACCGCGCCTGGCAGCTGGAGGTCGAGCGCCACCGGGCCCGGGGCACCTCGGCCGCCCTCCTCGGCGCGGCCGAGCAGGGCTGGGACGTCTTCGTCCGGCGGGCCCGGCTCGCGGACACCGCGCGCCGCTGTCTGGCACGCCTGGAGGAGACCGACCCGCGGACCGCGGACTGGGTGCGGGCGTACACGGACGGGGTGAACGCCGGACTGGCCGAAGGGGCCCGCCGCGCCCCCGAGTTCGCCGCGACCGGGTCGGCCGCCGGCCGATGGGAGGCGTGGACGCCGCTGGCCGTCTGGCTCTCCACGCACATCCTCTTCGCGGGCTTCCCGACGAAGCTGTGGCGCGAGCAGGTGGCGACCGGCCTCGGCGAGGAGTGGACCGAGCTCTTCGCCGCCGACGGACCGGCCACGGCGGGGTCCAACGGCTGGCTGGTGGCCGGCGAGCGGACCGCGAGCGGGGCGGCCCTGGTGGCCGGCGACCCGCACCGGTTCATCGAGGCGCCGGGCGTCTACCAGCAGATCAGGCTCGCCTGCCCGGAGTACGACGTCGTCGGCCTCGCCGTGCCCGGCGTCCCCGGACTCGCCCACTTCGGCCACACCGGGCCGGTCGCCTGGGCGATCACCAACGCGATGGCCGACTACCAGGACCTCTACCGGGAGCGGCTGCGGCGCACCGCCGACGGCGGCGTGGAGGCGTACGGCCCCGACGGCTGGCGCCCGGCCGCCGCGCACACCGAGACGGTCGAGACGGCCGGCGGCGAGCCGGTCCTGATCGAGCTGGTCGAGACCGACCGCGGCCCGGTGATCACGGGCGAGGTGCCCGAGCGGCCCGGCGCCGAGGGCGAGGGGCTGAGCCTGCGGTACGTGCCCCGGGTCACCGGCCGGCTGGGCTTCGAGGTCCTGCCGCGCCTGCTCGCCGCCCGTACCGTCGCCGAGGTCGACACGGCCCTCGACGCCTGGGTGGAGCCGGTCAACGTGGTGCTCGCCGCCGACACCGGGGGCGGACTGCTGCACCGGGTCGCCGGTCACGTCCCGGTCCGCGACCGGGCCAACTCCCTGCGCCCCGTGCCGGCCTGGGAGCCGGGGCACGGCTGGGCCGCGGAGCCGGCGCCGCTGCCCCGCGCCGAGGTGACGGGCGGGTACGCGGTGATGGCCAACGCGCGCGGGCTCGCCGCCCCGCTCGGCGTCGAGTTCGCGCCGGCGCACCGGGCCGACCGGATCGCCGAGCTGCTGGGCGCCTCCGGCGCCTGGACCGCCGAGGCCACCCCCGCCGTCCACCGCGACACCGACAACCGCGCGGCGGCCCGGCTGCTCGCCGCCGTCGGGGCCGCGTCCGGCGACCTCTCGCCCGCCGCCCGCGAGGTGCGGGAGCGACTGCTCGGCTGGGACCGCCGGATGGACGCGGACAGCGCCGACGCCGGTCTGTACGCGGCCGTGCGGGGCGCGGTGGTGCGCCGGCTCGCGGCGCACGAGGTCTTCGCGGGGCTGCGGGAGCCGGCGCCGTACCCCGAGGTGTTCCGGCCCTGGCTGTACCTGGGGCCCCGGGTCGGACTCGCCCTGGAGACGCTGCTGGTGTCCGGGCCCGTGCCGGCCGGCGACGTGGCCGGGATCGTCCGCGAGGCGCTGGAGGAGACCGCCGCCGGCGAGCCGCCGGCCGTCTGGGGCGCCACCCACCGGCTCGCGCCGTGGCAGGCGCTGCCCGACCCCGACGACGACAGGCACCCCGGGCTCGGCGGCGACCACGACTGCGTGCTCTCCACCTCCAGCGCCCCCGGCTACACCGACCGCAGCGCCCGGGCCTCCGCCGCCCGGTACGTGTGGGACCTCGCCGACCGCGAGCGCAGCGGCTGGATCGTGCCGTTCGGCGCGTCCGGGGTGGCCGGGGACCCGCACCACGAAGACCAACTCCCCCTGTGGCTGCGGGGCGAGCTCGCCCCCGTCACCACCGACTGGAACCGCCTCACCAAGGAGCAGGAATGACCGCCCCCCTCCACGTCCAGGCCGTCGAGGGCCTCGGCACCGTCACCGTCAGACCCGTCGCCCCGGACGCGGACGCGCCGCTCCTGCACAGGTGGGTCAACGAGGAGCGGGCCCGCTTCTGGGGCATGAACGGCACCACCGTCGAGCAGGTCAGGGACGTCTACGCGCACCTGGACTCGCTCACCACCCACCACGGCTTCATGGTGGAGCTCGACGGGGAGCCGGTCGCGATCCTCCAGACGTACGAGCCCGAGGCGGACCGGGTGAGCGAGTGCTACGAGGTGGAGGAGGGCGACATCGGCTGCCACTTCTTCATCGCCCCGAGCGCCGCCCCCTCCCCCGGCTTCACGGCCGGACTGATCTCCGCGCTGCTCGGCTTCTGCCTCCGGGACCACCGGCGGATCGTGGTCGAGCCGGACGCGGACAACGAGAAGGCCGTACGCCGCATGGAGCGGGCCGGCTTCGAGCTCGGCCCGGTGGTCGTCCTCCCCGAGGTCGACCTGCCGGAGGTCTTCATCCCGGAGAAGAAGGCGCGACTGGCCTTCCTCCGCCGGCCCGCCTGACGGGCCACGGTCCGGGCCGGCGTCCGCCTCGCGTCCGGGCCGGAGTCCAGAGTTCGGGCTCGCGTCCGGGCCCGGCCGGGGCTCCGGGCTCCGGGCCTCGGGCCTCGGGCCTCGGGCTCCGGGCCTCGGGCCTCGGGCCTCGGGCCTCGGGCTCCGGGCTCCGGCTCCGGGCTCCGGGCTCCGGCCGGATCCTCAGGCGAGGATCCGGCCGTCGACCACGACCCGGCGCGGGGCGGCGAGGACGCGGACGTCCGCGCGCGGGTCCTGGTCGTAGACGACGAGGTCGGCGGGGGCGCCCTCCTCCAGGGCGGGCCGGCCGAGCCAGGCCCTGGCCCGCCAGGTGGTGGCCGAGAGGGCGTCGAGGGCCGGGATGCCGGCCTTCGTGAGCTCCTCGACCTCCTCGGCGACCAGGCCGTGGGCGAGCGAGCCGCCCGCGTCGGTGCCGACGAAGACCGGCACGCCCGCGTCGTACGCGGCGCGGACGGTGTCGTACCGGCGCGCGTGGAGCCGGCGCATATGGGCCGACCAGCGGGGGAACTTGGCCTCGCCGCCGTCCGCGAGGTGCGGGAAGGTCGCGATGTTGACCAGCGTCGGGACGATCGCCACCCCGCGCTCGGCGAAGAGCGGGATGGTCTCCTCGGTCAGGCCCGTCGCGTGCTCGACGCAGTCGATCCCCGCCTCGACGAGGTCGCGGAGCGAGTCCTCGGCGAAGCAGTGGGCGGTGACCCGGGCGCCGAGCCGGTGCGCCTCCGCGATCGCCGCCTCCACCTCGGGGCGCGGCCAGGACGGCGTGAGGTCGCCGACCTCGCGGTCGATCCAGTCGCCGACCAGCTTGACCCAGCCGTCGCCGCGCCGGGCCTCACGGCCGACGTACTCCACGAGGTCGGCGGGCTCGATCTCATGGGCGTAGTTGCGGATGTAGCGGCGGGTGCGGGCGATGTGCCGGCCGGCCCGGATGATCTTCGGCAGGTCCTCGCGGTCGTCGATCCAGCGGGTGTCGGAGGGCGAGCCGGCGTCGCGGATCAGGAGGGTGCCGGCGTCCCGGTCGGTGAGGGCCTGCTTCTCGGCGGTGGCCGCGTCGACGGGCCCGTGCCGGTCCAGGCCGACGTGGCAGTGGGCGTCGACCAGACCGGGCAGCGCCCACCCCTCGACGGTCAGGGCCTCGCCCGCGGGCCGCTCGAAGGTGATCCGCCCGCCCACGCACCAGAGTTCGTCCCGTACGTCCTCCGGGCCGACGAGCACCCGCCCCTTCACGTGCAACACCTCGTGATCGCTCATGCCAGCACTGTACGAGGGCCCGCGGGAGCGGTGGGCGTACGCTGGCCGGGCCCGCACCACCGACCTGAGAAGGCACCACCGTGACCGTGACACACCCGCTGCTCGACCTGGCCCCGATGACCGCCGCGCACTTCGCGTCCATCGAGCGGCGGGTCGCCGCGCTGCTCTCCACCGAGCAGGACGTGGTGATCACCCAGGGCGAGGCGCTGCTGCCGCTGGAGGGGTGCATCCGCAGCGGGGCGCGGGCCGGTTCGACCGCGCTGAACGTGGTCACCGGTCCGTACGGGCAGACCTTCGGCGACTGGCTGCGCGACTGCGGGGCGACCGTGGTCGACCTCGCGGTGCCCTTCCACGCGGCGGTGACCGCCGAGCAGGTGGAGCGGGCGCTGGCCGAGCACCCGGAGATCGACTTCGTCTCGCTGGTGCACGCGGAGGCCGCCACCGGCAACACCAACCCGGTCGCGGAGATCGGCGAGGTCGTGCGGGCGCACGGCGCGCTGTTCTACCTGGACGCCGTGGCGTCGATCGGCGCCGAGCCGGTGCTGCCGGACGCCTGGGGCGTGGACATGTGCATCATCGGCGCGCAGAAGGCGATGGGCGGCCCGGCGGGCGTCTCCGCGGTGTCGGTGAGCGCGCGGGCCTGGGAGCGGTTCGCCGCCAACCCGGCCGCGCCGCGCCGCTCGTACCTCTCCCTCCTGGACTGGAAGGAGCGCTGGATCGACGGCGGCCGGAAGGCGCTGCTGCACGCCCCGGCGCAGCTGGAGATGCTGGCCCTGGAGGCGTGCGTGGAGCGGATCGAGGCGGAGGGCCTGGACCGGCTGATGGCCCGGCACGCCTCGGCCGCGGCGGCGACCCGGGCGGGCGCGGTGGCGCTGGGCGGGGGTCTGGAGCCGTATGTGCACGAGGCGGCGGACGCGGCTCCGGTGGCGACGACGCTCCGGGCCCCGGCCGGTCTGGACGCGGCGGAGCTGGTGGCGAAGGCGCTGGCGGCGGACCCGTCGCTGCCGCTGATCGCGGGCGGCGGGAAGCTGTCCGGGGAGATGATCCGGCTCAACCACTACGGGGCGGACGCGACGCCGAACGCCGTGCAGTCCTCGCTGGCCGCGCTGGGCGCGGTGCTCGGTGAGGCGGGCCGGACCGTGGACCTGGAGGGCGCGCGCCGGGCGGTCACCGCTGCCTGGGCGGTGTAGTCGGCGTCCGTGCGTACGTGCCGAAGGGCGGGTCCGGTGCCGGACCCCGCCCTTTCGCGTGCCCCGCCCTTTCGCGTGCCCGCGCGCCGGTTACAGCGCGGGGTAGTCGGTGTAGCCGCGGTGGTCGCCGCCGAAGAAGGTGGCGGGCTCGGGGGTGTTGAAGGGGCCGCCGGCGCTCAGGCGCGCGGGCAGGTCCGGGTTGGCGAGGAAGAGGGCGCCGTAGGCGACGAGGTCGGCGGTGCCGTCCTCGATCAGGGCCAGGGCGTCGGGGCCGGTGGGGCCCTCGGTGGCCGGGTTGAGGATGAGGGTGCCGGAGTAGCGCTTGCGCAGGGCGAGCGTCAGTTCGCGGACCTCGGGCGAGGGCTCGCTGATGTGGAGGTAGGCGATGCCGAGCGGCTCCACGGCGTCGACGAGCGCCGGGTAGATCTCGTCGGTGTCGGTCTCGGCGATGTCGTTGTAGGTGTTGGCGGGGGAGATCCGCAGGCCGGTGCGGTCGGCGCCGATGGCGTCGGCCACGGCCTCGACGACCTCGACGGCGAAGCGGATGCGGTTCTCGACCGGGCCGCCCCACGCGTCGGTGCGGTGGTTGGAGCCGGTGGCGAGGAACTGCTGGATCAGGTAGCCGTTGGCGCCGTGCACCTCGACGCCGTCGAAGCCGGCCTCGACGGCGTTGCGGGCGGCCTGGGCGAAGCCCTCGACGGTCTCGTGGATCTCCTCGGCGGTGAGCTCGCGCGGGGCGACGAAGTCGATCAGGCCGGTGCCGGCGTAGAGCTGTCCCGCCGGGGCGACCGGAGAGGGGCCGACGGGGTGCAGGCCGCCGCCGAGGACCTGGGGGTGGCTGATCCGGCCGGCGTGCATGAGCTGGGCGAAGATCCGGCCGCCGCGCGCGTGGACGGCGTCGGTGACCTCGCGCCAGGCGGCGATCTGCTCGGCGGAGTGCAGGCCCGGGGTGTCGGGGTAGCCCTGGCCGACGGCGGTGGGCTGGACGCCCTCGGTGATGATCAGGCCGGCGGAGGCGCGCTGGGCGTAGTACTCCGCGACCAGGGGGGTGGGGAGGCGGCCGTCGCCCTCGGCGCGGCTGCGGGTCATGGGGGCCATGGCGATGCGGTTGGCCAGGCGGGCGCCGGCGAGGTCGACGGGGTCGAAGGCGGTGGTCATGACGGTCTCCCGGACAAATATGTGGTCGGCCAAGTATGTGGCGTGCCGCCACTGTAACCCATTCCTTGGCCAGCCAAGCAATAATTCGCGTCGCGGTAACCTGGGGGCGAGGAACCGCCCCGAGGAGCCCCGATGACCACAGTCGAGCCCGTCTGTACCGAGCAGCTGCCGTCCGCCGCCCGCGGCGGCCCGGTCGGCATGTCCCTGGCCCGGGTCTCCCGGACGCACCGGATCGCGATGGGGCGGCGCCTGCGCGAGCTCGGCCTCTACCCGGGCCAGGAGCTCATGATGATGCGGCTGTGGGACTGCGGGGCGGTCCGCCAGTCGGAGCTGATCCAGTCGCTCGGCCTGGACCCGTCGACCGTGACGAAGATGCTCCAGCGCCTGGAGCAGTGCGGCCACGTGCGCCGCTCCCCCGACCCCGCCGACCGGCGGGCCGTGATCGTCGAGGTGACGGAGTCGGGGCAGGCCCTGCGGGCCGGGGTCGAGGGCGCCTGGTCCGACCTGGAGGAGAGCTCGCTGGCCGGCCTCTCCCCGGAGGAGCGGACGGAGCTGGCCCGCCTCCTCGGCGTCCTGGCGGAGAACCTGCGCGCGGAGGCGGGCGACGCGGGCGAGTGCCCGCCGCTGAACTGCTGAACCGCTGAACCCCTGAGCCGTCGGCCGGGCCGGCGCGGGCCCTACGACGGGGCGAGCGTTCCGGGCGAGCGACGGGCCGCTCCCCCGCTCCGGCCCGACCCGGCCCGACTCGGCACGACCCGGCCCGCTCCGACCCGACTCCGCACGATCCGGCCCGCCCCGGAGGGGTCGGGCCCTAGCCGGCGAGGACGTCCAGGGCGCGGTCGACGTCCGCCGCCGTGTTGTACAGATGGAAGGAGGCCCGCAGGTTGCCGGCGCGGGACGACAGCAGGACGTCGGCGGCGCGGAGCGCGTCCGCGCGGTGGCCGAGGCCCGGCACGGCGACGACCGTGGAGTCGTCCATGACCGGCTCGTGCCCGGCGGAGAGCAGCCCGGCGCGGAAGCGGGCGGCGAGCCCCTTGTCGTGGGCCTCGATCCGCTCGATGCCGATCTCCTCCAGCAGCGCGAGCGAGCGGGCCGCGCCGTGGTACGAGAGGAAGGCGGCCGGCTCGTCGAAGCGGCGGGCGGAGCGGGCGAGTTCGCGCACCGGGCCGTAGCTGTTGACCCACAGCTCCTCGCCGGTCACCCAGCCCGCGTGGATCGGCAGCAGGGTGTCCTGGGCCTCCTCCGTGACGGTGAGGAAGGAGGTGCCGCGCGGGCAGAGCAGGTACTTGTAGGCGCCGGCGACCGTGTAGTCCCACTCCCCCGCGGCCAGCGGCAGCCAGCCCGCGGACTGGGTGACGTCGAGCAGGGTGCGGGCCCCGTGCGCCGCGGCGGCGGCCCGGACGGCGGCGAGGTCGGCGGTGCGCCCGTCCGCCGACTGCACGGCGGAGAGGGCGACGAGCGCGGTCTCCGGGCGGACGGACTCGGCGAGCCGCTCCAGCGGCACGAACCGGGTCTTCAGGTCGCCGCGGATCGTGAAGGGCGTGATGAGGGAGGAGAAGTCGCCCTCGGGGAAGAGGATCTCGGCGCCGGACGGCATCGACTGGGCGATCATGCCGCAGTGCACGGCGACCGCGCTGCCCACCGCCACCCGAGCGGGCGCGACCCCGGCGATCCGGGCGTAGGCGGCGCGGGCCTCGTCGACGAGGTCGAAGCTCCCGGCGCCGTCGGCACGCCCGTCGGCGGTCTCCTCGGCGAGGAGGGTGACCGCCTCGACGGTACGGCGCGGCAGCAGGCCGCAGGCGGAGGTGTTCAGGTAGGTCCGCCTGGGGGCGAACTCGGCGCCGCCGAGCGGCTGGTCGAGGGAGTCCATGGCCCCAGCCTGGGCCGCCCCCGACCGCCCGTCAATGCCCGCCGATCATGGACGATCCCCAAGCGCCGCTTATCCGTGCAGGTCAGAGCGGTGCGGGGGGCGGCCGTCGGGCGCTCAGCCGCGCGGCGGGACCTCGCAGCCGTCCGGGCCGCAGGCCTCCGCGTCCGGGGTGGCGGCACCGACCGGCTGGAGGGCGCGGCCCTGCCACGCCTGCTCCAGGGCCTGGGTGAAGACCTCGGCGGGCTGCCCGCCGGAGACGCCGTAGCAGCGGTCGAGCACGAAGAACGGCACGCCGTTGGCGCCGAGTTCGGCGGCCTCGCGCTCGTCGTCGCGGACCGCGTCGGCGTAGGCGGTGTCGTCGGCGAGGACGGCCCGCGCCTCGGTCTCGTCGAGCCCGGCCTCCACGGCGAGGGCGATCAGGGTCTCTCCGTCGAAGACCGACCGCTCCTCGGCGAAGTTGGCCCGGTAGGCGAGGTCGAGGAGTTCGTTCTGCCGGCCGCGCTCCCTGGCGAGGTGCAGCAGCCGGTGGATGTCGAAGGTGTTGCCGTGGTCGCGGCCGTCGGTCAGGTACTCCAGGCCCTCGGCGTGCGCGTTGGACGCGACGTGCGCCTCCATGGCCTTCGCCTCGTCCAGCGTCCGGCCGTACTTCTTCGCCAGCATCTCCAGGACGGGCCCGGTGTCGCCCTTGGCCCGGTGCGGGTCGAGCTCGAAGGACCGGTGCACCACCTCGACGTCGTCGCGGTGGGCGAAGGCGGCGAGGCCCTTCTCGAAACGGGCCTTGCCGATGTAGCACCAGGGGCAGGCGATGTCCGACCAGATCTCTACGCGCATGGGTTCCTTCTCCGGGGGGGGTGGCGGGCGGTCCGTACCGGTACGAACGCCGTCCGACCCCGATCGCATTCCGTTTACGCTCGGGACGTGATCCGGAGCACACGGGAAGAACGGCTCAGGAAGCGGAGCCGTCGCCCGGACCGGAGCGGCCGGCCCTCCCGGCCAGCCGGCTGAAGGACGCGCGGTAGCCGCTCGGGGTCAGACCGGTGCGGCGGTGCACGTGCTGGCGCAGCGAGTCGGCGGAACCCAGGCCGCACGCCCGCGCGACGGCGTCCATGCCGAGCGAGGTCGTCTCCAGGAGCTCCCTGGCCCGCTCGACGCGCTGGTGGAGCAGCCACTGGAGAGGGCTCGTGCCGGTCTCCGCCCGGAAGCGGCGGGAGAGGGTGCGTACGGACACCCCGGCGTGCCGGGCGAGGTCGGTGAGGGTGAGCGGCGCGTCGAGGTGCTCCATCACCCACGCGCGCGTGTCGGCGAAGGAGACCCCCCGCTCGGGCGGCAGCGGCGTGTCCGTGAACTGGGTCTGGCCGCCGGGGCGCACCGGGGCGACGAGGGCGAGCCGGGCCACGGTGTTGGCGACGGCGGCGCCGTGGTCGGTGCGGATCACGTGCAGGCAGAGGTCGATGCCGGCCGCGTAGCCGGACGAGGTGAGGACCGGGCCGTCCTGGACGTAGAGGACGTCGCCGCGCAGGTCCACGGCGGGGTGGCGGTCGGCGAGCAGCCGGCGGTAGGACCAGTAGGTGGTGGCGGCCCGGCCGTCGAGGAGCCCGGCCTCGGCGAGCGCGAAGGCGCCGGTGCAGATGGAGGCGATCCGGGCGCCCCCGGCCGCGGCACGGCGCAGCGCCCCGATGACGCGGGGATCGGGGTCCGTGTAGGACCCGCTGCCGGCGAGGACGACAGTGTCCGCCCCGTCGACGGCGTCGAGACCTCGCGGGACGATCAGGTCGAGGCCGCCGGTGGTGGCGACCGGACCGGGGTCGGGAGCACAGATGACGGTCTCGTAGCCGGGCGCCCCGTCGATCTCCACCTTGCCGAAGAGCATCTCGGGGATGGCGAGGTTGAACATCGAGACCGGGGGCGCGGCGATGACGGCGACCCGGCGGACCGCCGGTCCGGTCCGCGCGGGGACCGGGCCGGGGAGGGGCGCGAGGGCTCCGGGGGCCGGGTGCGCCGGCGAGGGCGAGGGCATGGCCAGAACCTCCGGTCATCTGGCATTCGGGCCACTACTGTACGCGACCGCGGGTCACCAGGGTGGGTTCATGGCTTCGACGCAGACCGACCCCGTATCCGTCCCCCCGCCCGCCTCCCCGCCTGCGGCTCCGCCGTCACCCCGTCCGGCGCTGGTCGCCGCGACGCTCGGCTTCGCCCTCATCACCCTGGACACCTCGGTCGTCAACGTGGCCCTGCCGACGATCGGCGCCGAGTGGGGCACGGGGATGGCGGGACTCCAGTGGGTGGTGGACGCGTACACGCTCTGCTTCGCGGCGCTGCTGCTCTCCACCGGCGCTCTCGCCGACCGGGTCGGGGCGAGCCGGGCGTTCGGCGCGGGGGCCGTCGTCTTCACGCTGGCCTCGGCCGGCTGCGGGCTCGCCCCCGATCTTCGGTGGCTGCTCGCGGCGCGCGCGGTGCAGGGGGTCGCGGCGGCGGTGATGCTGCCGGCCTCTCTCGCGCTGGTGCGTGAGGCGTACGGGGATCCCGCGCGGCGGGCGCGGGCGGTGGCGCTGTGGGCGGCGGGCGGCACGGTCGCGGTGGCCCTGGGGCCGGTGGCGGGCGGGGCGTTGACGGCGGCGTGGAGCTGGCGGGGCGTCTTCTTCGTCAACCTTCCGCTCGGGCTGCTCGCGCTGGTCCCGCTCGTCCGGGTGCCGGGCTCGGCGCGGCGGCCCGCGCCGATGGACGTGCCGGGCCAGGTGACGGCGGCCGTGGCGCTCGGCGCGCTGACCTTCGCGGCCATCGAGGGCGGCCCGGAGGGCGGTGCCGCGCTCGCGGTCGCCGTGGCGGCCTTCGCCGCCTTCCTGCGGATCGAGGCGCGACGGAGCAGTCCGGTGGTGCCGCTGGACCTGTTCCGGAACAGGACCGTCGCCGTGGCGGTGGCGGCGGGTGCGGCGAACAGCGTGGCGTTCTACGGCACGATCTTCGTCTTCGGCCTCTTCTTCCAGCAGCGGCTCGGGCTCTCGGCACTGATGGCGGGGCTGATGTTCCTGCCGATGACCGGGCTGCTCGCGGTGGTCAACGTCCTCTCCGCGAAGGTGGCGGCGCGGTACGGGGCGCGGCTGCCCGCCCTGGTCGGCCAGGCGGTCGCGGTGTCGGGTCTGCTGGCGCTGCTCGCCGTGGACGAGCACACCTCGCTGACGGTGCAGGCGCTGTTGCTGGTTCCGATGTCGCTGGGGGTCGGGTTCTCGCTGCCGCCGCTGATCGCCGCCCTGATGGAGGCGGTGCCGGCGGAGCGGGCGGGGACGGCAGCGGGGGTGCTCAACGCCGCCCGGCAGACGGCGGGTGCGCTCGCCGTCGCCGTCTTCGGCTCGCTGGCGGCGAGGGGATTCGACCTGGCGCTTCCGGTGAGTCTGCTGATCGGCGCGGGGCTGCTCACCCTGACGACCCTGGCGTCGCTCCGGCTGCCGCGGGCGGGTCGGTGAGGCCTTTCCGGTACCGGCCGGGGGCGGTGCCGTACTGGCGCTTGAACGCCTTGGCGAAGGCGAACTCGGAGGTGTAGCCGGCCCGCTGGGCGACCACCCGCAGCGGCAGGTCGCCGGAGCGCAGCAGCCGGCCGGCCGTGATCATCCGCCACCAGGTGAGGTACGCGAGCGGGGCCCGGCCCACCAGGGCGGTGAAGCGGCGGGCGAACGCGGCCCGGGAGAGCCCGCCGAGCGCCCCGAGCTCCTCGACCGTCCAGCTCCGCGCCGGGTCGGCGTGGAGGGCGCGCAGGGCGCGGGTGACGGCCGGATCGCCGAGCGCGGCGGACCAGCCGGTGGAGCGGTCGGCCCGCTCGGCGAGCCACCAGGTGCGGAGGAGGTGGATCAGCAGGGTGTCGAGGAGCGCGGGGACGAGTGCGTCGGACCCCGGCAGGGGCTCGGCGAGCTCGGCCCCCAGCAGGTCGATGGCGGCGCGCAGCCGTGGGTGGGCGCCGACCCGGGCGGGGAGGTGGACGTAGGGCGGCAGCTCGGTGAGGAGCGGGTGGGCGCGGTTCCGGTCGAGCTGGTAGGAGCCGCACAGGAGCAGGGTGTCCGCCGGGCCGACCGGTCCCCGGTCGGAGTCGTTCGGCCAGGAGCCGTCGGGGGCGGGGACGGCGTCGGTGAGCGGGGTGCCGGGCCGGTCGGCGAGGCCGTGGCCGATGCCGTGCGGGAGCAGGACGACGTCGCCGGTGCCGAGCCGGACGGGGTCGGCCCCGGCGGGTGGCAGGAGCCAGGCGGTGCCCTGGAGGAGGACGTGGAATCCGGCACCCTCGCTCGGCGGGAAGCGCGAACCCCAGGGGGCGGAGCGGACCGTGCGGGAGGAGTGGGGGCGACCGGTGCGCATGACGGCGACGGCGTCGCTCAGTACGTCCATGCGCGGCACCGTACCGCTCCGCGCATGGACGAGACGATCGGACATGGCCAGGAGCGAAAGAGACATGGATCGTCTCCGGGGCGGCTCCTACGGTCGAGGCATGGGAGATCACATGACGACGAGGGCGGTCCTGTTCCACGAGCTCGGCGGCCCCGAGGTGCTGTCCGTCGAGGAGGTGCCGCTGCCGGCGCCGGGCCCCGGCGAGGTGCTGGTCCGGGTCGAGGCGATCGGCCTCAACCGCGCCGAGGCGCTGTTCCGGGCGGGTACCTACTACTACCCGGCGCGGCTGCCGGGTTCACGGCTCGGCTACGAGGCGGCCGGCACGGTCGAGGCGGTCGGCGTGGGGGTGACGGCCTTCGCGCCCGGGGATCCGGTGCTGGCGGCGGCCAACTTCGAGTTCGGCGCGTTCGGTGTGTACGCGGAGCGGGTGGTGCTGCCCGAGGAGTATCTGGTGGCCCGGCCGGCCGGGGTGGACGCGGTGACGGGCGCGGCGGTCTGGCTGACGTACTTCACCGCGTACGGCGGGATGGTGGTGACCGGCGGGCTGCGGCCCGGCGACCACGTGGTGATCACCGGCGCGTCGAGCGGGGTGGGCACGGCCGCGGTGCAGACGGCGCTGCGGGTCGGGGCGGTGCCGATCGCCGTGACCCGGAGCGAGGCGAAGCGGAAGGCGGTGCGGGCGCTGGGGGCGGCGCACGTGGTGGCGACGGAGACGGAGGACCTGGCCGCGGAGGTGCGCCGGATCACCGGCGGGGCGGGGGCGGATCTGGTCTTCGACGCGATCGGCGGGCCGGGGTTCGCCCGGCTCGGGGACGCGCTGCGCCCCGGCGGGACGGCGGTGCTCTACGGCTGGCTCGACCCGCGGCCGGTGGAGCTGTCCCGGAACTGGCCGCAGACCGTCCACGGGTACGCGAACGGGGAGCTGGCCCGCACCGAGGAAGGACGTCGGCTGGCGGCCGGTTTCATCGGTTCGGGGCTGCGGGACGGCTCGCTGGCCCCGGTGGTGGCCGAGGTCTTCGACGGCCTGGAGCGGATCGCGGACGCGCACCGGCTGATGGAGTCGAACACCCACACCGGGAAGATCGTGGTGCGGGTGCGGCACTAGGGGGTGGCCCTCACCCACCGGCGGCCCCCGGGAGGCCGGGCCCAGGCGGCCCCCGGGAGGCCGGGCCCAGGCGGCCCCCGGGAGGCCGGGCCCAGGCGGCCCCCGGGAGGCCGGGCCCCGGTGGGGCCGGCCTTCGGTCAGCGGCGGGGCGGGCCGAGCGGGTGGCCGTCGCGCAGTTCCGGCGGGAGGAGGTGCTGCGGGGTCGACTGGTAGGTGACGGGGCGGAGCCAGCGCTCGATCGCCGTGGCGCCGACCGAGGTGGAGGCGGAGGTGGTGGCCGGGTAGGGGCCGCCGTGGTGCTGGGCCGGGGCGACCGCGACGCCGGTGGGCCAGCCGCCGACGAGGATCCGGCCGGCGAGCGGGGTGAGGGCGGCGAGCAGGCCGGGCGCGGCCGGGTCCTCGTCGGCGCAGTGCAGGGTGGCGGTGAGGTTGCCGGGCAGCCGGCCGAGGACGTCGGTGATCTGCGCCGCGTCGCTGTAGCGGGCGACGACGGTGACCGGGCCGAAGCACTCCTCCAGGAGGAGGGCGTGGCCGCCGTCGGCGAGCCGGGCCGCGTCGACGGTGAGGACGCCGGCGGTGACGGTGTGCTCGTCGGCCGCGCCGGGGGCGACGGGGGCCTCGACGCCGTCGAGGGCGGCCCGCTCGGTGACGCCCTCGACGAAGGCGGCCCGCATCCGGTGGTCGAGCAGGACGGCCGGGCCGGCCTGTCCGACGCCCTCGGTGAGCGAGGCGAGGAAGCGGTCGCCGTCGGCTCCGGCCGGGACGAGGACGAAGCCGGGCTTGGTGCAGAACTGCCCCGCGCCCAGGGTCATGGACCCGGCCAGGCCGGCGCCGAGTTCCTCGGCGCGCTCGGCGGCGGCGCCGGGGGTGACCACGACCGGGTTGAGCGAGCCGAGCTCGCCGTGGAAGGGGATCGGCGCGGGGCGGGCGGCGGCGGCGTCGAAGAGCGCCCGGCCGCCGCGCACCGAGCCGGTGAACCCGGCCGCCGCGACCAGCGGGTGGCGGACCAGTTCGACGCCCGCGTCGAAGCCGTGCAGCAGCACGACGACGTCCTCGGGGAGGCCGTTCTTGGCGGCGGCCCGGCGCAGCACTCCCGCGGCCAGTTCGGAGGTGGCCGGGTGGTCGGGGTGGGCCTTGACGACGACGGGGCAGCCGGCCGCGAGGGCGCTGGCGGTGTCGCCGCCGGGGACGGAGAAGGCGAGCGGGAAGTTGCTGGCGGCGTAGACGGCGACGACGCCGAGCGGGATCTTCCAGCGGCGCAGGTCGGGGCGGGGCGGCACGGCCGACGGGTCGGGCAGGTCCACGCGTACGTCGAGGAAGGTCCCCTCGTCGACGACGTCGGCGAAGGCCCGCAGCTGGGCGGTGGTGCGCGCGAGCTCGCCGGTGAGCCGGGGGGCGCCGAGGGCGGTCTCGGCGTCGGCGGTGGTGACGACCTCGTCGGCGGCGGCGTCGAGGAGGTCGGCGGCGGTCCTCAGGAAGGCCGCCCGGACGGTGCGGTCGGCGAGGGAGCCGCGGGCGGCGTGCGCGGCGCGGACCGCGCGGTCGACGCCGTCCGCTGTGGCCTCCGTCGCGACCTGCTCGCGCCGCTTCCCCGTCCGGGGGTCCACACTCCACACTGCTGCTGCCGACACCGGTCCACCCCTTGTCCGCTCCGACCGTTCACCATCGCCGCCCACCAGGGCTGTTCACTATGATGAACGCTGTTCTTGTGCATGAACGCTTCCGGGGTGGACTCTATTGACGTCACGGGCGTTCCCACAAGGTCGTCCGGAAGTCAGGGAGAGGGGCGGGGTCATGACGGGTGCCGACGTGAGCGGTGCGCAGGTGAAGTCCGCGGTGCGGACCGTGGAGCTGCTGGAGTTCTTCGCCGGGCGGCCCGGGATGCACACGCTGGCCACGGTCCAGGAGGCCGTCGGCTACCCCAAGTCGAGCCTCTACATGCTGCTGCGCACCCTGGTCGAGCTGGGCTGGGTGGAGACCGACGCCACCGGCACGCGGTACGGCATCGGGGTGCGGGCCCTGCTGGTGGGGACCTCGTACATCGACGGCGACGAGGTCGTGGCCGCGTCCCGGGTCACCCTGGACCGGCTCTCGGACGACACCACCGAGACCGTCCACCTCGCCCGGCTCGACGGCACCAGCGTGGTCTACCTGGCCACCCGCCAGTCCCAGCACCACCTGCGGCCCTTCACCCGGGTGGGCCGCCGGCTCCCCGCCCACTCGACCGCGCTGGGCAAGGCGCTGCTCGCCACCCACGACGACGCGCGGGTGCGGGAGCTGCTCCCGGCGAAGCTGCCGGCGGTGACCGAGCACACGATCACCGACCGGGAGCGGCTGATCGAGGAGCTTGCGGCCGTCCGCGAGCAGGGGTTCGCGGTGGACCGGGAGGAGAACACCCTGGGGCTGCGTTGCTTCGCGGTGGCGATCCCCTACCGGGAGCCGGCCCGGGACGCGCTCAGCTGCTCGGTGCCGGCCGCGCGGCTGACCCCGGGCCACGAGCAGCTGATCAAGGACGCCCTCTTCGACGCGCGCGACCGGCTGACGCTGGCCACCCGCCGGCTGTGAGCGGGGCCGCATGGGCCCGGCTGCCGTGTCCCGGCGGCGGCGCCCCCGCAGCCCGGCCGGGGATGCGTGCCGCATGAACGTTTCCTGAGAATCGGTCCGCGACCGGAACGCCGCGCGCCGCCCCGTTCGTCCCTCCTGGTGCCATGAACAAGACGATCAGGCGCACCTCGGTCTTCGCGCTGCTCCTCGTGCTCGCCCTCCTCGGCCGGGCCACCTGGGTGCAGGCGTACGAGGGCAAGGCGCTCGCGAACGACAGCAAGAACCGGCGGAAGACCATCGCGCAGTACGCGCAGCCGCTCGGGAACATCGTCGTGGCCGGCTCGCCGGTCACCGGCTCGAAGCTCACCGAGAGCGGTGATCTCGCGTACGAGCGCAGCTACAAGGACGGCGAGCTGTACGCGGCGGTCACCGGCTTCAGCTCGCAGGCGTACGGCGCCACCCAGCTGGAGGGCATCTACTCCGGGATCCTGGACGGCACCGACGACCGGCTGAAGAACCCGGTGGACGCGGTCACCCGCAAGCAGCAGGAGCCGGGCACGGTGATCACCACGATCGACCCGGACGTGCAGAAGGCCGGCTACCGGGCCCTCGGGGACAAGAAGGGCGCGGCGGTCGCCATCGACCCGGCCAGTGGCCGGATCCTCGCCATGGTCTCCACGCCCTCCTACGACCCCTCGGACATCGCCGGCACCACGGACGGCGACGCCTGGCAGCGGCTCTCCGAGGACCCGGACAAGCCGCTGGTCAACCGGGCGCTGCGGCAGCCGCTGCCGCCGGGCTCCACCTTCAAGCTGGTGGTCGCCGCCGCCGCCCTGGAGGACGGTCTGTACTCCTCCGTCGACGCGCGGACGGCCAGTCCCGACCCGTACACGCTGCCGACCACCCGGACCGTCCTGAAGAACGAGAACGCCTCCGCGCCCTGCGAGAACGCCACGATCCGCACCGCGCTCCAGTACTCCTGCAACAACGTCTTCGCCAAGATGGCGGCCGACCTTGGGCAGGAGAAGGTGAAGGCGATGGCGGACAGGTTCGGCTTCGACGAGGACGAGCTGGACGTGCCGGTCCGGGCCTACGCCAGCGTCTACCCGTCCGGGATGGACCCGGCGCAGACCGCGCTCACGGGCATCGGTCAGTTCGACGTCACCGCCACCCCGCTCCAGATGGCGATGGTCTCGGCGGTGATCGCCAACGACGGGCAGCTGGCCGCCCCGCACATGGTCTCCGAGGTGGTCGACTCCGACGGCGACCCGCTGAGGAGCTACGCCGACGGCGACGCCACCCGGGTCGTCTCCTCCGGCACCGCCGAGCAGCTGCGCAGCGCGATGGTGACCGTGGTGGAGAAGGGCACCGGCACCAACGCCGCGGTCCCCGGGGCGGAGGTCGGCGGCAAGACGGGCACGGCCCAGCACGGCGAGAACAACAGCAAGACGCCGTACGCCTGGTTCACCTCCTACGCGAAGGACCCGTCGACCGGGAAGCAGGTGGCGGTGGCCGTGATGATCGAGGACTCGGGCGCGGCCCGCTCCGAGGTCAGCGGCAACGGCCTGGCTGCGCCGGTGGCGCAGAAGATGATGGCGGCGGCGCTGAAGTGACGTCCGCGGGGGCCGGATTGGCCCCCGCGGCCCCTCACGCGATATGCAGGGGCACGCTCGTGCGTCCGAACGGAGGGCGCACCTTCGAACTGTCGATCTCGCCTGCTCCGCGGAGGACCGTCGTGCGCCGCCTGCCCCGTTCGCTGTCCGGCTGGACCATCGCGGTCTTCGGCCTGCTCGCCGCCGCCCTGGGGGTGGTGGGCCTGGTCGCCCCGGACGCCCTGCTCACGGTGATGGGCTTCGAGCCGGTGCCCGACGGCGGGCGGGCGGACGGCGACCACACCCTGGTCTTCCTCACCGCCTCCTCGATGGCGGCGCTCAACATGGGCGTCTACTACGTGCTGGCCGCGCTCTCCGACTGGAAGGCCTTCTTCCGCTGGACGGTCCCCTTCCGGCTCCTCACCTGCGCGGTCTTCACCCTCGCGGTGGTCGGCGGGCGGGCCCCGGCCGGCTTCCTCGGGGTGGGCCTGTGGGAGGGACTCGGTGCCGTGGTCACCGGGGCGGCGCTGTGGTACGAGCGCCGGCGGACCGCGCGCCCGGAATAGGGCAGGTGCCCGATCCCCCCGGGCCACCTCAGACGTCACGCTTCGGCCATGCGCTGGTATCTGACAGGTGTGGTCGTGTCCGGGTTCGGGACGACGGCGATGTGGCTGGTCTCCGGGATCTGGGTCAAGTCGCTGACGGGCTCGGACGGGCTCGCGGCCCTCACCGCCTTCGCCCTCTGGGCCCCGGCCCTGCTCGGGCCGCTGCTCGGCACCCTCGCGGACCGGGTGCGCCGCCGTCCGCTGCTGGTCGTCCTCGACCTCTCGATGGCCGCGGTGCTGCCGCTGCTGCTCTGGGTGACCTCGGCCGACCGGGTGTGGCTGCTCTTCGCCGTCCTCGTGCTGTACGGGGCGCAGGGCGCCGTCCACGAAGCGGCCGAGCAGGCGCTCCTCGCGACCGGCTCCGCCAAGGAGCGGCTGGGCTCGGTCAACGGCTGGCGGATGACCGCCAACGAGTCGATGAAGCTGATCGCCCCGCTCGCCGCGGCGGGGCTCTTCGCCCGGTACGGCGGTGGACCCGTCGTCCTCCTGGACGCGGCGACCTTCGTGCTGGCCGCGGGCGCCTTCGCCGCCATGCGGGTCAGGGAGGAGCGTCCGGCGCGTACCGCGCGGGAGCGGGGCGCGTGGCGGCGGGAGACCGCCGAGGGCGTCCGGCTGCTCGCCGCCTCGCCGGTGCTGCGGCCGCTGGTCGCCACCGGGGCGTTCACCATGCTGCTCGCCGGGGTGAACGGGGCGGCGGTGTACGCGGTGGTGGACGGGCTCGGCCGCCCGCCCGCGTACGCCGGCGTGCTCTACGCGGTGCAGGGCGCCGGTTCGGTCCTGGCCGGGCTGACCACGGGGCCGCTGCTGCGCCGGATGCCGGAGCGGCTGCTCGCCGCCGCCGGGCTCGCGCTCTTCGCGGCGGCGGCCGGGCTGCGGGCGCTGCCGTTCGAGGCGACGGCCCTCGCGGCGAGCGCGGTGATCGGCCTCGGTCTGCCGTGGGTCCTCGTCGCGGCGATGACGGCGGTCCAGCGCGAGGCCCCGGCGGAGGCGGTCGGGCGGATCGCGGCGACCGCGAACACGCTGCTCTTCGTCCCGAACGCGCTGGCCCTGGCGCTGGGCGCGGCCCTGGTCACGACCGTGGACGTCCGACTGCTGCTGCCCGCGCTCGCGGTCGCGGGGCTGGCCGGCGCCGCCGTCTCGGCGGCGGGCCCCCGGGCACGCGCGCGCGGGAAGGCCGAGGCGGAGGCCGGGGCTTCGGCGTAGCGGTGGCCCGCCCCCTGGGCCGCCCCCGGTCGGGCCACTCCGCCGTTCGAGCCGCGTGCCGGTCGGGCCACTCCCCCCGGTCGAGCCGCGTGCCAGGCCGGGTCGCGCGCCCGGCCGGGCCGCGTCCAGCCGGGCGCCGGGCCGGGGCCGGGCGGAAGTCCCCCGGACCCCGGCCCCGGCGTCCTCGTGGTGCGTGGGGGCGGGGGGCCGGGGAGCATGGAAGGGCGGCGGGCTCAGGGCCTGTGCGGGAGGAGGGCATGTGACGGCCGGATCCTTCCCGGAGACGGGCACGGGGACGGAGGAGGGTCGCGGCGGCGTGCCCGGAGGCCCGGCGGGCGGCACGGCCTTCGGCACCCGGGGCCTGCTCGACGTGCTCGGGGTGGCGGCCGTCGTCGTGGACGCGTCCGGGCGGATCGTGCTGTGGAGCCCGCAGGCTGAGGCCCTCTTCGGCTACGGGGCCGACGAGGCGCTCGGGCAGTACGTGGCGCGGCTGATCGTCGGCGAGGAGCACCGGGCCGAGGCGATGCGCCTCTTCGGCGAGGTCCTGGGCCGGGGCACCACCTGGGCGGGCACCTTCCCCGTACGGCACAAGGACGGGTCGACCCGCCAGCTGGAGTTCCGCAACATGCGGCTCACCGACGACGTGGGCGACCTGTACGCGCTCGGCATCGTCGCCGACCGGTCCGCGGTCGCCCGGGTGGAGACCGAGCTGGCCCTCTCCGACCGGCTGGTCGACCAGTCCCCGCTCGGCCTGGCGGTCCTCGACACCGGACTGCGGTACGTCCTGGTCAACCCGGCGCTCGAACGGTTCAACGGGCTGCCGGCCGCCCTCCACCTGGGCAGGCGGCCCTCGGAGGTGCTGCCGGGCGTGGACGCGGCGGCCCTGGAGGCGGCGGCCCGGCGGGTCCTGGAGACCGGCGAGCCGCTCCTGGACGTCCAGGCGATGGGCGAGACCCCGGCCGACCCGGACGGCGGAGAGCACGCCTGGTCGGTGTCCTTCTACCGTCTGGAGGCGGCCGGGGGGCGGGTGCTCGGGGTGGCGGCCTGGGTGGTCGACGTGACCGAGCGGCACCGGGCCGACGCGGCGGCCGACCGGTCCCGGCGGCGGCTCGCGCTGGTCGCGGACGCCTCCGCCCGGGTCGGCACCACCCTGGAGGTGGAGCGCACCGCGGAGGAGCTGGCGTCGGTGGTGGTGCCGGCCCTCGCCGACATCGCCGCCGTCGACGTCCTCGACTCGGTGCTGACGCTGCGCCGGCCGGACGCCCCGGAGCAGGGCCCGGCGCTCTTCCGGGCGCTGGCCGTGCGGGCCGGACACGAGACGGAGGCGCTCGCGGCCGCCGACCCGCCCGGCTCGGTCGCGCTCTACGGCGCCGAGCGGCTGGTCACCCGGTGCGTGCAGACCGGACGGCCGGTGCTGGTCTCCCGGGTCGGGGCGGAGGACCTGCCGCGGATCGCGCGCGGGCCGGAGGCCGCCGGGCAGCTGGCGCGGGCCGGGGTGCACTCGTACCTGGCGGTGCCGCTGATCGCGCGCGGCGAGGTGCTGGGCGCGCTCGACCTGAAGCGGGACCGGCACAACCCGCTGCCGTTCGACGCGGAGGACGTGCTGCTCGCGGTGGAGCTGGCCGCCCGGGCCGCGGTCGGCATCGACAACGCCCGCTGGTACCAGAACGTGCGGAACGCGGCCGTCACCCTCCAGCGCAGCCTGCTGCCCGGCGCCCCGCCCGACCGCCCCGGCCTGGAGGCCGCCGCCCGCTACCAGCCGGCCCAGGCGTCCAGCGAGGTCGGCGGCGACTGGTACGACGTGATCGCGCTGCCCGACGAGAAGACGGCCCTGGTGGTCGGGGACGTGATGGGCAGCGGCATCGAGGCGGCGGCGACCATGGGCCGGCTGCGGACCGCCACCCGAGCCTTCGCGGACCTCGACCTCTCCCCCACGCAGGTGCTGCGGCACCTCGACCGGATCGCGGTCGGCCTGGAGCACTCCATCGCCACCTGCCTGTTCGCCGTGCACGACCCGCGGCGGGGCCGCTGCCGGATCGCGAACGCCGGCCACCTGCCCCCCGTCCGCCTCCCCGCGGACGGCCCGGCCGAACTGGTCACCCTCTCCACCGGCGTCCCGCTCGGCGTCGGCGGCGGCACCTTCCGGACGGCGCGGGTGCCCTTCCTCCCCGGCGACCGGCTCGTGCTCTTCACCGACGGGCTGATCGAGACCCGCGACACCGCCATCGACGACCGGCTCGACCTGCTCGTGACCCTCGTCGAGGCCACCCGGGGCCTGTCCCTGGAGGAGAGCTGCGACCGGCTGCTGCGCGAGCTGCGCCGCCCCGGCGCCGCGGACGACGTGGCGCTGCTCATCGCCCGGAGCACCCGATGACGGCCCGCGGACGCAGGCCGCCGCCGGGGCGCGGCTCCGGGCTGCGCAGCCTGGCCGGCCAGGTCCTCGCCCTGGAGGCGCTGATCGCGCTCCTGGTGATCGTGGCGGCGGTCCTGGTCACCTTCCAGCAGGCCCGGCAGGACGTGCTGACGGACGCCCGGGTGCGGTCGCTCGCGGTGGCGGAGGCCTTCGCCAAGGCGCCCGGCGTGGACGAGGCGCTGAGCTCGCCCGATCCGACGGCCGCGCTCCAGGAGGCGGCCGAGCGGACGCGGGTGGCGACCGGGGTGGACTTCATCGCGGTGCTGGGCCGGGACGGCGTGCGGTACACGGACTCCGAGACCGGGCTGATCGGCCAGAGGGCGACCGGTGACCTCTCCCGGGCCGTGGTGGACGGCGAGTCGTACACGGAGACCTTCCGGGGCGCGCCGAACGACGCGGTGCGGGCCGTGGTGCCGGTGGTGGACGACGACGGCCGGATCGTCGGCCTGGTGACGAGCGGCATCGAGGTGCAGTCGATCAGCGACGTCGTGCAGGGCCGGCTGGTGGTGCTGCTGGCCGCGGGCGGCGGCGCGCTGCTGCTCGCCGTGGGCGGGGCGGCGCTGGTGTCGCGGCGGCTGCGGCGGCAGACGCACGGCCTGGGCCCGGCCGAGATGACCCGGATGAAGGAGCACCACGAGGCGGTGCTGCACGCGGTCCGCGAGGGGGTGCTGATCGTCGACGCGGACCATCGGCTGCTGCTCGCCAACGACGAGGCGCGGCGGCTGCTCGGCCTCGCGGCGGACGCCGACGGGCGGCCGGTCGCGGAGCTGGGGCTCGATCCCCGGACGGTCGAGCTCCTGGAGTCCGGCCGGACCGCGACCGACGAGGTCCACCGTGCGGGCGACCTGCTGCTCGCGGTGAGCGTGCGCCCCACCGTCCGGGACGGCGGCCCGGGCGAGGGCAGCGTGATGACCATGCGGGACACCACCGAGCTGGCCGCGCTGAGCGGGCGGGCGGAGGTGGCGCGGGGCAGGCTCCAGCTGCTGTACGAGGCGGGGGTGCGGATCGGGACGACCCTGGAGGTGGTCCGGACGGCGGAGGAGCTGGCGGAGGTGGCGGTGCCGCGGTTCGCGGACTTCGCGACCGTGGAGCTGCTCGAACCGGTGCTGCGGGGCGAGGAGCCGCCGCAGGACTCGACGCTGTCGGAGATGCGCAGGGCGGCGCTGAGCGGGGTCCGGGAGGACCAGCCGCTCCAGCCGGTCGGCGAGGTGATCCGCTTCCATGTGCCGAGCACCCCGATGGCGACGGCGCTGTCCGAGGGGCACGCGGTGGTGCAGGCGGAGCTGGCGGCGGCGGACGGCTGGCGGGCGCAGGACCCGGAGGGGGCGGCCGGGGCCCTGGCGTACGGGATGCACTCGCTGCTCACGGTGCCGCTGCTGGCCCGGGACGTGGTGCTGGGGATGGCGAACTTCTGGCGGGCGGACACGGCGGGGCCGTTCGGCGAGGAGGACCTGGAGTTCGCGGAGGAGCTGGCGGCGCGGGCCGCGGTGGCGATCGACAACGCCCGCCGGTTCACCCGGGAGCACGCGATGGCGGTGACGCTCCAGCGGAGCCTGCTGCCCCGGGTGCTGCCCGAGCAGAGCGCGGTGGAGGTGGCGTACCGCTATCTGCCGGCGAAGGCGGGGGTCGGCGGCGACTGGTTCGACGTGATCCCGCTGCCGGGGGCGCGGGTGGCGCTGGTGGTGGGCGACGTGGTGGGGCACGGGCTGCACGCGGCGGCGACGATGGGGCGGCTGCGGACCGCGGTGCACAACTTCTCGACGCTGGACGTGCCGCCGGACGAGATCCTGGGGCATCTGGACGAGCTGACCGGGCGGATCGACGAGGAGGGGGAGCCGGCGGCGGAGGCGGACGAGGGCGGCCGGGGGCGGCGGGAGGAGACCATCACCGGCGCGACCTGCCTGTACGCGATCTACGACCCGGCGTCCGGAGTGTGCACGGTGGCGAGCGCGGGTCATCCGGGTCCCGCGGTGGTGCACGCGGACGGGCGGGTGGAGTTCCCGCCGCTGGCGCCGGGGCTGCCGCTCGGGCTCGGGCTCGGTGACCTGCCGTTCGAGTCGACGGAGCTGCGGCTGCCGGAGGACAGCAAGCTGGTGCTGTTCACCGACGGGCTCCTGGAGGACCACGGGCGGGACGTGGGGACGGGGCTGCGGCTGCTGCGCACGACGCTGGAGCGGGCGGACCGGAGCCCGGAGCAGACCTGTGCGGACGTGCTGGCGAACCTGCTGTCGCCGGCGCCCCGGGACGACATCGCGCTGCTGGTGGCGCGGACCCGGCGGCTTCCGGCGGACCGGATCGCCGAGTGGGAGGTGGCGCGGGACCCGGCGGCGGTGTCGCCGGTGCGGAACGCGGCGGCGGCCCAGCTCGGCGCGTGGGGGCTCGACGAGGCGGCCTACGCGGTGGAGCTGATCCTGAGCGAGCTGGTGACCAACGCGGTGCGGTACGGGGCGGATCCGGTGCGGGTGCGGCTGCTGTACGACCGGACGCTGGTGTGCGAGGTGTCGGACGGCAGCTCGACCTCGCCGCACCTGCGGCACGCGGCGGAGACGGACGAGGGCGGGCGGGGGCTGTACCTGGTGGCGCGGTTCGCGGAGCGCTGGGGCACCCGGTACGGGCGGCGGGGGAAGACGATCTGGGCGGAGCTGCGGGTGGGGCCCGACGGCGGGGAGGGGGGACCGGAGGTCGCCGGTCCCGGCCCGGCACCGACGGTCGACCTGGACGCGCTGGAGAAGCTGGCCTGGTGAGGGGGTGAGCGGTCGGGCCCCGGACTACCGCCGACACATGGTATACCAAATGGGTTCCCGTCCGAGCCCGAAGGAGACCCCCGTGAGCCCCACGCCCCGCACCGCGACCCTCTTCCACGACGTACGGCCCCTCGGCGGCCCCGCGGGCGACCTGGTCGCCGTCGACGGGGTGCTCGTCGCGGAGCTCCCCGAGGGCGTACCCGTCGAGCGGGTCGACGGCGGCGGGCGGCTCGCCCTGCCGACCCTGGTCGACGCCCACATCCACCCGGACAAGACCTCCTGGGGCGAGCCCTGGCACCGCCGCCGCCCCGCCCGGGGCATCGCCGACTTCGTGGCCGGGGACGTGGACCTGGCCCGGACGCTGCCCACCCCGGTGGGCGAGCGGGCGCTGCGCCTGATGGCGCACGCGGCGGCGGCGGGCACCCGCGCCCTGCGGGCCCACGCGGACGTGGCCCCGGCCTACGGCCTGGCCGGGATCGAGGGCGTCGCGGAGGCCGCCGCGAAGCTGGCCGGGATCGTCGACGTCGAGCTGGTCGCCTTCCCCCAGCACGGCGTCGTCCGCGCCCCGGGCACGGCGGAGCTGCTCGCGGAGGCGGCGGCGAGCGGTCTGGTCAGCCATGTCGGCGGCATCGACCCGACCGGCTTCGACGCCGTCGACGGCCGGGACGGCGACCAGCTGGGCCTGGTCTTCGGGCTGGCCGAGAAACACGGCCTCGGCCTCGACATCCACCTGCACGACCGCGGCGAGCCGGGCCTGGCCGTCCTCCGGGACATCGCCGCCCGCACCCGCGCGGCCGGGCTGCACGGCAGGGTGGCGGTGGCGCACGCCTTCGCGGTGGCGGGTCTCGCCGACCGGGAGCTGGACGAGACCGCCGACCTGCTCGCGGGGTCCGGGGTCGCGCTGACCACGGTCGCGCTGGGCGAGACGACGATCCTGCCCTTCCGCCGGCTCGCCGAGCGCGGGGTGACGGTCGGGCTCGGTTCGGACGGCGTCCGCGACAGCTGGAGCCCGTACGGCGACGCCGACATGCTGCACCGCGCCTGGCTGGCCGGCTGGGCCCTCGACGCCCGTCTCGACGAGGAGCTGGAGGCCTGCTTCGCCCTCGCCGCCGACGGCGGCGCGGCACTGATGGGCCTGCCGCCCGCCGACCTGCGGCCCGGCTCCCCGGCCGACTTCATGCTGGTCGAGGGCGAGTGCCTGCCGCAGGTCGTGGTGGACCTGCCGCGCCGCGACCTGGTGGTCCGGGCGGGCCGGGTGGTGGCCCGGGACGGGCGCCTGGTCTGAGCGGTTCCGGGCGCTACGGGAGGGCGGTGCGGGAGGCTTCCGGGCGGGTCGCGGCCAGCTCCGCGAGGCCGGCGCGGACCGCCGCCAGGTCGGCCCCGGAGGCCAGGCCCGCGTGGTAGAGCCGGAGTTCGGTCGCGCCGTCGGCGAGGGCGCTGCGGGCGTCCTCGGCGAGGCGGCCGGGGGCGCCGCCCATGCCGGTGACGACCGACAGGTTGGCGGCGACGGTGGAGCCGGGCGGCCGGTGGGCGGCGAAGGCGGCCAGTCGGCCGGGGCGGGCCACCACGCCGTCGGCGAGGCCGAGGACGTGCCCGGGGTCGGTGCCGGCGTCGGCCCCGCAGCGGTACGGGTCCGGGTCGGCGTGCAGCAGGATCCGGAAGCCCGGCGGGGCGGCGGCCCGGACGGCGGCGACGGCGGCCTCCTGGAGGGCGCGGGCGGTCCCGGCCCGCCAGGCGAGGACGGGCGCGGCCAGGTCGCCGAGCTCCCCGGCGGGCCCGGTGCCGGTCCAGACGGGGGCGAGGGCCGCGCGGACGGCGGCGGCCAGCGCGTCCGGGTCGGCGCCCCCGTCCGCGTACCCCCAGCGGCAGTGGGGGCAGAAGCAGAGCGACAGCAGCAGCTGGGCCCGGTCGTCGAGCGGGACGCCGCCGGTCTTGTCGTGGGCGTGCAGATGGGCGTAGCCGTACCAGCCGCAGGACTCCAGCTCGGTGCCGGCCGCGCCGGGACGGACGGCGGCCTCGGCGGCGAGGTCGACGAGCAGCGCGCGGACCTCGGGGTGCGCGATGCAGGGCGCCCACGGGTAGCGGTCGCCGTGAGCGTTGACCACGGAGGTGTCCGGATGCTCGGCGCCGAGCCGGGAGTTGTGGGCGAGGACGACCCAGCTGTGCACGGCGAGGCCGGTGCCGTCGAGGGCCCCGGCCGCGCGCGCCCAGGCGTCGCCGGGGGCCCAGTCGCCCGCCGGGCAGGGGGCGAGGCGGCGGCCGGCCCAGCGGTCCGGGTCCGGCGGGTAGAGCACGGCGGCGTGCCCGGCGGTGACGACCCGGCGCTCCGGATGGCGGGGGCTGAGCGCCCGGGTGGAGTGGTACGCGGCGGCGAGGGTGACCTGCTGGACGCCGAGCCCGGCGAGGAGCTCCGGGGCGGCGGGGTCGCCGTCGACGTCCCAGGGGTAGAGGAAGGCTCCCGTACGGGGGCGGGCGGGGGTGGTCACGGGCGCTCCCGGAGGTACGTGTCACACGACTCCACAACCGTTCACATCCATGAACGATGCTCGCACGCTAACCGCGTCGGAACCTCCCGGTCAAGGAGAAGGAGCCCGGTGGGGACACGTCTTGACGCCCTCTCGCCCCCTCCCTAGCGTGTCCACGTCCATGAATGACGCTCTCCGGCCGAGGAGTACCGCCGATGCCCGCACCTCGCACCCTCCTGCTCACCGGTGCCGCCGGCGGTGTCGGCACCCTCATGCGGGGACTGCTCCCGGCGTACGGCTACGAGCTGCGCCTCCTCGACGTCGCCCCCGTGCCGGACGCGCCGGACGCGATCGTCGCGGACCTCGCCGACCGGGAGGCGGTACGGGAGGCGGTGCGGGGCGTGGACGCCGTCGTGCACCTCGCGGGCATCTCCGTGGAGGCCGACTTCGACGCGATCGTCGCGGCGAACGTCACCGGCCTCCACCGGCTGTACGAGGCGGCCCGCGAGGAGGGCGTCCGCCGGGTGGTCTTCGCCTCCAGCAACCACGCCGTCGGCTTCACCCCCAGCCCCGGTGCCGGGGACCCCCTGGTGCCGGTCACCACCCCGCACCGGCCCGACTCCTACTACGGCCTCTCCAAGTGCTTCGGCGAGGACCTGGCCCAGCTCTACTGGGACCGGCACGGCATCGAGACCGTCTCGATCCGCATCGGCTCCTGCTTCCCCGAGCCGACCTCGGTCCGGATGCTCTCCCTCTGGCTGAGCCCCGCCGACTGCGCCCGGCTGCTGCACGCCGCCCTCACCGCGCCGGACGTCGGCCACACCGTGGTGTACGGCTCCTCCGCCAACACCCGCGCGTGGTGGGACCTCTCCGGCGCGCGAGCCCTCGGCTACGAACCGCTCGACGACGCGGAGCACTACGCCGCGAAGCTCCCGCCCGTCCCGCCCGCCCCCGAGGACACCCTCCTGGGCGGCCCCTTCACCCGCGGCTCCGTCGTCCGCGCCCGTCCCGGCCGGGCGACGTCCCCGGGCGGCGCGCGGGCGCTCTAGGCCGGGCCACGCCGAGGCGGTGGCCCTCGGCGTCGGCGGGGACGGCGGCGAGGCGTCGCCCCGCGGTCCGGATCCCGGCCGGGCGCGGCGTCGCGTACGCGCGGGGTCCTCGGGGAACGCCGCGGGCCCGGCCGGTGATACGGGGGAGCCGGCCGGGCCCGGTTCGACGGCGCGCGCTGGCAGCGCCGGACCCGCATCACGCTATGCGGCCACCAAGATCACCGCGAGCCGCGTAACGCGGCCTCTGTCCGGAATGCGCGGTCGGCCACAGCCTCAGGGCGCGGTCCGCAGCGTCCGGGACGGCGACTCGCCGAACTTCTCGCGGTAGCGGGCGGCGAAGCGGCCCTGGTGCGCGAAGCCCCAGCGCCAGGCGACCTCGCTCACGCTCACCTCGTCCGGCTCCGCCGCCCGCAGCTCCTCCCGCACCCGTTCGAGCCGGACCTCCCGGACGTACGCCATCGGCGACATCCCGACGTACTCGCGGAAGGACTCCTGGAGCCGGCGCACGCTCACACGCGCGTGGACGGCGAGTTCGGAGGTGGTGAAGGGGTGCTCGGGTCTCTCCCGCACCGCGTCCATGGCCCGTTTCACCGGTGCCGGCCGGCGCGGCCCCGCCGGGTGGGCGAGCTCGTCCCGCCAGGGGTGGTCGGCGGCCAGCAGCAGGCCGTTGAGCAGCGCCTCCTGGAGCGGGCGGGCGACGAGCTCGTGGTGGGCGAGCCCGTCCCCGGCGAGCGCCTCGGCCGCGACCCTGCGGGCGAACCGCACCCAGCCGAGGCCGGGGCCCCGGGAGATGTCGAGGCCGGGCCGGAAGGCGAGGCCGCCCTGCGGCGGCCGGCCCAGCAGGCTCTCCAGCCGGTCGCGCAGCTCGGCCGCGCCGACCTTGACGGAGAGGATCCGCCCGTCGCCGCTCCAGCGGTCGAGGAAGGTGTCGCCCGCGGGGTCGAGGAGCAGCGCCTCTCGGGCGGAGGCGTGGACGACGGGTCCGCGCCCCTGGCGCATCTCCATGCCGCCGCTGAGCGGGGCGTTGACGTGGTAGGCGCCGAGCTCGCCGAAGCTCATCCGGACGTCCGCCCCGCAGCTGAGGTCGCCGATGACGAGCGGCCCGAACTCGACGATGTCGAAGCGGGCCTCGAAGGACCGGTGCTCGTCCACGACGTCCATCCGGCTCGCGTAGTAGCGCGCGTCGATCTCCTGGCGCGCCTCGTCGACGTCCCCGGTCGTAAAAGAGCTCCCGCCCACAGCACCCACGATGCGAAAGATAATTCATATGACCGACCCGCCCGGGGACGGGCAGGATGCCCCCATGTCACGACCTCAGGGATTCAGCTACGAAGAGCGCAAGGACGGCTCCGTCGTCCTCACCCACCACGGCCGGGCCGCCGGGGTCCTGCGCGGGGCGAGGGCGGAGAAGTTCCTCGCCGAGGCGGAGTCCGGCGACCTCCAGCTGCTGATGGCCCGCTGGACCGGGGCGTACCGTTTCGGCAACGAGCGCCAGGCGCGGAACCACCCCCGTAACCAGGGTGGCGCAACCCGTCGCGGGTAAGGGAACGGCAAAGCGACCCGGATCGTTGAGGCTGGCATGACCGCAATGACCCCCGGCTCGAACCTCCCTCTCACCGGCCCCCGTGTGGCGGTGGACGTCGCCGCCCCCGTGCGGCTCGACGTCTCGGGCCTGCTGCTCGGCGCCAACGGCAAGGTGCGCTCGGACGACGACTTCATCTTCTACAACCAGCCCGCAGGCCCCGGCGTCACCTACCGCTCCGGCGGCGGCTCCGCGCCGGACGCGATCCTGGTGGACACCGGCGGCCTGCCCGCCGGCATCGAGAGGATCGTGGTCACGGCCAGCCCGGACGCCGCAGGACAGACCTTCCAGGGCATCGAGCCCACCGCGACCGTCCGCGACGCCGACAGCGGCGCGGTCGTCGCCACCTTCACCCCGCCGCAGCTGGCCACCGAGACGGCCCTGGTGGTCGTCGAGATCTACCAGCGCAACGGCGCCTGGAAGGTCCGCGCCGTCGGCCAGGGATACGCGAACGGCCTCGCCGGCATCGCGACCGACTTCGGCGTCTCGGTGGAGGAGGAGCCCGCCGCCGCCCCCGCGGCCCCGGTCGCCCCGGCCCCCCCGGCCCCGCCCGCGCAGTCCGGGCAGACCCTGCCCTCCTTCACTCCCCCGCCGATGCCGCCGGCTCCCCCGGCGGACCCCCGGCTCGCCGCCCCGGCCCCGGCCGCCCCCGCCGCCCCGGCGCCCACCGGCAAGATCAACCTCGACAAGGGCCGGGTCAACCTCCAGAAGAACCAGACGGTGTCGCTGGTCAAGGGCGGCCGGCCGCTGCTCTCCCAGGTCAAGATGGGCCTGGGCTGGGAGCCCGCCTACCGGGGCAAGGACATCGACCTGGACGCCTCGGTCATCGCGTACGGCCCCCAGCGCAACCACCTGGACAGCTGCTACTTCGGCAAGCTGACCATCCTGGGCGGTGCCGTCCGGCACTCCGGGGACAATCTGACGGGCGAGGGCGCGGGCGACGACGAGGTCATCACCGTCGACCTGGGCCGGCTGCCCGCCGACGCCACCGGCCTGGTCTTCACGGTGAACTCCTTCTCCGGGCAGAAGTTCACCGAGGTCGCCAAGGCGTACTGCCGGCTGATGGACGCGGCGACCGGCGAGGAGCTGGTGCGCTTCGACCTGACCTCGGCCGAGCCGCAGACCGGCGTGATGATGGCCAAGCTCATCAAGCAGTTCTCCGGCGAGTGGGAGATGACCGCGATGGGCGAGTTCGTGAAGTCCCGGACGGTCCGGGGCATGGTGAAGCCGGCCGCCCAGGCGCTCTGAGCGACCGACCCGGCCGGCCCGCTAGGAGAACAGCGCGCTGTAGGCGTTGAGGGCGGGCTGGCCGCCGAGGTGGGCGTAGAGCACGGTCGCGTCGCGGCCGATCTCGCCGCGGTCCACCAGGTCGATGAGGCCGGCCATCGACTTCCCCTCGTAGACGGGGTCGGTGACCATCCCCTCGGTGCGGGCGGCGAGCCGCATCGCGTCGAGGGTGGCCTCGTCCGGGACGCCGTAGACGCCGGCGTGGTAGCGGTCGTCCAGCTCCACGTCGGCGGCGGTGAGTTCGCGCTCGACGTCGATGAGGGCGGCGGTGCTCCGCGCGATCCGGGTGATCTGCTCGTGGGTCTCCGCGGGTTTCGCGGAGGCGTCGATCCCGATGATCCGGCGCGGCCGGCCGCCCTCCTCGGCGAGGGCGGCGAAGCCGGCCACCATGCCGGCCTGGGTGGAGCCGGTCACCGAGCAGACCACCACCGTGTCGAAGAAGACGCCGAGCTCCCGCTCCTGCTCGGCCACCTCGTAGGCCCAGTTCGCGAAGCCGAGCCCGCCGAGCGGGTGGTCGGAGGCGCCGGCCGGGATGGCGTACGGCTTTCCGCCGCCCTCCTCGACCTCGCGCAGCGCCTGCTCCCAGCTCTCCTTGAAGCCGATCCCGAAGCCGGCCCGCACCAGGCGCACGTCGGCGCCGGCGAGCCGGCTGATCAGGATGTTGCCGACCTTGTCGTAGACGGCGTCGGGCCATGCGACCCAGGACTCCTGCACCAGGACGCAGCGGAGTCCGGCGCGGGCGGCGACCGCGGCGACCTGGCGGGTGTGGTTGGACTGCACGCCGCCGATGGAGACGAGGGTGTCGCAGCCCTGCGCGAGGGCGTCCGCGACCAGGTACTCCAGCTTGCGGGTCTTGTTCCCGCCGTACGCGACCCCGGAGTTGCAGTCCTCCCGCTTGGCCCAGAGCGTCGCGCCGCCGAGGTGGTGGCCGAGCCGTTCGAGGGGGTGGACCGGGGAGGGTCCGAAGAGGAGCGGATAGCGGTCGAAGTCGGTGATCGGCACGGGCGGCTCTCCCTGGGTGGCGGGCGGGGGCGGAGGGTCCTCTACGGCTCCGGGGGCGGAGGGTCCTCTACGGCTCCGGGGGCGCGGGGATGCCCGTGACCTCGGCGACCTCGGTGGCGTCGTCGGCCAGCTGTTCCAGCGCGGCCCAGATCTCGCTGGTGATCCGGACGGCCTCGTCCGCGTCCCCGGCGGCGCAGGCGTCGATGAGGCGGGCGTGGAGCTCCACGGAGGCACAACTGTCGGCGTCGCCGAAGAGCCGGCGCTCGACCCGGCGGATCAGCGGGGTGTAGCGGTCGATCGTGGCGGCGGCCGCGTGGTTGCCGCTGGCGCCGACGAGGACCTGGTGCAGTTCGTCGTCGGCGTCGAGGGCGGCCTCGACGTCGGAGGCGCGGACGGCGGCGGCGAAGCGCTCGTTGGCCTGGCGCATGGCGCGGATCGCCTCGGGGCCGAGCAGCGGCACGGCGGTGCGGGCGGCGAGTTCGTGCATCACCCGGACGACGGAGGCGGCGTCCCGGACGATCCGGCTGACCGGCCGGGTGACCCGGGTGTAGCTCTGCGGCTTGGTCTCGACGAGGCCTTCGACGGTGAGCCGGGCGAGGGCGTCGCGGACGGGGGCGCGGGAGAGTCCGAGCCGGTCGGCGAGGTCGGCGTCCTTGAGGAGAGCACCGGGGGCGAGGTCGCCGCGCACGATCGCCTCGCGCAGCGACTCGTAGGCCCGGTCGCGCAACAGGGTCCGGCCCACGGGCATCAGAACGTCTTCCATGGACTGACAGGTTAGATGTCAGTCCATGGGGCCGACAGAGGATCTTGGAACCTGGCGGGAACCCGTCGCGAACCCGACGGGATTCCTCACAGGTTCCCCGGAAAGCCCGGGGTCAGCGGCGGGGCTGGCGGCGCCAGGGGCCGGTGATCGCGACCATGATGCCCGGGTTCTGGATGCTGGCGTAGAGGGTGTCGCCGTCGGGTGAGAAGACGACGCCGGTGAACTCGCTGTCGTTGAGGTCGTTGCGCGCGATCGGATAGGTGCGGCCCGAGTCGGTGGCGCCGAAGAGGTGCGAGACGCCCTCGCCGTCCTCGGCGAGGACGAGCCCGCCGTACGGGGAGACGGTGATGTTGTCCGGGCCGTCGTAGGCCCCGTCCTGGTCCGGCGCGGTGTTGACGCCGAGCAGCACCTTGAGGGTGAGGGTGCGGCGCTTGGGGTCGTAGAACCAGACCTGGCCGTCGTGGGCGGCGCCGGGGCTCTCGTCCCGGGCGTACGAGGAGACGACGTAGGCGCCGCCGTCGCCCCACCACATGCCCTCCAGCTTCCGGGCGCGGGTGACCCCGCCTTCGGCGAACTGCTTGCGCACGGGCGTGGTGCGGGCGTCGCGGTCGGGGACGTCCGCCCAGTCGACGCCGTAGACGGTGCCGATGCGGGTGGCGCGGGAGAGGTCGTCGACGAACCGGCCGCCGGAGTCGATGCAGCGGGCGGCCTGGAGGACGCCGGCGTCGTCGGCGAGCGGGCGGTACCGGCCCCGGCCGTGCTCGAAGCCGCGCGGGGGGACCCAGCGGAAGAGGAGGCCGTTGGGGTTGGAGGCGTCCTCGGTGAGGTAGGCGTGGCCCCGCCCGGGGTCGACGACGACGGCCTCGTGGTCGTAGCGGCCGAAGAACTTGAGGGGCTTGGGGCCGAGGTTGGCCCGGTGGTCGCGGGGGTCCACCTCGAAGACGTACCCGTGGTCCTTGGTCATGCCGTTCTTTCCGGCGAGGTCGGAGTTCTCCTCGCAGGTCAGCCAGGTGCCCCAGGCGGTGCGCCCGCCGGCGCAGTTGGTGGAGGTGCCGGAGACGCCGACCCACTCGGCGGTGGTGCCGTCGCGCCGCACCTCGACGACCGTGCAGCCGCCGGCCGCGGCCGGGTCGTAGACGAGGCCCTCGGTGAGCGGGACGGGGTGGGCCCACTGGGAGCGGGCGCCCTTGAGCTCGTGGTTGTACACGATGTACGTGGTGCCGCGCGGTCCCGCGAAGGTGGCGGCGCCGTCGTGGTTGGAGGGGGTGAACTCGCCGCTCTCCAGGCGGGTGACGCCGGCGCGGGTGACGACGCGGTAGGCGAAGCCCTCGGGGAGGGCGAGGACGCCGTCGGGGTCGGCGACCAGCGGGCCGTAGCCGAGGCGGTCGTGGCAGTGTCCGTGACCGCGGTCGTCGTCGTGGTCGTCGTCGCGGCCGGGGCCGCCGTGGGCGCGCTCGTCGCTCGCGAGGGCCTCGGGGGCGGTGGCGAGGACCCCGACGGCGCCGGTGAGGGCGAGACCGGCGACGGTGGACTTCTGGGTGAACTCTCTGCGGTTGAGCGCCATGGTGTGCGGACTCTCCCCAAGCTGAGGGCCGGATGTCGCGGACACCATCGCGCGCCCGCGGGAACGGCGGCTGAACGGCGCGGGAACGGTCGCGGAGCGGCTTCCCCGGGTCCGGGAAAAGCGCTCCGCGACCGTCGTGGGACGGGGTCAGGCGGAGCCGGCGCGGGAGCGGGCCTTGAAGGCGGCCTTGCGGGCCTCCTTGGCGGCCGTCTTGTCGGGGTGGAGCCGGCCCATGGCGTCGAGGACGTCGGCGGTGGCGGGGTGCTCGACCCGCCAGGCGGTCTCCAGGAAGCCGGCGTAACGGCTCGTCAGACCCTCGACGAGTTCCTGGAGTTCGGCGAGGTCGCCGCCGGCGTCGAGCTGGGCGGCGATGGTGTCCACGGCGAGCCAGAAGATCATGGACTCCGGCGGCGCGGGCACGTCGGAGGCGCCGCGCTCGACGAGCCAGACGCGGGCGAGGCCGCCGAGCTCGGGGTCGTCGAGGACGGCGCGGACCACCGGTTCGGCGTCGGCGCCGACGAGGGCGAGGGCCTGCTGGCAGTGGAGACGGCGGAGCGGGGACTCGGGGTCGGAGCCGCGGGCGGCGGCGAGGAGTTCGGCGGCGGCGGGCACCGGCTCGCGGCCGGCGAGCCAGGCCTCGGTCTCGGCGCGGGCGGCGGACTCGGGGTAGCCGGTCAGGCCGGCGAGGAGGGCGTCGGCGTCCTTCTCCGCGAGGTCGCCGACGGCGGGGGCGTCGACGCCGGCCTCCAGCATGCGGGTGCGGACGCCGTAGAGGCCGAGCGGGGTGAGCCGGACCATGCCGTAGCGGGAGACGTCCTCGTCGTCGGCGGACGGCGCGGGCTCCTCGCCCTCCTCGGCCATCAGGGCCTCGTCGACGGGCTGGTACTCGACGAGGCCGATCGGCTCCAGGAGCCGGAACTGCTCGTCGAGCCGCATCATCGCGTCGGAGACCTGCTCCAGGACGTCGTCGGTGGGCTCGCCCATGTCGTCGGGGACGACCATGGAGGCGGCGAGCGCGGGCAGCGGTACGGGCCCTTCGCCGGGGCCGCCCTCGCTGACGGTCAGCAGGTAGAGGTTGCCGAGGACGCCCTCCAGGAAGTCGGCCTCCGCCTCGGGGTCCCAGTCGAGGGTGTCGAGGTCGAGGCCGCCGTCCTCGTCGAGCAGCGGCTCCAGGTCGTCGAGGACGGGGGCGACGGCGTCGGCGAAGACGGCGTCGAAGGCGTCGAGCCAGACGCCGAGCACCTCCCGGGGCGCGCCGCCGGTGACGACGGCGAGGTTCTCGCCGGCGGCGGCGGTGCCGGGGGTGTCGTCGTCGGCGCCGTCCTCGACGTCGACCAGGCCGGTGTCGACGGCGAGCCGCCAGGCGTCGCCGGCCCAGTACTCGGCGTCCTCGTCGTCGCCGAGGCCGAGGACCGCGGCGGCGTCCGGCAGCTGCTCGTCGGCGAGTTCGCCGCCCGCGCCGACCCGGGTGTCGGGTCCGGCCCAGCGGGCGAGGCGGACGGCGTGGGAAAGGAGGGGGGCGGCCAGGGCTTCCCGAGCCAGCTCCGCGTCCGAGGGCAGCCGAACGGGGGGAAGGGTGGGGTGCTCCGCAGCCATGTGGGGGATCTCCTCGACGCGTGCGTGGATCGGTGGGGACGGGGTGCGGTCCGGCGTCGGACCGGTGGCGGCCGGCGGGCCGGCGTCCTCAGCGTAGACGCATCCGGGAGGCCGTCCGCGGGTTCATGGAGCCGTCAGCCTTCGTACACCCGTCGACCCTTGACAAGTGGGGCGCTCTCACAAGAGATTGACGCGCGTAGATCTCTCTGCCGTTCCTCCAAGCACCCTCGGAGCCTCCTGATGCCTTCCTCCATACCGAGAACCGCCGCCGTCTCCGCGGTGGTCGCGGCCGCGCTCGCGGCCGGACTGCTCGCCGGCTCGCAGAGCGCCGCGGCCGAGGACACCGCCGCGGTCCGCATCCACGACGTCCAGGGCACCACCCGGGTCTCTCCGCTGGTCGGCAAGCAGGTCACCGGGGTGACGGGCGTCGTCACCGGCGTCCGCGGCTACGGCTCCTCGCGCGGCTTCTGGATGCAGGACCCGCGGGGCGACGGCGACCCGGCCACCAGCGAGGGCCTGTTCGTCTTCACGAGCTCCGTCCCGACGGTGGCGGTCGGCGACGCGGTCAGCGTCGACGGCACGGTCACCGAGTACGTCCCCGGCGGCGTGAACTCCGGCAACCAGTCGCTGACCCAGCTCTCCCGCCCGAAGGTCACCGTGGTCTCGCAGGGCAACGCGCTGCCCGCCCCGGTCACCATCGCGCCCTGGTCGGTGCCGGACGCGTACGCCCCCGAGGGCGACCCGGCGAACGGCGGCTCGATCAACGGCCTGCCGCTGGAGCCCGACACGTACGCCCTGGACTACTACGAGTCGCTGGAGGGCACCAACGTCCGCGTCTCCTCCTCCCGGGTGGTCGGCGCCACCGACCCGTACTCCGAGCTGTGGGTCACGGTGAAGCCGTGGGAGAACCGCAACTGGCGCGGCGGCACGGTCTACGGCTCGTACGAGTCCCAGAACACCGGCCGGCTCCAGATCCAGTCGCTGATCCCGCTCGCCGAGCGGCCGTTCCCGAAGGCGAACGTGGGTGACTGGCTGGTCGGTTCGACCGAGGGCCCGCTCGACTTCAACCAGTTCGGCGGCTACACCCTGACCGCCCGCACCCTCGGCAAGGTCGTGGACCTCGGCCTGGAGCGCGAGGTCACGCGGAAGCAGCACAAGAACGAGCTGGCCGTGGCCACGTACAACGTGGAGAACCTCGACCCGACCGACCCGCAGGAGAAGTTCGACGCGCTCGCGAAGGCGGTCGTCGAGAACCTCGCCGCGCCGGACGTCCTGGCCCTGGAGGAGATCCAGGACGACAACGGCGCCAAGAACGACGGCACCGTCTCGGCCGAGCAGACGCTGAAGAAGTTCACGGACGCGATCGTGGCGGCGGGCGGCCCGGCGTACGCGTGGCGCTCGATCGACCCGGAGAACAACAAGGACGGCGGCGAGCCCGGCGGCAACATCCGTCAGGTCTTCCTCTTCAACCCCGAGCGGGTCTCCTTCGTGGACCGCGCGGGCGGCGACGCGACCACCGCGACCGGCGTCACCGGCTCGAAGGGCCGCGCCGCCCTCACCCTCTCCCCCGGCCGGATCGACCCGGCGAACACCGCCTGGGAGGCCAGCCGCAAGCCGCTGGCGGGTGAGTTCAGCTTCCGCGGCCGCACGGTCTTCGTCATCGCCAACCACTTCGGCTCGAAGGGCGGCGACGAGTCGATCGTCTCCCACCACCAGCCGCCGAACCGTTCCTCCGAGGCCAAGCGCCTCCTCCAGGCGCAGGCCGTCAACGGCTTCGTGAAGGAGATCACGGCCCTCGACAAGCAGGCGGACGTCCTGGTCGTCGGCGACATCAACGACTTCGAGTTCTCGGCGACCACCGAGGCGCTGACCGACGGCGGCGTGCTCCACCCCGCCGTGGAGTCGCTGCCCCGCTCCGAGCGCTACTCGTACGTCTACCAGGGCAACAGCCAGGTCCTCGACCAGATCCTGACCAGCCCCGGCGTGCACCGCTTCGAGTACGACAGCGTGCACATCAACGCCGAGTTCGCGGACCAGAACAGCGACCACGACCCGCAGGTCCTGCGCTTCCGCCCGTAGTCCGGCAGGCCCCGCTACGCGCCCGCGCTCAGGCTGAGCGCGGGCGCGTACCTGCGCACCCGGCCACCGGCGAGCGCCGGGTGGTGGTGCACCCGCGTCCACGCCCCGCTCAGCGGGGCGTCGTCCGCCGGCCACTCCTCATGCGCCCGCGCGCTCTCCCACTCCGCGTAGTCGAGGACCCGGCCGCCGTCGGTGGAGAGGTGGAAGTGGCCGCTGACACCGCCCGGCGCGGGCCGCGTCACCACGTCCTCGTCCAGGGCGTCGAACACGCGGTCCACCCACTCCTCCCGGCGCCCCGCGTCGGAGGGGTCGAAGTCCGCCTCGACGATGACGACGACCCCGGGCCGCCGCTCCGCGTCCAGGGCGCTTTGGGGCGTGGAGCGGTGGATCGGCCCGTAGCGGCGGAGCTCCACCCGCTCGATGCCGGGCACGGCGGCGTCGATCTCGGCGTTCCGGTCGTCGCGGTAGGTGCGGACGAAGTCCTCGTACGCCTCCTGCCCGGTCCACTGCGAGTAGTGCAGCAGCGTGTCCCCGTCGGTCCCGGCGAGGACGCTGTACGAGAGCAGACCGAGGTCCGGCCACGCGCGGCTCTCCCACGCCTTCCGGATGGCCTCGACGGCCGCGCGCTGGCGCTCGGGGGTGCCGACCCGCCAGGTGCTGACGAGGACCGCGCCGACCCCTGGGCGGTGCAGGTCGGGGCGGGCGTCGGGGTGTGCGACGGCGTTCATGGGGTGTCTCCTCCTGCTCGGTGCGGACGGTTCGACCCTCCACCCTCAACCTTGGTCGAGGTCAAGGGGGTCCGCCGTGGAAGACTGCGCGCCATGATCCTTCGCCCCGCCGTCCGCGCCGAACTCCCCGCCGTCCTCGCCCTGCTCGCCGACGAGGACCGGGTGGTGGACCCCGCCTCGGTCCCCGTCACCGAGGCGTACGAACGGGCCTTCGCCGCCATCGAGGCCGACCCGCGCAACGAGATGCTGGTCCTGGTGGACGACGGCCTCGTCCTCGGCTGCCTCCAGGCCACCTACATCCCGGGTCTCGGCAGGGGCGGCGCCGAGCGGGCCCTGATCGAGGCGGTCCGGATCCGGGCCGACCGGCGGGGCGGCGGCCTGGGCCGTCTGCTGATGGGACTGGCCGCGGACCGCGCCCGGGCGCGCGGCTGCGCCCTCGTCCAGCTGACCAGCGGCAAGGGACGCGGCGACGCCCACCGCTTCTACGCCTCGCTGGGGTACGCCCGCAGCCACGAGGGGTTCAAGCTCGCCCTCCGACCCGAGGTCCTTTCACCCGATCTGAACGTTCCGCCCAAGCAGATCTAAGTGGACCTGAACGATGACGTCCGCCCAGACTTCCCCCATGAGCACTCCAGGAACGCCCCGCCCGTTCGGCCGCAGCCTCTGCGCGATGGTCACCCCCTTCACCGACTCCGGCGCCCTCGACCTCGACGCGGCCGGGAAGCTGGCCGCCCGGCTGGTCGGCGAGGGCTGCGACGGACTGGTCCTCAACGGCACCACCGGAGAGTCCCCGACCACGTCGGACGCCGAGAAGACGGCGCTGGTCCGGGCGGTCCGGGAGGCGGTCGGCCCGGCACCGGCCCTGGTCGCCGGCGTCGGCACGGCCGACACCCGGCACACCGTGGAGCTGGCCCGGCAGGCGGAGGCGGCCGGGGCCGACGGACTGCTCGTCGTCACCCCGTACTACAGCCGCCCGCCGCAGGACGCGGTCGCGGCCCACTTCCTGAAGGTCGCGGACGGCACCGGGCTCCCGGTGATGGTCTACGACATCCCCGGCCGCACCGGCACCCGCGTCGAGCCCGGCACCATGCGCCGGCTCGCCGAGCACCCGCGGATCACGGCCGTCAAGGACTGCTCGTACGACCTGCTCGCCGCGGCCCGGCTGATCGCCGAGACCCCGCTCGCCCTCTACTCCGGCTGCGAGGAGCTGAACCTGCCGCTGTACGCGGTCGGCGGCGCCGGCTGTGTGAGCACGGTCGCCAACGTGGCCCCGCGCCAGATGGCCGCCCCCCTCGACGCGTACGACGCGGGCGACACCGCCCTGGCGGCCCGGCTGCACGCCCGCACGCTCCCCCTCGTCGAGCGGATGATGGCCGCGGGCCTGCCGGGCACGGTCACCGTGAAGGCGCTGCTCGGCGGCACGGTCAGGGAACCGCTGCAACCCGCCGGCCGGGAGACGGCCGACGAGCTGCGCGCGCTCCTTCGGGAGCTGGTCTCAGCCTGAGTCGACGGTGGAGGTCCGCCCGAGGATCGCCGCGTGCTCCAGCACGTCCTCCAGCGGGTCGTCGATCTGTCCGGTGTGCAGGCTGAGGCTGGGACCGTTGGTCACGGTCGGCCCGTTGTGCGTGTGCGTCTCGTCCGCCCGGGCGGCCCCCGCCGACAGCAGCACCGCCGCCGCGGTGAGCACCCCCGCGACCATCGGCTTCGTCCTCATGTCCAGCTCCTCGCCTCGTCTCCGGTCGGAGCACCTCGCTCCGTAGTGACAACGCTCCGTGACCGGAAGGGTTGCCGGGAGCGGGCGGATGAGACCGCACGAAGGACGCGGGACGGCGCCCTCGGCGGGTGGACACGGGGAGCGGCCGGGGCCCCCCCCCCCCCCGGGGGGGGGGGCGGGGGGGGGGCGGGGGGGGGCCCGGGGGGGGGGGCGGGGGGGGGGCCCCCCCCCCCGCCCCCCGGGGGGGGGGGGGCCCCGGGGGGGGGGGGCCGGGGGGGGGGCCCGCCCCCCCCCCGGGCGGGGGGGGGGGGCGGGCCCCGCGGCCGGGCCGTCAGTTGTGGCTGTGCAGGATGTCGTTGAGGCCGCCCCAGACCGCGTTGTTCGGGCGGGCCTCGACGGCGCCGGTGACCGAGTTGCGGCGGAAGAGGATGTTCGAGGCGCCGGAGAGGTCGCGCGCCTTGACCACCTGGCCGTCGGGCATGGTGACCCGGGTGCCGGCGGTGACGTAGAGACCGGCCTCGACGACGCACTCGTCGCCCAGCGCGATGCCGACGCCCGCCTCGGCGCCGACGAGGCAGCGCTCGCCGATGGCGATGACGACGTTGCCGCCGCCGGAGAGGGTGCCCATGGTGGAGGCGCCGCCGCCGATGTCGGAGCCGTCGCCGACGACCACGCCGGCGGAGATGCGGCCCTCGACCATGGAGGTGCCGAGGGTGCCGGCGTTGAAGTTGACGAAGCCCTCGTGCATGACGGTGGTGCCGGCGGCGAGGTGGGCGCCGAGGCGGACCCGGTCGGCGTCGGCGATGCGGACACCGGCGGGCACGACGTAGTCGGTCATGCGGGGGAACTTGTCGATCGAGGTCACCTGGAGGTGCAGGCCCTCGGCGCGGGCGTTGAGCCGCACCTTCTCGATGTCGTCGACGGCGACGGGGCCGAGCGAGGTCCAGGCGACGTTGGCGAGCAGGCCGAAGACGCCGTCCAGGCTCTGGCCGTGCGGCTTCACCAGGCGGTGGCTCAGCAGGTGGAGGCGGAGGTAGGCGTCGTGGGCGTCGAGCGGCTTCTCGTCGAGCGAGGCGATGACGGTGCGGACGGCGACCACCTCGACGCCGCGGCGGGCGTCCACGCCGAGGGCCTTGGCGGCGCCCTCGCCGAGGGCGTTCACCGCCTCGTCCGGGGAGAGCCGCGCGGTGCCGGCCGGGCCGGGCTCGTCGGTGAGCTCGGGGGCGGGGAACCAGGTGTCGAGGACGGTGCCGTCACCGGCGATGGTGGCGAGGCCGGCGGCGACGGCGCCGGTGGTGCGAGGAGCAGTGGTGGTCATGACGGAAAACCTAACGTTCGGGCCCCCGCGCGGGCCAACCGGTCTCAGGTGCCGGTCGGGTGGTCCGGAGCTTCCGACGAGTCCCGGACCGGCTCCTTCGGGCCTTCGTTCAGGATCCGGGTGATCATCTCGCGTGTGTACGCCTCGTCGTACGGCGAGTCGGTGAGCAGCGTCTGGAGGCCGATGCCGTCGATGAGGGCGCTCAGGGCGCGGGCGGTGGCCGGTCCGGTGTGCGGGGCGAGGGCGGTGACGACCTCCTCGGCCCATTCGGCCGCGACGGGGCGGAGCGCGGGGCGGCGCAGCGCGGCGAGGTAGATCTCGTACTCCAGCTCCACCTGGCCGCGGTCGGCTCCGAGCCACCCGCCGAGCAGCCGGGCGATCCCGGCGGGCAGCTCCTCCCCCGCCCGCAGCGTCGCTCCGCGCAGTTCGCCGGCCCAGCTCGTGTTGAGCTTCCGCAGGGCGGCGACGAGGAGTTCGTCGAGGGAGGCGAAGTGGTACGTGGTGGAGCCGAGCGGCACGTCGGCCTCGGCGGCGACCGACCGGTGGCTCAGCCCCCCGATCCCGTCCCGCCGGACCACCCGGAGGGCGGCGTCCACGATCCTCTCCCGGCGCTCGGGGTCGTAGCGGCGGGCGCGGGCCATCAGTGCGCCCCGCCCAGGTTGAGCACGGCGACCCCGGCGACGATGAGGACGATCCCGGCGATCTTGGCGAGGCTCAGGGTCTCGCCGAGGAAGAGGATCCCGATGCCGGCGACGGCGGCCGTGCCGACGCCCGACCAGATCGCGTAGGCGGTGCCGACCTGGAGTGTCTTGAGGGCCTGGGCGAGCAGCGCGAAGGCGATGACGTACCCGGTGGCGGTGAGGATCGAGGGCCAGAGGCGGCTGAAGCCCTCGCTGTACTTCATGGAGGTGGTGGCGATGATCTCGGCCGCGATGGCCCCGGCGAGCAGTCCGTAACCCATGTGTACGAGAGTACACATGCTTGCGTACGGGTGTACATAACACTGCCCGCTACGGTGTGCGCATGACCTATGCCCCCGGGCCCCACGGGTACGGCCACCCGTTCGCCCCGCCGCCCCCGAAGCCCGGCGTGATACCCCTGGCACCGCTCGACCTGAACCACGTCCTGTCGGGCGCCTTCGGCGCCTACCGCCGCCACTGGAAGGAACTGCTCGGCATCACCCTGGCCGCCTACGCGGCCGCCGCCGCGCTGGTCGCCGGTCTCGGCACGGCCGCCTGGGCCGCCCTCTCCGACTCGTGGGCCGCCATGGGGGAGACGCCCGCCTCCGCGGACCCCGGCCTCTCGGACCTGACGCCGCTCTCCCTCGGCCTCGGCGCCCTCTGGCTGGTCCTCTCGCTGGGGCTGCTGCTGGCGATGGGGCTGGTGCACGCGGCCGTCGCGGTCGTCGTGCGGGAGGCGGTGCTCGGACGCCGGGCCGGCTTCGGCACGGTGTGGCGCGGGGCGTGGTCCCGGCTGGGACCGGTGCTCGGTTCGGTCGCCGTGCCCGCGCTGGCCGGCCTCGTGCCCGGGCTGCTCCTCCTGGTCGGCCTCTTCCTCCTGGTGGGCGCCATGCTCGCGAGCCTCGGCGACGACGGCGGCGCCGGATGGGCGGTCACCGGCCTGCTCGCCCTCCTCCTCGGCTGCGCCACGACGCCGCTCGCCCTCTGGATCTGGGTGCGGTTCAGCCTCGCCCCGACGGCCGCCGTCGTCGAGTCGGCCGGCGCCCTGACCGCCCTGCGCCGTTCGGCACAGCTGGTCCGCGGCTCCTGGTGGCGGATCTTCGGCTACACGCTGGTGATGCTGGTCATCGTCGGCGGCGTCACGTGCCTGGTGCAGATGTCGGCCTCCCTCCTCACCCAGGGATCCTTCCTCGCCGTGCCGCTCGCCCAGCACGCCACCCCCGGCACCGTCTTCGCGGCCGCCGGCACGACCGCGCTCGCCTCGGTCCTGCTCCAGCTGCTGGCCCAGGCCGTCCTCGGGCCCCTCCAGCCGCTGACGTCCGGCCTCCTCTACGTGGACCAGCGCATCCGCCGGGAGAACCTGGCCCCGGCCCTGGCCCGGGCGGCCGGGCCCACCGCCTGACCGGACGAGAGGAGGCCCCCGGCGCGATGCCGGGGGCCTCCTCTCGTACCGTCGTCGATCAGACGTTGAAGCCGAGCGCGCGGAGCTGCTCGCGGCCGTCGTCGGTGATCTTGTCCGGACCCCACGGGGGCATCCAGACCCAGTTGATCCGCAGCTCGTTGACGATGCCGTCGGTGGCCGCGCGGGCCTGGTCCTCGATGACGTCGGTCAGCGGACAGGCCGCCGAGGTCAGCGTCATGTCGAGCGTCGCGATGTTCGCGTCGTCGATGTGGATCCCGTAGATCAGGCCCAGGTTGACGACGTCGATGCCCAGCTCGGGGTCGACGACGTCGTACAGCGCCTCGCGGACTTCTTCCTCGGAGGCCGGCTTCATCGTGGCCTCGATGTTCTCGGTCATGCCGACTTCCTCACAGACTTCTGGTCGTCTCCGCCCAGGGCCTGGGCGGTCGCGTCCTTCCACGCCATCCAGCTGAGCAGCGCGCACTTCACCCGGGCGGGGTACTTGGAGACGCCGGCGAACGCGACGGCGTCCTCCAGGATCTCCTCCATGGCGTCGTCCGGCTCGATCTGGCCCTTGGACTGCATCAGCTCCAGGAAGGTGCCCTGGATCTTCTGCGCCTCGGCCAGTTCCTTGCCGACGAGCAGCTCGTTGAGGACGGAGGCCGAGGCCTGGCTGATGGAGCAGCCCTGACCCTCGTACGACACGTCCTCGATCCGCTCGCCGTCGTACTTCACGCGGAGCGTGATCTCGTCGCCGCACGTCGGGTTGACGTGGTGCACCTCGGCGTCGCCGTCCCGCAAGCCCCGCCCGTGCGGGTGCTTGTAGTGGTCCAGGATGACGTCCTGGTACATCGAATCCAGCTTCACAGCTCAGCCGCCCTATCCGAAGAAGTTACGGACGTGCTCCAGACCCTCGACCAGGGCGTCGACCTCGGCCGGAGTGGAGTACAGGTAGAACGACGCCCGCGTGGTCGCAGGAATTCCGTACCGCAGGCAGACCGGCCGCGCGCAGTGGTGGCCGACCCGGACCGCGATGCCCTGCTCGTCGAGGACCTGGCCCACGTCGTGCGGGTGGATGTCGCCGAGCGTGAAGGAGATCGCCGCGCCGCGGTCCTCGGCCGTGGTGGGGCCGATGATCCGCAGGTCCGGCACCTCCTGGAGGCGGCGGACGGCGTACTCGGTGATCGCGTGCTCGTGGCGCGCGATGTTCTCCATGCCGATCGCCGACAGGTAGTCCACGGCCGCGCCGAGGCCGACGGCCTGGGCGATCGGGGGCGTACCCGCCTCGAACTTGTGCGGGGCCGGCGCGTAGGTGGAGGAGTGCATCGAGACGGTCTCGATCATCTCGCCGCCGCCGAGGAAGGGCGGCAGGTCCTCCAGGAGCTCCTGCCGTCCCCACAGCACGCCGATGCCGGTCGGGCCGCACATCTTGTGGCCGGTGAAGGCCACGAAGTCGGCCTGGAGCGCCTGCACGTCCAGGACCTGGTGCGGGGCCGCCTGCGAGGCGTCGATGCAGACGAGCGCACCGACCTCCTGTGCGCGCCGGACGATGGTCTCGACCGGGTTCTGGGTGCCGAGCAGGTTCGAGACCAGCGTGAAGGAGACGATCTTCGTCTTCTCCGTGATGACCTCTTCGATGTTCGACAGGTCGAGGCGGCCGTCGTCGGTGAGGCCGAACCACTTCAGCTTCGCGCCGGTGCGCTGCGAGAGCAGCTGCCACGGGACGATGTTGGAGTGGTGCTCCATCTCCGTGATGGCGATCTCGGTCTCGTGGTCCACCCGGTAGGGGTCCTCGGCCCAGCCCAGCATGTTGGCCACGAGGTTGAGCGACTCGGAGGCGTTCTTGGTGAAGATCACCTCGTTGCGGCTCGGCGCGTTGATGAAGGCGGCGACCTTGTCGCGGGCGCCCTCGTACAGCGCGGTGGCCTCCTCGGCGACCGTGTAGACGCCGCGGTGGACGTTGGCGTTGTGCCGCTCGTAGTAGGCGTTGAGCGCGTCGAGGACCTGCCGCGGCTTCTGCGAGGTGGCCGCGGAGTCCAGGTACACGATCTTCTTGCCGTCGTGGACCGTGCGATCCAGGAGCGGGAAGTCCTTGCGGATCGCCTCGGTGTCGAGGAGGCCGGTCAGCCCCTGATGGGCGGAAGTCACGCGGATGCGCCACCCTTCACGTACTTGTCGTAGCCCTCGTTCTCCAGCTGGTCGGCGAGCTCGGCACCGCCGGACTCGACGATGCGGCCGTTCGCGAACACGTGCACGAAGTCGGGCTTGATGTAGCGCAGGATGCGCGTGTAGTGGGTGATGAGCAGGGTGCCGACCTCGCCCGTCTCGCGGACGCGGTTGACGCCCTCGGAGACGATGCGCAGGGCGTCGACGTCGAGGCCGGAGTCGGTCTCGTCGAGGATCGCGATCTTCGGCTTGAGCAGTTCGAGCTGGAGGATCTCGTGGCGCTTCTTCTCGCCGCCGGAGAAGCCCTCGTTCACGTTGCGCTCGGCGAAGGCCGGGTCCATGGAGAGCTTCTCCATGGCCTCCTTGACCTCCTTGACCCAGGTGCGGAGCTTGGGGGCCTCGCCGCGGATGGCGGTGGCGGAGGTGCGCAGGAAGTTGGAGACCGAGACGCCGGGGACCTCGACCGGGTACTGCATGGCGAGGAAGACGCCGGCGCGGGCGCGCTCGTCGACGGACATCTCCAGGACGTCCTCACCGTCGAGGGTGACGGTGCCGCCGGTGATCGTGTACTTGGGGTGGCCCGCCAGGGAGTACGCCAGGGTCGACTTGCCGGAGCCGTTGGGGCCCATGACCGCGTGGGTCTCACCCTGCTTGATGGTCAGGTCGACGCCCTTGAGGATCTCGCGGGGGCCGTTCTCCGCCTCGACGGAGACGTGCAGGTCGTGGATTTCGAGCGTTGCCATGGGTGACTCAGGACTCCTGGGTGACGGAGACGAGCACATCGTCCCCTTCGATCTTTACGGGGTACACGGGGACGGGGCGCGTCGCGGGAAGGCCGGACGGCTTGCCGGTGCGGAGGTCGAAGCTGGAACCGTGCAGCCAGCACTCGATGGCGCAGTCCTCGACCTCGCCCTCCGAGAGGGAGACGTTCGCGTGCGAGCAGATGTCGTTGATCGCGAACACCTCGCCCTCGGTGTGGACGACCGACACCGGCGTGCCGTCGACCTCGACCCGCTTCGGGGTGTCGGCCTCCAGCTCGCTCAGTGCGCAGACTCGGACGAAGGCCATCAGACGGAGGCCTCCAGCTCGGCCTCGACCTTGGCGATCAGGCGCTCCTCGACGTCCGGGAGACCGATCTGCTGGACCAGCTCGGCGAAGAAGCCGCGGACGACGAGGCGGCGGGCCTCGGTCTCCGGGATGCCGCGGGCCATCAGGTAGAAGAGCTGCTCGTCGTCGAAGCGGCCGGTGGCGGAGGCGTGGCCGGCGCCGGCGATCTCGCCGGTCTCGATCTCCAGGTTCGGCACGGAGTCGACCCGGGCGCCGTCGGTGAGGACGAGGTTCCGGTTGAGCTCGTAGGTGTCGGTGCCCTCGGCGGCGGCCTGGATGAGGACGTCGCCGATCCAGACCGCGTGCGCGTCCTGGCCCTGGAGCGCGCCCTTGTAGGCGACGTTCGAGGTGCAGTGCGGGGTGTTGTGGTCGACCAGGAGGCGGTGCTCCTGGTGCTGGCCGGCGTCGGTGAAGTACAGGCCGAAGAGCTCGGCCGTGCCGCCGGGGGCGGCGTAGCTGACGCGCGGGTGGAGGCGGACGACGTCACCGCCGAAGGTGACGACGACCGACTTGAAGGAGGCGTCCCGGCCGAGCAGCGCGTTGTGCTGCGCGACGTGGACGGCGTCCTTCTCCCAGTCCTGCACGGAGACGACGGTGAGCTTGGCGCCGTCGCCGAGCACGAAGTCGACGTTGGCGGCGAGCACCGCGTCACCGGTGTGGTCGATGACGACGACGGCCTCGGCGAAGGCTCCGAGCTCGATCACCTGGTGGCCGAAGGCGGTGCCGCCCTGGCCGTGCACGGCGATCCGGATCGGCTCGGCGAGGACGGCCTCCTTGGCGACGGTCACGACCGAGGCCTTCTCGAAGGAGGAGTACGCCTGGGCGGCGACGCGGTCGACGGGCTTGCCGGCCTTGCCGAGGCGCTCGTCGTCGCGGCCGACGGTCTCCACGGTGACGCCCTCGGGGGCCTCGATCTCGACCCGGACGCCCTCGCCGGTGGCGACGGCGGTGCCGTCGTGCAGACCGCGGAGGCGGGCGAGCGGGGTGAAGCGCCACTCCTCCTCGCGGCCGTGCGGGATCGGGAAGTCCGCGACGTCGAAGGACGGCGGGGCGCTCATGCGGGTGGCGACGGTGGACTCGGCGGCCACCGCGATCGAGCCCGCGGTGGTGGAGCCCGCGGGGATGTTCTGAGCCTCAGCCATGGCTGTCGTGTTGCTCTCTTCCTGCGTAAAGAATCAGTCGCTGCGGTACGGGCGGGGCGGTGGCGGTACTAGCCGACCGCGCCTTCCATCTGCAGCTCGATCAGCCGGTTCAGCTCCAGCGCGTACTCCATGGGCAGCTCCTTGGCGATCGGCTCGACGAAGCCGCGCACGATCATCGCCATGGCCTCCTGCTCGGTGAGACCGCGCTGCATCAGGTAGAAGAGCTGGTCCTCGGAGACCTTGGAGACGGTGGCCTCGTGGCCCATGGTCACGTCGTCCTCGCGCACGTCCACGTAGGGGTACGTGTCGGAGCGGGAGATCGTGTCGACGAGCAGCGCGTCGCAGAGGACGTTGGACTTGGCGCCGGGGGCGCCCTCGCCGATCTCGATGAGGCCGCGGTAGGAGGTGCGGCCGCCGCCGCGCGCCACCGACTTGGAGACGATGGACGACGAGGTGTTCGGGGCCATGTGGACCATCTTGGCGCCGGCGTCCTGGTGCTGGCCCTCGCCCGCGAAGGCGATGGACAGGGTCTCGCCCTTGGCGTGCTCGCCCATCAGGTAGACGGCCGGGTACTTCATGGTGACCTTGGAGCCGATGTTGCCGTCGACCCACTCCATGGTGGCGCCCTCGTAGGCGACGGCGCGCTTGGTCACCAGGTTGTAGACGTTGTTCGACCAGTTCTGGATGGTCGTGTAGCGGCAGCGGCCGCCCTTCTTCACGATGATCTCGACGACCGCGGAGTGCAGCGAGTCGGAGGAGTAGATCGGGGCGGTGCAGCCCTCGACGTAGTGGACGTAGGCGTCCTCGTCGACGATGATCAGCGTCCGCTCGAACTGGCCCATGTTCTCCGTGTTGATGCGGAAGTAGGCCTGGAGCGGGATCTCGACGTGCACGCCCTTCGGCACGTAGATGAACGATCCGCCGGACCACACGGCCGTGTTCAGCGAGGCGAACTTGTTGTCGCCGACCGGGATGACGGTGCCGAAGTACTCCTTGAAGAGCTCCTCGTGCTCCTTCAGCGCGGTGTCGGTGTCGACGAAGATGACGCCCTGCTCCTCCAGGTCCTCGCGGATCTGGTGGTAGACGACCTCGGACTCGTACTGGGCCGCGACACCGGCGACGAGGCGCTGCTTCTCCGCCTCCGGGATGCCGAGCTTGTCGTACGTGTTCTTGATGTCCTCCGGCAGCTCCTCCCAGGAGGCAGCCTGCTTCTCGGTGGACCGCACGAAGTACTTGATGTTGTCGAAGTCGATGCCGCCGAGGTCGGAGCCCCAGGTCGGCATGGGCTTCTTGTCGAAGAGGCGCAGACCCTTGAGACGCAGCTTCAGCATCCACTCGGGCTCGTTCTTCTTCGAGGAGATGTCGCGGACGACTTCCTCGCCCAGACCGCGCTTGGCAGTGGCGCCGGCCGCGTCCGAGTCGGCCCAGCCGTACTCGTACCGACCCAGGCCCTCGAGCTCGGGGTGGCTGATCTCGGTGGTCATGCGGGGTTCCTCCCGGCCGTGCTGGCAGATGCTGATTCGTTGGTCTGTGGAGCGCTGTGCGGGATGAACGTGGTGCAGACGCCGTCACCGTGGGCGATGGTGGCCAGGCGCTGGACGTGCGTTCCCAGGAGGCGGGAGAAGATCTCCGTTTCCGCCTCGCACAGCTGGGGGTACTGCTCGGCGACGTGGGCGACCGGGCAGTGGTGCTGGCAGAGCTGCTCGCCGACCGGCGCGTTGCGCGCAGTGGCAGCGTACCCGTCCGCCGTCAGGGCCTTGGCAAGCGCCTCGGCCCGTCGCTCCGGCTCGACCGATTCGACGGCCTCGCGGTAGGACTCGGCCTGGGACTCGAAGCGGTCCCGGGCGAAGGCGGCGACGGCCGCCTCTCCCGCGGCCCCCCCGCCGGCGGTCCGCTCGATCCAGCGGAGCGCCTCGACGGCGAGGGAGTCGTACGACTGGTCGAAGGCGTCCCGGCCGCAGTCGGTGAGGGCGAAGACCTTGGCGGGGCGGCCCCGGGTGCGGGCGCCGTAGACGCGCTTCTCGCGGGCCTCGACGACCTGCTCGGCGACGAGCGCGTCGAGGTGACGGCGTACGGCCGCCTGGGTGAGGCCCACCCGCTCCGCGAGGTCGGCGACGGTGGACGGCCCGTGATCCAGGATGGACCGCGCGACCCGGTTGCGTGTGGACCGCTCTCGGGTCGCGAGTTCCTCCACCGGAGCCGCGCCAAGGTTTTTCACAACGCCATTGTTGCGTAATTAATCAGGCAGTGACAAGCGGCACCGGAAGTGGCGGTGATGGCGTGCGTCACTCAGGTAAGGCTTACCTGACCTGCGGAAACGATCATTCGTGGGATGAATCGAGCCCCCGGGCCGACCCGCCCACCAGCACCTCTCCTAGACTTCCCGGCATGCGAAACGAGCCCGACGGCACCGCCGACACCGCCGTCCGCGTCCGCGGCCTGGTCAAGCGGTACGGCACCAGGACCGCCGTCGACGGCCTCGACCTCGACGTGCGGACCGGCACCGTCACCGCGGTCCTCGGCCCCAACGGAGCCGGCAAGACCACGACCATCGAGACCTGCGAGGGCTACCGGCGGCCGGACGCCGGCACCGTCCGCGTCCTCGGCCTCGACCCGGTCGCCGACGCCGCCGCCCTGCGCCCCCGCGTCGGCGTGATGCTCCAGTCCGGCGGCGTCTACTCGGGCGCCCGCGCCGACGAGATGCTCCGCCACATGGCCCGGCTGCACGCCCACCCGCTCGACGTCGACGCCCTGATCGAGCGGCTCGGCCTCGGCTCCTGCGGCCGGACGAGCTATCGGCGGCTCTCCGGCGGCCAGCAGCAGCGGCTCGCCCTCGCCATGGCCGTCGTCGGCCGCCCCGAACTCGTCTTCCTCGACGAGCCCACCGCGGGCCTCGACCCGCAGGCCCGCCGCGCCACCTGGGACCTCGTCCGCGAGCTGCGCGCCGACGGCGTCACCACCGTGCTCACCACCCACTTCATGCAGGAGGCCGAGGAGCTGGCCGACGACGTCGCCATCGTCGACGCCGGCCGGGTCGCCGCCCAAGGCAGCCCCGAGCAGCTCTGCCGCGGCGGCGCCGAGAACACCCTCCGCTTCACCGGCCGCCCCGGCCTCGACCTCGGCTCCCTGCTCAAGGCGCTCCCGGACGGCAGCGAGGCCGCCGAGCCGCTGCCGGGCTCGTACCGCATCACCGGCACCGTCGATCCCCAGCTGCTCGCCACGGTCACCACCTGGTGCGCCCAGCACGGCGTCATGCCCGACCGCATCTCGGTCGAGCGCCACACCCTCGAAGACGTATTCCTGGAACTGACCGGCAAGGAGCTGAGGTCATGAAGGCGGGCAAGACCGAGATCTGCCGGGGGTCCGGCCCGCGGCGCAGCCGCGATCGGACGCAGTGTCCCCCGGGAAAGCACAGTCTGGGACCGACGGGCAAGGAGCTCCGGTCGTGAGCGCAGGCACCTACTCCCCGAAGCCGGGGGCCGCCCCGGTCGGGCGGATGATCGCGGCCCAGACCGCCCTGGAGACGCGGATGCTGCTCCGCAACGGCGAGCAGCTCCTCCTCACGGTGATCATCCCCTCCCTCCTCCTCGTGCTCTTCTCGACGGTGGACGTCGTCGACACGGGCGCGGGCGAGGCCGTCGACTTCCTCACCCCGGGCGTCCTCGCGCTCGCCGTGATGTCCACCGCCTTCACCGGCCAGGCCATCGCCACCGGCTTCGAGCGCCGCTACGGCGTCCTGAAGCGGCTCGGCGCCTCCCCACTGCCCCGCTGGGCCCTGATGACCGCGAAGACGCTCTCCGTGCTGGTCACCGAGGTCCTCCAGATCGCCCTGCTGACCGCCATCGCGCTCGGCCTGGGCTGGTCGCCGCAGGGCGGCCCGCTCTCCGTGCTGCTCCTGCTGGTCCTCGGCACCGCCGCCTTCTCCGGGCTCGGACTGCTCATGGCCGGCACCCTCAAGGCCGAGGCCACCCTCGCCGCCGCCAACCTGGTCTTCCTCCTGCTCCTGGTCGGCGGCGGGGTGATCGTCCCGCTGGAGAAGTTCGGCGCGGCCGGCGACGTCCTGGCGCTGCTGCCGATCGCCGCCCTCTCGGACGGCCTCAGGGACGTCCTCCAGGGCGGCGCGGGCATGCCGTGGGCCGACGCCGGGATCCTCGCCGTCTGGGCGGTCCTGGGGCTCGGCGCGGCGGCACGGCTCTTCCGCTGGGAGTAGCGGAGCCCCCTCAGAGGGTGACGTTTCCCGACAAGGCACCCCTCGTGAAAGCGTGCACAAGCCCCCGCCTACGATAGGGCCCGTGCAGACCCCCCTCGCCTTCATCGCCCAGCGCTGGACGCCGTCCCCCCGGATCCTCCGGCGCGCCGCGCTCTCCGCCGTCGTGATGAGCGTGCTCATCATCGTCACGGGCGGCGCGGTCCGGCTGACCGGTTCCGGTCTCGGCTGCGACACGTGGCCCAAGTGCACGGACGACAGCCTCATCGTGACGCCCGAACAGGGCTACCGCGGCCTGATCGAGTTCGGCAACCGGATGCTGACGTACGTCCTGTCCGCCGCCGTCGGCTGGGCGATCATCGCCGCCCGGTCGACCAAGCCGTGGCGCAGGAACCTCACCCGGTGGGGCTGGGCTCAGTTCTGGATCGTGATGAGCAACGCCGTCCTCGGCGGCATCACCGTCTGGATGGGCCTCAACCCGTGGACCGTGGCCGGCCACTTCCTGGCCGCGAACGCGCTGCTGACGGTCGCCCTGATCACCTGGCACCGGACCGGCGAGGGCGACACGCCCGCCCGCCCGCGCGTGCCCGGGCCGGTGCGGAAGCTGTCGTGGGCGATCACCATCGCCTCGGGTCTGCTCATCGCGCTCGGCACCACGGTGACCGGCGCGGGCAAGCACGCGGGCGACAGCAGCGACGTGCCCCGCATGCCGTGGGACTGGACGGCCGCCGCCCACCTGCACGCCATCGCCGCCTGGATCGTCTGCGCCCTCGCCGTCGCGATGTGGCTGGTCCTGCGCGTGGTCGACGCCCCCGACGACATCCGCGCCCGCGCCCGCGAGCTGCTGATCGTGCTGCTGCTCCAGGGCGGCATCGGCTACGTGCAGTACTTCACCGGCGTCCCGGAGCTCCTGGTGGCCGTCCACATGCTCGGCTCCTCGCTGATGTGGATCGCCGTCGTCCGCCTGGCCCTGAGCCTGCGCGAGCGTCCGCTGCCGACGGCGGACATCCCGGCCCAGGCCGAGCCGGTGCCGGCGCAGGCCTGACGTACCCCCGACGCGGGTCCACCGGCTCACCCGAGCCGGTAGACCCGCGTCGCGTTGTCCGCGGCCAGCATCGAGGCGACCCGCTGCGCGTCCGTACGGGACCAGGCGCCGTCCATGACCCAGGCGCCCAGGACCCTGCCGAGGGCGGTCCGGAAGGCGCTGGCGGCGACCACGTGCAGTTCGGGCAGCCCGCGGGCCCCGCTGGAGTAGAGCAGCTTGCCGAACGGGGCCAGCTCCAGGACCTCGGCGAGGACGTCCGCCGCGCGGGCCCCGGTGTGCGCCAGGGCGGCGCCGAGGTCGGCGTAGACGTGCGGGAAGGCCCCCGCCATCCCGGCGGCCGTGCGGTGGTGCGGAGCGCCGTGCAGCAGGACGAGGTCGGCGCCGAGGCCCGCGGTGGCGGCGGCGAAGCCGGCCAGGCCGCCCGGGTCCCGGTCCCCGGTGTGCAGCTGGAGCGGCCGGCCCGCGCCGACCGCGATCCACAGCAGGTGGCGCAGCAGCGACGGCGAGTCGAGGGGCCCGCCGGCGGGCCGGTCGGCGAGCCAGCGCCCGGCGGCCCGGCGGACCTCGGCGCGGCCCGGGGGGTCCGCGACGGCCGCGAGGCCGCAGCGGGCGGCGGAGGCGGAGGAGAAGGCGACCGAGTGCACGGCGGCGCCCTGGACGGCCTCGGTGAGGTTGGCGAGGAAGGCGTCGACCGTTCCCGAGGTGTCGGCTACCTGCTCGGCGAGGGGTTCGAGGCGGACGATCTCATGGGCACGGGCCCCGCCGGCGTCGGCGAGCTCGGCGGGCCCGGTGAGCTCGCCGGGGAGGCCGGTGTCCACGAGGTAGGTGGCGATGCCGGCGCCCCGCAGCAGCCGGCGGCCGGTCTCGGCGACGCCGAGCTCGCGGCGGCGGGCGAGGTAGCGGGCGGGCGGGCAGTGCGCGTCGAGGCCGAGCAGCGGCGGGCACCAGCGGCGTACGGCGAAGCCCGTCTGGGTGTCGAAGAAGGTGGTGCCGGAGGCGGGCAGGACGGCTGCCGGGCCGAGGTGGGCCTCGAAGGTGCCGAGGCCCAGCTCCGTCCGGAGCACCCCGTGGCAGTGCTGGTCCACCAGGCGCGGCGTGTCGATCATCTCGGGGGGCTCCCTGTGTGGGCGTGTCTCCACACGTCCTAACGGGTGAGCCCGGCACGAGGTTGTTGCCTCCCACCGATGACGGCGAGCGGCGAGCGGCGTCGGAGGGCCGGTGACCGAAGCCGGCTATGGAGAGCCGAGGGTCCGCGCTCGGCGCCATCGGCCGGCGGCGCATCCGCCGGCGCCGTGCGGCCGGGGACGCCGTGCGGCACCGCGCGGCGGCGGCCGGTCCCGGCCACCGGTCGCGGCGGGCGGCCGGCGCGGTCGCGGGATCAGGCGTTGGCGGGGCCGCCGAGCTGGATGCCGGCCATCCGGGTCCACTCGTACGGGCCGGTGACGACCTTGGCGGCGAACTCGCCGTCGAACTCGTCGTGCAGGGTCAGTCCGGCCTTCTCGGCGGCCTGCCGGGCGATCGCATAGGTGGGGGCCACCAGGTCGCCCCAGCCGCCGTCCTCGCCGACGAGGACGATCCGGGTGCCGGCCTGGCCGATGTGGGCGAGCTGGCCCTCGGCGCCGCCGTGCTCCTTGCCGAAGGCGCGGATCTCCTTGGCCAGCTTGGCCGCCTTGCGCTCGGCGCGCGGGGAGACGGCCGTGGTGTCTTCCGTGGTGTCTGCCATGGAAAGGATGCTACCGAGCGGTAGATCGACTGACGACGGCCGGGCCGCGTGGGACAGCCCACACGACCCGGCCGTCGGAGCCGGAGGGTTCAGCGGAGGAAGGGGTCCACCGCGACCGCCACGAAGAGCAGCGACACGTAGGTGATGGACCAGTGGAAGAGGCGCATCTCCTTGAGCTTCCCGCCGGTGACCTCCGCCTTGGCGCGGTTCAGCAGGCCGTGCGCCTCCCAGAGCCACCAGCCGCCGGTGGCCAGCGCGACCGCCGTGTAGAACCAGCCCGTGTAGCCCAGCGGGGTGAGCAGCAGCGAGACCGCGACCATGACCCAGCTGTAGAGGACGATCTGCTTGGCGACGACCTTGTTGGACGCGACCACGGGGAGCATGGGGACGCCCACGCGCGCGTAGTCGTCCTTCACCTTCATCGACAGCGGCCAGTAGTGCGGCGGCGTCCAGAAGAAGATGACCATGAAGAGGATGACGGCGGCCCAGGACATCGAGTCGGTGACCGAGGACCAGCCGATGAGGACGGGCATGCAGCCGGCGATGCCGCCCCAGACGATGTTCTGCGCGGTGCGCCGCTTCAGGAGCATCGTGTAGATCACGACGTAGAAGAGGAGCGCGCCGAGGGAGAGCCAGGCGGAGAGCCAGTTGACGAGCAGGCCGAACCAGAGGGTGGAGACGACGGCGAGGGTGAGGCCGAAGACCAGGCCCTCGCGCGGCGAGACCACGCCGGTGACCAGCGGTCGCTGCGCCGTGCGGTCCATCAGCGCGTCGATGTCGCGGTCGATGTACATGTTGAGCGCGTTGGCGCCGCCCGCCGAGAGGTAGCCGCCGAAGCAGGTGGCGAGCACCAGCCACAGGTCGGGCACGCCCTGTTCGGCGAGGAACATCACCGGAACGGTGGTGATGAGCAGCAGCTCGATGATCCGCGGCTTGGTCAGCGCCACGAATGCCTTGACGCGGGCCCCGAACGGCCGATGGCCCCCCGGGCCGGTAGCCAAGACGACCCCTGCGGGTCGGGACTCGACGGCCGTCACGCACACCCCTGACAGAGAAATTCCCAGCAAGTCCCCGCAGAGAGGCGGGGTGAAACTTGCGCGTACCACGCCACTCTAGACGTTGCCCAGACAGCGATCTTCGCGGGGGTGGGGTCGTGTTGGCGGGCCTCACTCGTAGGCGTGCCTCCCTCCCCGTATCAAGGGGCGGACACCCTTCGGCGCGCCGTTCGGGAGGCGAAGCACCACGGGCACCGGCACTCTTGCTCTGTCCGCTCATTTGAGGGGCATGAACACGAAAAGAGGGGGCTTTTTCGGGGGTAGGCTCGACAGCGCCGGTACACCCTCAGTCACCGGCTACAGACATGTGGAGAGGAGCCCTGACCCAGGGTGAGCACTAAGCCGACCACCACAGACCTCCAGTGGACCGAATTGGACCAGCGGGCCGTCGACACCGCCCGCATCCTGGCCGCGGACGCCGTACAGAAGGTCGGCAACGGCCATCCCGGTACGGCGATGAGCCTCGCGCCGGCCGCGTACACCCTCTTCCAGAAGGTGATGCGCCACGACCCGTCCGACCCCGAGTGGGTCGGCCGCGACCGGTTCGTGCTCTCCGCGGGCCACTCCTCCCTGACCCTCTACACCCAGCTGTACCTGGGTGGCTTCGGTCTGGAGCTGGACGACCTCAAGGCGTTCCGCACCTGGGGCTCGAAGACCCCGGGCCACCCCGAGTACGGCCACACGGCCGGCGTCGAGACCACCACGGGCCCGCTGGGCCAGGGTGTGGCGAACGCGGTGGGCATGGCGATGGCCGCCCGCTACGAGCGCGGCCTCTTCGACCCGGAGGCGGCCCCCGGCACCTCCCCCTTCGACCACCGCGTCTACGCGATCGCCGGCGACGGCTGCCTCCAGGAGGGCATCTCCGCCGAGGCGTCCTCGCTCGCGGGCCACCAGAAGCTCGGCAACCTCATCCTGCTGTGGGACGACAACCACATCTCGATCGAGGGCGACACCGAGACCGCCGTCTCCGAGGACACGCTGAAGCGGTACGAGGCGTACGGCTGGCACGTGCAGCGCGTGGAGCCGCAGGCGAACGGCGACCTGGACCCGGCCGGTCTGTACGCGGCGATCCGCGCGGCCGAGGCCGAGACCGAGCGCCCGTCCTTCATCGCGATGCGCTCGATCATCGCGTGGCCCGCGCCGAACGCGCAGAACACCGAGGCCGCGCACGGCTCGGCGCTCGGCGCCGACGAGGTCGCGGCCACCAAGCGCGTGCTGGGCTTCGACCCGGAGCAGAGCTTCGAGGTCGCCGACGAGGTCATCGGCCACACCCGTGAGCTCGGCGACCGCGGCCGCGAGGCCCGCGCCGCCTGGGAGAAGCGACTCGCCGAGTGGCGCACGGCCAACCCGGAGCGGGCCGCCGAGTTCGACCGGATCCAGGCGAACGAGCTGCCGGCCGGCTGGGAGGAGAAGCTCCCGGTCTTCGAGACGGGCAAGAGCGTCGCCACCCGTGCCGCCTCGGGCAAGGTGCTCCAGGCGCTGGGCGAGATCGTCCCTGAGCTGTGGGGCGGCTCGGCCGACCTCGCGGGCTCGAACAACACGACGATCGACAAGTCGTCCTCCTTCCTCCCCGAGGGCAACCCGCTGCCCGAGGCGAACCCGTACGGCCGCACGATCCACTTCGGCATCCGCGAGCACGCCATGGCCGCGGAGATGAACGGCATCGCGCTGCACGGCAACACCCGCATCTACGGCGGCACCTTCCTGGTCTTCTCGGACTACATGCGCAATGCGGTGCGCCTGTCGGCCCTGATGCACCTGCCGGTGACCTACGTGTGGACGCACGACTCGATCGGTCTCGGCGAGGACGGCCCGACCCACCAGCCGGTGGAGCACCTGGCCGCGCTGCGCGCGATCCCGGGCCTCAACGTGGTCCGGCCCGCCGACGCCAACGAGACGGCGATCGCCTGGCGCGAGATCATGAAGCGGCACACCCGGGAGTACCTGAAGGGCGCGCCCCACGGACTGGCGCTGACCCGCCAGGGCGTGCCGACCTACGCGCCGAACGAGGACGCGGCCAAGGGCGGCTACGTGCTGTTCGACGCCGAGGGCGGCGAGGCTCAGGTCGTCATCGTCGCGACCGGCTCCGAGGTACACCTGGCCGTCGAGGCCCGGGAGCAGCTCCAGGCCGAGGGCGTCCCGACCCGCGTGGTCTCGATGCCGTCCGTGGAGTGGTTCGAGGAGCAGGACCAGGCGTACAAGGACTCCGTCCTCCCGCCGTCGGTGAAGGCGCGTGTCGCGGTGGAGGCCGGCGTCGGCCTGACCTGGCACAAGTACGTCGGTGACGCCGGCCGGATCGTCTCGCTGGAGCACTTCGGCGCCTCGGCCGACGCCAAGGTCCTCTTCCGTGAGTTCGGTTTCACGCCGGAGGCCGTGGCCACCGCCGCCCGGGAATCGATCGCCGCCGCCGCGCGCTGACGCGGATACGTACGACTTTTTGGAGATGCAACTCTCATGACAGACGCTCTCAAGCGCCTCTCCGACGAAGGCGTCGCGATCTGGCTGGACGACCTGTCCCGCCGGCGGATCACCTCCGGCAACCTGGCCGAGCTGATCGACCAGTCGCACGTGGTCGGTGTGACCACCAACCCGTCGATCTTCCAGAAGGCGATCACCTCGGGTGACGGTTACGAGCAGCAGCTCGCCGACCTGGCCGCCCGCAAGGTGACCGTGGACGAGGCCATCCGCATGATCACGACGGCGGACGTCCGCGACGCCGCCGACATCCTGCGCCCGGTCTTCGACGCGACGGACGGCCAGGACGGCCGGGTCTCCATCGAGGTCGACCCGCGGCTCGCCCACGAGACGGTCGCGACGATCGCCGAGGCCAAGCAGCTGGCCTGGCTGGTGGACCGGCCGAACACGCTCATCAAGATCCCGGCCACCGAGGCCGGCCTGCCGGCGATCACCGAGGTCATCGGCCTCGGCATCAGCGTGAACGTGACGCTGATCTTCTCGCTGGAGCGCTACCGCGCGGTGATGGACGCCTACCTGGCGGGCCTGGAGAAGGCCCGCGAGCGCGGCCTCGACCTGGCGAAGATCCACTCGGTGGCGTCCTTCTTCGTCTCCCGCGTGGACACCGAGATCGACAAGCGCCTGGACGGCATCGGCACCGACGGGGCCAAGGCCCTCAAGGGCAAGTCGGCGCTGGCCAACGCGCGCCTGGCCTACGAGGCGTACGAGGAGGTCTTCTCGGACTCCTCGGAGCGCTGGGCGGCCCTCGACAAGGCGCAGGCCAACAAGCAGCGTCCGCTGTGGGCCTCGACCGGCGTCAAGGACCCGGCGTACAAGGACACCCTCTACGTGGTGGACCTCGTCGCCCCGGGCACCGTCAACACCATGCCGGAGGCGACCCTGGAGGCCACCGCCGACCACGGCGAGGTCGACGGCGACACCATCCGCGGCACGTACGACTCCTCCCGCGAGGTCCTGGCGGCCGTCGCCGAGCTGGGCATCAGCTACGACGACGTGGTCCAGCTCCTGGAGGACGAGGGCGTCGAGAAGTTCGAGGCGTCCTGGAACGACCTGCTCAGCTCGACCGAGGCGGAGCTCGCGCGCCGCGTCCCTTCGGAGGCCTGACCACCTTGAGCACCGTCGACGGAGCCAACCCGCTCCGTGACGCCGCAGACCGACGGCTCCCGCGCATCGCGGGGCCGTCGGGCCTGGTCATCTTCGGCGTCACGGGCGATTTGTCCCGTAAGAAGCTGATGCCCGCCGTCTACGACCTGGCCAACCGCGGCCTGCTGCCGCCGGGCTTCTCGCTCGTCGGCTTCGCCCGCCGGGAGTGGCAGGACGAGGACTTCGCGCAGGAGGTCCACGACGCCGTCAAGCAGCACGCCCGCACCCCCTTCCGCGAGGAGGTCTGGCAGCAGCTCATCCAGGGCATGCGGTTCGTCCAGGGCGACTTCGACAGCGACGAGGCCTTCGAGCAGCTGAAGGACACCATCCAGGAGCTGGACAAGGCGCAGGGCACCGGCGGCAACTTCGCCTTCTACCTGTCCGTGCCGCCGAAGTTCTTCCCGCTGGTCGTCCAGCAGCTGAAGAAGCACGGCCTGGCCGACCAGAAGAACGGCTCCTGGCGCCGCGCCGTCATCGAGAAGCCCTTCGGCCACGACCTGACCTCCGCCAAGGAGCTCAACGAGGTCGTCCACGAGGTCTTCCCGCCCGAGGCGGTCTTCCGCATCGACCACTACCTCGGCAAGGAGACCGTCCAGAACATCCTGGCGCTCCGCTTCGCCAACACCCTCTTCGAGCCGATCTGGAACCGGTCGTACGTCGACCACGTGCAGATCACCATGGCCGAGGACATCGGCATCGGCGGCCGCGCCGGCTACTACGACGGCATCGGCGCCGCCCGTGACGTCATCCAGAACCACCTCCTCCAGCTGCTCGCGCTGACCGCGATGGAGGAGCCCGCCTCCTTCGACGCCGACGCGCTCGCCGCGGAGAAGACCAAGGTGCTGGGCGCCGTCCGGCTCCCCAAGGACCTGGCGAAGACCACCGTCCGCGGCCAGTACGGCGCGGGCTGGCAGGGCGGCGCGAAGGCCGTCGGCTACCTCCAGGAAGAGGGCATCGACCCCCAGTCGAAGACCGACACCTACGCGGCGGTCAAGCTGGAGATCGACAACCGCCGCTGGGCGGGCGTCCCCTTCTACCTGCGCACCGGCAAGCGGCTCGGCCGCCGGGTCACCGAGATCGCGGTGGTCTTCCAGCGCGCCCCGCACTCCCCCTTCGACCACACGTCGACGGAGGAGCTGGGCCGCAACGCCATCGTCATCCGGGTCCAGCCGGACGAGGGCGTCACCGTCCGCTTCGGCTCCAAGGTGCCCGGCACCCAGATGGAGATCCGGGACGTGTCGATGGACTTCGCCTACGGCGAGTCCTTCACCGAGTCCAGCCCCGAGGCGTACGAGCGGCTCATCCTGGACGTCCTCCTCGGCGACTCCAACCTCTTCCCGCGCGTGGAGGAGGTCGAGCTGTCCTGGAAGATCCTCGACCCGATCGAGCAGTACTGGGACGCGCACGGCAAGCCGGCCCAGTACGAGTCCGGGACCTGGGGTCCGGTCGAGGCGGACGAGATGCTCGCACGAGACGGCAGGAGCTGGCGCCGGCCATGAAGACCGACCTGACGGACACCACGTCCTCCAAGATCAACAAGGCGCTGGTGCTCGGGCGGCGGGCGATCGGCACCCCGGCCGTCGGCATGGTGCTCACCCTCGTCATCGTCACCGACGAGGAGAACGCCTACGACGCGCTGAAGGCGGCCAACGAGGCGTCCCGCGAGCACCCCTCGCGGACCCTCGTGGTCATCAAGCGGGTCTCGCGCTCGCCGCGGGACCGGGCCAACACCCGGCTCGACGCCGAGGTCCGCCTCGGCGCCGACGCCGGCTCCGGGGAGACGGTCGTCCTCCGGCTGTACGGCGAGGTCGTCGACCACGCCCAGTCGGTGGTGCTGCCGCTGCTCCTCCCGGACGCCCCCGTCGTCGTCTGGTGGCCGGTGAACGCGCCGACCGACCCGGCGAACGACCCGCTGGGCGCCCTCGCCCAGCGCCGGGTGACCGACACGTACGCCGCCGAGCAGCCCATCCAGGAGCTGACCGCGCGCGCGGACACCTACACCCCCGGCGACACGGACCTCTCGTGGACCCGGATCACCCCGTGGCGCTCGATGCTGGCCGCCGCGCTCGACCAGGTCCACTGCGAGGTGACCTCGGCCGACGTGGAGGGCGAGGAGTTCAACCCGAGCGTCGAACTGCTCGCGATGTGGCTGGCCGAGCGGCTGAAGGTGCCGGTACGGCGCTCCACCTCCGCCGGCCCCGGCCTCACCTCGGTGCGGCTGGAGACGAGCGCGGGACCGATCGTCCTCGACCGGCCCGACGGCTCGCTCGCGACGCTCTCCATAGAGGGCCAGCCCGACCGCGCGGTGGCGCTCAAGCGCCGCGAGACGGCCGAGCTGATCGCCGAGGAGCTGCGCCGGCTCGACCCGGACGACACCTACGCGGCGTCGCTCAAGTTCGGTCTGGAGCGGCTCGACGACGAGGCGGGCGTCACCGCCCCCGCGCCGGAGGAGCCCGCCGCGGAGGCCCCCGCCGAGCCGGAGGAGCCCGCCGAGCCGGAGTCCGCCGGATCCGGCGCCGAGCCGGCGAAGAAGGCACCCGCCAAGAAGGCCCCGGCGAAGAAGGCGGCGGCCAAGTGAGCACTCCGCAGCTGGTGGTCCACCGGGACAAGGAGCTGATGGCCGAGGCCGCGGCGGCCCGGCTGATCACCCGGATCGTGGACGCCCAGTCCTCCCGGGGCTCCGCCTCGGTCGTGCTGACGGGCGGCCGCAACGGCAACGGGCTGCTCGCCGCGCTCGGCACCGCCCCCGCCCGGGACGCGATCGACTGGTCGCGGCTCGACCTGTGGTGGGGCGACGAGCGGTTCCTGCCCGAGGGCGACCCCGAGCGGAACGTCACCCAGGCCCGCGAGGCGCTCCTGGACCGGGTCCCGCTGGACCCGGCCCGGGTGCACGCCATGCCGGCCTCGGACGGCCCCTACGGGGACGACGCCGACGCCGCCGCCGCGGGATACGCGGCCGAGCTGGCCGCCGCGGCCGGCCCGACCGAGCGGGGCGGGGTGCCCGCCTTCGACGTGCTGATGCTGGGCGTCGGACCGGACACCCACGTGGCCTCGCTCTTCCCGGAGCTGCCCGCGGTCCGGGAGACCGAGCGGACGGTCGTCGGCGTGCACGGCGCGCCCAAGCCGCCGCCCACCCGGATCTCCCTGACCCTCCCGGCGATCCGGGCGGCGAAGGAGGTCTGGCTGCTCGCGGCCGGTGAGGACAAGGCGAAGGCCGCGGCCCTCGCGCTCTCCGGCGCCGGCGAGGTGCAGGCCCCGGCGGCCGGCGCCCGCGGGCGCTCGCGCACCCTGTGGCTGATGGACGCGGCGGCGGCCTCGGAGCTGCCGCGGAGCCTGTATCCCCCGGCCTAGGCCTGACAAATCGTCACGCGGATTCCGCGGAGGCCCGGTTCACCCCTCGGTGGACCGGGCCTCCGCCGTCCTCGCCGTGCCGGCCCGCTCGGCCGGCTCCAGGAAGGGCGCGAGGAGCCCCGGTACGGCCTCGGCGGCGAAGGCCAGCCCCTCGCTCCCGTCCGCGTCCAGGACGTCGTAGGCGCGCTCGCCCGCCGCCGTGGTGGCGGTGAGCGTGAGGAGGCCGGCGCGCCGCTGGAAGTACGACTGCTTGACCGTCCAGCCGATGATCCCGGACCGCTGGAGGGCGACCGTGGCCCGCCGTCCCGTGCCCGAGCGGGTCACCAGGTACCCGCCGCCGAGAGCGTGTCCGAGCGAGCGGTACGCGTCCAGGGCGAGGGCGACCGCGAGCGGCGTGAGCACCACGGTCCACCCGGCCGCGACGTACAGCAGGGCCGGGGTGAGGAGCGCGCCGAGCAGGGCGAGGACGGCGGCGGGGAGCAGTACGGCGGTGAGGGCCCAGCGCACCCTGCGGCCGCGGGCGGCGGGCGGGTGCGGGGTGAGGGGGACGGCGAACGGGTCGGCCGGGTCGCGCAGGACCTCGGCGGCGATCCGGGCGGCGACGGCCCGGGGCGCGGCCGGGAGCAGCGTCTTGAGGTCGGTGTGCTTCTCGTCGTCCTCGGCGAGGCCGCCGGCGACCGCGTCGACGCGTGCGGCGCCGACGAGGCGGACGCCGAGGGGTTCGACGAGCTCGACCCCGCGCACCCGCTCCTCCTCCAGGGTGACCGAGCGGGTGCTGAGCAGACCGCGGCGGACCCGGAGGGTGCCGCCGGGTTCGCGTTCGAGCCGGTGGTTCCACCACATCTCGACCCAGAGCCCGAGCGAACCGAGCGCGCCGGCCAGGGCGGCGAGGAGGGCGAGGGAGACGATCATCCACGGCAGGGAGACGTCCTGGAAGCGGTCCCCTATCCAGACGATGACCTCGGACTGGACGCCGAACCACTCGCTGACCTGCATGACCGCTCCTGCGGCGGCGCCGCCGAGCAGGCCGGTGACGAAGGAGACGGGGGCGTAGCGGATCCAGCGGGGGTCGAGGACGGCGAGGGTGCCGTCCTGGTCGGGGGCCGCCTCGGGGGAGGCGGCGCGGGTGAGGAGTTCGCGGCGGAGCCGTTCGCCCTCGGCCCGGGTGACGAATTCGAGTTCCAGGGTGGACTCGCCGCCGCCGGTGGACTCGCCGGTGCCGATGCGGACCTTGACCAGGCCCAGGACCCGCTGGAGCGGGTTGGCGGTGAGGTCGACGCTGCGGATCCGCTCCCGGGCCAGGGTGCGCCGCTTGAGGAGCAGCAGGCCGGAGTGGAGCTCGATCTGGTCGCCGCCGATCCGGTAGCGGGTGTGGCGGAGGCGGACGTGTTCGGCGGCGGTGCCGCCGCCGATCAGCAGGACGGCGCCGGCGAGGACCCAGGCGAGCGCCTGCCAGAGGGGCCGGGAGCCGGCGAGACCCGCGGTGACGGGGACCCCGGCGCCGGCCGCGACGCCGCAGAGGACGGCGGCGGTGACGAGGGAGGTACGCCGGTCGAGGCGCCGCCACTCCCCCTCGTCGCCGGGGGTCACGTGGCGTCCCCGGGGGTCGCCTGGGTGATCCTGGTCAGCCGCTCGGCGAGCTCCGCCGCGAGTTCGTGGTCGAGTCCCTCGACGCGGAGCGCGCCCTTGGACGAGGCGGTGGTGACGGTGACCGTGGCGAGCCCGAAGAGCTGCTCCAGCGGGCCGCGTACGGTGTCGACGGTCTGGATCCGTGACATGGGGGCGATCCGCCACTCCTGCCACAGGGCGCCGGTGCGCGTGTACACCGCCTCGTCGGTGACCTCCCAGCGGTGCACCCGGTACCACCAGGCGGGGAAGAACGCGGTGCAGGCCAGTCCGACCGCGGCCAGCGCGGCGGCCGGGAGAAGCAGCCAGAACCGGGCCGGTTCGATCAGGAGCCCGAGGACGCCGAGCACCACGACCGGGACGGCGGTGCCGATGAGGCACTGGACGCGCCACCAGCCGACGGCCCTGCGGTCCACGGCGTTCCTGGGCGGCCGCAGCCGTATCACGCTCTCCCCCGCCATCGGTCAGGTCCGGTCGCGCAGGGCGCGGTAGGCGCTGACGAGGGCCGCGGTGGAGCTGTCGAGCCCCTCGGCGGTCGCCTCGCCGGTCAGGACGGGTTCGATCCGCTTGGCGAGGACCTTGCCGAGCTCGACGCCCCACTGGTCGAAGGAGTCGATGTTCCAGACGGCGCCCTGGACGAAGACCTTGTGCTCGTAGAGCGCCACCAGCTGGCCGAGGACCGAGGGGGTGAGGGAGTCGGCGAGGATCGTGGTGGTGGGGTGGTCGCCCCGGAAGGTCTTGTGCGGGACCAGCTCCTCCGGCACGCCCTCGGCGCGTACCTCCTCGGGCGTCTTGCCGAAGGCGAGGGCCTGGGTCTGGGCGAAGAAGTTGGCCATCAGCAGGTCGTGCTGGGCGACGAGGCCGGGCGGCAGGTCGCCGACCGGCTTCGCGAAGCCGATGAAGTCGGCGGGGATCAGCTTGGTGCCCTGGTGGATCAACTGGTAGTAGGCGTGCTGGCCGTTGGTGCCGGGGGTGCCCCAGACGACCGGGCCGGTCTGCCAGTCGACCGGCTCGCCCTGGCGGTCCACGGACTTGCCGTTGGACTCCATGTCGAGCTGCTGGAGGTAGGCGGTGAACTTCGACAGGTAGTGGGAGTAGGGCAGGACGGCGTGCGACTGGGCGTCGAAGAAGCCGCCGTACCAGACGCCGAGGAGGCCGAGCAGGAGCGGCGCGTTCTCCTCCGCGGGGGCGGTGCGGAAGTGCTCGTCGACGAGGTGGAAACCGTCGAGCATCTCGCGGAAGTGGTCCGGTCCGATGGCGATCATCAGGGAGAGGCCGATGGCGGAGTCGTACGAGTAGCGGCCGCCGACCCAGTCCCAGAACTCGAACATGTTGGCCGTGTCGATGCCGAAGTCCTGGACCTTCTCGGCATTCGTGGACAGGGCCACGAAGTGCTTGGCGACGGCCTCCTGGCCGGCCCCGAGTCCGCCGAGGAGCCAGTCGCGGGCGGAGGTCGCGTTGGTGACCGTCTCGATGGTGGTGAAGGTCTTCGAGGCGACGACGAAGAGCGTCTCGGCCGGGTCGAGGTCGCGGACGGCCTCGTGGAGGTCGGCGCCGTCGACGTTGGAGACGAAACGGAGCGTCAGATCCCGCCGGGTGTAGGCGCGCAGGACCTCGTAGGCCATGGCGGGGCCGAGGTCGGAGCCGCCGATGCCGATGTTGACGATGTTCTTGACCGGCTTGCCGGTGTGGCCGGTCCAGGCGCCGGAGCGGACCTTGTCGGCGAAGCCGGCCATCTTGTCGAGGACGGCGTGGACCTTCGGGACGACGTTCTCGCCGTCGACCTCGATCACGGCCCCGCGGGGCGCGCGCAGCGCGGTGTGGAGGACGGCCCGGTCCTCGGTGGTGTTGATCTTCTCGCCGCGGAACATGGCGTCGCGGAGCCCGGCGACGTCGGTGGCGGCGGCCAGCTCGCGCAGCAGCTCCAGGGTCTCGTCGGTCACGAGGTGCTTGGAGTAGTCCAGGTGGAGGTCGCCGACCCGCAGGGTGTAGCCGGTGCCGCGCTCCGGGTCGGCCGCGAACAGCTCGCGCAGATGGGTGCCGCCCAGCTGCTCCCGGTGCTTGCCGAGGGCCGCCCACTCGGGCAGCCGGTTGAGCCTGATGCGTCCTTCAGTGGTCATTTCGGACATCGCCCACTTCTTCTCGTACGTGTCTGCCCCGCTGCTCCTCCAACCTAGTTGATCGAACGGGGCGATCCGTGCCACCGGCACCGGACACGACGAAGGGCCCCGCCCGCGAACCGAGTTCACGGGCGGAGCCCTTTCCACCGATGTTCAGTTGTCGTTCAGATCTCGCCCCGGAGCTTGGCGAGCGCCTCGGCGAGGATGGCCTCGCCGTCGGCGTCGCTGCGCCGCTCACGGACGTAGGCGAGGTGGGTCTTGTACGGCTCGGTGCGCGGCGGGTCCGGCGGGTTGTCCCGGTCCTGGCCGGCCGGGAAACCGCAGCGGGGGCAGTCCCAGGTGTCCGGGACCTGCGCGTCGCTCGCGAAACTCGGCTGGGTCTCGTGCCCGTTCGAGCACCAGAAGGAGATGCGGAGGCGCGGTGCCGACTCGCCCCGCTCGGCCTCCCCCATCGGCCCCGCTCCGACCCGGCTTCCCCGGATCGCGTTGCCACTTGCCACGGTCGTAACTCCCTGCGTGATGGTGCTCGCTGATGCCCCAGTCTACGGAAGGCCCAACGCGCGTCCAGTGTGCGGAGTTACCCGTCCAGCTTCATGAGCAGACCAAGCACCACAATGCAGGCGAACCAGAGCAGTCCGACCACGACCGTGATCCGGTCGAGGTTGCGCTCGGCGACCGAGGAGCCGCCGACGGAGGACTGCATGCCGCCACCGAACATGTCGGAGAGGCCGCCGCCCTTCCCCTTGTGCATCAGCACCAGCAGCATCAGCAGGCCGCTGAAGACGATCAGGGCGATCGAGAACCCCATAACCACGGCTGGACCAACTTCCTCGGAGCTTGAAAAGGGACGGGGGCCGGGCACACCGGCCCGACCCCCGCAAGAGTACGACGGATCGCCTCCGCCGCTCTACATCGTCACTGGTCGCGGAAGCGGACGATCTTGACGAACTCGTCCGCGTCCAGCGAGGCACCGCCGACCAGGGCGCCGTCGATGTCGGGCTGCGCCATGATCTCGGCGACGTTGGAGCCCTTGACGGAGCCGCCGTACTGGATGCGGATCTTGTCGGCGACGTCCTGCGAGTACAGCTCGGCGAGCTTGCCGCGGATCGCCCCGCAGACCTCCTGGGCGTCGTCGGCGCCGCAGACCTTGCCGGTGCCGATGGCCCAGACCGGCTCGTACGCGACGACGACCGTCTCGGCCTGCTCGGCCGGGACGTCCTTCAGGCCGCCCTCGACCTGGGCGAGGGTGTGCGGGACGGCGTTGCCGGCCTCGCGCACGTCCAGCTCCTCGCCGACGCAGAGGATCGGGGTGATGCCGTGGGCGAAGGCGGCCTTCACCTTGGCGTTGCACAGCTCGTCCGACTCGGCGTGGTACTGGCGGCGCTCGGAGTGGCCGACGGCGACGAAGCCGGTGTTCAGCTTGGCGAGCATGGCGCCGGAGATCTCACCGGTGTAGGCGCCGGACTCGTGGGCCGACAGGTCCTGGGCGCCGTACTTGATCTTGAGCTTGTCGCCGTCGATCAGGGTCTGCACGGAGCGCAGGTCGGTGAAGGGGACGAGGACGGCGACGTCGACGGCGTCGTAGTCCTTGTCGGTGAGCGTGAAGGCGAGCTTCTGGACGTGGGCGATGGCCTCCAGGTGGTTGAGGTTCATCTTCCAGTTGCCCGCCATCAGCGGGGTGCGGGTGGTCATAAGGGGGTCAGTCCTCCAGTGCGACGAGGCCGGGGAGCTTCTTGCCCTCGAGGTATTCGAGGGAGGCGCCGCCACCGGTCGAGATGTGTCCGAACGCGTTCTCGTCGAAGCCCAGGATGCGGACCGCGGCGGCGGAGTCACCACCGCCGACGACGGAGAACGCCGGGGAGTCGACGAGCGCCTGGGCGACGGCCTTGGTGCCCTCGGCGTAGTCGGGGTGCTCGAAGACGCCCATCGGACCGTTCCAGAAGACGGTGGCCGCGTCGGCGAGCTTCGAGGCGTACAGCTTGCGGGTCTCCGGACCGATGTCCAGGCCCTCCTGGTCGGCCGGGATGGCGTCCGCGGCGACCGTGGTGGGGTTCGCCGGGGCCTTCGTCCTGAGGTCCGGGAACTCGGTCGAGATCAGGACGTCGACGGGGAGGACGAACTCCACGCCCTTGTCCGCGGCCCGCTTCAGGTAGTCCTTGACGGCCGGGATCTGGTCCTCCTGGAGGAGGGAGATGCCGACCTCGTGGCCCTGGGCCTTGAGGAAGGTGTAGGCCATGCCACCGCCGATGAGGATGCGGTCGGCCTTCTCCAGGAGGTGGTCGATCACGCCGAGCTTGTCGGAGACCTTCGCACCGCCGAGGACGACCACGTACGGCCGCTGGACGTCCTCGGTGAGCTTCTTCAGGACGCCGACCTCGGTGGCGATCAGGTAGCCGGCCGCGTGCGGCAGCTTGCCCGGGAGGTCGTACACCGAGGCGTGCTTGCGGTGGACGGCTCCGAAGCCGTCGCCGACGTACAGGTCGGCGAGGGCGGCCAGCTGCCCGGCGAAGGCGTCGCGCTCGGCGTCGTCCTTCGAGGTCTCGCCGGCGTTGAAGCGCAGGTTCTCGATGACGGCCACCCGGCCGTCGGCCAGGCCCGCGACGGTGGCCTGCGCGGACTCGCCGACGGTGTCGGTGGCGAAGGCCACCTCGGCGCCGAGCAGTTCCCCGAGCCGGGCGGCGGCGGGGGCGAGGGAGAACGCCGGGTCCGGGGCGCCCTTGGGGCGGCCCAGGTGGGAGGCGACCACGACCCGGGCGCCGGCGTCGGCGAGCGCCTTGACCGTGGGGACGACGGCGCGGATGCGCCCGTCGTCGGTGATGGTGGTGCCGTCGAGCGGCACGTTGAGATCGGCGCGGACGAACACCCGCCTGCCCTCGACGCCCTCGCCGAGAAGCTCGTCGATCGTCTTCATCTGTTCACTGACTCCTTGGTACGCGGTGGAGCACACGACACAGGGCCCGCGCAGCGCATCGTCGCGCTGCTCGAGCCCTGCCACATCGAAAGCCTGCCCTGCTGAACCCTAGTACCTCAGAGCTGGTCGCCGACGAAGGTGGTGAGATCGACGAGACGGTTCGAGTAGCCCCACTCGTTGTCGTACCAGCCGAGGATCTTGACGCTGTTGCCGTCCTGGACCATGGTCAGGGAGGAGTCGAAGGTGCACGACGCCGGGTCGCTGACGATGTCCGAGGAGACGATCGGGTCCTCGGTGTAGAAGAGGATGCCCTTGAGCGGGCCGTCCTCGGACGCCTTCTTGAAGGCGGCGTTGACCTCGTCCTTGGTGACCTCGCGGTCCAGGGTGACGACCAGGTCGGTGGCGGAGCCGGTGGGGACCGGGACGCGCATGGCGATGCCGTCCAGCTTGCCCTTGAGCTGCGGGAGGACCAGGGCGGTGGCCTTCGCGGCACCGGTCGTGGTCGGGATGATGTTCTCCGCGGCGGCGCGGGCGCGGCGCAGGTCCTTGTGCGGGAAGTCCAGGATGCGCTGGTCGTTGGTGTAGGCGTGCACCGTGGTCATCAGGCCGCGGACGATGCCGAAGTTCTCGTCGAGGACCTTGGCCATCGGGGCGACGCAGTTGGTGGTGCAGGACGCGTTGGAGATGACGTCGTGCTTCGCCGGGTCGTACTTCTCCTGGTTGACGCCCATCACGATGGTGATGTCCTCGTCCTTGGCCGGAGCCGAGATGAGGACCTTCCTGGCGCCGCCGGCGAGGTGCTTGGCCGCGTCCTCGCGCTTGGTGAAGATGCCGGTGGACTCGATGACGATGTCGACGCCGAGCTCGCCCCACGGGATGTCGGAGGGATCGCGCTCGGACAGCACCTTGATGGTGTGGCCGTCGACGGTGATGGTGTCGGCGGTGTGGGACACCTCGGCCTTGAGGCGGCCCAGGATGGTGTCGTACTTCAGCAGGTGGGCCGTGGTCGCGGTGTCGCCCAGGTCGTTGACGGCCACGACCTCGATGTCGGCACCCTGCTCAAGGAGCGCGCGGAAGTAGTTGCGACCGATACGGCCGAAGCCGTTGATGCCTACGCGGATCGTCACGAACCGATCTCCTCGTTAGGAATGCCGGGTGATATGTCACACCGGCTAGCTCTTGATTTTTTCGGGATGTCCCTGACCGCTTCCGACCCTACCTCCACGCGCGCCCCCGAGTGACATCGAGGGCGGCCGTCCGCGCCCGAAAAGTCCCCGGGAAATGCCGGACGGCCCGTACCTCTCAACGGGTACGGGCCGTCTTGGGACCTTCGGCCCCACTACTCTCCGTCAGCGGCGGAGCGCGGTGAGGGCTCGGGTGAGCAGCCGCTGCCGTTCGGCCGCGGAGCCGACGTGCTCCAGGCCGAAGCCGAGGAGGACGGTGTCACGGGTGGTGACGGCGGCGACGGAGTGGAACAGGGCCGGCGAGCGGGTCCAGTCGGCGGTGTTGCCGGGGCTGCCGGCCGGGGCGCCGGGCACGGTCCAGGCGCCGAAGGAGCTCTCGAAGCCCTCTCGCTCGGTGCCGGCCGCGGTGACGAGCCGGACGTCGTCGACGAAGGCGCCGGTCTCGCCGGTGCCGGGGTCGGAGACGTAGGAGAGGGAGAGCTCGACCTGCTTGCCCGCGTAGGCGGAGAGGTCGACGGAGGCCTGCCGCCAGCCGTTGGAGGGGCCGGTGAAGGCGTTCCAGGCGCCGGTGGTGCCGGTGGGCGCGCAGCCGTCCTCGCCGAGGGCGAGGTAGCGGCCGAGGGCGGGGTGGAGCTTCAGGTAGTAGCCCTCGCCGCAGTCGGCGGGCGGTTCGGCCGAGGTGCCGCCGTTGCGGTCGGGCAGGGTGGTCCAGTCGTCCTGGCCCGCGGTCCGGGCCTCGACGACGAGGTTGTCGTAGCCGGGCTCGGTGTCGTGGCTGACCTGGAAGTCGAGCCGGGGGCCGTCGGCGGCGGCGGTGCCGGTGAGGTCGACGGTCCGGGTGAGCCGGGCCCAGGCGTCGTCGGCGTGCCGGACGGCGGCGAAGGTGCTGCCCTCGGCCGGTTCGAAGGGGGTGCGCAGGCCCGGGTAGTCGCCGGCCGGGGCGCTGGAGGCGAACTGCGGGAACCGCTTCGGGTCGAGGGTGTCGGAGGTGACGGTGTAGGCGCCGGCGTGGTCGAGCGGGTTGCCCTCGGCGGCGCCGAGCCCGGTCGGCGGTCCCGCGAGGCGGCCGGCTCCGGCGAAGGAGGACGGGCCGTTCAGCCCGGCGCGGTGGTAGGCGCCGAGCCAGTACTGGGCGAAGTCGTTGGTCTCGGCCCGGCCGACCCGGGTGAGCCCGCCGGTCTTCTCGCCGGCGTTGACCAGCTTGCCGCCCTCGTTGAGGTAGGAGCGGACGGCGAGCTGGACGGCCCCGGTGGGGCGCTCGGCGCCGGTGTACCAGACGACGGTGCGGAAGTGGGAGAGGGCGCCGAGGGCGTGCGGGGTGCCCTGGGTGGCGACGTCCCAGACGGCCGCCCCGCGGCCGGTCGCGGCGAGCGCCCTCACGTACGTGCCGGTGTGCCGTGCGGCGCTCGTCCCGCCCTCCTCGGCGAGGACGAGGACGTCACCGCGGGCGCGGTCGGCGACCTCGTAGGTGAAGGGGGTGGTGGCGGTGGTCCTGCCGTCGCGGCCGCGGGCGGTGAACCAGACCTCGACGGAGTCGCCGGGCCGGGCGCCCCGCACCTCGCCCCGGTACTGGTCGTAGTACAGGTTGTCCTCGCCGCCGTAGGTCTCGCCGCCGTCCCACGCCTCGACCCCGGAGCGGTGGGTGCGTCCGCCGTTGATCCGGTAGTGGAGGGTCTTGGCGCGCAGCGACTTGCGGGCGGTGACGGCGACCTGCTGCTCCTCGCCGGCGGCGGCGTAGGAGGTGGCGAAGGTGTCGGGGGTGAGGGCCGGGGCCGGGGCGCCGACCGGGGAGACCGGGTCGTCGGGGCGCGCGGCGGACTCGGCGACGGCGAGCGCGAAGGGGATGTTCTTGGCGAACTCGGCCTGGATCAGCTTCTCGTCGTCGGGGAAGGTGAAGACGGAGGCGCAGTCGCCGGCCTCCCAGGCGTCGTCCGGGTCGACCCGGGAGGCGGTGGCGCAGGTGGACATCTCCGGGGTGAACATCTGCATGCCGTTGACGTTGGCGGCGTGTCCGTCGGCCTCGCCGTTGGTGATGTACAGCTCGGAGGAGACCTGCGGCCGGTAGCCGGGGACGGCGGACTTCTCCGGGGTCCCGGCGAGCGCCTTCAGCGGGGTGTCGTCGGGGGTGTCGGTGGCGACCTGCCAGCCGACTCCGTACAGCAGGAGCTGGGCGGCGGAGTGGTAGTTGATGCCGTACGAGAAGCCGATGCGCTTCTGGAAGGCGTCGAGGGCGCGGGTCTCCGGCTCGGACATGGGGCCCTTGCCGCGGAACGTCTCGTCGGCCGGGTCGGGGGACGAACCCTCGTCGTCGTAGCCCCACTTGTAGGCGAAGTTCCGGTTGAGGTCGACGCCGTCGGCGGCGCCGACGGTGCCGTCGCCGTCGTTGTCACGGAGGTTCTTGCGCCACTGGCGGTTGGCCGGGTCGGCGTGGGTGAAGTCGTAGCCGTCGGGGTTGGCGGAGAGCACGAACCACACCTCGGTGGTGTCGACGATGCGGGTGATCCGCTCGTCGGTGCCGTAGTTGTCGAGGTAGTGGTGGAACAGCCGCCGCGTCATCTCCGGGGTGATCCACTCGCGGGCGTGCTGGTTGGAGAGGTACAGCGTGGCCGGCCTGCTGCCGTCCTTCGCCGTGCGGGCGCCCTTGCTGACCTTGACGGCGAGGATGTCCTGGCCCTTGAGGGTCTTGCCGATCGAGACGACCTTGGTGAGGCCGGGGTGGGCGGCGGCGGTGGCGAGGAGCTCCGCCTTGAGGCCGCCGGGGCCGCCGTAGGGGCGGAAGACGCCGTCACCGGCGGCGGCCGACCGCTGGGCGGCGGCCGGTCCCGGATCGTGCTCGGCGACCGGGACGCCCTGGTCGCGCAGTGCCCCTGCCTGCGCCTCGGTGAGGTACAGCTCGACGGTGACGGTGCCGCGCTCGGGCACCTGCTCGGTCAGTTCGTGCCCGTCGGTGCCGGCCTCCAGGAGGAGCGGTACCTGCTCCTTGGTGACCGTGGCCCGCCATACGGAGAGGGCGTCGCCGCCCTCCGGGTCGACCGGCCGCGCTCCGGCGGCGGGTGCCGCCGCGAGCCCGGCGATCAGCAGTGAAGCGGCGGCGAGGATCGCGCGCGCCCTTCGTCTCATTGTGAGCCCCCCTCGATGTGATCCGTCACGAAGAAGAACGGATGCCAGGCTCATGGGCGCCCATGGGCCTGTCAAGGGCGCCTCGCGGTGGGAGGCGTGTGCCACACGAATGCCGATGGGGCGTCAGAAGTGTTCGGTCGCGCCGGAGTTCACGCCTCCGGTGGTACGCGGACGGCCCCCGTCCCGAGTGGGGCGGGGGCCGTGCGGACCGGGTGCCGGACTCAGCCGACCAGGCTCTCGTCCAGCTCCTCCGTCAGGTTCGACTCGGTGCCGGGGATGCCCAGGTCCTGCGCCCGCTTGTCGGCCATGGCGAGCAGCCGGCGGATCCGGCCGGCCACCGCGTCCTTGGTGAGCGGCGGGTCGGCGAGCGCGCCCAGCTCCTCCAGGGACGCCTGCTTGTGCTCCATGCGCAGCCGGCCGGCCGCGGCGAGGTGCTCCGGCACCTCCTCGCCCAGGATCTCCAGGGCGCGCTGCACCCGGGCGCCGGCCGCGACGGCGGCGCGGGCCGAGCGGCGCAGGTTGGCGTCGTCGAAGTTGGCCAGCCGGTTGGCGGTGGCGCGGACCTCGCGGCGCATCCGCCGCTCCTCCCAGGCCAGCACCGACTCGTGCGCGCCGAGCCGGGTGAGCAGGGCGCCGATGGCGTCACCGTCCCGGACGACGACCCGGTCCACGCCGCGGACCTCGCGGGCCTTCGCGGCGATGGAGAGCCGGCGGGCGGCGCCGACCAGGGCGAGCGCGGCCTCGGGGCCCGGGCAGGTGACCTCCAGGGAGGAGGAGCGGCCGGGCTCGGTGAGCGAGCCGTGGGCGAGGAAGGCGCCCCGCCAGGCCGCCTCGGCGTCACAGGTGGCCCCGGAGACGACCTGCGGGGGAAGGCCCCGGATGGGCCGGCCCCGGCCGTCGACCAGGCCGGTCTGCCGGGCCAGCTGGTCGCCGCCGGCCACCACGCGCACGACGAAGCGGGAGCCGCGCCGCAGCCCGCCGGGGGCCATCACGATCAGTTCCGAGCTGTGCCCGAAGATCTCCAGGATGTCCCGCTTCAGCCGCCGGGCCGCCATCGCCGTGTCGAGCTCCGCCTCGATCACGATCCGGCCGCTGACCAGGTGCAGACCGCCCGCGAACCGCAGGATCGAGGAGACCTCCGACTTCCTGCAGCAGGTCCGGGTGACGGGAAGCCGGGAGATCTCGTCCTTCACCGCTGCCGTCATCGCCATGGGCCGATCCTTCCATGCATCCGAAAAATACGGTCGTACGCGGCGGCCAGGCGCTCCGGGTCGTGCTTCGGAGAGCCGTCGGCCCGGGCCACCGGCGCCAGCTCCAGCGCGGCGCCGAGCCGCTTGGCGGCGTCGACGAGGGGTTCCCTGGCTGACACGTCGGGCACGGCGGCCTCCTCGGCCAGCACCACGTCCAGGGCGAGTTTAGGGGCGTGTCGTCCCAAAACCTCCAAATGACGCTGCGGGGAGAAGCCCTCTGTTTCTCCGGGCTGGGGCGCGAGGTTCAGCGAGAGCACCTTGCGGGCCTTCGTCTCGACCAGCGCGTCGAGCAGTTCGGGCACGAGCAGGTGCGGGATCACGGAGGAGAACCAGGAGCCCGGGCCGAGGACGACCCAGTCCGCGTCGAGGACCGCGGCGACGGCCTCCGGCACGGCCGGCGGGTCGTGCGGCACCAGGTGCACGGACTGCACCTCGCCCGGGGTGAGCGCCACGGTGGCCTGGCCGCGGACCGTGTCCACGTCCTCCGGGCGCTCCGGGTCGTGCCCCTTGACCAGGGCCTGGAGCTCCAGCGGCACGGCGGACATGGGCAGCACCCGGCCCTGGGCGCCGAGCAGCCGGCCGACCAGGTCGAGGGCCTGCACGGGATCGCCGCCGAGCTGCTCCCAGAGGGCGACGATCAGCAGGTTGCCGACGGCGTGGCCGCCCATCTCGCCCTTGGACCGGAAGCGGTGCTGGATGACCCGGGCCCAGGTCTGGCCCCAGTCGTCGTCGCCGCAGAGCGCGGCGAGCGCCTTGCGCAGGTCGCCCGGGGGCAGCACGCCCAGCTCCTCCCGGAGCCGGCCGCTGGAGCCGCCGTCGTCGGCGACGGTGACGACGGCCGTCAGGTCGCCGGTGATCCGCCGCAGCGCGGCGAGGGAGGCGGAGAGGCCCATGCCGCCGCCGAGGGCGACGACCTTCGGCTGGGCGCCGCGCCTGCGGAGCGTCCGCCGCACCGAGAGCGTGGAGGAGGAGCGCCGGCGGTACGGCTTCACTCGCGCCCCATGTCGCGGTGGACGACCACGGTCTCGACGCCCTCGGCGGCGATGCGGGCGGCGAGCTTCTCGGCGGTGGCGACGGAGCGGTGCTTGCCGCCGGTGCAGCCGACGGCGATGGTGACGTACCGCTTGCCCTCGCGGCGGTAGCCGGCGGCGATCAGCTGGAGCAGCTCGGTGTAGCGGTCCAGGAACTCCTTGGCGCCGGGCTGGTTGTAGACGTAGTTCGCCACCTCCTCGTTCAGGCCGGTGTAGGGGCGCAGCTCGGGGACCCAGTGCGGGTTGGGCAGGAAGCGCATGTCGACGACGAGGTCGGCGTCGACCGGCAGGCCGTACTTGAAGCCGAAGGACATGACGGTGGCCCGCAGCTCGGGCTCCTCCTCGCCGGCGAACTGGGCGTCCATCTTGGCGCGCAGCTCGTGGACGTTGAGGCTGGAGGTGTCGATGACCAGGTCGGCGTCGCCGCGCAGCTCGCGCAGCAGGTCGCGCTCGGCGGCGATGCCGTCGACGATGCGGCCGTCGCCCTGGAGGGGGTGGGGGCGGCGGACCGACTCGAAGCGGCGGACGAGGGCCTCGTCGGAGGACTCCAGGAAGACGATCCGGCGGGTGACCTGCTTGGCGTCGAGGTCGGCGAGGGACTCCCGGAGCGCGTCGAAGAACTGCCGGCCGCGGACGTCGACGACGACGGCGATCCTGGCGACGTTGCCCTGGGAGCGGGCGCCGAGCTCCACCATCGTGGGGATCAGCGCGGGCGGCAGGTTGTCCACGACGAACCAGCCGAGGTCCTCCAGACACTTCGCCGCGGTGGACCGGCCGGCTCCGGACATGCCGGAGATGATCACCAGCTCGGGGATGGCCGCCTCGGCGCCGTTGTCGCCCGCGGTCTCCTTCGTGCCCGTACTCACGTGTCCTGCTCCGTCTTCTCGGTGGTGCCCGTCGTGCTCGTGGTGCCCGTCGCGCGGGTGGTGCGTGTCGTCAGGACCGTGTGCGTCCTGCTGTCGGTGCCCGTCGCCGGGGTGGCGGTCGGTCATGCGGTGGTGCCCCCGTCGTCTTCCATGATCTCTCCTGTGGCCGTGTTCACGGCGGGTGCGGCGGGGGCCGCCTGCGCCAGGGCCACGGCGACCGCCTCCGCGGTCTTCCGGCCGAAGCCGGGGACCTCACAGATCTGCTCGATTGTCGCCTGCTTCAGCCGCTTCACCGAGCCGAAATGCTTGATCAGCGCCTGTTTGCGCGTGTCGCCGAGGCCGGGGACGGCGTCCAGGGGGCTGCTCCGGAGCCGTTTGGTCCGCTTGGAGCGCTGGTAGCGGATGGCGAAATCGTGAGCCGTGTCACGGACCCGCTGGAGGAGGTACAGGCCCTCGCTGGAGCGGGGCAGGACCACGGGGTCGTCGTCGCCGGGCAGCCAGACCTCCTCCAGGCGCTTGGCGAGGCCGCAGACGGCGACGTCGTCGATGCCGAGCTCGTCGAGCGCGCGGCGGGCCGCGGCGACCTGGGGCTGTCCGCCGTCGACGACGACGAGCTGCGGCGGGTAGGCGAAGCGCTTGGGCCTGCCGTCGTCGCCGGCCTCGTCCACCGCGACCTCGCCCTCCTCGCCCCACTCCCCCGTCCTCTCCTTCTCGGCGAGGTAGCGGCGGAAGCGGCGGCCGATGACCTCGTGCATGGAGCGGACGTCGTCCTGGCCCTCGAAGCCCTTGATCTGGAAGCGGCGGTACTCGCTCTTGCGGGGCAGCCCGTCCTCGAAGACGACCATGGAGGCGACGACGTCCTCGCCCTGGAGGTGGGAGATGTCGAAGCACTCGATGCGCAGCGGCGCCGACTCCAGGTCCAGGGCCTCGGCGATCTCCTCCAGGGCGCGGGAGCGGGTGGTGAGGTCGCTGGCGCGCTTGGTCTTGTGGAGGACGAGGGCCTGCTGGGCGTTGCGGGCGACGGTCGCCATCAGGTCCTTCTTGTCGCCGCGCTGCGGGATGCGCAGGGAGACGTTGGACCCGCGGCGGCCGGTCAGCCACTGGGTGACGGCCTCGGCGTCGTCGGGCAGCGCCGGGACCAGGACCTCCTTGGGGACGGCGTCGCCGCTCTCCTCGCCGTAGAGCTGCTGGAGGGCGTGCTCGACGAGGCCGGCGGTGGAGACGGCCTCGACCTTGTCGGTGACCCAGCCGCGCTGGCCGCGGACGCGTCCGCCGCGGACGTGGAAGATCTGGACGGCGGCCTCCAGCTCGTCCTCGGCGAGGGCGATGAGGTCGGCGTCGGTGGCGTCGGCGAGGACGACGGCGCTCTTCTCCATGGCGCGGCGCAGCGCCTCTATGTCGTCGCGGAGCCGGGCCGCCCTCTCGTACTCCATGTCCTCCGCCGCCACCATCATCTGCTTCTCCAGGCGGCGGATGTAGGTGCCGGTGCGGCCAGCCATGAAGTCGCAGAACTCGTCGGCCAGTTCCCGGTGCTCCTCGGGAGCGACCCGGCCGACGCAGGGGGCCGAGCACTTGCCGATGTAGCCGAGGAGGCAGGGCCGGCCGGCCGAGGCGGCGTTCCGGAACACGCCGGCCGAGCAGGTCCGCACGGGGAAGACCCGCAGCATCAGGTCGACGGTCTCGCGGATCGCCCACGCGTGCGCGTACGGCCCGAAGTACCGGACGCCCTTCTTCTTGTGGCCGCGCATGACCTGGACGCGCGGGAACTCCTCGTTGAGCGTGACCGCGAGGTAGGGGTAGCTCTTGTCGTCCCGGTACTTGACGTTGAACCGGGGGTCGTACTCCTTGATCCAGGTGTACTCCAGCTGGAGCGCCTCGACCTCGGTCGAGACCACCGTCCACTCCACGGAGGCGGCCGTGGTCACCATGGTGGCGGTCCGCGGGTGGAGGCTCACGATCGGCTGGAAGTAGTTGGCCAGCCGCTGCTTCAGCGACTTCGCCTTCCCGACGTAGATCACCCGCCGGTGCTCGTCCCGGAACTTGTAGACACCCGGCGAGTCCGGGATCTGACCCGGCTTGGGGCGGTAGCTGGAGGGGTCGGCCATGGCCCCCACCCTACTGGCGGGGACCGACACGGAGGACGGGCGCACGGGGGTTCCGGGCGCCCCGCCCGACGGCCCGGGCCGCCTCGTGGGCGTCCCGGGCCGCCGGTGCCGGCGGGCGGCCTCGTGGGCCGGGCGGGAGGGGTTCCGGGCCGGGGTCAGAAGCCCTGGGCGCGGCGGGCGGTCGCGCGGCGGCGGAGGGCCGCGGCGGCGGTCAGGGCGAGGGCGACCACGGCGCCGAGGGCGGCGATCGTGGAGGCGGCGGTGGCCGCGGCCGGCTGGTGGCGGGCCTCCGCGGCCGTGGCCGGCGAGCGGGGCCCGGGGGCCGGTGCCGGGGCCCCTGCGGGCGCGGGGACCGGCGCCTCGGGGGCGTAGCCGCCCGCCGCGCCCTTGCGCGCGTAGGCGGAGCCGGGGAGCTTGTCGGCGTACGCGCGCGTGACCCGGTCGCGGTAGGCGGTGAGGGTCGTCCCGTTCTTCCCGACGGCCGTCACCGCGTCCTCGTCCAGCGGCAGCACCTTCGCGCCCTTCTGGACGAACCAGGCGTCGATCTGCGGTTCGCGGAAGACGAGGCCGCCGGGGAGTCTCCGGGCGCCTTCGCGCGCGTACCGGATCTCGTCGTCGCCGGTGGCGATGTTCACCACCTGCCAGCCGTCCGGGCGCTTCACCGTCCACAGGGCCGCCTTCTGCCCGTCGGCGGCGACGGCGAGGCTGGCCCGGTACTCCTCGCGGGCCACGGGCGCGCCCGCCGTGCCGGCGACGAAGTCCGCGGCGAGGATCCGCACCGGGACGGACGCGCCGGATATCCGGGGCTCCGCGGCGGTGCGGGCGAGCGCCCCGTCGCGGGCGAAGAAGCGGCCCAGGGTGGCCAGCGTCTCCGGCGCCGCGGCGGCCTGCTCGGCGGTCGGCGCGGCCGGCAGCGGGTCGGTGCCGGGGGCGGCCGCGGCGGCGGGGGCCGCGAGGCCGAGGGCGAGGAGCGCGGCGGCCCCGGTCGCGAGTGCCGTGGTGGTCATGATCACGCCCCGATCCGGTAGAGGGAGTGGGTCCAGGAGAAGGAGGCGTTGTTGACGTACCACGCGTGGGAGGCCCAGTTGTAGCGATCGCTGGAAACCCACGGGTCTCCCCAGTACACCCAGCTGTTGGCGTCGTCGTAGCCGTACACCACGTGCATGTGCCCGCCGCCGCTGGACCACTGGATGCGGGTCTCGATCGGCCGGTCGGCGTTGATCTCGGTCTGCACGGTGGCGTAGCGCAGCCAGCCGTCGACGTACGAGCCGGGGCGGATGCCCGCCCAGGAGAGGCCGGTCTGGACGTTGGCGAGGGTGGCCTGCCAGTTGGGGCAGTCGTAGCCCTGCTGCCGCTGGAAGGCTGCGTTGCAGAACTGGTTCTGGCTGTAGCCGCGGCCGAACCAGGTGGCGATGGTGTTGCCGCCGGCCGCCCAGCACCAGTTGGTCTTCTGCTGGGCCTGCATGGTGATGTTCAGGCGCTTGGAGGCGAGGACCGCGGCGGGCGCGGCGGCCGGGGTGGCCGCGGTGGTGTCGGCGGGGGCCGGCGCGGCGGACGCCGAGGCCGCGGTGGGGACGAGGAGGAGCGCGGCGGCGGCGAACGCCACGAGGCCCCTCCTCCCGTTCTGGAGTCGTCTGCGCATGGGGGTTCCTCCCAGTGCGGGGGTGGGGATGGTGGGGGGTGCGTGGGGGGTGGGGGTGGCGTCCGGACACCGCTTGGAGCATCGGTCGTTGTCGGGAGCGGGTCAACACGCTTCAATGCGGGGTGACATCGGGCTGTGAACGGTGTGGCGCGGGTGTGAACGCGCGGCCGCCGCCCACCAGCCCGCCCGCCGCCCGGGCCGCGCCGGTCCGCGCTCCGGGCGTGAACGTTCACCGAGGAGCCCGTGTGAGCCACACCGAGGCCGATCTGGTGCAGCTGCTGCACACCGGCCCCTTCCACCTGGCCCTGCGCACCGCGCTGGCCGTGCGCGGGCTGCCGCTCCAGCGCGTCCAGCACCATCTCGCCCACCGGGGCGTGAAGGTCGGGGTGACCTCGCTGAGCTACTGGCAGCAGGGCGCCCGCAGGCCGCAGCGGCCGGAGTCGCTGAAGGCGGTCCGGGCCCTGGAGGAGGTGCTCCAGCTGCCGGGGAACTCGCTGCTGCGGCTGCTGACGGAGGACGCGGCGGCCCGGGAGGGCGTGGAGCGGCCGGCCGGCCGCTCGTACCGCTCGCTGGTGGAGGCGTCGGGGGCGGTGGAGGAGCTGTTCGCGGAGCTGGAGTCACCGGCCGACGGCGGGCTGCACACGGTCGGCCACCACGAGCGGGTACGCGTCGGGCCGGCCAGGGAGCTGGTGGGGCGCGCGTCCCAGCACGTGGTGCGCGCGCACCGGGACGGCGTGGACCGCTACCTCGCGATCCACCACGGCGACCCCGGCTGCGATCCGTCCCGCGTGCGCGTGCGGGCGGTGGAGAACTGCCGTACGGGGCGGGTGCGGTGGCACGCGGAGACGGGGGTGCTCGTGGCCGAGCTGCTCTTCGACGCGCGGCTGCGGGCCGGCGACACGCATCTCTTCTCGTACGGCTTCGAGGACGGGACGGCCGGTCCGAGCGGCGAGTACGTGCGCGGCTTCAGCTTCGCGGGCGGCCAGTACGTGCTCCAGGTCGCCTTCGACGAGGCGGCGCTGCCGGTACGGTGCCGGCGCTTCGCCCAGGCGTCGGCGGGCGCGCCGCGCGGTGGCCGTACGGAGCTGACGCTCGGCGGCCGGCACCGCACGGTGCACCTCGTGGAGCAGGGGGTGCGTCCCGGGATCCTGGGGATCGACTGGGACTGGGACTGACGCCCCGGCGCCGGGTCAGGCGGTGGGCGCGGACTTCGGTCCGGCGACCAGCCTGCCGCCCTCGACGCGGACCTCGACGGCGGGGAGCGGGACGGTGGCGGGGCCCTTGAGGGCCTTGCCGGTGGTCACGTCGAAGCGGCTGCCGTGGCAGGGGCAGTTGCCCTCGTTGTCCTCGATCTTGTCGAGGACGCAGCCGGCGTGGGTGCACTGGGCGCTGAAGGCCTTGTACTCGCCCTTGGCGGGGCAGCTCACCAGGAGCTTCTGCTCGCGGTAGAGCTTGGCGCCGCCGACCGGGACCTCGTCCGGCGAGCCGAGGGGGACCGGCGCGGTGGGCGTCGGCACCCCGGCGTGGCCCAGCTTGGACTCGGTGGAGCAGGCGGCGACTCCCAGCCCGGCGGCACCGGCGAGAGCGGCACCCTTCAGGACGGTGCGGCGGGTGGACTGGCCGGACATGAGCGCTCCACGGGACGGCGACGGGGTGGTCCCCCCGACGATACCCGCGCCCTTTCGGCCGGTTTCGACCCGGGACCCTGATAGAGGCCCGCTCTCCGCGGGCCCACCCCCGACGGCCCCCGCACGCCGGCCCCCGGGCCGTCACGAACCCGGGCACGAGGCCCCTCGGAGCCGTACCCCCGACTCCCCCGACCACCCGCCCTCGGGGGCGCGCATCCAGCTCCTCCGACCCACGCCGGCCCGCCCCGGTCCCCTGCGAGCGGGAGCGGGGCGGGCCGGTGGGCGTCACGCCTTGCGGGCGCGGGTGGCCGTCGCCTTCTTCGCGGTCTTGGCGGTCTTGGCCGTCTTGGCGGTCTTCGCCGCCTTCGCGGGCGCCGCCTCCGCCGCCTCGGCCGCCTTCTTCGCGGCGGTCCTCCTGGCCGGGGCCTTCTTCGCCGCGGTCTTCTTGGCCGCCGCCTTCCTCGCCGTCCCGCGCGGCGCGGGCACGCCCGCGTCGCTGATCCGGTCGGCGCCGAGGATCTCGCGGAGGAACTTGCCGGTGTGGCTGGCCGGCTCCGAGGCGACCTCCTCGGGGGTGCCCTCGGCGACGACCATGCCGCCGCCGCTGCCGCCCTCGGGGCCCATGTCGATGATCCAGTCGGCGGTCTTGATGACGTCGAGGTTGTGCTCGATGACGATCACCGAATTGCCCTTGTCGACCAGGCCCGACAGCACCGTGATCAGCTTCGAGATGTCCTCGAAGTGGAGACCGGTGGTCGGCTCGTCCAGCACGTAGACCGTGCGGCCGGTCGAGCGCTTCTGGAGCTCGGAGGCGAGCTTGACGCGCTGCGCCTCGCCGCCGGACAGCGTCGGCGCCGACTGCCCGAGCCGGACGTAGCCGAGTCCGACCTCGTTGAGCGTCCGCAGGTGGCGGGCGATCGTGGGGACGGCCTCGAAGAAGCCCAGGGCCTCCTCGATCGGCATGTCCAGCACCTCGGCGATGGACTTGCCCTTGTAGTGGACCTCCAGGGTCTCCCGGTTGTACCGGGCCCCGTGACAGACCTCGCACGGCACGTACACGTCCGGGAGGAAGTTCATCTCGATCTTGATGGTGCCGTCGCCGGAGCAGTTCTCGCAGCGGCCGCCCTTGACGTTGAAGGAGAAGCGGCCGGGCAGATAGCCCCTGACCTTCGCCTCCATCGTCTCCGCGAAGAGCTTGCGGACGTGGTCGAAGACGCCGGTGTACGTCGCCGGGTTGGAGCGCGGGGTGCGGCCGATCGGCGACTGGTCGACGTGCACGACCTTGTCGACGAGGTCGTCGCCCTCCACGCGCGTGTGGCGCCCGGGCACCGTCTTCGCGCCGTTCAGCTCGCGCGCGAGGTGGGTGTAGAGGATGTCGTTGACCAGGGTCGACTTGCCGGAGCCGGAGACACCGGTGACGGCGGTCAGGACGCCGAGCGGGAAGGAGACGTCGATGTCCCGCAGGTTGTTCTCCCGGGCGCCGTGCACGGTGAGCATCCGGCCGGGGTCGAGGGGCCGGCGGACGTCCGGGGTGGTGATGGCCCGGCGGCCGGACAGGTACTGCCCGGTCATCGACTCCTCGTTGGCCAGGAGCTCCTTCAAGGTGCCGGAGTGGACGACCTTGCCGCCGTGCTCACCGGCGCCGGGGCCGATGTCCACCACCCAGTCGGCGACCTTGATGGTGTCCTCGTCGTGCTCGACGACGATGAGCGTGTTGCCCATGTCGCGGAGGCGGACCAGGGTCTCGATCAGGCGGTGGTTGTCACGCTGGTGGAGGCCGATGGACGGCTCGTCGAGGACGTAGAGCACGCCGACCAGGCCGGAGCCGATCTGGGTGGCGAGCCGGATGCGCTGGGCCTCACCGCCGGAGAGCGTGCCGGCCGCACGGTTGAGCGAGAGGTAGTCGAGGCCGACGTCGACGAGGAAGCGGAGCCGCTCGTTGACCTCCTTGAGGACCCGCTCGGCGATCTGCTTGTCGCGGGCGTTGAGCCGCAGGCGGGAGAGGAACTCGGCGCAGTCGCTGATGGACATGGCGGAGACCTCGGCGATGGACCGGTCCATCACGGTGACCGCGAGCACGATCGGCTTGAGCCGGGTGCCGTGGCAGGTGGGGCAGGGCACCTCGCGCATGTAGCCCTCGAAGCGCTCCCGGCTGGAGTCGCTCTCCGCCTCGCTGTGGCGCCGCTTCACGAAGGAGACCGCGCCCTCGAAGGCGGGGCTGGTCCACGCGCGCTCGCGCCCGTACCTGTTCCGGTAGCGGACCTCGATCTGCGTCTTGTGGCCGTGCATCAGGGCCTTCTTGGCCCGCTGCGGGAGCCCCGCGTAGGGGATGTCGGTGCGGAAGCCGAGGGCCTGGGAGAGCCCGTCGATCATCCGGCCGAAGTACTCCTTGGTGTGGCCGTGGGACCACGGGTGGATCGCGCCCTCGTCGAGGGACTTCTCCTCGTCCGGGACGACCAGCTCGGGGTCGACCTCCATGCGGGTGCCGATGCCGGTGCAGTCCGGGCAGGCGCCGAAGGGCGAGTTGAAGGAGAAGGAGCGGGGCTCCAGCTCCTCGAAGGAGAGGTCGTCGTACGGGCAGTAGAGGTGCTCCGAGTACATCTTCTCGCGCTCGGGGTCGTCCTCCGCGAGGTCCACGAAGTCGAGCACGACCATGCCGCCGGAGAGCCCGAGGGCGGTCTCGACGGAGTCGGTGAGACGGCGCTTGGCGCCGTCCTTCACGGTGAGGCGGTCGACGACCACCTCGATGGTGTGCTTCTCCTGCTTCTTGAGCGTCGGCGGCTCGCTGAGCTGGATCGTCGTCCCGTCCACCCGGGCGCGGCTGTAGCCCTTGGTCTGGAGGTCGGCGAAGAGGTCGACGAACTCGCCCTTGCGCTCGCGCACCAGCGGCGACAGCACCTGGAAGCGGCTTCCCTCGGGGAGCTCCAGGACCTTGTCGACGATGGCCTGCGGCGACTGGCGGGAGATCGGCCGGCGGCACTCGGGACAGTGCGGCTTGCCGATGCGGGCGAAGAGCAGGCGGAGGTAGTCGTAGACCTCGGTGATGGTGCCGACCGTGGAGCGCGGGTTGCGCGAGGTCGACTTCTGGTCGATGGAGACCGCGGGCGAGAGGCCCTCGATGAAGTCCACGTCCGGCTTGTCCATCTGGCCGAGGAACTGCCGGGCGTACGAGGAGAGCGACTCGACGTACCGGCGCTGCCCCTCGGCGAAGATCGTGTCGAACGCGAGGGAGGACTTGCCCGATCCCGAGAGCCCGGTGAAGACGATGAGGGAGTCACGGGGGAGGTCGAGCGAGACGTTCTTGAGGTTGTGCTCGCGCGCGCCACGGACGATGAGACGGTCGGCCACGCCGGTCCGCACCTTTCTTGAGAGAGCGGATGGAGAGCGGGTGCGCCTGGGCTGTTCCGCCCGAGCACCCGAAGCACTCAACAACCAAGGATGCCGGATGCTTCCTCGGTCGTCGGTTGCCGTCACCGACCCTATAGCACGTACATTCGATTTCCGGGCTTCGCCTGCCTGCTTCACCCGATCGAGTGGTCGGCGCTAGGGTCGGCGCCATGATCGACCACGAGCGCGACCTCGCCTCCCTGCGCGAAGCGACCGAGCGACTGCTGACCGAAGCCGCCTCCTGGGACAACGCCCGCGTCGCCGAGCCGTCACGGCTTCCCGGCTGGACGCGTGGCCACGTCCTCGCCCACCTGGCCCGGAACGCCGACGCCCTGGTGAACGTCCTCGAGGGCCGGCCCATGTACGCGAGCGCCGAGACGCGCGAGGCGGACATCGAGCGCGACGCCCCCCGCCCCCTCGACGCCCAGCTCGCCGACCTCCGCGGGACGGCCGAGGGCTTCCGCGCCGCCGCGGCCGCCGTCCCCGACTGGAGCCGCACCGTCGAGCTGCGCAACGGCGTCACCGACAGCGCCTCCCGGATCCCCTTCCGCCGCTGGGTGGAGGTCGCCCTGCACCACGTGGACCTCGACTGCGGCTACGAGCTGGAGGACCTCCCCGAGGAGTTCGTCCAGCGTGAGATCGACTTCCTCGCCGAGCGGTTCGCCGGGCACCCGTCCGTCCCCTCCACGGGCCTCCGCGCCGACGACGGGCGGATGTGGACGACCGGCGGCGGGGCCGAGGGCGCCTCCGTGGGCGTCTCCGGATCCGCACCCGAGCTCCTCGGCTGGCTCGCCGGCCGCCGCGACGGCTCGGCGCTCAAGACCGAGGGCGGCCCGCTCCCCCAGCTCCCGCCGCTCTAGGCCGCCCCGGGGGCGACGGGATCCGGAGGATGCGGCCCCGGAGGGCGACGGAGTCCGGAAGGGGCCGCCCCGGCCGCCTCCCCGGGACCGCGGTCGGCGGGCGGAGCTAGGCTGAGCCCATGACCTACAGCGGAGCGGTGAGGGTGGGCGGTCCGGCCGACGTCCACGAGCTCAAGGACCTGATGATCTCCAAGGTCGCGGTCGGCCCGATGGAGAACAACGCGTACCTGCTGCGCTGCCGGGCCACCGGTCAGCAGCTGCTGATCGACGCCGCCGCCGAGGCGGCGACCCTGCTCACGCTGATCGGTGACGACGGCATCGCCTCCGTCGTCACCACCCACCGGCACGGCGACCACTGGCAGGCCCTGGGCGAGGTGGTCGCCGCCACCGGCGCCACCACGTACGCGGGCGCGTACGACGCCGAGGGCATCCCGATCGCCACCGACGTCCTGGTGGAGGACGGCGACACGATCCGCGTGGGCGAGGTGGAGCTCACCGCCCGCCACATCGTCGGCCACACCCCCGGCTCGATCGCGCTGATCTACGACGACCCGCACGGCCATCCGCACCTCTTCCCCGGCGACTGCCTCTTCCCCGGCGGGGTCGGCAAGACCTGGCAGGGCCCGGACTCCTTCGCGAGCCTGCTGCACGACGTCGAGACCAAGTTCTTCGCCGCGCTGCCGGACGAGACCTGGGTCTATCCCGGCCACGGCAAGGACACCACGCTCGGTGACGAGCGCCCGCACCTCCCGGAGTGGCGCGAGCGCGGCTGGTGAGCCGCCCGGCGCCGAAGCGCCCCCGGTACCGCCGGGGGCGCTCCCGTACGCCCCCGTAACCGTGACGGTGGCCGGGTAGTTGGCGGCACATGCACCCCAGTCACGCTCCGTCGCCCCCGGCGGCCCGTCCCACCCCCTCGATGCCCCGGCTCGCCGCCGCGTCCCTCGTCGGCACCGCCATCGAGTTCTTCGACTTCTTCGTCTACGGGACGGCCGCCGCCCTCGTCCTCGGGCCGCTCTTCTTCCCGACCTTCTCCCCGCTCGCCGGGACCCTCGCCGCCTTCGGCACCTTCGCCGTCGGCTTCCTCTCCCGCCCCATGGGCTCGGTCCTCTTCGGGCACATCGGGGACCGGCACGGGCGCCGGCCCGTGCTCCTCGCCTCCCTGCTGCTGACCGGCTGCGCCACGGTCGCCGTCGGCTGCGTCCCCACGTACGACACGATCGGCGTCGCCGCTCCGCTGCTGCTGCTCGTGCTCCGCTTCCTCCAGGGACTCGGGCTCGGCGGCGAGTGGGGCGGGGCCGTCCTGCTGACCGCCGAGCACGCCCCGCCGCACCGCCGGGCGCTGTGGGCGAGCTTCCCGCAGATCGGCCCCGCGGTCGGCTTCCTCCTCGCGAACGGCGTGATGCTGGCGCTCACCGCGGGACTGAGCGACGCCGACTTCCGCTCCTGGGGCTGGCGGGTGCCGTTCTGGGCGGCGGGCCTGCTCGCCGCCGCCGGGCTGCTGCTGCGCTCCTCGCTCGCCGAGACCCCGCAGTTCGAGGAGCTGTCCGCGTCCGGGCGGCGGGCGAGCGCCCCGCTCGCCGAGGTGGCGCGCGACCACTGGCGGCTCGTCCTGCTGACCGCCGGGGCCCTCGCCGTGGGGTACGCGATCTTCTACACGGTCTCCACCTGGGCCCTGGCGTACGGCACCGAGCGGCTCGGGGTGAGCAGTGCGGTGATGCTGGTCTGCGTGATGGCGGCGGTGGCGGTGAAGGGCGCCGTCACGCCGTTCCTGGCACTGCTGGGCGACCGCTGGGGCCGCCGGCCGCTCTGCCTGGCCGGCTGCGCGGCGGCCGCGCTGTGGATGTTCCCGCTGGTGGCGCTGCTGCACACCGGACGGCCGCTGCTGATGTTCCTGGGCTTCCTGGGGGCGCTGCTGGCCTTCATCACGATGTTCTCGGTGGTCGCCGCGTACCTGCCGGAGCTGTACGAGCCCCGGGTGCGCTGCACGGGCGCGGCGGTGGGCTACAACCTCGCGGGCGTGCTCGGCGGGGCGCTGACGCCGATCGTGGCCACCACGCTCTCCGAGGGCGGCGACGGCCCTCCCTGGGGCGTGGCCGCCTACCTGACGGTGGTGGCCCTGGTGAGCCTCGGCTGCTTCGCCCTCCTGCCGGAGACGCTCCCGGAGCGCAGCCCCGCCCGGACGCCCGAGAAGGTGCCCGTCTAGGGCCTGCGGGCGCGGGGGTACGCGAACGGCGACGGCCGGCCCGGGCGGGATGCCCGGGCCGGCCGTCGCCGTTCGTGCGGGAGGGTCAGGCGTCGACGCCGGTCTTCCCCGCGTCGTCCTTCGTCGCGTCCGGAGCACCGTCCGTCGCCGCGTCCTTCTCGGCCGCCTCCAGGGCGGCCTTCTCGGACTGCTTCTTGGAGGCGATCAGGCTGGTGATCGTGGTGATGACCAGGACGCCCAGGATGACCCCGAGGGAGACCGGGATGGAGATCTCCGGCACGTGCACACCGGACTCGTGCAGGGCGTGCAGGACCAGCTTCACGCCGATGAAGCCGAGGATCACCGACAGGCCGTAGCTGAGGTGGACCAGCTTCTTCAGCAGACCGCCGATGAGGAAGTACAGCTGGCGCAGGCCCATCAGGGCGAAGGCGTTGGCCGTGAAGACGATGTACGGGTCCTGGGTCAGGCCGAAGATCGCGGGGATCGAGTCCATCGCGAACAGCACGTCGGTCATGCCGATGGCCAGCATGACGACGAAGAGCGGCGTCATGACCTTCTTGCCGTGCTGCACGACGAAGAGCTTGGTGCCGTGGTAGCGGTCCGCGACGCCGAACTTCTTCTCGATGGACTTCAGCAGGCGGTTCTCGTTCCAGTCGTCCTCGTCCTCGTCGGACATGGCCTCCTTGACGAGCTTCCAGGCGGTGTAGATGAGGAAGGCGCCGAAGATGTAGAAGACCCACGAGAAGCTCGCGATGATCGCGGCACCGGCCGCGATGAAGATCGCCCGCAGGACCAGGGCGATGAGCACGCCGAAGAGCAGGACCCGCTGCTGCAGATGGGACGGCACGGCGAACTTCGCCATGATCAGGATGAACACGAAGAGGTTGTCCACGCTGAGCGACTTCTCCGTGATGAAGCCCGCGAAGAACTCGCCGCCCGCCTGTCCGCCGCCCCAGATCGTGACACCGACGCCGAAGAGCACGGCGAGCACGATCCAGACGACGGTCCAGATCCCGGCTTCCTTGACCGACACGTCATGGGGCTTGCGCCCGATGAAGAAGTCGACCGCGATCAGGGCACACAGACCAAGAATGGTCAGCACCCAGATGGTCATAGAAACGTCCACTGCGCCTCCGGCTTCGTACGGCTACTGATCAGCGTCGTCGCTGCCGGAGGTCTCTTCCACCCGGGGCCGCTCACGCGACCGCCGGGCCGACGCCCCGGGACCGGATGTCCTTGATCCGTCCGTATTGACGGGTACGCCGCGCATGGGGAGTACTCCCCTCCGCTGGGAAGAGAGTACCCGAAGACCCAAGAGAAGGTAAAGAAAAAGGTAAAGCGGGCCCCAAGAACGCAGGTCAGCCCAGGCTTCTCCGGCGGGCCTCCGCGACCTGCCCGAGGACCTGCCAGAGCACCGCGCTGCCCGGCGGGACCGTCGGCGGCTCGTACGTCCAGGCGTGGCCCACCCAGGGATCGGCGAGGTGGTCGTCGGGCACGGGAGTGAGCCGGAGCAGCGAGCGCCACAGCGGGTCGAGCACCGGGCCGTACGCGTCGGCGTCCGACCGGTCCGCGACCATCAGCAGGTGGACGCCGACGGAGGGCCCCTCGTCGGCGAGGTAGCGGAGCCGGGTGACGGCCCGCTCGTCGAAGCCGTGCGGGAAGTCGTGCACGACGAGCAGCCGGCGCGACAGGTCGAAGCCGGGCGGCAGGTCCTCGGACGCGTCGCCGCGTACCGCCATCTGCAGCAGGTCCACCCGCTCGGTGAGCTGGGCGAGGACGGCGGTGACCCCGGCCGCTCCGCGGGCCGGGGGATCGGCCAGGACGCCGGTCTCGACCAGCGGGGCGAAGGCCGCGGCCCCGCTGCCGGCGGGATCGAGGACATGGACGGTGAGGCTGCCGGCGGGGTGGGCGGCGAGCAGCCTGGCGGTGTGCGCGACGGCGCTGTCCAGGGCGAGCCGGCGCAGTTCGGTGTCGTCGAGCAGTCCGGCCGCCGAGGTGCGGCCGGGCCCCGAGTCCACCCAGAGCCCGCGCTCCAGCGGGAGGCGGACGAGGAAGGGGATCCGCAGGCCGGTCCGCTCGGGGAGGTGGAGGTCGCCGAGACGGACCGCCATGGGCGGCTCCTCCGGGGTCCGGTAGGCGTGCCAGACGGGGTTGTCCCAGCGGGCGTAGGCGGCGGGCAGGGCGGGCTCGACGACCTCGGACTCGGCGGTGAGCTGTGCGAGGTCCCGGTCGAGGACCTCCTGGGCCCGGCTCATCAGCTCCTCGTGCGTGGCCCGGGCCTCGGCCCGGGCGGCGTCGCCGGCTCCTCCGACGCGGGTGCTCGGGTCGGCGAGGACCTGGTCGATCGCGCGGTCGAGGCGGTGGTCGGCGAAGTCGCGGGCGCTGCGGTAGGCGGCGACGGTCCTGGCCATGTCCTCGAACATGCCCCACACCTGGTTGTAGAGCCGTTCGTCCATGGTCCAGCCGGTGGCGTCCCCGGCGACGGGCGCCGGGCGGGACTGCGCCGGCACGGTCGGCGGAGGCGGTACGGCGCCGGGGCCGGAGGCGGCGGGCGCGGCGGGTCCGGGGGCCGGCCGGCGGCTCGGGTGGGTGTAGCTGATGGTGGTGGAGGCGGCGGCTTCGGAGGCGGAGCCGGAGGGGGGAGTCGCCGCGGTGACGGCGACGTCGGCCGCGGCGGTCTCGGGGAGGGCCTGCGCCGGGGCGACGGCGGGAGCGACGGCGGCCAGGACGGCGGCGGCGAGGTCGGCGGCGGCCGGGGCGCCCTGGTCGGCGAGGAGGTCGGCGAGCCCGCCCTCGTACCCCTGCCCGACGGCGCGGACCTTCCAGACGCCCTGGCGTCGGTACAGCTCCACGGCGACGACGGCGGACTCCCGGTCGAGGCCGGTGATGGTGTAGGTGGCGACGGCGGCGCCCGCCGGGTCGGCGACGCACACGAAGGGTGCGGCGGCGGTGCCGAAGCGGGCCGGGCCGCCCGCGCCCTGCGGCAGGGCGAGAAGCAGGGAGATCCGGTGGACGGTGTCCGGGAGGGCCGCCAGGTCCACGGCGACGCGGTGTTCGGCGGCGGCCGCGGCGGGCACCTCGACCCCGTGCCGTACCGGGGCGCCGGGGTGGGCGATCCACTCGGGTCCGGGGACCTGCCCCCGCTCGTCGCCGAGGGTGGCCCCGGCGACGACCGGGTGTCCCGCGGACACCCGGAGTTCGAGTCGGGTGTCGGGCAGGGGGTGGTTCTGCCCCCGGACCAGCTCGGCCGTCATCTCGACTCTGTTCCCCTCGGCGCATTTCTCGGTCGGTCATGCGGGACAGCTCCCGGCGGGCCGGTGCCCGTCGGGAGCTGCGGTGCGGTGGTGCCGCGGCGGCGGGCCCTGTGCCGGGCCCGCCGGTCCGCCCTACAGGTGCGGCAGGATCGACGGCATCAGGTCCTGGAAGGTGCGGCCGTTGGCCGGGCTGCCCAGGGCGGTCATCTGCCAGCCGGCGCCGGCCCGGTGCACCTTCGCCATGATCTGCGCGGTGTACTGGCCGCCGCCGTCCAGGGTGTAGCGGGCGAGCTCCTGGCCGGTCGTCTCGTCGACGAGCCGGCAGAAGGCGTTCTGCACCTCCTGGAAGGTCTGCCCGGTGAAGGAGTTCACCGTGAAGACGATCTGGTCGATGTGGACGGGGATCCGCTGGAGGTCGACGAGGATGGCCTCGTCGTCGCCGCCCTGGCCCACACCGCCCACGAGGTTGTCACCGGTGTGCCGGACGGAGCCGTCGTCGCTGACCAGGTGACGGAAGAAGACCACGTCCACCGGCTGCTTCTCGGCGAAGAGCACGGCGGAGGCGTCCAGGTCGATCTCGCGGGTGCGCGAACCGAAGAGCCCCCGGCGCGGCGCGGCCTGCCAGCCGAGCCCCATCCGTACCTGGGTGAGGCTGCCCCCGCCCTGCTTCTCCAGGCTGATGGCCTGCCCCTTGGTCATGTTGACCGTCACGCGCTGCCCCTCTCGTCGTTGTGGCAGCACCCTACGCAGGGGCACTGACAGCGTGCCGGGTGCGGCCCGGTTTTGTGTCGGTCTTGCAACACACCGGGCCGTCTCCGTTCACGCCAGTCCCGCCTCCTTCATCTGGCGCAGTTCCTTCTTCAGTTCGGCGACCTCGTCGCGCAGCCTGGCGGCCACCTCGAACTGCAGCTCGGCGGCGGCGGCGCGCATCCGCTCCGTCATCTCCTCGATGACCCCGGCCAGTTCGGCGGCGGGGCGGTCGCCGAGCTCCAGCGTCGAGCCGGCCTTGGCGGCCGCCTTTCCGGCCTTGCCCGCCTTCGGACCGTGCGCCGCGAGCGAGGGGACCGGGGACTTGGCGCCCTTGCCGTCCTTGGCCTGCCGGTAGCCGGTGCCGAGCAGTTGCTCGGTGTCGACCTCCTCGCGCGCGATGGTGGCGACGATGTCGTTGATCTTCTTGCGGAGCGGCTGGGGGTCGATCCCGTGCTCCGTGTTGTAGGCGACCTGCTTCTCCCGGCGCCGGTTGGTCTCGTCGATGGCCTGCGCCATCGCCGGGGTGATGGTGTCGGCGTACATGTGGACCTGGCCCGACACGTTCCGCGCGGCGCGGCCGATGGTCTGGATGAGGGAGGTCCCGGAGCGCAGGAAGCCCTGCTTGTCGGCGTCGAGGATGGCGACGAGGGAGACCTCGGGCAGGTCGAGGCCCTCGCGGAGCAGGTTGATGCCGACGAGGACGTCGTACTCGCCGGCGCGCAGTTCGCGCAGCAGCTCGATGCGGCGCAGGGTGTCGACGTCGCTGTGGAGGTAGCGGACCTGGATGCCCAGCTCCAGGAAGTAGTCGGTGAGGTCCTCGGCCATCTTCTTGGTGAGGGTGGTGACGAGGACCCGCTCGTCCCGCTCGGTGCGGACCCGGATCTCGTGGACCAGGTCGTCGATCTGGCCCTCGGTGGGCTTGACGACGACCTCGGGGTCGACAAGGCCGGTGGGGCGGATGATCTGCTCGACGAAGCCGTCGGAGCGGGACAGCTCGTAGGTGCCGGGGGTGGCGGAGAGGTAGACGGTCTGGCCGATCCGCCCCTGGAACTCCTCCCACTTCAGCGGCCGGTTGTCGAGGGCCGAGGGGAGCCTGAAGCCGTGGTCGACGAGGGTCCGCTTGCGGGAGGCGTCGCCCTCGTACATGGCGCCGATCTGCGGCACGGTGACATGCGACTCGTCGATGACGAGGAGGAAGTCCTCCGGGAAGTAGTCGAGGAGGGTGTTGGGCGGGGAGCCGGGCTCGCGGCCGTCGAAGTGCATCGAGTAGTTCTCGATGCCGGAGCAGGAGCCGATCTGGCGCATCATCTCGATGTCGTAGGTGGTGCGCATGCGGAGCCGCTGGGCCTCCAGCATCTTGCCCTGCTTCTCCAGCTCCTTCAGGCGCTGGTCGAGCTCGCGCTCGATGTCGTTGACGGCCCGCTCCATGCGCTCGGGGCCGGCGACGTAGTGGCTGGCGGGGAAGACGTACAGCTGCTGGTCGTCGCTGATGATCTCGCCGGTCAGCGGGTGGAGGGTGGAGAGCGCCTCGATCTCGTCGCCGAACATCTCGATGCGGACGGCGAGCTCCTCGTACACGGGGAAGATCTCGATGGTGTCGCCGCGGACCCGGAAGGTGCCCCGGGTGAAGGCGAGGTCGTTGCGCGTGTACTGGATGTCGACGAAGCGGCGGAGCAGCTGGTCGCGGTCGATCTCCTCGCCGACCTTGAGCGGGACCATGCGGTCCACGTACTCCTGCGGGGTGCCGAGGCCGTAGATGCAGGAGACGGAGGCGACCACGACCACGTCCCTGCGGGTGAGCAGGGAGTTGGTGGCGGAGTGGCGCAGCCGCTCGACCTCCTCGTTGATCGAGGAGTCCTTCTCGATGTAGGTGTCCGACTGGGGGACGTACGCCTCGGGCTGGTAGTAGTCGTAGTACGAGACGAAGTACTCGACGGCGTTGTTCGGCAGGAGCTCGCGGAACTCGTTCGCCAGCTGGGCGGCCAGGGTCTTGTTCGGCGCCATCACCAGGGTGGGGCGCTGGAGCTTCTCGATCATCCAGGCCGTGGTGGCCGACTTGCCGGTGCCGGTGGCGCCGAGCAGGACGACGTCCTTCTCGCCGGCGCGGACGCGCCGGTCCAGCTCGGCGATGGCCGCCGGCTGGTCGCCGCTCGGCTGGTAGGAGGAGACGACCTCGAAGGGCGCCACCGAACGTTCGATCTTGGAAACGGGCCGCATGCCACCACCGTACGACCCGCCACCGACAGTCGGGGGGTGATCGCCGCGCGGCGGCCCTCCGTCACCAGTCCTGGGAGCGGTGTCCGCCGCGCGGGGCGGAGCGGCGGGAGCCGCGTCCGGCGGGGCGGGCGGTCCAGTCGGCGGGGGCGCCGTGGGAGGGGACGTACCGGGGGGCCGGGACGCCGGGGCGGTGCACGGAGCGGACGGGGTTCCGCTGCCAGTCGGGGTCGCCCATGACGAGCAGCGGGTCGAACATGACCACGACGGCGGCGAGGATCAGGAAGACGGCGGGGCCGATCAGCATCGGCAGCAGCAGCGACCCGGTGACGGGGCCCGTGCCGGCGGCGACCGTGGTGTCGTGCAGGTGGACGCTGACGGCCGCCATGGCCGTGTAGTGCATGCCGCTGACGGCGACGCCCATGACGAGGCTGGCCCCGAGGCTGGCGAGGAAGCCGTGGACGGATACCGCCGCCCAGAGGGCGGTGGTGGCGGCGACGACGGCGATGACCACGGAGAGGGCGACGGTGAGGGTGTCGTACTCGATCCGGCCCGGCAGCCGCATCCCGGCCATGCCCAGGTAGTGCATGGTGGCGACGCCGAGGCCGGTGATGGTGCCGCCGGTGACGAGGGTGAGCGCGGTGGCGCCCCGGTAGCCGACGATGAAGATGCCGATACCGACCATGACGACGGCGACGGCGAGACTGGCGAAGGTGATCGGCCGGTCGTAGTCGATCGGCGTCCGCTGGACCGAGAAGCCCATCATGGCGATGAAGTGCATGGTCCAGATGCCGGTGCCGATGGAGGTGGAGCCGAGGGCGAGCCAGCCGGCCTTGAAGGAGTCCTGGTGGCGCAGCGAGCGGGTCGTGCATCTCAGCCCGAGGGCACCGCCGAGGCAGGCCATGAGAAAGGCCGCCACCGGCGTGACGATCCCGTAGCTGAATCCGTCGACCGTGCCCTGCATGAGCGTGTGCCTCCCACCCCTGGCGCATGGACGTCCGAAAACAGTCGGTACCGCTGGGTAGTACTACCGGGGCGAGATTATGGCCCGTGAGAGGGCTCGCGGGCACCTGACCGGGGATTTTCCGGTCGTGAGACCTGAGCGAGACCGGTCCGTGACCTCCAGGGACGGTCGCGCCGCCGGATCGCCGCCGATCCGCCGTTCTGGCCGGAGGGCGCCGTCGGCGGCGCCGTGAGCGGGGTGCACGCCCGCGCGGGGGCCGGGGCTGTCGGTGCCGGGCCGTACGGTGAGGGCATGGACATCGAGGACGGACCGCGGGACCTGACCGTCGAATGGGCGGTCGTGGGGAGCGGTGTCGGCCCGCTCTTCCTGGCGGCCACCGGGCGGGGGCTGGTGCGGGTCGAGTTCCACGCGGGCGAGGGGCGCCGGGAGCGGATGCCGGGGCGGCTGGCCCAGCAGCTGGGCGCGACGGTCGTCGAGTCCGCCACGGGGCGGCTCGCGGAGCCGCTGCGGCAGCTGGACCGGTACTTCGCGGGCGCGCTGCGCGCGTTCGACCTCCCGCTGGACTGGTCGCTGACGACCGGCTTCAACCGCCGGGTGCTGCGCGAACTCGCCGACGGCGTCCCGTACGGGACGCTGGTCGGGTACGGGGACCTGGCCCGGCGCGCGGGGCAGCCGGAGGCGGCTCAGGCCGTGGGCGCGGCGATGGGCGCCAATCCGCTGCCGGTCGTGGTGCCGTGCCACCGCGTGGTGGAGAGCGGGGGCGGTCTCGGCGGCTTCGGCGGCGGCCTGGAGACGAAGCGCAGACTGCTGGCCCTCGAAGGGGTGCTGCCGGAACCGCTGTTCTGAGGGGCGGGGGCGCGGGGGTACGGGGCGGGGGTACGGGCGGGCCCAGGGGTACGGGGCGGGCTTGGGGCTACGGGGCGCGGGGCGGGCACAGGGCGCTGGGCGGGCCCGGCTGTCGGGGGCCTCTCCGGGCCTCCTCCGATCGCCAGGGTCCCGTCCCCGGGCGTTCCCCTCGGATGCCGGGGCTGGCACACTCCGGTAGTGACCAAAACGCCCGACGCCCCTGACACCCCCGCGCTCGGAGGGACGGCCTCCGCCGTCTCCCCCGCCGCCCTGCCGCAGCTGCGCCGCCGCGTCCAGGCGGTGCTGGTCGCCACCCAGATCCTCGGGGGCCTCGGGATCGCCACCGGCGTCGCACTGGCCGCCGTCCTCGCCACCGAGGTGAGCGGTACGGACGCGCTGGCCGGGCTCGCCTCGACGGCGACGGTCGCCGGGCCCGCGCTGCTCGCGATGCCGCTGGCGGCGCTGATGGCGCGGCGAGGGCGACGGGCCGGTCTGGTGCTCGCGTATCTGCTGGGCGCGCTCGGGGCGGGGGTCGCGGTGCTCGGCGCGGTCGTCGGCAGCTTCCCGGTGCTGCTCATCGGACTCGTGGGCTTCGGCGCGGGTTCCTCGGCCAATCTCGCGGCCCGGTTCGCCGCCGCGGACCTGGCGGAGCCGGACCGGCGCGGGCGGGCCATCTCGACGGTGGTGTGGGCCACCACGATCGGCGCCGTCCTCGGCCCGAACATCGCGGCGCCGGCCGGGCGCAGCGTCTCGGGCCTCGGCATACCCGTGGCGGCGGGGCCGTTCCTGTGGGCCGCCGTGGTGTTCGTGGTGTCGGCGCTGGTGGTGGCGGTGCTGCTGCGGCCCGACCCGCTGCTGACGGCGCGGGCGCTGGCCGCCGACGACGAGGGCGCTGCCGACCTTCCGGAGAACCGGTCGCTGCGGGCCGGGCTGCGCGCGGTCCGGGAGTCGCCGCAGGCGCGGATCGCGCTGGTCACGGTGGCCGCCTCGCACGCCGTGATGGTGTCGATCATGTCGATGACACCGGTGGCGCTCACCCACCACGGCGCCGGTATCGAGCTGATCGGGCTCGTCATCAGCGTGCACATCGCGGGCATGTACGCGTTCTCGCCCGTGATGGGATGGCTCGCCGACCGGCTCGGCCGGCTCGCGGTGATCGGCCTGGCGGTCGGGCTCCTCGGGGTCGCGGCCCTGCTCGCGGGCACGGCGGGCGCGAGCCACACCCGGGTCGCGGCCGGTCTGTTCGTCCTGGGGCTCGGCTGGTCGGCCGGGCTGGTGTCGGGCTCGGCGCTGCTGACGGACGCGGTGCCGCAGGCGGCGCGCGCGGCCGTCCAGGGCCTGTCGGACACGGTGATGAACACGGCGGCCGGCCTCGGCGGCCTGGCGGCCGGGGTGGTCGTCTCCCAGGTGGGCTACGGGCCGCTCAACGCCCTCGCCGCCGCCCTGCTGCTGCCGATGGCCGCCCTGGCCCTGCGGGGCGTGCTCCGCAGGGCCTGATCCGCGTGCCCGGGGCAGGCATGATCCGCGTACCCGGGTCAGGGCGGGGTGAGGTCGCCCCGGTCAGGGCAGGGTGATGTGGTACGCCTTGCGCAGCGTCTCGTGGACGGTCCAGGTGGTCCGGTCGCCCTCGCGCAGGACGCAGGCGTCGCCGGGCCCGATCTCCAGCGTGGCGCCGCCCTCGACGGCGACGGTGGCCCGGCCGCTGACGACGACGAACAGCTCGTTGGCCTCGGTGTCGGTCACGACGCCGGGGGTGATCTGCCAGATCCCGCGCAGCTGCTTGCCGTCTGCGGACTCCCACAGCACCTTGCCGGTCACCTCGGGGGTTCCGGACACGATCTGACCGGGGTCGAGCGGCTCGGCTTCGAGCTCGGCGTCGGGGATGTGGACGGCGAAGGAGGGGAGGTCGTGTGTCGTCATGGGCGGTGACTGTAGCCGGGTCACGGGGCGCCGCGTGACGGCGGGACCGCGGAACACTTCCCTCCGTTCACCGCCCTGACCAGGCACGTTCCTCTCATGCGCCGACGGCGACGGATTCCGCAGGAGGGCCTTGGCCGCCGCTCCGGCGGGGTGCGGCGCGGATCGGCCCCGCCCGTCGGACGCCCGGAAACCGAATCCGTACCCCACTCGCACCCTCGTACGAAAGGGGGGTGGCGGGAGATCGCCAGGGGTGTTTGCGGGGCGGACCGGCGCGCCAGAAATGGACCATGACCACGACCACACTGGTGTCCGAAGAGGTACGGGACGCGCTCCGCGAGGGCCGGCCCGTCGTCGCCCTCGAATCGACGATCATCGCCCACGGCCTCCCGCGCCCGCGGAACCTGGCGGTGGCGGTCGAGCTGGAGGAGTCGGTGCGGGACCTCGGCGCCGTGCCCGCGACGATCGCCGTGCTCGACGGGGTCGCGCGGATCGGTCTCGACCGGGCGGGGCTGACCCGGATCGCGGAGGACCCCTCGGTGCGCAAGCTCGGCCACCGGGATCTGGCGCCCGCGCTCGCCACCGGCGCCTCCGGGGCGACGACGGTCTCGGCGACGGCCCGGCTCGCCGACGGCGCGGGCATACGCGTCTTCGCCACCGGCGGCCTCGGCGGGGTGCACCGCGAGTGGCGCGAGACCCAGGACGAGTCCGCCGACCTGCGGCTGCTCGCCGAGGTGGGCATCACCGTGGTGTGCGCGGGCGTGAAGTCGATCCTCGACGTGCCGGCCACCCTCCAGCGGCTGGAGACCCTGGGCGTGACGGTCGCCGGATACGGCACCGAGACCTTCCCCGGCTTCTACCTCTGCTCCTCCGGGGAGCCCGTCGACTGGACGCTGCGCAGCCCGGAGGAGGTCGCCGCCGTCATAAGGGCCCGGGAGGCGCTGGGCCGGCCCTGGGCGGCCCTGGTCGTGGCCAATCCGGTGCCGGAGGCCGAGCAGCTGGACCCGGAGCTGCACGACCGGGTGCTCGCCGGGGGCCTCGCCGAACTGCGGGAGAAGGGGATCACCGGGCAGGCGGTGACACCCTTCCTCCTGGAGTACCTGACCACGCACACGGACGGCGCCTCCCTGGAGGCCAACCTGGCGGCGGTGCGGGGCAATGTCCGGCTCGCGGCGCGGATCGCGGGGGCGTACGCCGCGGACGAGCGGTGAGGGGGCGGACCAGGACGCGGGGGCGCGGGGAGCCGGGCCGGTGAACCGGACCGGAGCGCTGCTGGTCGTCGGGGACGTCGTCACGGACGTGGTGGCCCGGCACCGGGCCCCGCTCGCACCGGCGACGGACACGGCGGCGGCCATCCGCACCCTGCCGGGCGGGGCGGGGGCCAACGCCGCCTGCTGGGCGGCCCGCTCGGGCCACCCCGAGGTGCGACTCCTCGCCCGGGTCGGCACGGACTCGGCCGACTGGCACGAGCGGGCGCTGGTCGAGGCGGGCGTCCGGCCGCTCCTCGTGCCCGACCCGGAGGCCCCGACGGGCACGGTGATCGCCCTGGTCGACGCGGCGGCGGAGCGCACCTTCCTGACGGACGGCGGGGCCGTGCTGCGCCTCTGCCCCGCGGACTGGTCGGCCGGGCTGCTGGACGGCGTGGCGGCGCTGCACCTCTCCGGCTACCTGTTCTTCGCCCCGCCGAGCCGGGCGGCCGCCCTCCTCGCCCTGCGGGACGCCCGGGCCGCCGGGACACCGGTGAGCGTGGACCCGGCGTCCGCGGGCTTCCTGGCCGAGCTGGGCCCCGAGCGGTTCCTCGCCGCCGTGGACGGCGTCTCCCTGCTCCTGCCCAACGCCGACGAGGCCCGGCTGCTCACCGGCGCGGCCGACGCGGAGGCGGCGGCCCGGGAGCTGAGCCGCCGCATACCGCGGGTCGTGGTGACGCTGGGCGCGGCCGGCGCGCTGGTCGCCGAGGAGGGGCTGGTGACCGCGCGGGTGACGGCCCCGCCGGTGGCGCCCGCGCGGCGGGTGGACTCGACGGGCGCCGGGGACGCGTTCACGGGGGCGTTCCTCGCCGCCCGGCTGGCGGGCGCGGACCCGGCGGAAGCGGCCGCGGCGGGGTGCGCGGCGGGAGCCGAGGCGGTGACCCTGGTCGGCGGCCGGCCGCCGTCAGTCTGAGTCGAGCGCCCCGAGCCCGGTCCAGGCCGGGTGCCGGGGATCGTCGGCGCGGACGACGACGTCGGCGCTCCCGGCCGGGTCGGTCTCCGCCTCGTACCGGGCGAAGGCGGGCAGCGTCCAGGACTCCTCGGCGCGCCGGGCCAGCGCGGCCGGCGACAGGCGCAGATGGACGCGCAGGTCGAAGGGGAACCAGTGCCCGAGGAGGAACGGCCCGTGCACCACCAGGACACCACCGGGCGGCAGCGTCACATAGGGGGTGCGGGTCGCCCGGTCCTTCACCGGGTCCCACAGATCGGGCAGGATCCGCCCGTCGCCGCCGGGTTCCAGCGGGGTGAACACCTCCCGCCAGAGCGCTCCGGTGTCGGTCCAGCCGTCGAGGTACGCGTCGGGGTCCCGCTTCCCGTGCTCGTACCGCAGCGACGCGGGCCGCAGGAAGCCCCCGGTCCCGACGACGCGCACCGGGCGCCCCCGGTCCTGGAGCTGTTCCGCGAGCAGTCCGGCCAGCTCCTCGCCCCCGGCGGCCGGGGCCCCGTCGACGGCGACCTTCAGCCGGTCACCGCCGTCGCCGGGCGCCAGCCGGTCCACGTGCCTCGCCAGCCGCCCGGCCATCCGGCCCCAGGTGATCGCCTCGTATCGCATCCCACCCATTCTGCCCGGCGGACCCGCGGACTTGACCTTGCCACTGGTGTCACGGTTCCACCATCGGCTCCATGAACACCACCGGCACCACCGCCTCCCCCAGGGTCGTCCTCGTCACCGGCGCGGGCACCGGCATCGGCCGGGCCACCGCACGGGCCTTCGCCCGGCAGGGCGCGACCGTCGTCGCCGTCGGCCGCCGGGCCGAGCCCCTGCGGGAGACCGCCGCGGAGGCCCCCGCTGCGATCCGCCCGTACCCCGCCGATCTCACCGCCGAGGGCTCCCCCGAGAAGATCGTCCAGGACGTCCTCGCGACCCACGGCCGCCTCGACGTCCTGGTCAACAACGCGGGGATCGCCGGCGGCGGCCCTCTCGGCACCCTCGACCGGGAGGTGATCGCTCCCCTCCTGGAGACCAATCTGCTCGCCCCCGTGCTGCTCACCCAGGCCGCCGTGCCCGCTCTGCGCGCCTCCCGGGGCGTGGTCGTGAACGTGACCACGACGATCGGACAGCGCGGCTGGCCCAGCAGCTCGGTCTATCCGGCCACCAAGAGCGCCCTGGAGACCCTCACCCGCTGCTGGGCGGTCGAACTCGCGCCCGCCGGGATCCGGGTGGTGGCGGTCGCCCCCGGCGCGATCGAGACGCCGATCGCCGACCACATGGGCCTGACGCCGGAGCAGCGGCGGGCGGTACGGGACTGGCAGGTCGCGCACACCCCGCTCGGACGGGTCGGCCGGCCCGAGGAGGTCGCCTGGGCGGTCACCGCCCTCGCCGCGCCCGACGCCTCCTTCTGCACCGGGACGGTGCTCCCCGTCGACGGGGGCGCGCTGGTCGCGTGATACGACTGGACGGGTGCGCATCGGTGAACTGGCCCGCAGGACGGGCGTGTCGGCGCGCTCCCTGCGCCACTACGAGCAGGCGGGGCTGATCGCCTCGGAGCGCGCGGCCAACGGCTACCGCCTGTACGAGGAGGGCGCGGTCGTCCGCGTCGCCAACATCCGGTACCTCCTCGACGCCGGTCTCACCCTCGACGACGTGTCGGCCTTCCGCAGCTGCCTCGACGGCGATCTGCCGTCGGTGCGCCCCTCCGCCCGCGGCCTGGAGATCGCCCGCGAGCGGCTCGCGGTGCTCGACGCGCGGATCGCCGCGCAGACGGCGGCCCGCGAGCGGCTGGCGGCGGCGCTCGCCGACCGGTCCGGCAGTGACGCGACCGCCCCCGGAGTGCCATGATCTGACGGTCCGAAGGATCATCGGACGGTCGGCACGGCCTCGGGAGGGACGACCGGTCATGGACGTGACACCGACAGGGGTGGCGGGCCCGCCCGCCAGCGGGCGGCCGAGCAGGAGACCGACCGCCACGTGCGGTGCCCGCGCGGGCGCCGCCGGGACCGGACTCCGCTGAGGGCCGCGGCCATGGACCTCGTCGCCCCCGTCGTCGTCGAGCCGCTGCGCCGCCGCCGCTGCTCGGAGTGCCGGCGCGGCCCGCTGGAACGCATGATCGTCGAGTACGCCCGGCCGGTCTGCCTGGACTGCGCCGACCTCGGCCACCTGGTCTTCCTGCGCCGGGGCGACACCGCGCTCACCCGGCGCGCCCGCGAGCACAGCGCCCTGTGGGCGGTGGTGGTGCGCCACAACCGGCGCCGCACCCGTTACGAACGGCAGGGGCTGCTCGTCGAGGAGGCGGCCCTCGCCCAGGCCGAGGCCGCCTGCCTCGCCGACGCCGAGGCGCGGGCCCGACGGCGGGCCAGGGACGCGGAGCGGCGCGCGGCGCGGGACGCCGGGATCACCGAGGCGCTGCGGGCGGAGATCCTGCGGCTCTTCCCCGCGATGCCGCCGGAGCGGGCGGCCGAGATCGCCGGCCACGCCTCCGCGAAGGGCAGCGGCCGGGTGGGCAGGACGGCCGCCGGGCGCGCCCTCGACCGGGGCGCCGTGACCGCCGCGGTCCGCGCCTCCGTACGCCACCTGGACACCCCGTACGACTCGTTGCTGATGAGCGGGCTCCCCCGTCACCGGGCCCGCACCGCGGTCGCCCCGGCGATCGAGACGGTGCTCCGGTCCTGGCGCCCGCCGCGGACCGGAGCGCGCGGGCACGCGGACGCGCCCGGCGTGACGGGCACGACGGGCGCGGAGGGGACGCCGGGCCGGGCCGACCGCTGACGGCTCGGACGTCAGCGGAGCCGGCCCCGGCGGGGAAGGTCCGGGGTCAGACCTGGTCGGCCGCGCGGCGGGCGCGGCGGTACATCAGCGCGCCGCCGAGGAGGAGCGCGGCGCTGCCCGCGGCGGCGTAGCCGACGCTCTCGCTGCCGGTCGCGGCCAGGGCCACGGTGCGGGTCTCGCCCTGCGGCGCGGGGGCCGGGGCGGGAGCGGGGGCAGGGGCGGGGGCTTCCGGCTTCTCCTGCTCGGCGACCGGCTTCGGCGGCACGTTGCGCACCGGGGTCTCCGGGCGCGGGGTCGGGATCTCGACCTGCGGCTCCTCGGGGGTGCTCGGGGCGTTGACCCCGGTGTTCCCGACGGCCGGGTTGCCGACGCCGACCACGTTGACCGAGTTGCCGACCACGTTGACCGGCAGGTCGATCGGGAGCTGGATGCCGTTCCCGGACAGCACGCCCGGGGAGCCCTCGGTGTGGCTCTCGGCGGTGGCGCCGCCGCCGTTGACCGCGCCGCCGTCGGAGGAGCCGCCGCCACGCGTGTCGGTCTGCTCGCCGCCGCGGGGGGTCATGGCCTCGTCCTTGTGGGTGCGGCCGGGGCCGCCGTCCCGGGACTCCCCGGCCGGGGCCGAGGTGTTGGCGCACGAGTTGCCCGCGGCCGGGTTGAGCAGCCCGATCACGTTGACGGTGTTCCCGCAGAGGTTGACCGGCACGTGGACCGGGAGCTGGATCGTGTTGCCGGAGATGACTCCCGGCGAGCCGACCGCGGCGCCCTCGGCACCGGAGTCCGCGTGGGCGGCGCCCGCCGACAGCGCGAGCGCACCACCCGTGACCATCAGTGTGGCCAGACCACTTCGGCGCATCTGCCTCATGGCTTCCTGCCTTCCGGAGTTGCACGGGCAAGTGCCCGTACCGGAATAAACGCGACGAACGCGATTGCCGGATCCGGCCGCCGACGGGATTCACTCCTACGAGGGAGGCGCCGTTCGAGTGATCGCACCGACGTCCTTCAGCGGCCCAGGAGTTCGGTGAGGGCGCCGACCGGGTCGGCGTCGGGGATCCCGCGCGGCCACCAGTCCTCGCGGTCGCGGTCCGATTCGTACGGATACCACAGGCCGTCCTGGCCCAGCCGGAGTTGGAGCGAGGAGGTGGAGAGCCGGTTGCGCCAGGGCCGGAACGCCGGGAAGTCGGCGGCGGCGAGGGCGGGCCCGGCCCGGTCGAACGGACCGGCGGGCGGGTCCCAGGGCTCCTCCAGGACCGCGAGCCCCGCCGCACCGCCCTGGCGCCAGGCGGCGACGGCCCGGGCGAGGTCGGTGGGCGTCCGGTCGAGCGCGTCGGCCAGGTCCCGGTAGAGCGCGCGGGTCGAGGCGGTGAGCCCGGAGCCGGGGTGGGCGGCGGCGAGCCGGACCGCGTCCTGCCACGGGGTGAGGCCGGCGACCGGATCGTGTCCGGTGGCGAGGAACGCGTGGGCGCGGGCGGCGGCCTCGCCGGCCAGCAGGTCCAGCGCGAGCGGGTCGGGGGCGTGCGGATCCGGCGGGAAGACCGCGGGACGGCCGGGCCGGTCCGGGAGCGGCAGCGGCGGGGGCAGCGGGGGCACGGACCCGGTGGCGGCCAGTACCTCCCGGGCGGGCACGGCGGGCAGCACCGGCGCGGTCGCGCCGGACTCGGCGGCGGACCGGACCGCGTTGCGCCGGGAGAGCTCGGCGAGGAGCTCCCCCTCGCCGCGGCCGCGCATCAGGAAGAGGACGAAGGGGTCCTCGTCGAGGAGGCGGGCCGCCTGGTAGCAGAGGGCGGCGGCGTGCTTGCAGGGAAAGCCGTCGTCGGGGCAGGAGCAGTCGGGCAGCAGGTCGCCGGGGGCGGGCAGCAGTCCCTCGACGGCCTCCAAGGCGTGCGGGACCTCCTTGTCGAGGAGGGCGGCCATGTGCTCGGGCCGGGCGGCCGCCCGGTCCAGGAACAGCTCCCAGCCGTCGTCCCCCAGGGTCCGCATCCGGATCTCCGTGCGGTACGGGCGGATCCGGCTGCCGTGCACATAGGCGACCACCCGGCCGGGAGTGACGGTGATCGCGTCGACCTTGCCGCGCTCCGCGTAGGCCCGGCCGCGCCCGAGGCGGGCCTGATCGAGCGCGGTGCGCTCCAGGGCGGCCACCCAGGCGTTGCCCCACCAGGTGGCGGCGAAGCTCCCGTCGGAGGCACCGCGGGGCGGGACGGCCGGGAAGGTGCGGCGGCGGTCGTCGTGGCGGGGGCCCGCCCCGCGCGCCGGGCGGGCGGTCCGGGCTCCGGGCCGGTTCACGCGGACCTCCTCAGGGAGACCAGATCGGCCAGTTCGCGGTCGGTGAGTTCGGTGAAGGCGGCCTCGCCGGAGCCCAGGACGGCGTCGGCGAGCGCCTTCTTGGCGCGCAGCAGTTCGGCGATGCGGTCCTCGACGGTGCCCTCCGTGACGAGCCGGTGGACCTGCACGGGCTGGGTCTGGCCGATCCGGTAGGCGCGGTCGGTGGCCTGGTCCTCGACCGCCGGGTTCCACCAGCGGTCGTAGTGGACGACATGGCCGGCGCGGGTGAGGTTGAGGCCGGTGCCGGCGGCCTTGAGCGAGAGCAGGAAGACGGGCACCTCGCCCGCCTGGAAGCGGTCGACCATCCGCTCCCGCTCGGCCACGGGCGTCCCGCCGTGGAGGAGTTGGCAGGCGATGCCCCGCGCGGCGAGGTGGTCGGCGAGGAGCCGGGCCATCGCCACGTACTGGGTGAAGACGAGGACGGAGCCGTCCTCGGCCAGGATCGTGTCGAGGAGTTCGTCGAGGAGCGCGAGCTTGCCGGAACGCCCCGCGAGACGGGCGGTGCCACGGCCCTGGGCCTCCTCCTTGAGGTACTGGGCGGGGTGGTTGCAGATCTGCTTGAGCGAGGTGAGCAGCTTCATCACCAGACCGCGCCGGGCCATCCCCTCCGCGGCCTCGATCAGCCCCAGGGTCTCGCGGACCACCGCCTCGTACAGCGAGGCCTGCTCACGGGTGAGCGGCACCGGGTGGTCGGACTCCGTCTTGGGCGGCAGCTCGGGGACGATGCCCGGGTCCGACTTGCGGCGGCGCAGCAGGAAGGGGCGGACGAGCCGGGCGAGCCGCTCCACCGCCTCCTCGTTCTCCAGCTCCTCGTGGTTCTCCGCGGCGCGGGCGTGGCGGGCGCGGAACGCCTTGAGCGGGCCGAGGAGTCCGGGCGTGGTCCAGTCGAGGATGGCCCACAGCTCGGAGAGGTTGTTCTCCACGGGCGTGCCGGTGAGGGCGACCCGGGCGGGCGCGGGGACGGTGCGGAGCGCCCTGGCGGTCGCGGAGAAGGGGTTCTTCACGTGCTGCGCCTCGTCGGCGACGACCATGCCCCAGGTGCGCTCGGCGAGTTGGGCGGCCCGGGTGCGCAGGGTGCCGTAGGTGGTGAGGACGATCCCGCCGTCGAGACCGCCGAGGTCGCGCGCGGTGCCGTGGAAGCGGCGGACGGGGACGTCGGGGGCGAATCTGGCCGCCTCCCGCTGCCAGTTGCCCAGGAGCGAGGCGGGACAGACCACGAGGGTGGGCTCGCGGCGGGCCCGGCGCAGGTGGAGGGCGAGGACCGTGACGGTCTTCCCGAGGCCCATGTCGTCGGCGAGGCAGCCGCCCAGCCCGAGCGAGGTCATCAGGTCCAGCCAGGCGAGACCGCGGAGCTGGTAGTCCCGCAGGGTGGCGGTGAGTCCCGGCGGGGGCGCGGCGGCCTCGGGGCCGGCGAGGAGCCGGTCGCGCAGGACGGCGAGGGCTCCGACGGGTACGGCGGGGACGGTCTCGCCGTCCACCTCGGCGCTGCCGGTGAGGGCGGCGGCGAGGGCGTCCACCGGCTCCAGCAGGCCCAGTTCGCGCTTGCGTGCCTTGCGGACGAGGTCGGGGTCGACGACGACCCAGCGGTCGCGCAGCCGGACGACGGGCCGGTGGGCCTCGGCCAGCAGGTCCATCTCGCCCTGGGTGAGCGGGTCGCCGTCCAGGGCGAGCTGCCAGTCGAAGCGGAGCAGTTCGGTGGAGTCGAAGAAGCTGGTGCCGTCGGTGGCGGAGCCCGGGGCGGAGCGGGCCGGGCGGACGACGGCGGAGGCGCTGAGCGAGCGCGCGAGGTCGCGCGGCCAGTGCAGGGCCACACCGGCGTCGGCGAGCCGGGCCGCGGCGGGGCCCAGCAGCTCGTACAGCTCGGACTCGGTGACGGCGAGGACGTCGGGAGCGTCCCGGTCCAGGAGCCGGCCGAGCGGTGGCCAGATCCGGGCGGCGCGGCGCAGCGCGAGGAGGGCGTCGATGCGGGCGCGGGGGCCGAAGTGCTCGCCCTCCCCCGCCCACAGGGCCGCGGCGTCGATGACCAGGGTCGGGTCGACGAGGCTGTGCACCTGGAGGACGGCGGCCGCGGCGCGCCGCTCGGCGCCCCCCTCCGCCTCGTCGGCGGTGTCGAAGAGCTCGGCGGCGGAGAGGTCGAGGCGGAGCGAGATCCGCACGCCGGCGTCCATGCCCGCGGCGGCCTCGGCGGCCCACGCGCGGGCCCCGGGCAGATGCTGCGGGGCGGCGGACGCGAAGGGCGCGCCGACCGCGTGCACGGCGGCGGGGGTACGCGGCAGGGTGTCGGCGACCGCGTCCAGGAAGGCCCGCACCAGCGCCTCCGGATCGGGCAGACCCAGCGGCCCCGACCCGGCGACGGGCACCGCGTGCGCCTCGTACGGCATGGCGGCGGCGACGGCCCGCAGATGGGCGATGTCCTCGGCGTCGAGCGGTCCGGCCCGCCAGGCGTCCAGGTCGTCGGCGGTGAGGCCGGGCAGCAGCCGGCCGCGGGACACCAGGTGCAGGGCGTGCAGGGCGGCCGCGCCCCAGCAGGCGGTGGCGGGGTGGGCGGCGGGGCTGTGCCGGGCGGCGACGAGCAGCGGCAGGGCGGTCGCCACGGGCAGGGTGACCGCCGGGACCTCCCGGCCCCGGGCACCGGAGCCGTGCCTGCGGGCGACGGTGACACGGGTGGACTCCGCCCCGGCGAGGCCGTCGGGCGCGGGCAGCGCCGCCCCGTCCGGGGCCCAGAGGGCGACCCGGCCGTCGCGGGGAAGCGCGGCGGGCAGGAAGACGGCGGCACGGGCCACCCAGCGCTCCGTCACGGTGCAGCCCTCCCTTCCCCCCGGGTCCGCCGGGCCGGCGGGGAGCTTCCACGCCGGATACCCACGACCTTACGGGCGGGGTACGACAACGACCGCACCTCGGAGTCCCCCGACCGGCCCAACAGCGGATGACAGCGGCCTCCGGGGGCGGGAGGGTGGCGACGACCAGGGCTTTTCACGCCGCCGGGGCTGCCGCCGACCGCCTCGCTCGCCCGACCGAAGGGGTTCCGCCATGTCCGTTCGCCGGCGTCTCACGACCACCACCGGGGCCGTGCTGCTCACGCTCACGGTCGCGGGCTGCTCGGGCCTCGGCCGCACCGCCGTCGGCCCCGTGACGTACGAGACGCGCGGGGAGAAGGTGGTGCGGGTGATGAGCCCGCCGGTGAAGGGCTGCCACCGGCTCCCGCTGGGCGCGACCCGGGTGGAGAACGGCACGCTGATCGACCTGATCCTCTACCGGACCCCGCACTGCCGGGGCGAGGAGCCGATCTACCTGCCCACCAACAGCGCCGACTCCATCGTCCCGGGCACCCTGCCCTGGCGCAGCTACTCCCTGGTGCACTGAGCCGCGGGGCCGGCGCCGTTCCGTTCGCCCCCGGACGGGTCCATGCTGGAAGTGCCCGAGGGATCCGACGGGAGAAGGCACCGTCATGCGTACCGGTAGCGAGCCGGCCACCGCGCGCAGCGCGCTGCGGCTGCGGTTCTGGCTGAGTGCCTGGGGGATGGTGTGGGCGGTGTTCGGCACGGTGGCCTTCGTGCTGGTCGGCCGTCCCGGCTGGGCGGTGGCCTGCGGGGTGCTGCTCGTGATCGTCGCCGCGGACATGACGACGGTCCTGCGCCGTCTGCGCCAGGGCCCGCACTGGCAGCCGGGCCGGGACGTCCCGCCGTACGAGCCGGACCACGGCGACGGACGACCGCGGAGCCCCTTCGAGGCCGACCGCGGCGGACGGCCTCCGGGGCCGGGGGACGACACCGGGTGGCCCCGGAAGCCCGAGGACGACGGGCGGGACCGCTGAGCCGCCGAGGACGGGTCTCCGGCGGTCAGTCCTCGGTGCCGAAACCGGCGGCCTCGACGTACTCGGGCCGGGGGTCGAGCGCGGCGGCCAGCCGGAAGTGCCGGGTGGCCCGGGACTCCTGACCGGAGCGCTGGAAGGTGCGGGCGAGCGCGAAGTGGGCGAAGGCGTTGTCCGGCTCGCGCTCCAGGACCAGCTCGAACTCCAGCTGCGCGGGGCGCAGCTGGGCGGCGGCGAAGAAGGCCCGGGCCCGCAGGAGCCGGGCCGCGGTGTTCTCCGGGTGGTCGGCGATGACCGAGTCCAGCAGTTTCACGGCACCACGCGGGTCCCGTGCGGCCAGCAGTTGCTCCGCGGCACGGAAGTCGATGACGTGCGTCTCCGGATTTCTCTCGGCCATGAATAGCATCCTTCCCACGTTCCGGGGCCGGAACACCGGACAGGGTGTCCCTGGGCTAGGCCGTTTCCGCGGCGCGTCGCGCCAGTTCGTCCCAGACCTTCCGCACCTGCGGTTCCAGCGCGTCGAGCGGTCCGTCGTTGTCGATCAGGAGGTCGGCGATCTCCCGGCGGGCCGCGCGGGTGGCCTGGGCGGCCATACGGGCCCTGGCCTCCTCCTCGGTCATGCCCCGGAGCCGTACGAGGCGGTCGAGCTGGGTCCCGGGCGAGGCGTCCACGACGACCACGAGGTCGTAGAGGGGCGCGAGGCCGTTCTCGGTGAGCAGGGGTACGTCGTGGATCACCACGTCCCCGGGGCCCGCAGCGCGCTCCAGCTCTGCCGACCGGGACCCGACGAGCGGGTGGACGATCGCGTTGAGCGCGGCCAGCCGCTCGGGGTCGGCGAAGACGATGGAGCCGAGCTTCGGCCGGTCCAGCGCCCCGTCGCCGGTGAGGACGCCCTCACCGAAGGCGTCCACGACGGCCGCGAGCCCCGGCGTGCCGGGTTCGACGACCTCGCGGGCGATCCGGTCCGCGTCGATCAGTACGGCCCCGTACGAGACGAGCAGCCGCGACACCTCACTCTTGCCGGCGCCGATTCCGCCGGTCAGACCCACCTTCAGCATGGGCGGCAGCATAGGGCCAGGCCTCGCCGGGCTAGGAGTCGCCCTCCCGTTCGGCGAGGAAGCGCTCGAACTCGCGGCCCAGCTCGTCGGCGGACGGCAGGTCGACGGGCTCGGCGACCAGGCTGCCGCGGGTCTCCGCGCCGGCCATCGCGTCGTACTGGTGCTCAAGGCCCTGGACCAGGGCGACCAGCTCCTCGTCGCCCTGACCGACCTGGCGGTCGATCTCGGTCTGGGTGCGGCGGGCCTCGGTGCGCAGCGTGTGGGCGACGCCCGGGAGGACGAGCCCGGTGGCGGCGGTGACGGCCTCCAGGGCGGTGAGCGCCGCGTCCGGGTAGGGGGAGCGGGCCACGTAGTGCGGGACGTGGGCGGCGACGCCCAGGGTGTCGAAGCCCGCCTCGGTGAGCCGGAACTCGATGAGGGACTCCGCGCTGCCGGGCACCTGGGCCTCGTCGAAGGGGCTGCGGTGGCCGGGCATGAGGTCGGTGCGGTTGCCGTGCGGGGTGAGGCCGACGGGCCGGGTGTGCGGGACGCCCATGGGGATGCCGTGGAAGTTGACCGCGAGCCGTACGCCGAGCCGTTCGACGATCTGGGCGACGGCGGCGGCGAACCGCTCCCACTCGACGTCCGGCTCGGGGCCCGAGAGGACGAGGAAGGGGGCGCCGGTGGCGTCCTGCACGAGGCGGACCTCGATGGTCGGCGTCTCGTACCCGGCCCAGCGGTCGCGCTTGAAGGTCAGCAGGGGGCGCCGGGCGCGGTAGTCCACCAGCCGGTCGTGGTCGAAGCGGGCGACGACCTGGTTCGGCAGGGTGTCGAGGACTCCCTCGACGATCTGCTCGCCGGCCTCCCCCGCGTCGATGTAGCCGTCGAAGTGGTACAGCATGACCAGTCCGGTCGACTCCTGGGCCAGGGCCAGGTCGACCACGGCCAGTCCCTTGGCGTCCCACTCGTACAAATCCTGGGGATCAAGCACGGTTACCGCTCCTCCTCGCGTCTTCAGGAGGAACACCCCTGGGCGCATGGTCATTCCCGAACGGGGAGGTTCGGGAGGGCTCCGGCTCGCGGGTCAGGGGCCGGACACGCGACCGGGGCCCGCTCCCCCGGGAGGGAGCGGGCCCCGGTGTACTGCTAGCGACTAGCGCCGCTCAGCGGTGAGCCTGTTCAGCTCTGGCCGCCGGCGAGCTTCTCGCGGAGGGCGGCGAGGGCCTCGTCCGACGCCAGGGCGCCGGCGCTGTCGTCCGACTCCGAGGAGTAGGAGCCACCCGAGATGCCCGCACCGGCGTTGCCGGCGGCCGGGGCGGCAGCGCCCTCGGCAGCGGCGGCCTCGTCGGCCTCGCGGGACTTGATGACCTGGGCCTGGTGCTGCTCGAAGCGCGTCTGCGCCTCGGCGTACTGGGCCTCCCACGCCTCGCGCTGGGTCTCGTAGCCCTCGAGCCAGTCGTTGGTCTCGGGGTCGAAGCCCTCGGGGTAGATGTAGTTGCCCTGGTCGTCGTAGGACGCGGCCATGCCGTACAGGGTCGGGTCGAACTCGACCGACGCCGGGTCGGCACCGAAGGACTCGTTGGCCTGCTTCAGGGACAGCGAGATCCGGCGACGCTCGAGGTCGATGTCGATGACCTTGACGAAGATCTCGTCGTTGACCTGGACGACCTGCTCCGGGATCTCCACGTGGCGCTCGGCCAGCTCGGAGATGTGGACCAGACCCTCGATGCCCTCGTCCACGCGGACGAACGCGCCGAACGGAACCAGCTTGGTGACCTTGCCGGGAACGACCTGGCCGATCTGGTGCGTGCGGGCGAACTGCTGCCACGGGTCCTCCTGCGTCGCCTTCAGCGACAGGGAGACACGCTCGCGGTCCATGTCCACGTCGAGAACCTCGACGGTGACCTCCTGGCCGACCTCGACGACCTCGGAGGGGTGGTCGATGTGCTTCCAGGACAGCTCGGAGACGTGGACGAGACCGTCGACGCCACCCAGGTCCACGAAGGCACCGAAGTTGACGATCGAGGAGACGACGCCGGAGCGGACCTGACCCTTCTGGAGGGTCGTGAGGAAGGTCTGGCGGACCTCGGACTGGGTCTGCTCCAGCCAGGCACGGCGGGACAGGACCACGTTGTTGCGGTTCTTGTCCAGCTCGATGATCTTCGCCTCGAGCTCCTTGCCCACGTAGGGCTGGAGGTCGCGGACACGGCGCATCTCGACCAGGGAGGCCGGGAGGAAGCCGCGGAGGCCGATGTCGAGGATGAGACCACCCTTGACGACCTCGATGACGGTACCGGTGACGATGCCGTCCTCTTCCTTGATCTTCTCGATGGTGCCCCAGGCGCGCTCGTACTGGGCACGCTTCTTCGAGAGGATCAGGCGGCCTTCCTTGTCCTCCTTCTGGAGAACCAGGGCCTCGATCTCGTCGCCGACCTTGACGACCTCGTTGGGGTCGACGTCGTGCTTGATCGAGAGCTCGCGGCTCGGGATAACACCTTCGGTCTTGTAACCGATGTCGAGCAGGACCTCGTCCCGGTCGACCTTCACGATGACGCCGTCGACGATGTCGCCGTCGTTGAAGTACTTGATCGTCTCGTCGATCGCGGCGAGGAAGGCTTCCTCGTTACCGATGTCGTTGACCGCAACCTGCGGGGTGGTGGCGGTGGTCTCGGTGCTGCTCGTCATGTGGGAAAGGGCTCCGGTTACGGACAGAAAGTCGTAGGTACTGCTACGCCGAGAGCCCGTATCGCACTGAAGAAGCCAGACAGCTGATGAAGCGCCTTCCGAAGACCGGAGGCGCCCCGTAAACCGAGGGGACTGCAACAGGTGCGAGCGCGGCCTGCTCCGTCTGAGGCGCGCAGGCCCGCAGCGCAACCTTTAGCATACGGGGGCGGCCGGACAGGGTCAATGCGCGAAGCGCGCACCCGGGACAGAAGCACGCGAACCCGGCACGAATCGTGTCCCTCCGCGCCTCATCGGCGGGGGCCGCCAGGGGCGGCACCTGTGCGCAAACTACATCGGCGGGCGAGATGAACCAAGAGTACGAACACGAAGATCCCCTCTCCTCGGACGAGGAGGACGCCGAGGCGACCCGGCGTGACGCCGGGGACGCGGAGAGCAGCCGGGCCAGCCGGGGATGGTGGGACCGGAACGCCGACGAGTACCAGACCGACCACGGCGCCTTCCTCGGCGACGACCGGTTCGTGTGGGGTCCCGAGGGCCTGGACGAGGCCGAGGCCGGACTGCTGGGGCCGGCGGAGGAGCTGAAGGGGCTCGACGTCCTGGAGATCGGCGCGGGCGCGGCGCAGTGCTCGCGGTGGCTCGCGGCGCGGGGCGCCCGGCCGGTGGCGCTCGACCTCTCCCACCGGCAGCTCCAGCACGCGCTGCGGATCGGCGGCGAGGTGCCGCTGGTGGAGGCGGACGCGGGGGCGCTGCCGTTCCGCGACGGCTCCTTCGACCTGGCGTGCTCCGCCTACGGGGCGGTGCCCTTCGTGGCCGATCCGGTGCGGGTCTTCCGCGAGGTGCGGCGGGTGCTGCGACCGGGCGGGCGCTGGGTGTTCTCGGTGACGCATCCGATCCGCTGGGCGTTCCCCGACGAGCCGGGGCCGGAGGGCCTCTCCGTCGCCGCCTCGTACTTCGACCGCACCCCCTATGTCGAGCAGGACGAGGCGGGGCGGGCGGTGTACGTGGAGCACCACCGGACGCTGGGCGACCGGGTGCGGGACGTGGTGGCCGGCGGTTTCCGGCTGGTGGACCTGGTCGAGCCGGAGTGGCCGGCGTGGAACAGCCAGGAGTGGGGAGGCTGGTCGCCGCTGCGGGGGAACCTGATCCCGGGCACGGCGATCTTCCTGTGCGTACGCGAGGACTGATCGCGTTCTTCCTATTAATGGGCGGGCCTGTGGATGACGCGGCCCGCCCTTTTCCTTCCGCGTACGAGACTGAGTGCGTGATCCGACACGACGCACTCGATCCGCTTCCCGTCCGCCATGCCGTCCCCGAGCTGCTGGCCGTCCTCGCCGAGCGCGGCACGGCGGTGCTGCACGCGCCGCCCGGCACCGGCAAGACCACGCTGGTGCCGCTGGCGCTCGCGGGGCTCGTGGGCGACGGACCACAGCGGCGAGTGCTGGTGGCCGAGCCGCGCCGGATGGCGGTGCGGGCGGCGGCGGCGCGGATGGCGTGGCTGCTGGGCCAGGAGGTCGGCGGGGCGACCGGCGCGGTCGGCTTCGCGGTGCGCGGGGAGCGGCGGGCCGGTCCCTCGACCCGGGTCGAGGTGGTGACGACGGGCATCCTGCTCCAGCGGCTCCAGCGGGACCCGGAGCTCGCGGGGGTGGACGTGGTGCTGCTCGACGAGTGTCACGAGCGGCATCTGGACGCCGACACGGCCCTCGCGTTCCTGGTCGACGTACGGGCCGCGCTGCGGCCGGAGCTGGGGCTCGTCGCGGCCTCGGCGACCAGCGACGCGGAGGCGTGGGCGCGGCTGCTGACCTCGCAGGAGGGCGATGGGCAGGCGCCGGTGGTGCGGAGCGAGGGCGAGGGGCACGGGTTCGCGGTGCGCCACGCGCCACCGCCCGCGGGGATCCGGCCGGCGCACGGCACCTGGGTGGATCCCGCGCTGCTGCGGCACGTGGCGGGGACGGTCCGGGAGGCGCTGGCGCGGCACGAGGGGGACGTCCTCTGCTTCCTGCCCGGCACCGGGGAGATCGCGCGGACGGCCGGGCTCCTCGACGGGGTGGACGCGGAGGTGCTCCAGCTGCACGGGCGGGCTCCGGCGGAGGTGCAGGACGCGGTGCTGCGGGGCGCGGGGCCGGGTGGGCGGCGACGGGTGGTGCTGTCCACATCGGTGGCGGAGTCGAGCCTCACCGTGCCCGGGGTGCGGGTCGTGGTGGACGCGGGGCTGGCGCGGGAGCCGCGGATGGATCACGCGCGCGGTCTCGGGTCGCTGGCGACGGTGCCGGTGTCGGCCGCGGCGGCGACGCAGCGGGCGGGGCGGTCGGGGCGTGAGGCGCCGGGCACGGTGTACCGGTGCTGGTCGGAGGCGGAGGAGGGCGGTCGGGCGCGGTTCCCGGCGCCGGAGATCCGGATCGCGGACCTGGCCGACTTCGCGCTGCGGGCCGCGTGCTGGGGCGATCCGACGGCGGAGGGGCTGGCGCTGCTCGACCCGCCGCCGGCCGGGGCGCTGGCGGCGGCCCGCTCGGTGCTGGAGGCGATCGGCGCGGTGGACGAGGCCGGGAGGGCGACCGGGCGGGGCGCGCGGATGGCCCGGCTCGGTCTGCATCCGCGGCTCGGCCGGGCGCTGCTGGACGGGGCGGCCGAGGTGGGGACGCGACGGGCGGCGGAGGTGGTGGCGCTGCTGAGCGAGGAGCCGCCGCGGCAGTACGGGGACGATCTTGCGGGCGCCTGGCGCGAGGCCCGCCGGGGCGGGGACGCGTACGGGGCGCGCTGGCGGGCGGAGGTGCGGCGGCTGGAGCGGGCGGCGGCCTCGGCGGGGGCGGGGGCGGATGCAGGTGCGGCCGCCGGGGGCGGGGACGACCGGGTGGCGGGGGTGGTGACGGCGCTGGCGTTCCCCGAGCGGGTGGCGCGGGCCCGGGAGCAGGGCGGGCACCTGATGGTGTCCGGGAGCGGGGCGCGGCTCGCGGAGGGGTCGGGGCTGCGGTCGGCGCCGTGGCTGGCGGTGGCGGTGGCGGACCGGACGGCGCGGGACGCGACGGCGCGGGTGCGCCTGGCGGCGGTGGTGGACGAGGCCGTTGCGCGGCGGGCGGCGGGGCATCTGCTGCGCGCGGGCGAGGAGGTGCGCTGGGAGGACGGCGACGTGGTCGCGCGGTCCGTGGAGCGGCTGGGGGCGGTGGAGCTGGCGGTGCGCCCGCTGGGGGCGGGGGCGGATCCGGCGCTGGTGCGGGAGGCGCTGCTCGACGGCCTGCGGAAGGAGGGGACGGGGCTGCTGCGGTGGGGGCGGGAGGCGGTGGAGCTGCGTGAGCGGCTGGCGTTCCTGCGCGGGGCGGTCGGCGGGGCGTGGCCGGAGGTGACGGAGGAGGCGCTGGTGGAGCGGGCGGAGGAGTGGCTGGAGCCGGAGCTGTCGCGGGCGAGGCGGCGGGCGGACCTGGGGCGGATCGACGCCGGTGAGGCGTTGCGGCGGCTGCTGCCGTGGGCGTCGGGCGAGGCGGGGCGGCTCGACGAGCTGGCGCCGGAGCGGATCGAGGTGCCGAGCGGTTCGCGGATCCGGGTGGCGTACGGGGAGGGGCGGCCGGTGCTGGCCGTGAAGCTCCAGGAGATGTTCGGTCTCGCGCGGACACCGACGGTGGCGGGGGTGCCGGTGCTGGTGCACCTGCTCTCCCCCGCCGGGCGTCCGGCGGCCGTCACCGCCGATCTGGCCTCGTTCTGGCGGGACGGCTACCGGGCGGTGCGGGCCGAGCTGCGGGGGCGGTACCCGAAGCACCCGTGGCCGGAGGATCCGTCGGCCGCGGCGCCGACCCGGCACACGAGCGCGCGGCTCAGACGGGAGGGGTGACGGCCTCGGGGACGGCCTTCGGGGTGGAGGCGGGGACGGGCCGGCGGGACCGGGACTCCAGCCAGAGCGCGAGGGCGAGCAGGAGGAGGGCGAGGACGGCGAAGGTCCACGGCAGCCGGGAGACGAGGAGGAGGACGGTGGTGCGGTTGGCGGAGACCAGCTCGACGGTGTCGACGACGTAGTCCTCGCGCATCTTCACGTGGCCGGCGAAGACGGTGACGGTGTCGGAGCCGGTCAGGGCCTTGGCGCCGCGGAGCTCCTCCTTGTGGATCTCCTCGCCGTTGACGGGGGCCCCGGTGACGGGCTCGACCCAGAACATCCGCTTGGTGGTGTACCAGCGCGTGAGGCCCATGCTCGCGATGACCTCGGGGGTGATGCCCTCGACCGGCATGGTCTTGGGCATGGGCACCTCGGTCCAGGGGATGGTCTGCTCGTAGTAGTAGACCTCCAGGCCGCGGAAGGTGCGGGTCCCCACGTAGTGGATGGGGGACGAGGTGCGGGTCTGGGCGTCGAAGTAGAGGTAGTCGCGCTTCTCGGTGAGGAAGGGCCACTTGAACTCGATGCCCTCGCGCGTGACCGGGTCGCCGTCGACCATCTCGCCGGGCACGTTGACGGGGTCCTGGGTGTGGGCGTCGAAGACGTACCGCTCGGGGATCTTGGACACCATCTTGCCGTCGGGCCCCATGACGTAGGAGAGGCCGTCCCAGACGACGACGTCGCGGTCGGTGCCCGCCTCGATCCGCTTCGACTCCTCCACGTTGCCCTTGAGGGTCTGGACGATCGTGATCTTCTCGACCTCGCGGGCCTTGAGGGTCCCGTAGTCGAGGAGGGTCGCGGGGCGGGCCTCCAGGACGACCTCCTGGTACTGGTTCGGCGGGATCTTGGCCAGCCGGGGGAAGGCGTACCAGCGCAGGGTGGGGGCCATGGCGGCGAGGAACACCGCGAAGGAGAGGAGGACGAGGCTGGCTCGGCGGCGCACGGGGGCTCCCTACTTCTTCGGGCCGGGGTCGGCGGTGAGCAGGGGTTTCGGCGAGGTGGGGCCGTCGGGCGGCAGGTCGACCACGGAGAGGAGCAGGACGAGGAGCAGGACGGGTACGAGTCCGATGGCTGCGGCGACCAGGGCGCGCATGTCGGCCTCCCGGCAGTGATCTGATGGGTCGTCAGGGCGGAGGCACCGTAGCAACGCGACCGTGAGATGAGAACAGCTCGCGGCGGGGCGGACCGAAACGCGCGCCGCCCCCGGCGTCCCGGGAGGGACGGCGGGGGCGGCGCGGTGGAGGCGGGTCCGGCCGGGGCGGGGCAGGCCGGCCGGGGCGGGGCAGGTCAGCCGGTGGGGGTCGGGCTCGCGGTGGTCGAGGCGGACGCGGAGCCGGAGGCGGTCGGCGACGGGTCGGTCGTCGGCGCCGTGCTCGGGTCCGTGGTCGGGTCCGGGGTGGCGGGCGGCGTGGTGGGGGCCGGGGCGGTGACGGTGAGCTTCAGCTTCACCGTGCCGCCGCCGGGCGCGGTGAGCCAGAGGACGTAGTCGCCGCCCTTCGCGCCCGCCACCAGGTCCTTGATCGACAGCCGGCCCTGGGCGTCGGTCTTCAGGACCTTGGTGCGGACGGGGTTGCCCGCGGCGTCCTTGCCGAAGGAGGGGCCGTCGGCGCTCTGCTGCGTGGAGTCGGCGGAGTCGGTGACGACCGCGGTGACGCTGACGCCGGCGGCGAGCGTGGCGCCGCGGCGGGCCTCGACCGTGACCGGCGCGTAGCCGGCGCCGGTCTCGGCGGTCAGGGCGGTGTCGCCGACGCGGGCGAGGGCGTCGGCCTTGCGGACCTCGACGGTCGCCTTCAGTTCGGCGGCCGGCAGGGAGCGGCCCGGGACCGTGGCGCGGATGGTGAAGGGCTCCGCCTTCTCGCCTGCGCGGAGGGCGGGGGCCTTGGCGACGCCCTTGGCGTCCGAGGTGACGGTGACCGTGGTGGCGCCGGCGGGGAAGCGGGCGTCGGTGGTGCCGGGGAGCGCGAAGCGGACGCTGACGCCGGCGACCGGACGGCCCGAGGCGTCCACGGCGGTGACCGTGGCGGCTTCGGCGAAGGGACTCTCGGTGACCGCGGTCAGCACCGCCGTACCGGCCCTGAGGTGGGCGACCCTGACGGTCGCGGGGACCTCGACGGGCTTGGCCGGCGGCCGGGTCGTCGGATCCGTGGTCGGCGGCTTCGTCGGATCGGCCGGCTTCGACGGCTTCGTCGGCTTCGCCGGATCGCTCGGCTTCGGCGGCTGGGTCGGGCGCGGCTCGGCGGGCTTCTGCGTCGGCCTGTCCGCCGGCGGAGTGATGCCGGGGGCCGGCGGGTTCGGCGAGGCGGGCGTCGTCGGGCGGGTCGTCTCCGACGGAAGGGGCCGGTCGTCGCTGCGGTCGACCGGGAGCACCCCGGTGCCGTCCGGGACGGTGTGGGCGCCGCGCCCGTAGTACTCGAACCAGGAGAGGACGGTGGTCAGGTACTCCGTGGAGCGGTTGTAGCTGAGGACCGCCCGGTCGAGGTCGGCCTTGATGGCGAGGTTCCGGCCCCCGGCGCACAGGTACATGCCCGCCGCCTGCGCGGCGTCGTAGATGTTGTTGGGGTCCTTCTTCCCGTCGCCGTTGGCGTCCTGGCCCCAGACGGCCCAGGTGGACGGGATGAACTGCATGGGGCCGACGGCGCGGTCGTGGGTGGTGTCGCCGTCGAAGGCGCCGCCGTCGGTGTCCGTGATCCGGGCGAAGCCGACGCCGTTCAGGGCGGGGCCGAGGATCGGGGAGAAGGTGGTGCCGTTGCCGTCGACGCGGCCTCCGCGGGCCTGACCGGACTCGACCTTGCCTATGCCGGCGAGGAGTTGCCAGGGCAGGTTGCAGGAGGGGTCGGTGGCGCGGACCGACGCCTCGGCGCGGCGGTAGGCGGCGAGGACGGTCGCGGGTATGCCGGCCTCGGCGGGGCCGGTGACGACCGGGACCTGCGGAGCGGTGGGCACGCCGGCCGGGTTCGGCGGCTTCAGCGGCGGCAGGTCGAGGAAGTACGGCGAGTTGCCGGTCGCCGAACCGCCGTCCGCACCGCCGTTCGGGGATGTGGCGTCGCCGGCGCCGACGGCGTGGTCGCCGTTGAGGCCGTCGGCCGGTGGCGCGATCGCGCCCGGACCCTGCGAGGCGGCCAGCGCCGCGACCGCGGCGGCGACGATCGCTCCGCTCGTGGCGCCCCTGCGCAGACGGCGGCCGAACTGCTCTGCCATACCGTGCTCCCCTCCCCAGTCGACTGCGGCCGCACGCTCCCCGCGCATGGCCTCAGGCGACCCTATGCGATGTCCGTATCACGGAACACCAGGGCCTGACCGAGTTTCACGCTTTCGTCACCCCTCGGACGCCCGGCGGCCGGACACGGAAGTCCGCGCTCCGGGTTCCGGGCCGTACCGGGAACCGTCGCACCGGTGTGCGGCCTCTAGATCATGCGGGCCGATCATCCGTACGACCAGGAGGTTCCTCCGGTGCCCTTCACCCTGAGCCACGCCGCCGCCGTCCTGCCGGGACTGCGGCGGGACGGGACGGCGCGCGGACCGCTGGTCGCCTCCGCCCTGGTCGCCGGCAGCTTCTCCCCGGACCTCACCTACTTCGCGGCGACGGTGGTGCCGGAGGCGATGGCGTTCGGGGACGTGACCCACTCCCCCGTCGGGCTCGTCACCGTCGACGTGGCCATCGCCGCCGCCCTGGTGGGCCTCTGGCTGACGGTCCGTGAGCCGCTGGCGGGGCTGCTGCCGGAGCGGTGGCGCGGGCGGGTGTACGCGGTGGTGCGCGGCCGGCCGTGGCGGGAGCGGCGGCCGGCCGGGCTCGCGGTCTGGTTCGTCGTGTCGGCGGCACTCGGCGCGACCACCCATGTCGTCTGGGACGCCTTCACCCACATCGACCGCTGGGGGACGCGGAAGCTGCCGTTCCTGGCGGAGATCGTGGCCGGGTTCCCCGTCTACCAGTACGCGCAGTACGGGGGTTCGGCGCTGGCGCTGGGCCTGCTCGGCTGGTTCGCCGCCCGGGCGGTGCGGGCGGTGCCGGCCGGGACCCGGACGCCCGCGGCGGTGCGGGTGCCGGGCCGGCGCGGGCGGCGGGCCGCGCTGCTGCTGATCGGGGGCTGCGTCCTGGCGGGCATCGCGCACCGGGTGCTGCGCTGGGCGGCGTACTGGGGCTGGGACCGCGTCGAGAACCCGCTCGACATCGTCCCGACCGCCTGTTTCGGCGCGGGCGCGGGGCTCTTCGCGGGACTCCTGCTGTACGGGGCGGCGGCCCGGCTGCGGGCGCGGGGAGCGGCACCGTCCTCCGGTCCCGGCCCCGGTCCCGATCCTGGTCCCGGCCCCGGTCCTGGTCCTGGTCCCGAAGGGGCCGGGGAGGGAGCCGCGGGCGGGCGGACGGAGCGTGCCCGTCCCGGCGTGCGCTGATCCGCTCCGCCCGGGCGGAGCCGTCGGCGCGCTCGCGCTCCACCCGGCGCACACGCCGGTGGCCGCACCCCGCGAGGGGGTGCGGCCACCGGTGGGGCGGGGTGGGTCAGTGCGCGGCGGAGTCCCAGTCCGGGCCGACGCCGACGGAGACGTCGAGCGGGGCGCGGAGCTCGGCGGCGGCCGACATCCGCTCGCGGACCAGGGCCTCGACCCGCTCGCGCTCGCCGGGGGCGACCTCCAGGACGATTTCGTCGTGGACCTGGAGGAGCATCCGGGAGGCGAGGCCGGCCTCGCCGAGGGCCTGGTCGACCTTGAGCATGGCGACCTTGACGATGTCGGCGGCGGTGCCCTGGATCGGGGCGTTGAGCGCCATCCGCTCGGCGGCCTCGCGGCGCTGGCGGTTGTCGCTGTTGAGGTCGGGGAGGTAGCGGCGGCGGCCGAGCATGGTCTCGGTGTAGCCGGTGGCGCGGGCCTCGTCGACGACCCGGCGCAGGTAGTCGCGGACGCCGCCGAAGCGCTCGAAGTAGGTGTCCATCAGGCCGCGGGCCTCGCCGGGGTCGATGTTCAGCTGCTGCGAGAGGCCGAAGGCGGAGAGGCCGTAGGCGAGGCCGTACGACATGGCCTTGATCTTGCGGCGCATCTCGGCGTCCACGGCGGACCGCTCGACGCCGAAGACCTGGGAGGCGACGGTGGTGTGCAGGTCCTCGCCGGAGGTGAACGCCTCGATCAGGCCCTCGTCCTCGGAGAGGTGCGCCATGACGCGCAGCTCGATCTGGCTGTAGTCGGCGGTCATGAGGGACTCGAAGCCCTCGCCGACGACGAAGCCGTGCCGGATGGCGCGGCCCTCGTCCGTCCGCACCGGCACGTTCTGCAGGTTGGGGTCGGTGGAGGAGAGGCGGCCGGTGGCGGCGACGGTCTGGCTGAAGGTGGTGTGGATCCGGCCGTCGGCGGCGATCGTCTTGATCAGGCCCTCGACGGTGGAGCGGAGCCGGGCCTGCTCGCGGTGGCGGAGCATGATGACCGGCAGCTCGTGCTCGGTCTGGCCGGCCAGCCAGGCGAGCGCGTCGGCGTCGGTGGTGTAGCCGGTCTTGGTCTTCTTGGTCTTCGGGAGGTTGAGCTCGCCGAAGAAGACCTCCTGGAGCTGCTTGGGCGAGCCGAGGTTGAACTCGTGGCCGACGGAGGCGTGGGCCTCCTTGACGGCCTGCTGGACGGCCCCGGCGAACTGCTGCTCCATCGCCTCCAGGTGGTCGCGGTCGGCGGCGATGCCGTGCCGCTCCAGGCGGGCGAGGAGGACGGAGGTGGGCAGTTCCACCTCGTGGAGCAGCTCGCGGGCGCCGACCTCGTCGAGCTTGGACTCGAAGGCGGTGCCCAGGTCGAGGACGGCGCGGGCCTGGGTCATCAGGGCCTCGGCCTCGGCATGGTCCTCGGCGCCGAAGGCGAGCTGGCCCTCGGAGGCGGCGGCGGGGGCGAGCTCGCGGCCGAGGTACTCCAGGGAGAGGGCGTCCAGGGCGAAGGAGCGGCGGCCGGGCTTGACCAGGTAGGCGGCGAGCGCGGTGTCCATGGTGACGCCGGCGACGCTCCAGCCGTGCTCGGGGAAGACCCGCAGGGCGCCCTTGGCGTTGTGCAGGACCTTGGGGCGGGCCGGGTCGGAGATCCAGGCGGCCCAGGCCCGCTCGTCGGCCTCGTCCAGCTCGCTGGGGTCGAACCAGGCGGCCTCGCCGCCGGCGGCGGCCAGGGCGACCTCGGAGACGCTGCCGGTGCCCAGCGCCCAGCTGTCGACGGTGGCGACGCCGAGGGGCTGCTCGCCGTGGGCGGCGAGCCAGGGGGCGAGCTCGCCGGAGCCGAGGACGGTGGAGTCGAGCTCGACGCCGGGTGCGGGGGCCGGGGCGGTCTCCTCGGCGGAGCCGGGGTCGACGGCGAGGAGGCGCTCGCGCAGCGAGGGGTTGCGGATCTCCAGGGTGTCGAGGACGAGGGCGACGGCCTTGCGGTCGTACGGCTCGCGGGCGAGGTCGGCGACGGTCCTCGGCAGCTCGACGTCCCGGACCATCTCGGTGAGGACGCGGTTGAGCTTGACGGACTCCAGGTGGTCCCGGAAGTTCTGCCCGGCCTTGCCCTTGACCTCCTCGGCGCGCTCGACCAGCTCGGCGAAGGAGCCGAACTGGTTGATCCACTTGGCGGCGGTCTTCTCGCCGACGCCCGGGATGCCCGGCAGGTTGTCCGACGGGTCGCCGCGCAGGGCGGCGAAGTCGGGGTACTGGGAGGGGGTGAGGCCGTACTTCTCCTGGACCTTCTCCGGGGTGAAGCGGGTCAGCTCGGAGACGCCCTTGGTGGGGTAGAGCACGGTGGTGTGGTCGGAGACCAGCTGGAAGGAGTCCCGGTCGCCGGTGACGATGAGGACCTCGAAGCCGGCGGCCTCGGCCTGGGTGGCGAGGGTGGCGATGATGTCGTCGGCCTCGAAGCCGTCGACGGCGAACCGCGGCGCGTTCATCGCGTCGAGGAGTTCGCCGATCAGCTCGACCTGGCCCTTGAACTCGTCGGGGGTCTTGGAGCGGTTCGCCTTGTACTCGGGGAACTCCTGCGAGCGCCACGTCTTGCGGGACACGTCGAAGGCGACGGCGAAGTGCGTGGGCGCCTCGTCGCGCAGGGTGTTCGCCAGCATCGACGCGAAGCCGTAGATCGCGTTCGTCGGCTGCCCGGTCGCGGTGGTGAAGTTCTCCGCGGGCAGCGCGAAGAACGCCCGGTACGCGAGCGAGTGCCCGTCCATGAGGAGCAGGCGGGGGCGGGTGTCTGCGGGGTTCTTCGATGCTGTCTCGGCCACGGGACGATCCTGCCACGGACCACCGACAATCCCGTCCACAGCGAACGGGGTGCCGGGTTGTCGGCGCCGCGTGACAGGATCGGAGACGTACGCCACAGGTCGATCGCTCAAGGGAGAGCGCGATGGTCAGCAAGCCGCCGGCGGGCGACCCGGTCCAGGACGCACCGCAGGTCACGTCGCCGCAGCACGCCGCGGCGGGCCTGCCCGCCATCGGGCACACCCTGCGGATCGCGCAGGAGCAGATGGGCACCCTGCGGACGGCCCGGACCCTGCTCAAGGTCAATCAGAAGGACGGCTTCGACTGTCCGGGCTGCGCCTGGCCCGAGGGCGACAAGCGGCACCTGGCCGAGTTCTGCGAGAACGGCGCGAAGGCGGTCGCCGAGGAGGCGACGCTGCGCCGGGTGACCCCGGCGTTCTTCGCCGCGCACCCGGTGGCGGAGCTGGCGGAGCGCAGCGGCTACTGGCTGGGGCAGCAGGGCCGGATCACCGAGCCCGTGTACCTGCCGGAGGGCGGCGACCGCTACGAGCCGGTGAGCTGGGAGCGGGCCTTCGCGGTGATCGCGGAGGAGCTGACCGCGCTCTCCTCCCCCGACGAGGCCCTCTTCTACACCTCGGGCCGGACCAGCAACGAGGCCGCGTTCCTGCTCCAGCTCTTCGCGCGCGAGTTCGGCACCAACAACCTGCCGGACTGCTCCAACATGTGCCACGAGTCCTCGGGCTCGGCGCTGACCGAGACGATCGGCATCGGCAAGGGCAGCGTCTCCCTGGAGGACCTGCACCGGGCGGACCTGATCATCGTGGCCGGGCAGAACCCGGGCACCAACCATCCGCGGATGCTGTCGGCGCTGGAGAAGGCGAAGGCGGCCGGGGCGCGGATCATCTCGGTGAACCCGCTGCCGGAGGCGGGCCTGGAGCGGTTCAAGAACCCGCAGACCCCGCAGGGCATGCTCCGGGGGGCGGCGCTCACCGATCTCTTCCTCCAGATCCGGATCGGCGGCGACCAGGCCCTCTTCCGGCTCCTCAACAAGCTGGTCCTGGAGGCGCCCGGCGCGGTCGACGAGGAGTTCGTACGGGAGCACACCCACGGCTTCGAGGAGTTCGCGGCGGCGGCCGGGGAGGCCGACTGGGCGGAGACCCTCGCCGCGACGGGGCTGTCCCGCGAGGAGATCGAGCGGGCCCTGGGGATGGTGCTGGCCTCGGAGCGGACGATCGTCTGCTGGGCGATGGGCCTGACCCAGCACAAGCACTCCGTGCCGACCATCCGCGAGGTGGTCAACCTGCTGCTGCTCCGGGGGAACATCGGACGGCCCGGCGCGGGCGTCTGCCCGGTCCGCGGGCATTCGAACGTGCAGGGCGACCGGACGATGGGCATCTTCGAGCGCCCGGCGCCGGCCTTCCTCGACGCGCTGGACAAGGAGTTCGGGATCGTCTCGCCGCGCCACCACGGCTTCGACGTGGTGCGGTCCATCGAGGCGCTGCGGGACGGCGAGGCGAAGGTCTTCTTCGCGATGGGCGGGAACTTCGTCGGCGCGACCCCGGACACCGAGGTCACCGAGGCGGCGATGCGCAACGCCCGGCTGACCGTGCACGTGTCGACGAAGCTGAACCGCTCGCACGCGGTGACCGGCCGGCGGGCGCTGATCCTGCCGACGCTGGGGCGGACCGACAAGGACGTGCAGAGGAGCGGGCGCCAGTTCGTGACGGTCGAGGACTCGATGGGCCTGGTGCACGCCTCGCGCGGCAATCTGCCGCCGGCGAGCCCGCACCTGCTCTCCGAGCCGGCGATCGTGGCGCGGATGGCGCGGGCGGTGCTCGGCAGCGGGTCGGCGACGCCGTGGGAGGCGTTCGAGGCGGACTACGCGGCGGTGCGGGACCGGATCGCGCGCGTGGTGCCCGGCTTCCAGGACTTCAACGCGCGCCTGGCGGCCGACCCGGGCGGTTTCGCGCTGCCGCACGCGCCGCGGGACGAGCGGCGCTTCCCGACGAGGACCGGCAAGGCCAATTTCACGGCGGCGCCGGTGGAGTACCCGAGGGTGCCGGAGGGGCGGCTGCTCCTGCAGACGCTCCGCTCGCACGATCAGTACAACACCACGATCTACGGTCTGGACGACCGCTACCGAGGGATCAGGGGCGGTCGCCGGGTGGTGCTGGTGCACCCCTCGGACGCGGCGGCGCTCGGGTTCGAGGACGGGGCGTACGCGGATCTGGTGAGCGAGTGGACGGACGGCGTCGAGCGGCGGGCGCCCGGCTTCCGGGTGGTGCACTACCCGACGGCCCGGGGCTGCGCGGCGGCGTACTACCCGGAGACGAACGTGCTGGTGCCGCTGGGGTCGACGGCCGACATCAGCAACACCCCCGCGAGCAAGTCCGTCGTCGTGCGTCTGGAAGAATCACCGCGACCGTCCGCCTAAGCGCTTGCTCAGCCGGTGGGAGGACGGGAAGGATCAGCCGTACGACGACGAACGGAGCCGGGTCATGGGTGAGCAGCAGCACGTGAAGTTCCCGCAGGAGGTCATCGACGAGTACGCAGCGCTCGGCGTGGATCTGCCGGCGCTGTTCTCGGCGGGGCACCTGGGCAACCGGATGGGCGTCCAGATCCTGGAGGCGTCGGCGGAGAAGGTCGTCGGCACCATGCCGGTGGAGGGGAACACCCAGCCGTACGGGCTGCTGCACGGCGGCGCCTCGGCGGTGCTCGCGGAGACCCTCGGCTCGGTGGGCTCGATGCTGCACGGCGGCTCGTCGAAGATCGCGGTCGGCGTGGACCTGAACTGCACCCATCACCGTGGGGCACGGAGCGGTCTGGTGACCGGCGTGGCGACCCCGGTGCACCGCGGCCGGTCCACGGCGACGTACGAGATCGTCATCAGCGACGAGGAGGGCCGCCGGGTCTGCTCCGCCCGCCTGACGTGCATGCTGCGGGAGATCGGCCCGGGGGACGCGGGGAACCTGCCGGAGCAGGCGAGGCTCAACGGCGCCTGATCCGGGGCCGGTCGGCCGGTTTCGCGAGGGGGCGGTACGCGGAGGCGTACCGCCCCCTCGGCGTTCCCGGGAACGGGCTCCGCGGCGGGGCCGGGCCGCCGTCGCGCGGCCGGTCACCGTCCGCACTCCGAACTCCCGTCCCCGCATGTCGTTTTCACGCCAGCACCTCCCAACCCCCGGGCCTCGGAGGTACGTTCGAAAGTGGTGGGTTCCGGCCGACTCCGAGGGTCCGGGGAGGGCCTCCGCCCACCCGGCCGGCAAGCCGTTTTCGTCACACTCCGTGATCAAGGGGGGAGATGTCCGGACGGAGGCCGAAGCTTGACATCCGTCCGCTCAGTTCGGGCGCCGCGTCCGATATCCGGAGAGTCGGCGAAGTTTCCGGTCAGTACCAAGATTCCCTCAAGCCCCTTAGCGGAACTGGGCGTTCTCACGATGTGAACACCGTGTTACAGGCCGCTATGCCCTGATTTACCCGGACCTCTCAGCCCCCGCCGAGCCGTCGGCATAACAAGACAGTCACATCCTTCCCTCGCCGCTCCCCGACCCTCCCCACCTGCGCTTAGAGTCACCGCCAGTCACCGCGCCACTGGGCGCGACCTACTGCACGGCCTCGTACCGGCACTCAGTACGGCCCGGCAATCACCAACGGCACCTCTTGCTCCGCAGCTCCACGGCACCGCCTCGGCAGAGGGGGCCGCGCCAGGGAAAGGACCCTTCGTGCGAAACCGTTCGTTGCTCATACTCACCACCGCGGTCACCGCGGGAGCACTCACTCTCACCGCCTGCGGTTCGCGCGACGACAAGGGCGGCAACGGTGGCTCCGGCAACGGCGACGGCGTGACCGTCACCATCGGTCTGGACGCCCCGCTCACCGGTGAGCTCTCCGCCCTCGGCCTCGGCATCAAGAACTCGGCCGACCTCGCGGTCAACACGGCCAACAAGAAGAAGTACGTCGAGGGCGTGACCTTCAAGCTGGTCTCCCTGGACGACCAGGCCCAGCCCTCGGCCGGCCAGCAGAACGCCACCAAGCTGGTCGCCGACAAGACCGTCCTCGGCGTGGTCGGCCCGCTGAACTCCGGCGTCGCAGAGTCGATGCAGAAGGTCTTCGACGACGCCAAGCTGGTGCAGGTCTCCCCGGCCAACACCAACCCGGCGCTCTCCCAGGGCCCGAACTGGGCCTCCGGCGACAAGAAGCGCGGCTACAAGTCGTACTTCCGCACCGCCACCACCGACGCCATCCAGGGCCCGTTCGCGGCCCAGTACGTCTTCAATGACGCCAAGAAGACCAAGGCGTTCATCATCGACGACAAGAAGACCTACGGCGCCGGCCTCGCGGGCACCTTCAAGGGCGAGTGGGAGAAGCTCGGCGGCAAGGTCGTCGGCACCCAGCACATCGACCCCGAGACCAAGGACTTCTCCGCGGTCGCCACCCAGGTCAAGAGCTCCGGCGCGGACGTCGTCTACTACGGTGGCGAGTACCCGGCCGCCGGCCCGCTGGCCAAGCAGATCAAGGAGGCCGGCGCCAAGGTCACCGTCGTCGGCGGTGACGCGCTCTTCTCCCCCGAGTACGTCAAGCTGGCGGGTGCCACCGCGGCCGAGGGCGACATCGCCACCTCCGTCGGCGCCCCGATCGAGACCCTCGCCTCCGCCAAGGAGTTCCTGGCCAACTACAAGGCCGCGAACTACAAGGAGGCCTTCGAGGCCTACGGCGGCTACTCCTACGACTCGACCTGGTCGATCATCGAGGCCGTCAAGAAGGTCGTCGACGGCAACGGCGGCAAGCTCCCCGAGGACGCCCGCGGCAAGGTCGTCGAGGCCCTGCAGGGTGTCTCCTTCGAGGGCGTGACCGGCTCCGTCGCCTTCGACGAGTTCGGTGACACCACCAACAAGCAGCTGACCGCCTACCAGGTCAAGGGCGGCGCCTTCGCCCCGGTCAAGTCCGGCACCTTCGGCGAGTGACCGAGCACTCCGGCAGCTGAACCCTCAGCTCCACCCCACTCAGCACCACCTTTCACCGCGCGGGGGGCCGCACACAACCGGCACCCCGCGCGGTGTCATATCCGTCGAAAGTCTCGGAGGACAATGCGGTGAACGAACTGCCGCAGCAGCTGGTCAACGGCCTGCTACTGGGATCCATGTACGGGCTGGTCGCCGTCGGCTACACGATGGTCTACGGCATCGTCCAGCTCATCAACTTCGCCCATGGCGAGATCTTCATGACCGGCGGCTTCGGTGCCCTCACGGTCTGGCTCATCCTGCCCGGCGGCACCAGCATGTGGGTCGCGCTTCCCCTCATGATCATCGGCGCCGTGATCGTCGCGACGACGATAGCCGTCGGAGCGGAACGATTCGCCTATCGTCCGCTCCGCGGCGGCCCACGCCTCGCGCCCCTCATCACGGCCATCGGCCTCTCGCTCGCCCTGCAGTACGCCGTCTGGGTCTGGTACCCGGAGGCCAAGTCCGCGCGGACCTTCCCGCAGATCCCCGGCGGCCCGATCGAGCTGGGTCCCGTCACGATCCAGACCGGTGACATCTTCCTCGTCATCGCGGCCCCGATCTGCATGGCCTTCCTCGCCTTCTTCGTCATGCGCACCCGGACCGGGCGCGGCATGCAGGCCACGGCGCAGGACCCGGACACCGCGAAGCTCATGGGCGTCAACACCGACCGGATCATCGTGATCGCGTTCGCCCTCGGCGCCATCTTCGCCGCCGTCGGCGCCGTCGCCTACGGCCTCAAGTACGGCGTCGTCGACTACAAGATGGGCTTCCTCCTCGGACTGAAGGCGTTCACCGCCGCCGTCCTCGGCGGCATCGGCAACATCTACGGCGCCATGATCGGCGGTCTCGTCCTCGGTGTCGCCGAGACCATGGCGACCGCCTACATCGACCAGATCCCCGGTATGGAGCAGCTCGGCGGCCAGTCCTGGGCCAACGTCTGGGCCTTCGTACTCCTCATCGTCGTCCTCCTCGCCAGGCCCCAGGGTCTGCTCGGCGAGCGCGTCGCGGACAGGGCGTGAGCACCATGACCACCATCTCCGAGAACCCCCAGGCACCCGCCGCCGAGGAGCCCGCGAAGACCGCCGACCGTGGTCTGATCGGCCTCCTCCCGGAGCCGATCGCCCGCGCCGTCGTCCTCGGCGGCTCCGTCCTCACCGTGGCGAGCTGCTTCCTCGCCTGGACCTGGGACGCCAGCTTCCCGGGCGACCTCACCGTGTACGGCTACCCGGCCGGACTCCAGCTCCAGGTCCTGCTGCTCGGTGTCCTGACCGCCCTCTTCGTCCTCTCCTCGTACGGGATCAAGGGCATCGGCTGGCTGACCCCGGCCGGCGCCGACGGGGCGATCCGCTTCGCCGCGCTCGCCACCTTCGCGACCGCCCAGTTCACGGTCGACGCGATCAGCATCGAGCTCGGCGGCCTCGTCAACCTGGAGCCCGGCGGCGTGATCGTCGCGGTCACCTCCCTGGTCACCCTGCTGGCCGCCCTGTCGCTCCCCTTCACGCGCCCGGACGTGCAGCCGGTCGACCCGGAGGACACCTTCTGGGACCAGCTCACGCAGCGTCGTCGCAACAAGTGGGCCGTCACCAAGGCCGCCTTCGCCGCCCCGCGCGCGGCGCGGAAGCTTCCGCCGCTGCCGTCGGCCGTCGAGATCCTGATCATCGCGGTCGCCCTCGGCCTCGCCCTGAGCGTCTTCACGTACGGCATCGGCACCGAGTACGACGAGCTGTTCCTCGGCTTCCTGATCACGGCCGGCCTCGGCTTCGCCGCGATCAGCGCCTCCGGTCTGCTCAAGCAGCTCACGCAGCTCACCTCGAAGCACCAGAACCTGTCGATCGCGGGCGCGTTCATCGCCGCGGCGCTGTTCCCCTTCACCCAGACCGACGACCAGTACGCGACGCTCGGCGTCTACATCCTGATCTTCGCCACGGTCGCCCTGGGCCTGAACATCGTCGTCGGCCTCGCCGGTCTCCTCGACCTCGGCTACGTCGCCTTCCTCGGCGTCGGCGCCTACGCGGCGGCCCTCGTCTCGGGCGCCCCGACCTCGCCGTTCGGCGTGCACCTCCCCTTCTGGGCGGCGATCCTGGTCGGCGCCGCGGCCTCGGTGGTCTTCGGCGTCCTGATCGGCGCCCCGACCCTGCGGCTGCGCGGCGACTACCTCGCCATCGTGACGCTCGGCTTCGGTGAGATCTTCCGCATCACGGTGATGAACACCGACGGCACCTCGGGCCCGGACATCACCAACGGCTCCAACGGCATCGCGTCCATCCCGAACCTGAACTTCTTCGGGTTCGACTTCGGGCAGGCGCACACCATCGCCGGCTTCACCATCGGCCGGTTCGCCAACTACTTCTTCCTGATGCTGCTGATCACCGCGGTCGTCGTGCTGGTCTTCAAGCGCTCCGGCAACTCCCGCATCGGCCGCGCCTGGGTCGCGATCCGCGAGGACGAGACCGCCGCGCTGGCCATGGGCATCAACGGCTTCCGGGTGAAGCTGATCGCCTTCGCGCTCGGCGCCGGTCTGGCCGGTCTGGCCGGTACGGTGCAGGCCCACGTCACCTACACGGTGACGCCGGAGCAGTACCTCTTCGCCGGTCCGATCCCGCCCAACTCCGCCTTCCTGCTCGCGGCCGTCGTCCTCGGCGGCATGGGCACGATGAGCGGTCCGCTGGTCGGCGCGGCCCTGCTCTTCCTCATCCCGAACAAGCTCCAGTTCATGGGCGAGTACCAGCTCTTCGCCTTCGGTGTCGCGCTCGTGCTGATCATGCGCTTCCGCCCGGAGGGCATCATCGCGGACAAGCGGCGGCAGCTCGAGTTCCACGAGCACGAAGAGAAGAACGAGCCGGTCGCTACGCCCGCCAAGGCAGGTGCCTGAACCATGACGACGACCACCACCAAGGCCGGGGCCGGCGCGGAGCCGGCCGCCCGCGAGACCGTGCTCGACGCACGCGGGGTCACCATGCGCTTCGGCGGCCTGACCGCCGTCCGCGACGTGGACCTGACCGTCAACAGCGGCGAGATCGTCGGTCTGATCGGCCCGAACGGCGCCGGCAAGACCACCTTCTTCAACTGCCTGACGGGCCTGTACGTGCCCACCGAGGGCGAGGTCCGCTACAAGGGCCAGGTCCTGCCGCCGAAGTCCTTCAAGGTCACCGCGGCCGGCATCGCCCGTACCTTCCAGAACATCCGTCTCTTCAACAACATGACGGTCCTGGAGAACGTGCTCGTCGGCCGGCACACCCGCACCAAGGAGGGCCTCTGGTCCGCCCTGCTGCGCGGCCCGGGCTTCAAGAAGGCCGAGGCGGCCTCCGAGAAGCGCGCGATGGAACTCCTGGAGTTCATCGGCCTGGCGCACAAGGCGCAGCACCTCGCCAAGAACCTGCCGTACGGCGAGCAGCGCAAGCTGGAGATCGCCCGCGCGCTGGCGAGCGACCCGGGCCTGATCCTGCTGGACGAGCCGACCGCCGGCATGAACCCGCAGGAGACCCGCGCGGCCGAGGAGCTCATCTTCGCGATCCGGGACATGGGCATCGCCGTGCTCGTCATCGAGCACGACATGCGGTTCATCTTCAACCTCTGCGACCGGGTCGCCGTGCTCGTGCAGGGCCAGAAGCTGATCGAGGGCGACAGCCAGACCGTCCAGAGCGACGAGCGGGTCATCGCCGCGTACCTCGGCGAGCCGATCGACGAGACCCCGGCGGCGAAGGCCCCGGCCCCCGAGGCCGAGGCGCCGGAGGACGGGACCGCGGCCGAGGACGCTCCGGCGGACGACGCTCCGGCGGACGTCGCCGACGACGCTCCGGCGGAGGAGACCCCGGCCGAGGACGACACCCCGGCGGACGCGGCGAAGACCGCGAAGGACGCCGCTCCGGGCAAGGAGAACGACGCATGACCGCACTGCTCGAAGTCGAGGACCTGCGCGTCGCCTACGGAAAGATCGAGGCCGTCAAGGGCATCTCCTTCTCCGTGGAGGCGGGCGAGGTCGTCACCCTCATCGGCACCAACGGCGCCGGGAAGACCACCACCCTGCGGACCCTCTCCGGGCTCCTCAAGCCGGTCGGCGGACAGATCAAGTTCGAGGGCAAGTCCCTCCGCAAGATCCCCGCCCACAAGATCGTCTCGCTGGGTCTGGCCCACTCCCCCGAGGGCAGGCACATCTTCCCGCGCATGAGCATCGAGGAGAACCTGCTCCTCGGCGCCTTCCTCCGGAAGGACAGCGCCGGCATCGCCAAGGACGTGCAGCGCGCCTACGACCTCTTCCCGATCCTGGGCGAGCGTCGCAAGCAGGCGGCCGGCACGCTCTCCGGCGGTGAGCAGCAGATGCTCGCCATGGGCCGGGCGCTGATGTCCCAGCCGAAGCTGCTCATGCTCGACGAGCCCTCCATGGGCCTCTCGCCGATCATGATGCAGAAGATCATGGCGACCATCGCCGAGCTGAAGGCCCAGGGCACCACGATCCTGCTCGTCGAGCAGAACGCCCAGGCCGCGCTGGCGCTCGCGGACCACGGTCACGTGATGGAGATCGGCAAGATCGTGCTCTCGGGCACGGGCGGCGACCTCCTCCACGACGAGTCCGTCCGCAAGGCGTACCTCGGCGAGGACTGACACCCCGCGTGCACGAGAAGGCCCGCCCCGCGTGACGCGGGGCGGGCCTTCCGCCGTGTACGGGCCGGGGGCTACTGCCCCTTGGCGGCCTTCTTCTCCTCGGCGTCCTCGATGACGGCCTCGGCGACCTGCTGCATGGACATGCGGCGGTCCATGGAGGTCTTCTGGATCCAGCGGAAGGCGGCCGGCTCGGCGAGGCCGTACTGGGTCTGGAGGATCGACTTGGCACGGTCGACCAGCTTGCGGGTCTCCAGGCGCTGGGAGAGGTCGGCGACCTCCTGCTCCAGGGCGCGCAGCTCGGCGAAGCGGGAGACGGCCATCTCGATGGCGGGCACCACGTCGCTCTTGCTGAAGGGCTTGACCAGGTAGGCCATGGCGCCGGCGTCGCGGGCGCGCTCGACGAGGTCGCGCTGGGAGAAGGCGGTGAGCATGAGGACGGGGGCGATGGACTCGCCGGCGATCTTCTCGGCGGCGGAGATGCCGTCGAGCTTGGGCATCTTCACGTCGAGGATGACGAGATCGGGGCGGTGTTCGCGGGCCAGCTCGACGGCGGCCTCGCCGTCGCCGGCCTCGCCGACGACCGTGTAGCCCTCTTCCTCCAGCATCTCCTTGAGGTCGAGGCGGATGAGGGCCTCGTCCTCGGCGATGACGACGCGGGTGGTCAGCGGCGGGACGTGCGACGCGTCGTCGGCGGTGTCGGCGGGCTGGGGCGACTCGGGGGCAGTCACGCGGGCTCCTCGTTCGATGGCCTCGTTCCGAGGCGGATACAGCTCCCCATGAGCCTACCTAGCTGCGGTATGGTGGACGCGCAGAGGGCCAGGGTAAACCTTTGATTCTGCGGGCCCCGGTAGCCCAATTGGCAGCAGGCAGTGGATTCAAAACCCACACAGTGTCGGTTCGAGTCCGACCCGGGGCACTTTTCCTTCGATTCGAAGGTAGCCGGGCAGTGAATGATCGTCACCCACACGCGTGAACCACTCCCGTTCCCAGCCAGCCATTGAGGCGGGCCGGTCACGCTCGGCTGCATGTACGACATGGGAACACGCCGGCAGGCACTCGACCTGTTGCGGAGCGGCGCGAGAAACTCGGCTGTCGCCAAGATGTTGAGCGTGCCACTCGGCACGATCGGTTACTGGAAGCACATGGACCGCGCGAAGCGCGGCGAGTGCCCGGGCAGGGGCAGCCCCTTGTGTCCCAGGTGCGACGGATCCGAGCTCGACGAAGTCGCCTACGCGTACCTGCTCGGGCTCTACCTCGGCGACGGCCATATCGCTCAGAGCCCTGCCATGCGGGTGCCGAGTCTGTCCATCTCCTGCACCGACAGCTGGCCCGGCCTCATCGACGCCTGCGTGCGGGTCATGCAATCCGTCCTGCCCGGCAATCACGCGTCGAAGGTCCCGAGACAGGGGTGCACCGAGGTCAAGGTCTACTCCCAACACCTCGCCTGCCTCTTCCCGCAGCACGGCCCCGGCAAGAAGCACGAGCGGCGCATCTCGCTCGAAGCCTGGCAGCGGGAGATCGTCGACACCCACCCCTGGGCCTTCATCCGGGGACTCATCCATTCGGACGGGAGCCGGATCACGAACTGGACGACCCGGCTCGTCGGCGGTGAGCGGAGGCGGTACGAGTACCCCCGCTACTTCTTCACCAACTCGTCCACCGACATCCTCGGGCTCTTCACCCACGCCCTCGACCGCGTCGGCGTCGAGTGGAAGGCCACGAACCAGTCGAGGATCGCGCAGAACATCTCCATAGCCCGTAGGGCCTCAGTCGCACTCATGGACACCCACGTGGGTCCCAAGCACTGACGACCGCCGCCCGGCTCCGGAGTCGGATTCTGCGTCAGGTCGTCTTCCCCGGCGGCCGCGACGCCGTCCACGACAGGGACGCCGGTGCGCGCGATCGCCCGCTCGGCGAGGCACTCCATGCCGCCGCAGCGCCCCGGGCGGATCACCTCGGCCCGGTCCTCCTCGTCCGCGCGGAACGCCGGAGCCCCGCCACCGGGGTGGTGGCGGGGCTCTTCTCGGTGTGCCGTCGCGCGACTACGAGAGCGGATCCCCGATGTGGTGGACGCGGACGAGGTTGGTGGAGCCGGAGACCCCGGGCGGGGAGCCGGCCGTGATCACCACGATGTCGCCCTTCGCGCAGCGTCCGATCCGCAGCAGCTCCTCGTCGACCTGGGCCACCATGGCGTCGGTGGAGTCGACGTGCGGGCCGAGGAAGGTCTCGACGCCCCAGGTCAGATTGAGCTGCGCCCGCGTCGCCGCGTCCGGGGTGAAGGCCAGCAGCGGGATCGGCGAGCGGTAGCGGGAGAGCCGTCGCACGGTGTCGCCGGACTGGGTGAAGGCGACCAGGAACTTCGCGCCGAGGAAGTCGCCCATCTCGGCGGCGGCACGGGCCACCGCGCCGCCCTGGGTGCGGGGCTTGTTCCGCTCGGTCAGCGGCGGGAGGCCCTTGGCGAGGACGTCCTCCTCGGCCGCCTCCACGATCCGGCTCATCGTGCGGACGGTCTCGACCGGGTGGCGGCCGACACTGGTCTCGCCGGAGAGCATGACGGCGTCGGTGCCGTCGATGACGGCGTTGGCGACGTCGGACGCCTCGGCGCGGGTGGGCCGCGAGTTCTCGATCATCGAGTCGAGCATCTGGGTGGCGACGATGACCGGCTTGGCGTTGCGCTTCGCCAGCTTCACCGCGCGCTTCTGGACGATCGGGACCTGCTCCAGCGGCATCTCGACGCCGAGGTCGCCGCGGGCGACCATGATCCCGTCGAAGGCGGCGACGATCTCCTCGATGTTCTCGACCGCCTGCGGCTTCTCGATCTTGGCGATGACCGGGAGGCGGCGGCCCTCCTCGTCCATGATCCGGTGGACGTCGTCGATGTCCCGGGCCGAGCGGACGAAGGAGAGGGCGATGACGTCCGCTCCGGTGCGCAGCGCCCAGCGGAGGTCCTCGACGTCCTTCTCGGAGAGCGCGGGGACCGAGACGGCGACGCCCGGCAGGTTGAGCCCCTTGTGGTCGGAGACCATGCCGCCCTCGACGACCCGGGTGACCACCCGGGGCCCGTCGACGGAGGTGACCTCCAGGGTCACCCGGCCGTCGTCGACGAGGATCCGCTCACCGGCGGTGACGTCCGCGGCGAGGCCGGAGTAGGTGGTGCCGCAGCAGTGGCGGTCGCCCTCCATCGGCTCGACGGTGATGGTGAACTCGTCGCCGCGTTCAAGGAGTACCGGACCCTCGCGGAATCGGCCGAGCCGGATCTTCGGGCCTTGAAGGTCGGCGAGGACGCCGACGCTGCGGCCCGCCTCGTCGGCCGCCTTGCGGACCCGCTGGTATCGCTCCTCGTGCTCGGCGTAGGTGCCGTGGCTGAGGTTGAGGCGGGCCACGTCCATTCCGGCCTCGATCAACGCCTTGATCTGGTCGTATGTTTCGGTGGCGGGCCCAAGGGTACAAACGATTTTCGCTCGGCGCATGAGGCGAGCCTAGGGCCTTACCCATCAGTAGCCGGTGGGATGGGCATGACTACTCAACAACCTTTGCGTGAAACGTTGTTGACAAGACTTGAATCTGTGCGCCGCACTGCTCCGATGAGCGTTTTCCGCGCCCCCGGGCGCCCCGTCTCAGAGTGCGGGCGGCAGCATCGTGAACCGCGCGACGACCTCGGCGGTCACCTCCTGTCGCTGCGGTGCGAGGTCCAGGGAGGGAGCCCCGCCGATGCCCTCCACCGCGTAGGCGGCGGAGACCGGGGAGAAGCCGCCGCGCCGGTACGCACCCGCCTCCGCCGCTCCGGCGTCCGACAGTTCGAGGAGTGAGCCCAGCGAGGTGCCCAGCGCCTCCGCGTAGGCGCGCGCCCGCCGCACGGCCTCCGTCACCGCGAGCCGGCGCGCCTCCGCGTACGCCCGCGAGTCCGGCCACAGCTCCCACCAGGGGCCGTTCACCTCCGTCTCCTCACGGTCGGCGAGTTCGGGCACCAGCTCGCCGAGGGCGGTGAAGTCGGTGAGCTCGACGGTGATCCGCACGTGCCCCCGGTGGAGCCGCGCCTCGCCCTTCCCCCGGCGGGGCCGCTCCGGGGCGACCGAGAGGCCGCCCGTCTCCAGCTTCGACACGGCCGCACCGCGCGCCCTGATCAGGTCGAGGACCTCGGCGTTGCGACGGGTCAGATCGGCCAGTACGCCGGCCCGGTCGGCGCCCCGCGCGGTGACGGCCACCGCGATCCTGGCCAGCTCGGGCTCGACCTCCAGTCGGCCCTCGCCACGGACCGTCACCTGCGGGGCCTGCGGGGTGGGATGCGGCTGCGACACGGCGGACTCCTCGGGAACGGGGATCGGTGGCATGCGAACACTTTCCCACTCCGTAACCCGAAAGGGCTGTTGCCGCGGAAAGGTCTGAGCCAGAATCTACGCGCGTTGTGCACCGGGGACAGCGCGTCACGAACCGAGGAGTACGCACATGCCGCTGAACCGCCGGACCTTCCTGGAGAGCTCCGCCGCCGTCGGAGCCGGGGCCGCCCTCACCGCCGGGGCCGCCTCCCCCGCCGCGGCGCACGGGCACCGCCCCAAGCCGGCCAAGCGGTACTCCTTCACCGTCATGGGCACCACCGACCTGCACGGCAACGTCCTCAACTGGGACTACTTCACGGACAAGGAGTTCGACGACAAGGCGCACAACGACGTCGGCCTCGCGAAGATCTCCACCCTGGTGAACCAGGTCCGCGCCGCCAAGGGCCGCCGCAACACCCTGCTCATCGACGCCGGCGACACCATCCAGGGCACCCAGCTCTCGTACTACTACGCCAAGATCGACCCCATCACCCGCAAGGGCGGCCCGGTCCACCCGATGGCCCAGGCCATGAACGCCATCGGCTACGACGCCGCCGCGCTCGGCAACCACGAGTTCAACTACGGCATCCCGGTGCTGCGGAAGTTCGAGGAGCAGTGCGACTTCCCGCTGCTCGGCGCCAACGCGCTCGACGCCAGGACGCTGCGCCCGGCCTTCCCGCCGTACAGCGTCCACCGGCTGCGCACCCCGCACGGCAGGGACGTCCGGGTCGCGGTCCTCGGCCTGACCAACCCCGGCATCGCGATCTGGGACAAGGCCAACGTCAGCGGGAAGATGGTCTTCCCCGGCCTGGAGGAGCAGGCCGCGAAGTGGGTGCCGAAGCTGCGCTCCATGGGCGCCGACGTGGTGATCGTCTCCGCCCACTCCGGCTCCAGCGGCACCTCCTCCTACGGCGACCAGCTCCCCCACGTCGAGAACGCGGCCGGGCTCGTCGCCGAGCAGGTCCCCGGCATCGACGCGATCCTCGTCGGCCACGCCCACACCGAGATCCCCGAGTACCGGATCGCCAACAAGGAGACCGGCGAGGAGGTCGTCCTCTCCGAGCCGCTGAAGTGGGGCCAGCGCCTCACCCTCTTCGACTTCGACCTCGTGTGGGCGAGGGGCCGCTGGACGGTGGAGCGGGTCGCCGCCCAGGTCCTCAACTCCAACACCGTCGAGGAGGACCCGAAGATCACCGGACTGCTCGCCGACGAGCACAGGAAGGTCGTGGAGTACGTCAACACGGTCATCGGCACCTCCACCGCCGACATGACCACGGCCGACGCGCCGTGGAAGGACGAGCCGATCATCGACCTGATCAACGTCGTCCAGACCGAGACCGTGAAGGCGGCGCTGGCCGGCGGCGCGTACGCGGAGCTGCCGGTGCTCTCGCAGGCGTCCTGCTTCTCCCGCACCGCCCGCATCCCGGCCGGCGCGATCACCATCAAGGACGCCGCCGGGCTCTACCCCTTCGAGAACACCCTGGAGGCCCGACTGATGACGGGCGCCCAGCTGAAGGAGTACCTGGAGTACTCGGCGAAGTACTACGTCCGGACCCCGGCGGGCGCCCCCGTCGACACCGCGAAGCTCACCAACGCGGACAACACCCCGGACTACAACTACGACGCCGTCTCCGGCCTGACCTACGACATCGACATCGCCAAGCCCGCCGGGCAGCGGATCACCGGTCTCTCCTTCGAGGGCGCACCCCTCGACCCGGCGGCGCGGTTCGTGCTCGCCGTCAACAACTACCGCGCCGCCGGCGGCGGTGCCTTCCCGCACGTCGCCGGCGCCCAGCAGCTGTGGGCGGACTCGGACGAGATCCGCAACACGATCATCCAGTGGGTGCGGGCCGAGGGCACGGTCGACCCCGGCCGGTTCGCGTCGGTGGGCTGGAGGCTGACCCGGGACGGCGTGCCGGTCCTCTGACCGCTCAGTGCTCCACGAGAGGCGTCAGCTTCCGGCCCTGGGCCGGGATGCCCGGCGCCTCTCGCGCCTCTCGCGCGTCCAGGCCGAAGCTGGTGAAGGCGGTCCGCCGCGGCAGCGGGTACGGCTCCTTCCCCGTCACCGAGTTGAGGATGACCGCGCTGCGCCAGGCGGCGAGACCCAGGTCGGGGGCGCCCACGCCGTGGGTGTGGCGCTCGGCGTTCTGCACGTACACCGATCCGGTGACCGAGGGGTCGAGCACCAGCCGGTACCGCTCGTCGATCCTCGCCCGGCCCGCCGAGTCGTGCCGCAGATACGGGTCGAGCCCGGCCAGCATCCGGTCCACCGGGCGCTCCCGGTAGCCGGTGGCGAGGACGACCGCGTCGGTGGTGAGCCGGGAGCGGGAGCCCTGCTGGACGTGTTCCAGGTGGAGCTCGACCTGGGTGGTGGCGACCCGGCCCGCCGTGCGGACGCGGACGCCGGGGGTGAGGACGGCGTCCGGCCAGCCGCCGTGCAGGGTGCGCCGGTAGAGCTCGTCGTGGAGGGCGGCGATGGTGTCCGCGTCGATGCCCTTGTGCAACTGCCACTGGCGGGGCACCAGTTCACCGCGGACCGGCTCGGGCAGGGCGTGGAAGTAGCGGGTGTAGTCGGGCGTGAAGTGCTCCAGGCCCAGCTTCGAGTACTCCATGGGCGCGAAGGCCTCGGTGCGGGAGAGCCAGCTGATCCGCTCGGCGCCGACCGGGCGGGCGCGGAGCAGGTCGAGGAAGACCTCGGCGCCGGACTGGCCGGAGCCGATGACGGTGACGTGGCCCGCGGCGAGCAGCCGGTCCCGGTGGTCGAGGTAGTCGGCGGAGTGGATCACCGGGACGCCGGGGGCGTCGGCGAGCGGGCGCAGCGGTTCGGGGACGTACGGCTCGGTGCCGACGCCGAGGACCACGTTCCGGGTGTAGGCGCGGCCGAGGGCGGCGGCCTCGCCGTCCTGGTCGAGCTGGGTGAAGTCGACCTCGAACAGCTTCCGTTCGGGGTTCCAGCGGACCGAGTCGACCTGGTGGCCGAAGTGGAGGCCGGGGAGCCGCTCGCTGGCCCAGCGGCAGTAGGCGTCGTACTCGGCGCGCTGGATGTGGAACTTCTCCGCGAAGTAGAAGGGGAAGAGCCGTTCGAGGCTGCGCAGGTAGCTGAGGAAGGACCAGGGGCTGGCGGGGTCGGCGAGGGTGACCAGATCGGCGAGGAAGGGGACCTGGAGGGTGGCGCCGTCGATGAGGAGGCCCGGGTGCCAGTGGAAGGCGGGGCGCTGCTCGAAGAAGGTGGCGGCGATGCCGCCGGGGACGCCGTCGGCGAGGGCGGCGAGCGAGAGGTTGAACGGGCCGATGCCGACGCCGACCAGATCGTGCGGGCGGTCGAGGTCCTGCTGGGGGGTGCTGCCGGTCATCGGTCGGTGCCGCCTTCCGCGAGTTCCACGAGGGAGATGAGCTGGGCCAGGTCGTCGGGGGTGGTGTGGGGGTTGAGGAGGGTGGCCTTCAGCCAGAGCCGGCCGTCCGCCTCGGCGCGGCCCAGGACGGCGCGCCCGTCGGTGAGGAGGGTGCGCCGGACCGCGGCGACCCGCGCGTCCTCGGCGCCGGCGGGGCGGAAGAGGACGGTGGTGAGGGCGGGCCGGGCGCGCAGTTCCAGGCCGGGGGCCTTCTCCACGAGGTCGGCGAGGTCCTGGGCGCGTTCCATGCAGAGGTCGACCAGGGCGCCGAGGCCGGTGCGGCCGAGGGCGCGCAGGGTGACGGCGGCCTTGAGGACGTCGGGGCGGCGGGTGGTGCGCAGGGAGCGGCCGAGGAGGTCGGGGAGGCCGGCCTCGGTGTCGTCGCCGGCGTTGAGGTAGGCGGCGGTGTGGGCGAGGGCGGTGAGGTCGGCGCGGTCGCGGACCGCGAGGAGTCCGGCGGCGGCCGGCTGCCAGCCGAGCTTGTGCAGGTCGAGGCCGACCGTACGGGCCCGGTCCAGGCCCGCCAGGAGGGGGCGGTGGGTGCGGCTGAGGAGGAGCGGGCCGCCGTAGGCCGCGTCGACGTGGAGTTCGGCGCCGTGCGCGGCGCAGGCGTCGGCGAGTTCCGGGAGGGGGTCGATCAGGCCCTCGTCGGTGGTGCCGGCGGTGGCGGCGAGGAGGACGGGCCCCTCCAGGCCGGCGAGGGCGCGGGCCACGGTCTCGGGGTCGAGGACGCCGTGCGGGGTGGGGAGGGTGACCGGTTCGGGGAGGCCGAGGAGCCAGGTGGCGCGGCGGACGGAGTGGTGGGCGTGGGCGCCGGTGACGGTGGTGAGGGCGGGGCCGTGCCGCTCGCGGGCGAGGAGCAGGGCCAGCTGGTTGGCCTCGGTGCCGCCGGTGGTGACGAGCGCGTCGGGGCGGGTCGCTCCGGGGAAGACCTCGGCGGCGAGCGCGGCGGTGACCTCGGCCTCCAGGGCGGAGGCGGCGGGCGCCTGGTCCCAGGAGTCCATGGAGGGGTTGAGCGCGGTGGCGGCGAGGTCGGCGGCGGCCGCGACGGCGAGCGGCGGGGTGTGCAGGTGGGCGGCGCACAGCGGGTGGGCGGGGTCGGCGGCGCCGGCGGCGATCAGGTGGACCAGGGTGCGCAGGGCCTCGTCGGGCCCGCTGCCGGTCTCGGGGAGTACGGCTCCGAGCGTGTCGCGGACCCGGGCCGTGACGGCGAGGGGCCCGCCGGCCGGCAGCGGGCCGCCGCGTTCCTCCGCGCCGGTGCGCAGGGCGTCCAGGGCGATGCCGAGGAGGCGGCTGAGCGGGGTGGGCTGGGCGGCGAGGGGTGGCGGGGGTGCGGCACGCATGGACGACAGGGTGCCGGGCCGGTGGGGGCCCTGTCCGGCGACCGCGAGGACGTGACCCGAACGAGGGACGGCGGCTTGCGGACCGGGGCGCGGCGCGGCGGGTGCGCCGCGCCCCGGAGGGGTCAGCTCTGGCGGACGCGGAGGGCGCGGGAGAGGTCGTCGAGCTGGTCGGTGAGCCTGCGGTGGAGGGCGGGGATCATGGTGCCGTCGGCGAGGCGGCGCTCGCCGAGGGCGAGGGAGTCGGCGTCGACGGCGTACGCCGGGAAGGCGTGGCGGCCGGCGGCCTCGGCCATGGCGGGGCCGCGGCGGTCGCCGAGGGCGATGGCCGCGTCGTAGAAGCGCTCGACGTACTCCTCGACCAGCTCGGCCTGCTCGGGCTGCCAGAAGCCGAGGGCGGTGGCGGTGAACAGGTAGTTCGACAGGTCGTCGGAGTCGAACATGGCGGCCCAGGCGGTCGCTTTCGCCGCCGGGTCGGGGAGGGAGGCGCGGCAGCGGGCTGCGCCTTCCTGGCCGGTGGCGCTGGGGTCGCGCGCCAGCTCGGCGGCGATGGCGGTCTCGTCGGTGGCGCCGAGGACGGCGAGCCGGGCGAGGATGCGCCAGCGCAGCTCCGGGTCGAGCTCGGGGCCGCCGTGGACGGTGCCCTCGTCGAGCCAGGAGGCGATCTGGTCGGGGGTGGTGGCGCTGTCGATCAGGGCGCGGACGGCGGTGAGGCGCAGGCCCGGGTCGTCGCCGTCCTCGGTGCGGCGGAGCAGGGCGCGGGCGGTCTCGCGGAGGCCGGCGAGGGCGGCGGGGCGCTGCTCGGCGGTGACGTACCGGTCGGCGACCTGGGTGCGGGCGAAGGCCAGGACGCCCTGGACGATGCCGAGTTCGTTCTCCTCGGTGAGGTGGGCGCGGGCGGTCTCCAGGTAGGCGGAGGGCTCCAGCTCGCCGTCGCGGACCATGTCGCGCACGGCGTTCCACACCACGGCCCGGGTGAGCGGGTCGGGGATGCGGGAGAGGCCGTGGAGGGCGGACTCCTGGGAGGTGTCGTCGAAGCGGAGCTTGGCGTAGCTGAGGTCGCCGTCGTTGAGGACGACGAGGGCGGGGCGGGGGCCGGTGAGCCGGACGGGCTCGGGCTGCGGCACGTCGAGGGCGACGCGCTCGCGGAGGGCGAGTTCGCCGTCGGGGCGGCGGTCGTAGAGGCCGGCCTCGATGCGGTGGGGGCGGCTGCCCGCGCGGTCGACGGCGAGGTCCCAGCGGTTGCTCTCGCCGGTGAGGCGGGGGGTGAGGGTGTCGACGCCGGTGGTGCGCAGCCACCGCTCGGCCCAGGCGTGGACGTCGCGGTCGGTGGCGGCGGCGAGGTTGTCGATGAAGTCGGCGAGGGTGGCGTTGCCGAACCTGTGCCGCTTGAAGTGGATGTTGATGCCGGCGAGGAAGTCCTCCTCGCCGAGCCAGGCGACGAGCTGGCGGAGGGCGGAGGCGCCCTTGGCGTAGGAGATGCCGTCGAAGTTGAGGAGGGCGGAGGCGGTGTCGGGGACGGCCTCGGGGTCCGGGGCGACGGGGTGGGTGGAGGGGCGCTGGTCGGCGTCGTACCCCCAGGCCTTGCGGGCGACGCCGAAGTCGATCCAGGTGTCGGCGAAGAGGTCGGAGCAGGCTTCGTTGACGGTCTGGTAGCCCATGTACTCGGCGAAGGACTCGTTCAGCCAGATGTCGTCCCACCAGCGGAGGGTGACGAGGTCGCCGAACCACATGTGGGCCATCTCGTGGGCGATGACCATGGCGCGGGTCATCCGCTCGGTGGCGGTGACGGCGGAGCGGAAGACGAACTCGTCGCGGAAGGTGACGAGGCCGGGGTTCTCCATGGCTCCGGCGTTGAACTCGGGGACGAACGCCTGGTCGTAGGAGTCGAAGGGGTAGGGCTCGTCGAACTTCTCGTGGTAGCGGTCGTAGCACGCCTTGGTGACGGTGGTGATCTCGTCGGCGTCGGCGTCGAGGTAGGGGGCGAGGGAGCGGCGGCAGTGGATGCCGAAGGGCAGTCCGGCGTGCTCGGTGCGGACGGAGTGCCAGGGGCCGGCGGCGACGCAGACGAGGTAGGTGGAGACCGGCGGGGTGGGGGCCGCGGTCCAGCGGCCGTCCGGCCGGCGTTCGGTGACGCTGTTGGAGAGGACGGTCCAGCCCTCGGGGGCGGTGACGGAGACCTCGAAGACGGCCTTCAGGTCGGGCTGGTCGAAGGCGGCGAAGACGCGCTGGACGTCTTCCATGAAGAGCTGGGTGTAGACGTAGGACTCGCCGTCGGTGGGGTCGAGGAAGCGGTGCATGCCCTCGCCGGTGTGCGAGTAGCGCATGGTGGCGGTGAGGGTCAGCTCGTGCTCGCCCTCGGTGAGGCCGAGCGCGAGCCGGTTCCCGTCGAGGGCGGCGGGGTCGAGGGGCTTGCCGTCGAGGGTGACGGAGTGGAGGGTGTCCGGCTTGACTTCGACGAAGGTGTCCCCCGCGGCGCGGGCGGTGAAGCGGATGCGGCTGGTGGACCCGAAGGTCTCGTCGCCGCCGGTGAGGTCGAGGTCCACCGTGTAGTGGTGGACGTCGAGCAGCTGGGCACGGGTCTGCGCTTCGTCGCGCGTCAGTACGGACATGGGCCCTATGCTGCCCGATCGTCCGGTCGGGGGGCAGGGGTGGTGCCCGAGGTGATCAGCGGGGCCGCTCCCGGGAGGGGCGGCGGGTCAGGCGAGGCCGCTGCCGTCGAGGTGGGCGAAGGCGGCGGTGATCCGGGGCCGGTCGTAGCCGGTGGGGCCGGCGGCGCCGCTGGAGACGAGGGCGGCGAGCAGAAGCCGGGCCTTGGCGGGGTCGAGCGGGCCGGCCGGGACGAGGCCGTGGTGGAGGAGGTCGTGCTCGGAGCCGGGGCCGCGGTAGGTGTCGCTGAGGCCGGTGCCGGCTCCCGTGCGGGAGGCGAGGACGACGGGGATGCGGCGGGCGATCGCGGCGAGGGGTTCGACGAGCCAGGAGGGGGCGTGGCCCGCGCCGAAGGCGGCGACGACGAGGCCCTGGAAGCGGTCGTCGACGGCGGAGAGGAGTTCGCCTCGGTCGCCGAGGCTCAGGGTGAGCAGGGCGATCCGGACCGTGGGGTCGTAGGAGAGCCGGCAGGGGGTGGTGGGCGCGGCGGGGCGGAGCAGGATCCGCGGGGTGCCCTCGACGACGGTGCCGAGGGGGCCGGCGCCGGGCGAGGCGAAGGTGGCGATCGAGGTGGTGTGGGTCTTGCGGGCGTGCCGGGCGGCGTGGATCTCGTCGGCGAGGACGACGAGGACGCCGAGGCCCCGGCAGGCGGGGTCGGCGGCGACGGCGAGCGCCGCGGCGAGGTTGGCGGGGCCGTCGGCGCCGGGCAGGTCGGGGCGGCGCATGGCGCCGGTGACGGCGATGGCGGCGCGCTCGGTGGGGCAGAGCAGGTCGAGGAGGAAGGCGGTCTCCTCCAGGGTGTCGGTTCCCTGGACGACGACGACGCCGGAGCCGGCGGCGACGGTGTCGTTCACCTCCGCGGCGAGGGCGGTGAGGTCCTCGGGGGTGAGGGAGGAGGAGGGGAGCCGGCGGAAGTCGCGGACTTCGACGTCCTCGGGGGCGCCGAGGGCGGCGAGCACCTCGGGTCCGGTCATACGGCCGAGCTCACCGCCGCGCGCGGAGATGGTCCCGCCGAGGGTGAAGACCGTGACCCGGCTCATCAGCGTGCTCCGTCCGCGATCGTCTCGTGGTGGCGGATGACCTCGGCGATGATGAAGTTGAGCAGTTTCTCCGCGAAGGCCGGGTCCAGTTTCGCGCTCTCGGCGAGTTCGCGCAGCCGGGCGATCTGACGGGCCTCGCGGGCCGCGTCGGCGGGCGGCAGCTGGTGCTCCGCCTTGAGGACGCCGACCTGCTGGGTGCACTTGAAGCGTTCGGCGAGCATGTGGACGACGGCGGCGTCGATGTTGTCGATCGATTCGCGCAGCCGGGTCAGCTCGGCGCGGACGGACGGGTCGATGTCGTGGGCGTCGTTCCTGGTGTCGCTCATGGTCAGCGAGCTTAGACGGAGTCTCCGGTGAGGGTCGGCGGGTGTTCGGGATCCGGTACACGGTCGCTCCAGCCGCCGTGGACGGCCCGGCCCTGCTGCGCGCGGAAGCGGACGGGGGCGAGTCCGACCCTTCGGGTGAAGAGCCGGGAGAAGTAGGCCGGGTCGTCGTAGCCGACGCGGCGGGCGACGGCGGCCACCGGCAGCTCGGTGGCCGCGAGGAGTTCCTTGGCGCGGCCGAGCCGGACGGTGAGCAGGTAGTCCTTGGGGCTGCATCCGGCGGCGCGGCGGACGGCGGTGCGCAGCTCGGCGGCGGTCATGCCGTGCCGGGCGGCGTGCTCGGCGACGGAGAGGGGCTGGAAGGCGTCGCGGGCGAGGCCGGTGAGGACGGGGTCGCCGTCGGCGTCGGTGTCGGCGCGGCCGCGGCGCAGGGCGACGAGGAGTTCGTGGACGGCGGCGGCGGTCTCGACCTCCAGGAGCGGGTTGCCGGGGCGGGCGGCGCGGGCGATGCGGCCGATGGCGGCGCGGGCGGGGCCGGCGTCGGCGAGGGGGACGACGGGCCGCTCGGGTTCGATGTAGCCGAGCTCGGTGTAGGTGGCGGCGGCGGGTCCGGTGAAGTCGACGAAGGACTCGTCCCAGCCGGTGGCGGGGTCGGCGCCGTAGTGGTGGGGGACTCCGGGGGTGAGCCAGAGCAGGGCGGGGGCGGCGACGGGGGTGGTGCGGCCGTCGGCGGAGCGGTACCAGCCGCCGCCGGCGGAGACGACGACGGCGACGTGGTGGTCGAGGGTGCGGGGGCCGACGACGGGGAGCCGGCCGTGCTGGAGTCCGACCCCGAGGCAGACGAGGCCGAGGCGGTGGTGGACCGGTCCGGGGGTGAAGTAGCGCATCCAGGTGTGGTACATCCGGCCGTCCCGCTCTCCCGCGCTCTGCAACGTCCAACCTGCGACGATCTTTGTCCATGGACCGGCCCGCCGCCAGGGGGTGAGGGTGGGGGCATGAGCACGTTCGCTGTGGGTGACGAGGACTTTCTGCTGGACGGGCGGCCGGTGCGGCTGCTGTCGGGGGCGCTGCACTACTTCCGGGTGCACGAGGGGCACTGGGGGCACCGGCTCGGGATGCTGCGGGCGATGGGGCTGGACTGCGTCGAGACGTACGTGCCGTGGAACCTGCACGAGCCGGAGCCGGGCCGGTACGCGGACCCGGAGGCGCTGGGCCGGTTCCTGGACGCGGTGGCGGCGGCCGGGATGCGGGCGATCGTGCGCCCGGGGCCGTACATCTGCGCCGAGTGGGAGAACGGCGGGCTGCCGCACTGGCTGACGGGGCCGCTGGGGCGGCGGGTGCGGACCCGGGACCCGGAGTACCTGCGGGCGGTGGAGACGTGGTTCCGGCGGCTGCTGCCGCAGGTGGTGGCGCGGCAGGCGCACCGGGGCGGGCCGGTGGTGATGGTCCAGGTGGAGAACGAGTACGGGAGCTACGGGAGCGACGCCCGCTATCTGGAGTGGCTGGCGGGGCTGCTGCGGGAGTGCGGGGTGACGGTGCCGCTCTTCACCTCGGACGGGCCCGAGGACCACATGCTGACGGGCGGTTCGGTGCCGGGGCTCCTGGCGACGGCGAACTTCGGCTCGGGGGCGGCGGAGGGTTTCGCGGTGCTGCGCCGGCACCGCCCGTCGGGGCCGCTGATGTGCATGGAGTTCTGGTGCGGCTGGTTCGACCACTGGGGCACGGAGCACACGGCGCGGGACGCGGCGGACGCGGCGGAGGCGCTGCGGGAGGTGCTGGAGTGCGGGGCCTCGGTGAACCTCTACATGGCGCACGGGGGCTCGAACTTCGGCGGCTGGGCGGGCGCGAACCGCTCGGGCGACCTGCACGACGGGCGGTTGCTGCCGACGGTGACCTCGTACGACTACGACGCGCCGGTGGACGAGCGGGGGCGGCCGACGGAGAAGTTCCACCGCTTCCGGGAGGTGCTGGGGAAGTACGCGGCGGGGCCGCTGCCGGAGGTGCCGGAGCCGCCGGCCCGGCTGGCGGCTCCGGTGCGGGCGGAGGCGGCCGGCTGGGCGCCGCTCGGCGCCGTCGTCGAGGCGCTGGGCGGCGCGGAGCGGGAGTCGGGGGTGCCGCCGACCTTCGAGGAGCTGGGGGTGGACCGGGGCGTGGTGCGCTACCGCTTCTCCGTGCCGGGGCCCCGGCAGCCGTATCCGCTGGCGGTGACGGGGCTGCGGGACCGGTCGCAGGTCTGGGTGGACGGCGTCTTCGCCGGGGTGCTCACGGAGGAGGACGCGGTGCTGCCGGAGCCGGTGGCGGGGCCGGCCGTGGTGGAGCTGTGGGTGGAGTCGCTGGGCCGGGTGAACTACGGGCCGCGGCTGGCCGAGCCGAAGGGGATCACCGGCGGGCTGCTGCACGAGCGCCAGTACGTGCACGGGGTGCGGGCCCGGGGGCTGCGCCTCGACGCCTTCACCGCGGAGGCGGTGGACGGGGTGCCGTTCCGCGCGCCGGCCGGGCGGCCCGACGGGCGGGGCCTGTACCGGGCCTCGGTCCGGGTCGCGGGCGCCGGGGACGCGGAGCTGCGGCTGCCGGGCGCGGGCCGGGGCTTCGTCTGGGTGAACGGTTTCTGTCTGGGCCGGTACTGGCCGGCGGCGGGCCCGCAGGAGGGGCTGTTCGTGCCGGGTCCGGTGCTGCGGGAGGGCGCGAACGAGGTGTGGGTGCTGGAGTTGGAGGGTGACGGGCCGGAGCGGGTGGAACTGGGCTAGGGGGTGTCGCGCCGGCGTGGCGGACGGGAGCCCCCCCAGGGGTCGGGGTGGTGTGGGCGGACGGGGGTCCGGGAGGGCGTGTCCGCATGCGTGGACGGGTACCCGGAGTGCTGTCTCCGCGTGGGCGGACGGGGGCCCCGGGGCGCTGTGCCGCCCCGGGGCCCCCGTCCCGTGGGGGGTTACAGCGTGGCCGCGGCGGACTTGATCGCGGCGGCGAAGGTCGAGACCTCCGTGTAGACGCCGGGGTAGTCGGGCCGCGCGCAGCCCTGGCCCCAGCTCACGATGCCGACCTGGACCCAGGCGCCGGCGTTGTCCTTGCGGAACATCGGGCCGCCGGAGTCGCCCTGACAGGTGTCGACGCCGCCCTGGGGGTAGCCGGCGCAGATCTCCTCGGACGGCACGAGGTCGCTGCCGTACGAGGCCTGGCAGGAGGCGTCCGAGACGAAGGGGACGTTCGCCTTGAGCAGGTAGCGCTGCTGGCCGCCGCCCTCGCGGGCCGCGCCCCAGCCGGCCACGGTGAAGGTGCCGCTGTTGTACGCGGTGGTCTCGGCGAGCTTCAGGGTGGGCAGCGAGGTGATGGGGCTGGCGAGCTTGATGAGCGCCCAGTCCTTGCCCTTGCCGTTGTAACCGGGGGCTCGGTAGATCTTGGTGGAGCGGACCTTGATGGCGCTGCTCGACTGGAGGTCCACGACGCCGGCGGTGGCGGTGATCGAGGTGTTGTTGCCGGTCGCGCCGACGCAGTGGGCGGCGGTGAGGACGACCTGCGGGGTGATCAGGGAGCCGCCGCAGCCCATGGAGAGCCGGACCATCCAGGGGAACTCGCCCTGGGCGGCGCGGGTGCCGCCGACGACCGGGTTGGGGGCCGCGGTGGCGCTGGAGACGGGCTGGAGGCTGAGCGCGGCGAGCGCGACGGCGCCGGCGGCGGCGAGTTTCTGCAGGGTGCGGACGAGTCGGTTCTTCTGCACGGTCTGCCTTCTCTCGTGGGGGGTTCCTGCATGGGGGGTGCGGCCCTGACGGCGGGTCGCCCGTGCCGCGCGGCGGGTCGCGCGCACCCGTTCGCAATGACATGAGCCCGTCAAGGCATGTCCAAATTATGGACAGCCCTCAACTGCCGCCACAAGGAAGCCTTTTCGGCCAGACCCGAACTCGGACCGTACAGTGGGAGCGGGGGTGGAGCGCGTATGACGGACCGCCACGGGGCCGACCGGGTCCGAGAGGACACCCATGGGGTGGAGCGCGGCTTCCCCCACCGGGAGGCCGTACGGGCCTCGCTCACCGCCCTCTACCGGCGGATCGGCCCCACCGGCGTCGACCGGTACCCGACCAGCGTGACCGCCGCCGACGTGGCCCTCTCCCCCGGCGAGGACCCGCTCCTCGGCGCCACCCGGGTGGCCGGGGTCCTGGTGCGCCACCTCCGCCTCCCCGAGGCGCCGGCCGTCGTGTCGTTCCGGCGGATGGAGCACGCCGCCACCGTCGAACCCGCCGCCGGGCCCGAGTACGCCGTCGAGCTCAACGAACGCTTCCGGGGCCGCCCCCGGGACATCGGCGCCGCCCTCGCCCACGAGCTCACCCACGTGCTGCTCCACCGGCTCGGCCTGGGCTTCCCCGACACCGGGCGGAACGAGATCCTCACCGACGTGACGACCGCCTACCTCGGCGCCGGATGGCTGCTTCTCGACGCCTTCCGGCAGGACGGCGCCGAGAGCCAGAAGCTCGGCTACCTCACACCGGAGGAGTTCGGCTGGGTCCTCGCCCAGCGGGCCGAGCTCTTCGGCGAGGACCCCTCGCCCTGGTTCACCAGCTCCGCCGCCTACGAGGCGTGGCGGCGCGGCCGGGCCGAGGCCGCCCGGGAACGGCGGCTGCCCCCGCTGGCCGGGGCGGGGTGGGCGGACCGGCGCCGCTACGCCCGCGAGCGGCGGCTCGGCCGGGCCGCCCCCGGCGCCCCGTACGCCTTCGACGGCGGCGCCCCGGCGACCGGCGTCGCCTTCCCCTGCCCCGTCTGCCGTCAGCGGCTCCGCGTCCCGGCCGGACGCCCGCTGCGGGCCCGCTGCCGGCTCTGCGGGACGGTCCTCGACTGCGCCGGATGAAAATGCCGTGCCCCCCGCACCCCGGGGCGGGACAATACGGTCATGGAGCGGAGTTTCGAGGAACTGGTGGCCGAGGCCGAGGCCGCGCCGATGGAGGGCTGGGACTTCTCCTGGCTCGACGGACGGGCCACCGAGGAACGGCCCGGCTGGGGCTACCAGCGGCTGCTGGGCGAGCGTCTGGGCGCGGCCGAGGCCGCGCTCGACATCCAGACCGGGGGCGGGGAGGTGCTGGCCGGGGCCGGGAAGCTGCCGCCGCTGACGGCGGCCACCGAGTCCTGGCCGCCGAACGTGGCGAAGGCGACCCGGCTGCTCCACCCGCTCGGCGCGGTCGTCGTCCACGACGAGGACGAGCCGCCGCTGCCCTTCGGCGACGCCGCCTTCGACCTGGTCTCCAGCCGCCATCCGGTGACGGTGTGGTGGGCCGAGATCGCCCGGGTGCTGCGCCCCGGCGGCACGTACCTCTCCCAGCAGGTCGGCCCGGCCAGCGTCTTCGAACTGGTCGAGTACTTCCTCGGGCCGCAGCCGGCCGAGGTCCGCCGCGCCCGGCACCCCGAGGACGCCCGGCGGGACGCCGAGGCGGCCGGCCTGGAGGTGGTGGACCTGCGGGCGGAGACGCTGCGCACCGAGTTCCTGGACGTCGGCGCGGTGGTCTGGTTCCTGCGGAAGGTGATCTGGATGGTGCCGGGCTTCACGGTGGAGGCCCACCGGGACCGGCTGCGGGAGCTGCACGAACGGATCGGCAGGGAAGGACCGTTCACGGCCACGACGAGCCGGTTCCTCATCGAGGCGCGCAAGCCCTGAGCCGGCCGGAACGGATTTGCGCCGAGGACCGACGGCGGGTCAGGGTCGGGACATGAGCACGCTGTTCGACGCCATCACGAGCGGGGACGAGGACGCGGTCGTCCGGGCCCTGCGCGCGGGGGCCGACCCCGAGGCCACCGACGACGAGGAGACCGCCCTCTACCGCGCGGCGGTCGCCGACGAACCGGGGATCGTGCGGCTGCTGCTCGCGGCCGGCGCCGACCCCGCCCGGGCGAGCGGCCCGGACGGCGGCGACCTGCCGCTGTGCGGGGCGGCCTGCGGCGGACACGCGGGGACGGTACGGGCGCTGCTCGCGGCGGGCGCGGCGGCCGACCAGGAGGAGGAGTTCGGCTTCACCGCGCTGGCCTGGGCGGTCCGGCTCGGCCACGCGGAGACCGTACGGGCCCTGCTCGACCACGGCGCCGACCCCGACCGCCCCGGCCCCGACGGCCTCGCCCCGCTGACCGCCGCGGCCCGGCGCGGCTCCGCCGCGTGCGTACGGGCGCTGCTCGACCACGGCGCGCGGGGCGCGGCCCCGGCACTGCGGGAGGCGCGGCGGTGGATCGGCGTCGACATGGCGGCCGAGCTGCGGCGCGGCCTGGTCGCGGGGAACGACAGCGGGGAGACGTACGAGGCGGTGGTCCGCCGGGTCCGGGAGGACGGCAGCGTGACCGTGGTCGTCGAACTGCTCCGGGAGGACGGCCGGCCGGGGCGCGGCGACGAGCGGCAGACCGGGCACGCGGCCGTCGCGACCCTCCTGGAGGCGGCCCTGGGGCGGCGCACCCCGCAGGAGGAACTGGCGGCGCGGGCGCTGCGCTGCGGGGACCCGGAGCTGGACGACTGGACGACGGCGGTGGCGGAACTCGCCGGCCGGGCCGACGAGGAGACCTTCGTGGCGGCGGCCGCCTGGTGCGCCTACCGCGACCCGCTGCGGCGGGCGTTCGGCGCGCGGGTCCTCGGGGCGCTGCCCGGGTTCGCGGCGAGCGCGGTGCCGGTGCTGCGGCGCCTCGCGGCGGAGGCGGCGGGCCCGGCGCGGGAACCGGTCCTCTCGGTGGTGACGGCGCTCGGGGCGTGCGCGGACCCGGCGGCGCTGCCGGAGCTGCTGGCCGCCGCCGGCCATCCGGACCCGGAGGTGCGGCGGGCGGCGGCGGGCGCGCTGGCGGGGCTCGTGCCGGCCGGGGACATGGGAGCGCTGGGGGTGCTGCTCGGACTGAGCCGGGACGGGGACGCGCGGGTGCGGGACTGGGCGGTGCTGGCCCTCGCCGAGCTGCCGGACGACACCCCGCTCGTGCGGGAGGCGCTGGCGGAGCGGCTCGCCGACCCCGACCCCGAGACGGTGGCCGAGGCGGCCCGCGGGCTCGCGATCCGCCAGGACCCGCGGGCGGTGGACGCGCTGGCGGCGGTCCTGTCGGACGGCGACCCGGACAGCGCGCCCCGCGAGACCGCCCTGGCCGCCCTGGAGTTCGTGCGCGACGCCCGGGTCAGGACCCGGCTGGAGTGGATCCCCCCGCGCGGCCGCTGAGCGGGGCGGGAGACAGGGCCCCCGTCCCGTCGCCGGGTGGGGACCGGACGGGGCGAGGACCGGACGGAGTGGTGACCGGACGGCGACGGGGCCGGACGGGGCGAGGGTCGGACCGCCGGACGGCGTGGGGAACGGACCGCACGAGGGCCGGACCGCACCGAGGCCGGACCGCGCGAGGGCCGGTTCAGGTGCCGTACACCGGGTGCGGGGGTTCCGCGAGGGCCAGGAGTTTGCGGGCCGTCTCGCCCGCCTCCGCAGGGGACCTGCGGCCGCCGCTGGACTCGCTCGGGCCCGGGCGCCACCCCTCCATCACGGTCAGCCGGCCGCCCTCGGCCTCGAAGACACGGCCGGTGACGCCCGCCGAGCCCGCCGAGCCGAGCCAGACGACCAGGGGGGAGACGTCCTCGGGGAGGGCCTGGAGGCCGTCGATCACCTGCTCGGTCATCCGGGTGCGGGCGGCCGGGGCGATGGCGTTGACCTGGACGCCGTACCGGGCGAGTTCGGCCGCGGCCACCAGCGTGAGGCCGACGACGGCCGCCTTGGCCGCCGCGTAGTTGCCCTGTCCGACACTGCCGAGGAGCCCCGCGCCGGAGGTGGTCTGCACGACCCGGGCGTCGGGCGTGCGCCCGGCCTTCGTCTCGGCGCGCCAGTGCGCGGCGGCGTACCGGAGCGGCAGGAAGTGGCCCTTGGCGTGGACCCGCATCACGGCGTCCCAGTCCTTCTCCTCGAGGTTGACCAGCATCCGGTCGCGCAGGAATCCGGCGTTGCAGACCAGGGTGTCGAGCCGGCCGAAGGCGTCGAGGGCGGTGGCGACGAGCGAGGAGGCGCCCTCGGTGGACGCGATGTCACCGCCGTGCGCCACGGCCTCGCCGCCGGCCGCCCTGATCTCCTCGACGACGGCGGTGGCCGGGCTGTCGGGCCCGGGCGTGCCGTCGAGGCCGACGCCCAGGTCGTTGACGACGACCCGGGCACCCTCGGCGGCGAAGCCGAGCGCGTGCGCCCGCCCGAGCCCGCGGCCCGCCCCGGTGACGACCACCACGCGGCCCTCGCAGATCCCCGTACCCCTGACCTTGCCCGTGCCCTTGCCCGTGCCCGTACCCATGCCCATCTCCACTCCCCTTCCGGCCTGTTCGGACTCCACGGCTGTTCCCACGGGGGCGGGCGCGAACCCTCCCGCCGGGATCCCCCGGCTGCTACCTTCCTCCCCGGGAGGTCGCCTAACAAGCGTTTGGTTGAAGGTAGCCGACGCGCTGCCGTGCGCCTCCGTCCGCACCCCTTTCCCCCTCAGTAAGGGAGTCAGCCATGTCTCTGTCGAGACGCGCACTGCTGAGCACCGCCGGTGCCGCCGCCGTCGTGGCGACGGTCGCCCCGCCCGCCGCCGCGGCCCGCCCCCGGAGCCCCCGCACCCCCCGTACGCTCCGGCAGATCCCGCTCCAGGGCGCCGTGAACGTCCGCGACCTGGGCGGCTACCGCACCCTCGACGGCGAGCGGGTCCGGTACGGCCTCGTCCACCGGGCCGACCACCTCGGCAAGCTGACCGACGCCGACCTCACCACCCTCGCCGGGCTCCGGCTCACCCGGGCGGTCGACTTCCGGATCCCGCTGGAGGTCGCCTCCGACGGGGCCGACCGGCTGCCCGCCGGGGTCACCGCCGTCTCCCGGCCGATCACCGACAACGGCCTCTACGCACAGCTGCACGCCGTGATCGGCTCCCGCGACCCGGTCCGCCAGGAGGAGGCGCTGGGCGGCGGCCGGGGCGCGGCCTTCATGACGGGCGTCTACCGCACCTTCGTCACCGACGCCGCGAACCGGGACGCCTTCGGGCGGACCCTGCGCGAGCTCGCCGCGCGGGGCGCGGGCCCGGCGCTGTACCACTGCACCTCGGGCAAGGACCGCACGGGCTGGACGAGCTGGCTGCTCCTGCGGCTCGTCGGCGTGCCGGAGCGCCTCGCCGCCGAGGACTACCTGGCCTCCAACGCGCTCCGCGCCGCGCACGACGCCCGGGTCCGCGAGGGCCTGCGGCAGGCCGGGATGATGGTGAACCCCGAACTGATCGTGCCCCTGCAGGAGGTCCGTCAGGAGTACCTGGACGCGGCGCTCTCGGAGGTGCGCTCCGGCTACGGGGGCCTGTACCGCTATGTGACGGCCGGCCTGGGCCTGGACCCGCGCACCCTGGCGGGTCTGCGGGAGCGGCTGGTCGGCTGACGCGGGGGCGGCGCGGCCCGTGCGGGGGCCGCGCCGCGCCCGCGCCCTCGCCGCCCGCGTCCGGACCCCGCCCTTCAGGCGCGGACGGCGATGCCGTCCAGGACCATCGACAGGTACTGGCGGGCGATCTCCTCGGGGCTGTGGTGTCCGCCGGGCCGGTACCAGGAGGCCGCGACCCAGACGGTGTCGCGGACGAAGCGGTAGGTGAGCCGGACGTCGAGGTCGGCGCGGAACACGCCGTCCGCCACCCCCCGCTCCAGGGTGCCGAGCCACGCCTTCTCGAACCGGTTCTGCGAGTCCGTGAGGTACCCGAAGCGGGGGAGGTCGGTGAGGTGGCGGGACTCCCTCTGGTAGATGGCGACGGCGGCGCGGTGCCGGTCGATCTCGCGGAAGGACTCGGTGACGAGGGCCTCGATGGTCTCCCGGGGGCCGAGCGCGGCGGCCAGGACGGCGTCGTACCCCTCCCACAGCTCGGTGAGGAAGGTCGAGAGGATCTCGTCCAGCATCGACTCCTTGGAGTCGAAGTGGTAGTAGAGGCTGCCGGCGAGCATGCCGGCGGCGTCCGCGATCTTGCGGACGGTGGTGGCGTTGTACCCCTGGGCGGCGAACACCTCGGCGGCGGTGTCGAGGAGTTCGCGGCGCCGCTCGGGCGCGGCGGCGTTCACCGGGTTCTTCTTCTTGGTCGCAGACACCCGCCCATTGTCGTCGGTCCCCGCCGGTCCGGGGGTGCCCGCCGCCGTACGGCCCCGGATCCCGTACGTCGACGAACCGGGTCCGTACGGTCCCGGCGGGCTCCGCCCGGAACACGTGGCGTCCGGACGGTGGTGGGGGCGCCCGGACGGTGACGGCTAGGAGCCGGCGCGCTCCGCCCCGCCGCGCTCGACGCAGAACTCGTTGCCCTCCGGGTCGGCGAGGGTGGCCCAGCCCGTCCCGTCCGGGTTGCGGTGGTCGCCGACGAGGGTCGCGCCGAGCGCGAGCAGCCGCTCGACCTCCTCGTCGCGGGTGCGGTCCTGCGGCTGGATGTCGAGGTGGACCCGGTTCTTGACCGTCTTCGGCTCCGGGACCTGGATGAAGAGGAGGCCGGCCCCCTCCGACTCGACGAGGGCCTCGGGGTCGCCGGGCGCGTCGTCGCCGGAGACCTCGCTGTCGAGCACACGCGCCCAGAACTCCGCGAGGGCGTAGGCGTCGGCGCAGTCGATCGTCACGTGGCGTACGAGAGAACTCATCCGCCCATGATCCACCCGGGGCCGGGCGCGGTCATCCGGTTTAGGCGCGGACGATCCCCTGGGCGCGGGCGGCGGCGAGCCAGCGGGGGAACTCGGCGACCAGCCGGTCGTACAGCTCGGCGTCCGCGACCCGGCCGGGCTCCCTCCCCGCGTGGAAGAAGCCGGAGTTGTCGACGCACCGCCGCTCGGGGACGGCGAGCTCGTCGAGCCGGCGCAGGAAGTCGAACTGCTTGCTGCCGGGGTCGCCGAAGCCGACGAACTGCCAGAAGATCGGCAGCCGGGCCGCCTTGCAGACGTACCGCTCGGCGGCGAGGCGGTTGATGGGGCCGCCGTCGGTCTGGAAGACCACGAGGGCGGGCGCGGTGGCCCCGCTGTCGAGGTAGTGGTCGATGACCGCGTCCATGGCGAGGTGGTAACTCGTCTTGCCCATGTGGCCGAGGCCGGCGACGATCCGCTCCACCCGGCCCCGGTGGTCGTCGAGCCTGATCTCGGTCTCGGCGTCGACGTCGGTGGAGAAGAAGACGACCGGCACCCGTCCGTCGTCGTCGAGGTGGGCGGAGAGCCCGAGGACCCGGTCGGCGAGGGCCTGGACGCTGCCGTCCCTGTAGTACGGCTTCATGGAGCCGGAGTGGTCGACCACCAGATAGACGGCGACCCGCTGCCCGTCGACGCCGTGCCGGCGCAGCGACTCCCCCGCCGCCTTGTACAGGCTGACCAGCGCGGGCGCGGTCTCCTCCACCTTGCGCAGGCTCAGTGCCATGTCAGCGCTCCCCCTCGGCTCTCCCGGGCTCCTCGGCCGACCCGGCTCCTGCGGCCGGCCCGGCTCCTTCGGCCGGCTCGGCCCTTTCGGCCCGCTCGGCCCTCTCGATGTCCGCGAGCATGGCGTCGGCCAGGTCGCGTTCGGCGGCGTAGTACCGCTCCGCCCAGGTGAGGGTGAGCAGCGGGTACGCCCACGCCTCCTCCGTCCCGGCCTCGGCCGCGTCGGCGGCGGCGCGGCCGCGCAGGGTCTCGGCGTGGTCGCGGTGGCCGGTCAGGATCTCCCGGACCCGGTCGGGTTCGAGGAGGTGGCCGAGCCAGAGCCGCAGCAGCGGCCCGTGCTTGAGGACGGGCGGATCGACGGGGGCGGTTCCCGCCCAGGCGCGGACGGCGGCCAGACCCTCGCCGGTGATGCGGTAGACCCGCTTGTCGCGGCTGCCGGAGTCGGGTGCGACCAGACGGGAGGTGGCGTATCCGGCCGCCTCCAGGCGGCGCAGCTCGCTGTAGATCTGGCTGAAGGAGGGGCTCCAGTAGAAGAGTCCCAGCGAGCGGTCCGCCCATTTCTTGCAGTCGTAGCCGGACAGCTCCCGCCCGAAGGAGAGCAGTCCGAGCACGGCCCAGCCGGTCGCGGGAAGTCCCGGCACCGCTCCGTCGCCCACTGCGTCCACCCCGTCCGCCACGGGCCGCAGTCTACGGCTCTTCCCCCTTCCCCCTATGCCTGCTAGAAGTATTTCGACTAGGCATACGTGCCATCGAGCGGGAGGAGCGCCCGTGAAGTTCTCCATGATCTTCGAAGCACAGCTCGTCGACCCGACCCCCGCCCGTGAGCACCAGGTGCTCCGCGACTGCGTCGAACAGGCCGTCCTCGCCGAGGAGATGGGCTTCGACCGGATCTGGGCGGTGGAGCACCACTCGCTCACCCGGTACGCGCACATGAGCGCGTCCGAGGTCTTCCTGACCTGGGTGGCGGCCAGGACCGAGCGGATCCGCGTCGGTCACGGCGTGGTGACCATGCCCTTCGGCTACCAGCACCCGGTCCGGACGGCCGAGCGGACCGCGATGCTCGACGTGCTCTCCGGCGGGCGGGTCGACATCGGCGCCGGGCGGGGCGCGACCCGCCAGGAGATGCGCATGTTCGGGGTGCGTCCGGAGGACACCAGGCCGCAGACCGAGGAGGCGCTGCGGATCCTCGCGGCGGCGTGGCGGGAGGAGGAGTTCGAGTGGCACGGCACCCTCGACATCGGTCCCGGCGCGGTGCTGCCCCGCCCGGTCCAGACGCCGCATCCGCCGCTCTTCCTGGCCTGCTCGCAGCACGACTCGCTGCGGCAGGCGGCCGAACTCGGCGTCGGGGCGCTGGTGCTGGGCTTCGCCGGCGCCGACGACGTGCGGGCGATGCGGAAGGTGTACGACGAGGCGCTGGCCGCCCGGGACGGCTCGCGGTTCGTCTCCACCGAGGCCAACGACCACTTCTCGGCGCTCTGCCCGACGGTCGTCCTCGACGACGCGGCCCGCGCGCTCCGGCTCGGCACCCGCGGCCAGCGCTTCTTCGCCGAGTCGATCGCGCACTGGTACGGCGGCGGGCCCGCGCCCACCGGCTACGCGGAGGACGAGGACCACACCGCGGCGCTCGCCGGCCGGCGGGACGAGCTGGTGGCCCGGCTCCACGCGGCGGACGTCCCGGCCCGCCCCGTCGACACCGGCACCTTCCACACCGACCACGCCTACGGCGACGCGGCCACCGCGATCGCCCACGTGGACCGGCTCCGCCGGATCGGGGTCGACGAGGTGATGTGCCTGATCCAGATGGGCACGGTCCCGCAGGAGGTCTGCCTGGAGACGATCCGCCAGTGGGGCGAGCGGGTCATCCCGCACTTCCGCCCCGCCCTCACCGGCACCGGCACCGGCACCGACTGAACACGCGGCGACGCCCGCCCCCGGTGTCCTCCTGCGAGGACGGGCGGGGCGGGCGTCGTACGGTTCCGTACCTCGTCGTACGGGACATCCGGGGACGCGTCAGACCAGCAGCGAGCGGTCCGTCGGGCGGATCGGGGCCGGCAGGGAGCTGGCACCGGTCAGGAAGCGGTCCACCCCGCGGGCGGCGGAGCGGCCCTCGGCGATGGCCCAGACGATCAGCGACTGGCCGCGGCCGGCGTCACCGGCGACGTACACGCCGTCGACGTTGGTGGCGAAGTCGGCGTCGCGGGCGATGTTGCCCCGCTCGTCCAGGTCGACGCCGAACTGGGAGACCAGGCCGTTGGCGACGTCCGTGCCGGTGAAGCCCATGGCGAGGGTGACCAGCTGGGCGGGGATCTTCCGCTCGGTGCCCGGCTTCTGGGTCAGCTTGCCGTCGACGAACTCGACCTCGATGAGGTGGAGGTACTGGACGTTGCCGTCCTCGTCGCCCTCGAAGTGGGTGGTGGAGACGGAGTAGACCCGCTCGCCGCCCTCCTCGTGCGCCGAGGTGACCTTGTACAGCATCGGGAAGGTCGGCCAGGGCTGGTTGGCGTTCCGGTCCTCGCCCGGCCTGGGCATGATCTCCAGCTGGGTGACGGAGGCCGCGCCCTGGCGGTGGGCGGTGCCGACGCAGTCGGCGCCGGTGTCGCCGCCGCCGATGACGACGACGTGCTTGCCCTCGGCGGTGATCGGCGCGGCCACGAAGTCGCCCTCGACCACCTTGTTGGCGAGCGGCAGGTACTCCATCGCCTGGTGGATGCCCTGGAGTTCGCGGCCCGGCACGGGCAGGTCGCGGGCGGTGGTGGCGCCGGCGGCGACCACGACCGCGTCGAACCGCTTGCGCAGGTCGGTGGCGGTGATGTCGCGGCCGACCTCGATGCCGGTGCGGAACTTGGTGCCCTCCGCGCGCATCTGCTCGATGCGGCGGTTGATGTGCCGCTTCTCCATCTTGAACTCGGGGATGCCGTAGCGCAGCAGGCCGCCGATGCGGTCGGCGCGCTCGTACACGACCACGGTGTGGCCGGCCCGGGTCAGCTGCTGGGCGGCGGCGAGACCCGCCGGGCCGGAGCCGATGACGGCGACGGTCTTGCCGGAGAGGCGCTCGGGCGCCTGCGGCTTCACGTCGTTGGCGTCCCACGCCTTGTCGATGATGGAGACTTCGACGTTCTTGATGGTGACGGCCGGCTGGTTGATGCCGAGCACGCACGCCGACTCGCACGGAGCCGGGCACAGGCGGCCGGTGAACTCCGGGAAGTTGTTGGTGGCGTGGAGGCGCTCGGACGCGGCCGACCAGTCCTCGCGGTAGGCGTAGTCGTTCCACTCGGGGATCAGGTTCCCGAGCGGGCAGCCGTTGTGGCAGAACGGGATGCCGCAGTCCATGCAGCGGCCGGCCTGCTTGCTGATGATCGGCAGCAGGGAGCCGGGGACGTAGACCTCGTTCCAGTCGCGGACGCGCTCCGCGACGGGACGGGTCCGGGCGACCTCGCGGCCGGTGGTGAGAAAGCCCTTCGGGTCAGCCATGGGTCGCCGCCTCCATCATCTTCTCGGTGGTCTCCTGCTCGGAGAGACCGGCGAGCTCAGCGGCGTCCTTGGCGGCGAGCACTGCCTTGTACGTGGTCGGGATGATCTTGCTGAAGCGGCTCGCCGCCGCGTCCCAGTCGGCCAGGAGCTTCTCGGCCACGGTGGAGCCGGTCTCCTCCTGGTGGCGGCGCACGACATCGTGCAGCCACGCCTTGTCGTCGTCCGACGGCGCCTCGACCGCTTCGAGGTTGCCGGAGTTGACGTGGTCGATGTCGAGGTCGATGACGTAGGCGACACCGCCGGACATGCCCGCCGCGAAGTTGCGGCCGGTCTCGCCGAGGACGACCGCCGTGCCGCCGGTCATGTACTCGCAGCCGTGGTCGCCCACGCCCTCCGAGACGACCAGGGCGCCGGAGTTGCGGACGCAGAAGCGCTCGCCGGTGCGGCCGCGCAGGAAGAGCTCGCCGCCGGTGGCGCCGTACGCGATGGTGTTGCCCGCGATGGTGGAGTACTCGGCCAGGTGGTCGGCGCCGCGGTCCGGGCGGACGATCACACGGCCGCCGGAGAGGCCCTTGCCGACGAAGTCGTTGGCGTCGCCCTCCAGGCGGAGGGTCACGCCGGACGGCAGGAAGGCGCCGAAGGACTGGCCGGCGGAGCCGGTGAAGGTGAGGTCGATGGTGTCGGCCGGGAGGCCGGCGCCGCCGAACTTCTTCGTCACCTCGTGGCCGAGCATGGTGCCGACCGTGCGGTTGATGTTGCGGATCGCGACCTGGGCGCGGACCGGCTGGGCCTGCTCGGCGGAGGGGGCGTTCAGCGCCTCGGCGGCGAGCTGGATCAGCTGGTTGTCGAGCGCCTTCTCCAGACCGTGGTCCTGCTCGATCAGGGCGTGGCGGACCGCGCCCTCGGGCAGCTCCGGCACGTAGAAGAGCGGCTCCAGGTCGAGGCCCTGCGCCTTCCAGTGGGTGACGGCGCGGCTGGTGTCGAGCAGCTCGGCGTGGCCGACGGCCTCCTCGATGGAGCGGAAGCCCAGCTCGGCGAGGAGCTCGCGGACCTCCTGCCCGATGAACTCGAAGAAGTTGACGACGTACTCGGCCTTGCCGGAGAAGCGGTCGCGCAGGACCGGGTTCTGGGTGGCGATGCCGACCGGGCAGGTGTCCAGGTGGCAGACGCGCATCATGACGCAGCCGGAGACGACGAGCGGCGCGGTCGCGAAACCGAACTCCTCGGCGCCGAGCAGCGCGGCGATGACGACGTCGCGGCCGGTCTTGAGCTGGCCGTCGGTCTGGACGACGATCCGGTCGCGCAGGCCGTTGAGCAGCAGCGTCTGCTGGGTCTCGGCGAGACCGAGCTCCCAGGGGCCGCCCGCGTGCTTCAGCGAGGTGAGCGGGGAGGCGCCGGTGCCGCCGTCGTGGCCGGAGATGAGGACGACGTCCGCGTGGGCCTTGGACACGCCGGCCGCGACCGTGCCGACGCCGACCTCGGAGACCAGCTTCACGTGGATGCGGGCCTGCGGGTTGGCGTTCTTGAGGTCGTGGATCAGCTGGGCGAGATCCTCGATGGAGTAGATGTCGTGGTGCGGCGGCGGCGAGATGAGGCCGACGCCGGGCGTCGAGTGACGCGTCTTGGCGACCCACGGGTAGACCTTGTGGCCGGGCAGCTGGCCGCCCTCGCCGGGCTTGGCGCCCTGGGCCATCTTGATCTGGATGTCGTCGGCGTTGACCAGGTACTCGGAGGTGACGCCGAAGCGGCCGGAGGCGACCTGCTTGATCGAGGAGCGGCGCGCCGGGTCGTACAAGCGCTCCGGGTCCTCGCCGCCCTCACCGGTGTTCGACTTGCCGCCGAGCTGGTTCATGGCGATCGCGAGGGTCTCGTGCGCCTCCTGGGAGATGGAGCCGTACGACATGGCGCCGGTGGAGAAGCGCTTGACGATCTCGGAGACCGGCTCGACCTCGTCGACGGAGATCGGGGTGCGGCCCTCGCTCGCGAAGCCGAACAGGCCGCGGAGCGTCATCAGGCGCTCGGACTGCTCGTTCACCCGGTCCGTGTACTGCTTGAAGATGTCGTACCGCTTGTTCCGCGTGGCGTGCTGGAGGCGGAAGACGGTCTCCGGGTCGAAGAGGTGCGGCTCGCCCTCGCGGCGCCACTGGTACTCGCCGCCGATCTCCAGCGCGCGGTGCGCGGAGGCGATGCCGGTGGCCGGGTAGGCCTTGGCGTGGCGGGCGGCGACCTCCTTGGCGACGACGTCCAGGCCGGCGCCGCCGATCTTGGTGGCGGTGCCGTTGAAGTACCGGGAGACGAACTCGGTGTCGAGGCCGACGGCCTCGAAGACCTGGGCGCCGCGGTAGGAGGCGACCGTGGAGATGCCCATCTTCGACATGACCTTGAGGACGCCCTTGCCGAGGGCGTAGATCAGGTTGCGGATGGCCTGCTCGGGCTCGATGTCGCTGAGGAAGGTGCCGGCGCGGAGCAGGTCCTCGACGGACTCCATGGCGAGGTACGGGTTGACCGCCGCGGCGCCGTAGCCGATGAGCAGGGCGACGTGGTGGACCTCGCGGACGTCGCCGGCCTCGACCAGCAGGCCCACCATGGTGCGCTGCTTGGTGCGGATGAGGTGGTGGTGGACGGCGGCGGTGAGCAGCAGCGACGGGATCGGCGCGTGCTCGGCGTCGGAGTGCCGGTCGGAGAGGACGATCAGGCGGGCGCCGCCCTCGATGGCCGCGTCGGCCTCGGCGCAGATGGCGTCGATGCGGGCGGCGAGGGACTCGCCGCCGCCGGAGACGCGGTAGAGGCCGGAGAGCGTGGCGGCCTTCATGCCCGGCATGTCGCCGTCGTGGTTGATGTGGATGAGCTTGGCGAGCTCGTCGTTGTCGATCACCGGGAAGGGCAGGGTGACCGAGCGACAGGAGGCCGCGGTCGGGTCGAGCAGGTTGCCCTGGGGCCCGAGGGAGGAGCGGAGCGAGGTGACGAGCTCTTCCCGGATGGCGTCCAGCGGCGGGTTGGTGACCTGCGCGAACAGCTGCGTGAAGTAGTCGAAGAGCAGCCGGGGGCGTGCGGAGAGGGCCGCGATCGGCGAGTCGGTGCCCATGGAGCCGAGCGGCTCGCCGCCCGTGCGGGCCATCGGCGCGAGGATGACGCGGAGCTCTTCCTCGGTGTAGCCGAAGGTCTGCTGGCGGCGGGTGACCGAGGCGTGGGTGTGCACGATGTGCTCGCGCTCGGGGAGGTCGGAGAGCTCGATCTCGCCGGTCTCCAGCCACTCCGCGTACGGCTGCTCGGCGGCGAGGCCGGCCTTGATCTCGTCGTCCTCGATGATGCGGTGCTCGGCGGTGTCGACGAGGAACATCCTGCCGGGCTGGAGGCGGCCCTTGCGGACGACCCTGGCGGGGTCGATGTCGAGGACGCCGACCTCGGAGGAGAGGACGACGAGGCCCTCGTCGGTGACCCAGTAGCGGCCGGGACGCAGGCCGTTGCGGTCGAGGACCGCGCCGACCTGGACGCCGTCGGTGAAGGTGACGCAGGCGGGGCCGTCCCAGGGCTCCATCATCGTGGAGTGGTACTGGTAGAAGGCGTGCCGCGCGGGGTCCATGGAGTCGTGGTTCTCCCACGCCTCGGGGACCATCATCAGGACGGCGTGCGGCAGCGAGCGGCCGCCGAGGTGAAGCAGCTCCAGGACCTCGTCGAAGGAGGCGGTGTCGGAGGCGTCGGGGGTGCAGATCGGGAAGATCCGCTCCAGGCCCTTGCCGCCCCGGCTCTCGCCGAAGACGTCGCCGGCGAGCTGGGCCTCGCGGGCGGTCATCCAGTTGCGGTTGCCCTTGACCGTGTTGATCTCGCCGTTGTGGGCGACGAAGCGGTACGGGTGGGCGAGCGGCCAGCTCGGGAAGGTGTTGGTGGAGAACCGGGAGTGGACGAGGGCGACGGCGGAGGCCAGGCGCCGGTCCGACAGGTCCGGGAAGAAGGGCTCCAGCTGGCCGGTGGTGAGCATGCCCTTGTAGACGAGGGTGCGGGCGGAGAGCGACGGGAAGTACGTCGCGGCCTCGCGCTCGGCGCGCTTGCGGAAGACGAACGCCTTGCGGTCCAGCGCGATGCCGGTGCTCTCGCCGTCGGTGACGAAGACCTGGCGGAAGGCCGGCATGGTGGAGCGGGCGGTGGCGCCGAGCAGGGCGGGGGCGACGGGGACCTCGCGCCAGCCGAGGACGGTGAGGCCCTCGTCGGCGGCGATCGCCTCGACCGCGGCGGCGGACTCGTCGGCGGAGTCGACGGGGAGGAAGGCGGTGCCCACCGCGTACGCGCCGGCCTCGGGCAGCTCGAAGTCGGTGACCTCGCGGAAGAAGGCGTCCGGGACCTGGAGCAGGATGCCGGCGCCGTCGCCGGAGTCCGGCTCGGAGCCGGTGGCGCCGCGGTGCTCGAGGTTGCGCAGTACGGTCAGCGCCTGCTCGACCAGCGCGTGGCTGGCCACACCGGTGAGGGTGGCCACGAACCCGACACCGCAGGCGTCGTGCTCGTTACGGGGGTCGTACATGCCCTGGGGGGCGGGGCGACCATCCATGGGCGACCAGGCGTCGGAACGCATCGGCTCTCCCGTCGTCGTCGTGGCTGGGGGCTTCTCCCAGACCACGTCTGGGGGAGCTGCTGCCGAGGGACGACGTTGGCCCTCCGCGAAATTTCGTGCAGGTTACATGATGGAGTGTTTCTCGCCTAGTGGATAGCGCGTTCCAGCATGCGGACACCACCGATACGGAGCGGTGGTGCGCGTTCACCTGTTCTCTCTGGGTGCGGGGGCAGTGACTGCACCGTGACTGCTCCGCTGGGGGGACGGAACCGCGAGGATGATGCCGGTCCGTCTCGGGAGGGCTTCGTTGCCCGATGACGCCTCTGCCTCTTTCCCGCTGGACACGGGTTCGAAACCGCCGGGTAACCGGCTACATATGTGGCGTCGTGCATAGTGTCTCACCGCCGCGAGGGTTCCGGCCAGGGATATTCGTCACAGCGAGGATGCGGCCTTCGTCCCGACAAGGCACCCCGAAACGCCCGAGAGGCCCCTCACGGGGGCCTCTCGGGCGTCTCCGTCGGCACGGAGGCCGCGGGCGACGGTCAGAGCGCGGCACCGAAGAGCATCCCGAGGCCGTACGTGACGGCCGCGGCGGCACCGCCGAGCACCAGCTGGCGCAGGCCGCTGAACCACCAGCTGCGCGCGGTGACCCGGGCGACCAGGGCGCCGCAGCCGAAGAGGCCGAGGAGCGCGAGCAGCACGGCGGGCCAGAGCGCGGAGGCGCCGAGCAGGTACGGCAGCAGCGGCAGCAGCGCGCCGAGCGCGAAGGAGCCGAAGGACGAGACGGCGGCGACCGCGGGCGACGGCAGGTCGTCGGGGTCGATGCCCAGCTCCTCGCGGGCGTGGATCTCCAGCGCCTGCTCGGGATCCCGGGAGAGCTGCATGGCGACCTCGCGGGCGAGGGCGGGCTCGACGCCCCGGGAGACGTAGAGGGCGGCCAGCTCCTCCATCTCGTCGATCGGGTGCTTGCGCAACTGGCGGCGCTCCACGTCCAGTTCCGCCTGGACGAGCTCGCGCTGCGAGGCGACCGAGGTGTACTCGCCGGCCGCCATGGAGAAGGCTCCGGCGGCCAGTCCCGCGAGACCGGTGATGACGATGGTCTGCGAGGAGACGGAGCCGCCGGCGACGCCGGTCATCAGGGCGAGGTTCGAGACCAGGCCGTCCATCGCGCCGAAGACCGCGGGCCGCAGCCAGCCTCCGTTGACGTCGCGGTGGGTGTGGTTGTCGCGGTGGGCCTCGTGCAGTGGTGCCTGGGCTTCGATGATGGACATGGCTCTCCCCTCGTTCCGGCGGGCCGGGTCGCTCCCGCCGCCCCCCAACACCCTCGAAAATACGCGCGATGTAAGGGGCTCGCCAGCAAGGCAGGCCGTACTTAGTAAGGCCCGCCTCAGTGTGGCGACCCTTCCCTGGCGCACCGTCAGCACCACGCGCCCCACTGACAGACGGGTGACAGAAGCCGTCCGTCGGCGAGTCGTCCGCCCGCGGTGGCACAGATCCAGGCGAAGGGGTACCGCCGAAGAGGTGCCCGCACCGAGGAAAGGGGCGCGGAGATGGTGACCACGACATGCGACACCCGTGAACGGGCGAGGGGGGCGCTGCTCGGCCTCGCCGTCGGCGACGCGCTCGGCGCCCCCGCCGAGAACATGAAGCCCTCCGAGATCCGCCGCAGGTGGGGGCGGATCGAGGGCTTCCTGACGAACCGTCCCGCGGGCACCGACGACACCGAGTACGCGATCTTCTCGGCGCTGCTGCTCGCCCGGCACGGCTCGGCGCTCACCGTCGCCCACGTCGAGCGGGCGTGGCACCGCTGGATCGCCGACCTCGACGAGGGCCCGTTCCGCGGCGCGGGCTTCTCCGAGCGCGGCACCCTGGAGAACCTCCGGCGGGGCCTCGCCGCCCCCATCTCCGCGCAGCACCGGCACGCCTGGTCGGACGGACTGGCCATGCGGGCCGCGCCCTTCGGCGTCTTCGCGGCCGGCCGGCCCGCCGAGGCCGCCCGGCTCGTCGCCATCGACGGCAGCGTCAGCCACGAGGGCGAGGGCATCTACGGCGGCCAGGCGGTGGCGGCGGGGGTCGCGGCGGCGATGTCCGGCGCGACCGTCACGTCGGTCATCGCGGCGGCCCTCTCCGTCATCCCCATGGACTCCTGGACGGCCCGCTCGCTGCGCCGCGCGGTGGTCGCGGCGCAGCGCGTCCAGCCCGACCCGCTCACCCGCGAGCGCCAGGTCCGCTCGGCGGTCGTGATCGGCGGCTACCCGTGGACCGACCTGGCGCCGGAGGCGGTGGGCCTCGCCTTCGGCGCCTTCGCGGCGGCGCGCGGCGACTTCCGTACGGCCGTCCTCACCGCGGTCAACATGGGCCGCGACGCCGACACGACGGCGGCGGTGGCCGGCGCGCTGGCCGGAGCGGCGGGCGGCATCGGCGCCATCCCGGAGGAATGGGCCTCCGCGATCACCCCGGTGACCGGGAGCTGCCTGCCCACCATGCGCGGCCACCACGTCCTGGACATCGCCGACCTCCTGACGGAAGAGGAGACCCCCTGATGACCACCGACCCCACGGCCGCCCCAGCCTGCGCCGCCGCTTCCGCGGCCCCCACCGGCTCCGCCGCCACGGCCGCCCCCGCAGCCCCGCCCGGCTCCACCGCCTCCGCAGCTCCGCCCGGCTCCACCACCTCCGCCGTCCCCGCGGCCCTCACCACCTCAGCCGACGCCGACGTGCCGGCCACCCCGACCACCCCGACCGGCCAAGGCACCCCGACCACCCAGCGCACCCCCGCCGACACCCTCACAGTCCTCTCCACGGCCGCCGCCGCCCACCCGGGGCACGACGCCCCGCCCGACGCCCCCGCCCGGGGCGATCGTTCGGCGGGGCGATGGGGTTTCTTCCTGACCGAGCGAGGCCGAGAGCTCGGCGGAGGGCGGGCGCGCCCCCCGATGCCGGGCACCGCCCCGGCAGCCGGCACCGCGCCGGCAGCCGGCACCGCGCCGGGCCTCGCCCCGACGACCGAGGCCGCACCACACCTCACCCCGACGACCGGCACCGCACCCCACCCCACCCCCGCGACCGACGCCGCACCCCACCTCGCCCCGGTGCCGGGCGCCGGTACCTCGGTCCTGGCCGCGCAGGCGCCCCCGGCGAGGGACGCGGACACCACGGGCCTCGCCACGCAGGAGCCCCCGGCGCCGGACACCAGCACCCGCACCCGCACCGCCACCGGCCCCGGCCCCGGCCCCCGTGCCGCGCGGAAGCCCTCGCCGCGGGCTGCCGCCGCCGACCGGCCGGCCGACCGGGCCCCCGCGGTCCGCGACCGGATCGAGGGCCTCCTGCTGGGCCTCGCCGCGGGCGACGCCGCCGGGTGGCCCGCCGCGCGGCACCGCGCCGCCCGGATGCCCGAGTGGACCCGCCGCCTCACCCGCGAGCTCGACACCTTCGCGGAGCAGAACGCCACGACCACCCTCCCCGTCCCGATCGCCCTGAACCAGCCCCCCGAGCCCCTCCGCCTCGGGCCCTCCGACGACGCCGAGTGGGCGGCCTTCACGGCGGAGGCGGTACTGGCCGCCGCCGGCCCCCTCTTCGCCTCCCTCCCCCGCGAGCGCCGGCTCCGCGCCGCCGTGGACGTGGCCTGGAACCTCCTCGCGGGCCAGATCGCGGCCGCCGCCGACCGCGCCCCCGAGATCGAGTCCGCCGTCCTCCCGCTCCGCGCCCGCATCTCGGTCCGCGCGGGCCTGGGCAATCTGGCCACCGGCCTGCGTCCGCCCGCCACCGGCCACGACAACCCGCACTACTTCGACGACGCCGCCTGCGTCCGGGCCGCCGTCCTCGCGGTCGTCCACCCCGGCGACCCGCGCGCCGCCGCCGAACTCGCCGAGTTCGACGCCCGGTACACCCAGGACGGCGACGGTGTGCACGGCGCCCGGGCCACCGCCGCGGCCGTCGCCGCGGCCCTCGGCGGCGCGGACGCCGACACCGCCGTGGCCGCCGCGCTCGCCGAACTCCCGCCCGTCACCGAGATCGGCCGCAACGCCCGGCACGCCGTGAAGCTGGCCCGTACCGCCGATTCGGCCTTCGAGCTCGTCCCGCTCCTGGAGCACCAGATCGTCGACCACGTCTACAGCTACGGCATCGCCGCCGCCGAGACCGTCCCCGTCGCGCTCGCGCTGACCGTCGCGGCGCGCGGCGCGATGACGGCCGCGGTCCCGGCGGCGGCCTGCCTCTCCCGGGTGGCCGACTCCGCGCCCGCCCTGGCCGGCGCGCTCACCGGCGCGCTGGGCGGCGGCCGTTCGGTGCCGGCGAGCTGGCGGGACGCCTGCCGGACGCTCTCCGGCTGTGCGCTCCCCCGCCTCGCCGGCACCGATCTGGTGGAACTCGCCGGGCTCCTGGGAACCACGGAACCGGCACCCCCAGGTGGACAATTCAGACATGACACCCACACTGGATGAGCGGATCACCGGAAGTCTCCTCGGGGCCGCCGTGGGCGACGCCCTCGGCGGCCCCGTCGAGGGGTACACCCCCGAGCAGATCACCGAGCGCCACGGCGGCCGCGTCACCGGCATCGTCGGGCCCTGGAACGGCGACTCCTGGCGCACCGCCCGCCCCATCGCGCCGTACCACAAGGGCGACGGGCACGTCACCGACGACACCCTGATGACCCACGCCCTGATCCGGGTGTACGAACGGGTCCGCGACCACCTCGACGCGTACGCCGTCGCCGACCACCTCGTCCCCGAACTCATGGGCACGCCCGTGTGGATCCCCGAGCTGGAGGCGGAGGCCCTCCCCCTCCAGCGGGTCTTCCTCGCCGAGAAGTGGATCGTCGCCCGCCTCCACTACGGCCACGCCGACCCGCGCGAGGCCGGCACCGGAAACATCGTCAACTGCGGCGCCGCGATGTACATGGCCCCGGTCGGCCTGGTCAACGCGGCCGACCCGCACGGCGCCTACGCCGAGGCCCTGGACATCGCCGGCGCCCACCAGTCCTCGTACGGCCGCGAGGCGGCGGGGGTCCTCGCGGCGGCGGTCGCGGCGGCCTGCGTCCCCGGCGCCACCCCGCGCACGGTCGTCGACACCGCGCTCGCCCTCGCCAAGGACGGCACCCGCGCCGCGATCGAGGCGGTCGCCGAAGTCGCCGACCGCCACCACGACTTCGAGTCCGCCCTGGCCCCGCTGCGCCGCGCGGTCGCCCCGTACGACTCGGTCGGCCCCGACTACCGCGCCCCGGGTCTCGACGCCCGTCGCCCCTCCCGCCTCCACTCCATCGAGGAGCTGCCGATCGCGCTCGGCATGCTGCTGGTCGGCGAGGGCGACTACCGCCGTACGGTCCTGGGCGCGGTCAACTACGGGCGGGACTGCGACTCCATCGCCACCATGGCGGGCGCGATCGCCGGCGCCCTGCACGGCGAGGCGGCCGTCCCCGCCGACTGGGCGAAGCGGGTCGCGGACGCCAGCCGCCTGGACCTGCGCGCCCCGGCGACCGCCCTCGCCGCCGTGGCCCACGAGGTCTTCGCCCGCGACACCGCCCGCCGCCGCGCCCACGAGTCCGCCCGCGCCGCCCTGACGGGCCCCGCCCGATGACGAACCCCACCCCGACCACCGCACCCCGGAACCCCGGCCCGACCACCGCACCCCCGAACCCCGGCCCCGGCACCGGCACCGGCACCGGCCCCCGGCCGACCCCCGCCCCCGCCCCGGCCCCCGGCACCGGCACAGCGCGCGAGCCCGGCCCGGCCACACCCCCGACCACCTCCCTCTCCCCCTCCCTCGCCGCCCCCGCCCGCCCCGGCAACCGTGGCACCGTCTGCGAGCCGCCCGGCAGGAGCGGCCCCGGGCGGACGTCGCGCGCGGGCCCGCCCGCGGAGGCACCCCGCCGGGAAGGCGGCGCGCCCGTCCGCCTCACCTGGGTGCAGCCCGAGGATCTGGTCGGGCACGAGCTGCGCCAGGCCGCCGAGGACGGACGGGACGCCCGGGAGATCGCGGCGCGGTGGTCGGCGGCCGGCGGGCAGGCCGCACCGCCCGCCGCCGGCGCCTCCCCCGTCCCCCGGCCCGACCTCCGGCCGCTCGCCGAGGAACTGCTCGACGAACTCGCCGCCCTCCCCTCCCCCCTCGCCGCCGACGAGCCCACCGCACTCGACGCGATCCTCGCCGCCTGCCCCGACCGGCCCGCGGGCCCGACCGTCCCCGGCGCCCGCGCCGACCCCGCCCTCCGCGACCGGCTGCACGCGGCCTGGCTCGGGCGGGCCGCCGGGTGCCTGCTCGGGAAGCCCGTCGAGAAGCTGCCGCTCGACGCGATCCGCGCGCTCGCCCGGGCCGCCGGGAACTGGCCGCTCGACGACTGGTTCACCGCGCGCGGGGTCCCGCCGGAACTCCTCGCGGCCCACCCCTGGAACCGCCGCTCCGCCGCCACCTCGCTCGCCGAGACCATCGACGGCATGCCGGAGGACGACGACCTCGACCACCCCCTCCTCGCCCTGCTCCTCCTCCGCCGCCACGGCCGCGGCTTCACCACCGCCGACCTGGCCCGCCTCTGGCTGGACGAACTCCCCGCGGGACGCACCTTCACCGCCGAGCGGATCGCCTACCGCAACCTCCTCGACGGCGTCGAGCCGCCGCTGACCGCCGTCCGCCGCAATCCCTTCCGGGAGTGGATCGGCGCCCAGATCCGGGCCGACGTCCACGGCTGGACCCACCCCGGCGACCCGGCCGCCGCCGCGGCCCAGGTCCACCGGGACGCCGTCCTCAGCCACACCGGGTGCGGCGTCCACGGCGCCATGTTCGTCGCCGCGACCGTGGCCGCCGCCGCGGGCGGCGGCACCGACGTCCACCGGGCGCTGGCCGCCGGGCTCTCCGTCGTCCCGCCCCGCTCGCGGCTCGCCGAGGCCGTCCGGTACGGCATCCGCGCCGCCCGCGCCACCCCCGACCTCGACACCGTCGTCGACCGGCTGCACGCCCGGTACGGCGGGTACCACTGGGTCCATGCCGTACCGAACAGCGCGCTGCTCGCCGCCGCCCTCACCCATGCGGAAGGCGACTTCACCCGCTCCGTCTGCGCGGCCGTCTCCGGCGGCTGGGACACCGACTCCAACGGCGCCACCGCCGGCTCGGTCGCCGGCCTCCTCGCCGGGCACCCCGACCGGATCCCGGACCGCTGGACCTCCCCCCTGAAGAACCGGCTCGCCACCTCGGTGCCGACCTTCGACGGCATCGGCTTCGACGCCCTCGCCGACCTGACCCACCTGGAGGCAGTACGCCCATGACCAGCATCGTGGTGCTCGGGAGCACCAACATGGACCTCGTGGCCTACGTACGACGGGCCCCGCAGCGCGGCGAGACGGTCACCGGCCGGTCGTTCCGCACGATCCCCGGCGGCAAGGGCGCCAACCAGGCGGTCGCCGCCGCCCGCGCGGGCGGCGAGGTCGCCATGATCGGCGCGGTCGGCTCGGACGAGTTCGGCTACCGGCTCCGGGACGTCCTGGAGCACTGCTCCGTCGACACGGACCTGCTCCGCACGGTCGAGGGCGCCTCCGGCACCGCGCACATCGTCGTCGACGACGAGGGCGGCAACGCGATCGTCGTCGTCCCCGGCGCCAACGCCACCGTCACCTCCCTCACCCACGGCGACGAGGCCCTGATCGACACGGCCGACCTGCTCCTCCTCCAGCTCGAACTCCCCCTCTCCGTCGTCGTCGCCGGCGCCGCCCACGCCCGCGCCCGCGGCGTGCGCACCGTCCTCACCCCGGCCCCCGCCCAGCCGCTCCCGCCCGACCTCTTCGACGTCACCGACCTGCTGGTGCCCAACGAGCACGAGGCCGCCACCCTCACCGGCCGCTCCGACCCGCGCGCCGCCGCGCTCGCCCTTCTCGAAGCCGTCCCCGAGGTCGTCGTCACCCTCGGCTCGGCCGGCTGCCTCTACGCGGCGCGCGGCCGGGATCCGCTCACCGTGCCCGCCCCCCGGGTGCGGGCCGTCGACACCACCGCGGCCGGCGACACCTTCGTCGGGGCGCTGGCGGTCGCCCTCGGCGAGGGCCGCCCGGTGCCGGACGCGCTCGCCTGGGCGGGCACGGCCGCCGCCCTCTCCGTCCGCCGCGAGGGCGCCTCGACCTCGATGCCGTACCGCACCGAGATCGAGTCCGCCCTCGGCTCGCCCGAGTCCCTGGAGGCCGATCCCGTATGACCACCGCACCTCCCGCCGCCCAGGCCCCGCCCCTCCAGGGGCTGCGCGTCCTCGATCTGGCGACGCTCTTCGCCGGGCCGCTGGCCGCCATGATGCTCGGCGACTTCGGCGCCGACGTCGTCAAGGTCGAGCACCCCCGCAAGCCGGACCCGTCCCGGGGCCACGGCCCCGCCAAGGACGGGGTGGGCCTGTGGTGGAAGGTCCTGGGCCGCAACAAGCGGACCATCACCCTCGACCTGTCCACCCCCGGCGGCCGGGACACCCTGCTCCGGCTGGCCGCCGACGCCGACGTGATCGTGGAGAACTTCCGCCCCGGCACGCTGGAGCGCTGGGGTCTGGGCTGGGAGGAGCTGTCCACGGTCAACCCCCGCCTGGTGCTGGCCCGGGTCACCGGCTTCGGCCAGTTCGGCCCGTACGCCCACCGCCCCGGCTTCGGCACCCTCGCCGAGGCGATGAGCGGCTTCGCCGCCATCACCGGCGAACCGGACGGCCCGCCGACCCTGCCCCCCTTCGGCCTCGCCGACTCGATCGCCGCCCTCGCCACCGCGTACGCCGTGATGACCGCGCTCACCGCGAGGACCGCCACCGGCCACGGCCAGGTCGTGGACATGGCCATCATCGAACCGATGCTGTCCGTCATCGGACCCCACCCCCTCTGGTACGACCAGCTCGGCTACGTCCAGCCGCGCACCGGCAACCGCTCCCGCAACAACGCCCCGCGCAACACCTACCGGACCTCCGACGGCTCCTGGGTCGCCGTCTCCACCTCGGCGCAGTCCATCGCCGAGCGCGTGCTGCGCCTGGTCGGCCGCCCCGAGCTGATCGACGAGCCGTGGTTCGCCGACGGCAGCGGCCGGGCCGCGCACGCCGAGGTCCTCGACGAGGCCGTCGGCACCTGGATCGCCCGCCACACCCGCGACGAGGCCATGGACGCCTTCGAGAAGGCGGAGGCGGCGATCGCCCCGGTCTACGACGTCCGGGACGTCCTCGCCGACCCGCAGTACCAGGCGCTCGGCACCGTCACCGAGGTCCCTGACCCGGAGCTGGGGCCGATCCGCATGCAGAACGTGCTCTTCCGGCTCTCCGAGACCCCGGGCGCCATCCGCTGGGCAGGCCGCCCGCACGGTGCCGACACCGACGAGGTCCTCACGGCGGCCGGCCTCACACCGGACGAGATCGACCACCTGCGCGCGCGGGGGTCGGTATGAGCGTCCCCGCCGCCGGCACCGGCGCCGACGTCCGGCCCCGCGTCCCCCGTCGCCCCGCCCTCACCTGGCTGTACGCCCCCGGGGACCGCCCCGAGGTGGTCCGCAAGGCGCTCGGCTCCGGCGCCCACGTGGTCATCGTGGACCTGGAGGACGCGGTCGCGCCGGACCGCAAGGCGTACGCCCTCGACGCCACCGTCGATCTGCTCTCCGACGTCCACCCCGTCCCGGTGCACGTCCGCATCCACACCCCGCGCGACATCCCCGTCCTGGCCTCCCTCCCCGGCCTCTCCGGCCTCCGTGTCCCCAAGGTGACCCACGCCTCCGACATCCACCGGATCACCGAGCTCGCCCCCGGCCTCCCGCTCCACCCGCTCCTGGAGAGCGCCCTGGCCGTGGAGCACGCGTACGCGATCGCCACCGCCCACCCGGCGGTCCGCGGCCTCTCCCTCGGCGAGGCCGACCTCCGCGCCGACCTGGGCGTACGGGACGACAGCGGCCTGGACTGGCCGCGCAGCCGGGTCGTGGTCGCCGCCCGCGCCGCCGCGCTGCCGCCACCGGTCCAGTCGGTCCACCCGGACATCGGCGACCTGGAGGCGCTGGCCGCCGACTGCGCCCGGGGTCGGGCGCTGGGCTTCCTCGGACGGGCGGCCATCCACCCCCGGCAGCTCCCGGTCATCGAGCGGGCCTATCTGCCGACCCCGCAGGAGGTCGACGCGGCCCGCGCGGTGGTGGCGGCGGCCACGACCGACCGGGGCGCGCTGGCCCTGGCGGACGGCCGGTTCGTGGACGCGGCGGTGGTGGCGGGCGCCCACCGGGTCCTCGCCCTCGCGGACCGCGCCGGTTGACCGCTGCCCGGGCACGCGCGAGGGCCGCCGCGACCTCTCCGGTCCCGGCGGCCCTCGTGTGCGTGAGGGGTCGGCGTCAGCTCTTGGCGGCCGATCCCGCGCCGTTCCCGGCGCCGTTCTCCACGTCCTCGTCGGCGGCGTCCGCCGCCTCCGGCTCCGCGTCCGCCCCGTCGCGCTCCGCCTGCTCCGCGGCGTCCGCGTCCTCGGTGGACGCCTTCTTGCGGGAGCGCGGCTCCACGATCTCCTCGCGGCCCGGCCGGATCCGCGCCGAGACCACCATGTAGACCACGGCGAGGACGAAGACGATGATCGCGGTCCACACGTTCAGGCGCAGGCCCAGGATGTGGTGCGCCTCGTCGACGCGCATGTACTCGATCCAGGCGCGGCCCGCGCAGTAGGCGGCCACGTACAGGGCGAAGACGCGGCCGTGGCCCAGCTTGAAGCGGCGGTCGGCCCAGATGACGAGGACGGCCACACCGACGCACCAGAGCGACTCGTAGAGGAAGGTCGGGTGGTAGAGCCCGGCCTCGCGGTTGGCGCTCTCGGTGATCCTCAGCGCCCACGGCAGGTCGGTGGGCCTGCCGTACAGCTCCTGGTTGAACCAGTTGCCCCAGCGGCCGATGGCCTGGGCGAGCACGATGCCGGGGGCGATGGCGTCGGCGTACGCGGGGAGCGGGATGCCCCGGCGGCGGCAGCCGATCCAGGCGCCGACCGCTCCGAAGGCGATGGCGCCCCAGATGCCGAGGCCGCCCTCCCAGATCTTGAAGGCGTCGACCCAGTTCTCACCCTCGCTGAAGTACAGCTGGTAGTCGGTGATCACGTGGTAGAGGCGACCGCCGACGAGGCCGAAGGGCACCGCCCAGACGGCGATGTCGGCCACGGTGCCGGCGGTGCCGCCCCGGGCGATCCAGCGCTTGTTGCCGAGCCAGACGGCGACGAAGACACCGAGGATGATGCAGAAGGCGTAGCCGCGCAGCGGAATCGGTCCGAGGTGGAGGACACCGGTCGACGGGCTGGGAATGTAGGCAAGGTCCATGGCAGGTCCGACGCTACCCTGCCGGGCGGGCGGACCGGCAGCCCACCCGGCAACGTCTGGATAACTAACCCCGCCACCACCCCGCCGCTACCCCGCCGAGGGGGAGGCGGTGCCCGGCTTCTTGCCCTTGTTGGCCTCGGCGACCCACTTCTTCAGGTTCTCCGGCGAGATCTGCTCGTCGCCCTTGGTCGGGAAGATCGATTCCCCGTTGAGCAGGACGGACGGGGTGCCGCGGAAGCCGCCGGCCTGGAAGGCCTCGTTGGACTTCTCGACCCAGCCGTCGTGGGTGCCGTCCTCGACGCAGGAGCGGAAGGCCGGGGTGTCGAGGCCGGGGACCTTGGCGGCCAGCTCGATCAGCTTGGCGTTGTCGCCGAAGGCGTCGTCGGTCTCCTGCGGCTGGTTGATGTAGAGCGTGTCGTGGTACGCGGTGAACTTGCCGGCGTCCTGGGCGCAGGCCGCGGCGTTCGCCGCGCGCAGCGAGCCGCTGCCGCCCATGTTGCCGTCGATGAGGGTGGCGAGGTGGTACTCGGTCTTGACGGCGCCGGCCGCCTCCAGTTCGTGGATGGTGTCCCGCATGACGTTCTCGAACTGGGCGCAGGCGGGGCAGCGGAAGTCCTCCCAGATCTGGAGGGTGGACGGGGCGTCCGCCGTGCCGGTGGGGATGGCCGGCTTGTCGCCCTCGATCGCGCCGGTGGGGGCGACGACGGGCCCGGCCTTGGCGGAGTCGCCGTCCTTGCCGCTGTTGGCGGCGATCACGCCGACGACGGCGGCGAGGCCGAGGACGCCGACCACTCCCGCCGTCACGATCAGGACGCGCCGCTGCTTCTCGCGGGCCTTCTCTCGCTCGCGCTGCTGCTGGAGGCGCTCCCGCGCGCTCGTACTACTACCGTCACGGTTCTTCTCGCTCACGCCCACAGCAACGAACCGGGGAGGCGCGTCCGCGCCTCCCCGGTCCGATGTCCACCCGGATGGACTACTCCGGTCGGGAGCTGCGGCGCACACCTTCCGCGAGTTCGGCCGCCAGTTCCTTTACGGCGGCGAGTCCGGCGGCCTCGTCGCCGTCGGCGTCGAGGATCCGCTGGACGAAGGCCGAGCCGACGATGACGCCGTCGGCGAAGGCGGCGACCTCGCGGGCCTGGTCGGCGTTCGACACGCCGAGGCCCACGCAGACCGGGATCTTCGAGGTGACGCGGGTGCGCCGGACGAGGTCGGCGGCCTGCTCGCCGACGGACGCCCGGGTGCCGGTGACGCCCATGAGGGAGGCGGCGTAGACGAAGCCGGAGCCGACCGCGGTGATGGTGGCGAGCCGCTCGTCCTTGCTGCTGGGGGCGACGACGAAGACGGTGGCGAGACCGTGCTCGTCGGCGTGCTTCCGCCAGAGCGCGGACTCCTGCACCGGGAGGTCGGGCAGGATGCAGCCGGCGCCGCCGGCCTCGGCCAGCTCCCGGACGAAGCGCTCGACGCCGTACCGGTCGATCGGGTTCCAGTAGGTCATGACGAGGACCGGCTTGCCGGTGGCCTCGTGGGCCTCCTTCACCGTCCGCATGACGTCGGCGATCCTGACGCCGCCGCGCAGGGCGATGTCGTCGGCGGTCTGGATGACGGGGCCGTCCAGGACCGGGTCGCTGTGCGGGAGGCCGACCTCGACGATGTCGGCGCCGCCGTCGAAGACGGCCTTGATCGCCTTGATGCCGCCGTCCACGGTCGGGAAGCCGGCCGGGAGGTACGCGATGAGCGCGGCCCGGTCCTCGGCCTTCGCGCGCTCCAGGGTGTCGGCGAGCAGCTGAAGGTTTCCGGTGGTCACTTCGACCCCTCCCCGTCGTACAGGCCGAAGTAGCGCGCGGCCGTGTCCATGTCCTTGTCGCCCCGGCCGGAGAGGTTGACGAGGAGGAGCGCGTCCTTGCCGAGCTCCTTGCCGACCTCCAGGGCCCCGGCGAGGGCGTGGGCCGACTCGATGGCCGGGATGATGCCCTCGGTGCGGGAGAGCAGCCGCAGCGCCTGCATGGCGGCGTCGTCGGTGACGGCACGGTACTCGCCGCGCCCGCTGTCCTTGAGGTAGGCGTGCTCGGGGCCGATGCCCGGGTAGTCGAGGCCGGCCGAGATCGAGTACGGCTCGGTGATCTGGCCCTCGTCGTCCTGGAGGACGTAGCTGCGGGAGCCGTGCAGGATGCCGGGCTCGCCGGCGGTGAGGGTGGCCGCGTGCTCGCCGGTCTCGACGCCGTGGCCGGCCGGTTCGCAGCCGATCAGCCGGACCGAGGCGTCGGGGAGGAAGGCGTGGAAGAGGCCGATGGCGTTGGAGCCGCCGCCGACGCAGGCGACGGCCGCGTCGGGGAGGCGGCCGGCGCGCTCCAGGAGCTGGCGGCGGGCCTCGACGCCGATGACCCGGTGGAAGTCGCGGACCATGGCGGGGAAGGGGTGCGGGCCCGCCACGGTGCCGAACAGGTAGTGCGTCCGGTCGACGTTGGCGACCCAGTCGCGGAACGCCTCGTTGATGGCGTCCTTGAGGGTGCGGCTGCCGGACTTCACGGCGACGACCTCGGCGCCGAGGATCCGCATCCGGGCCACGTTGAGGGCCTGGCGCTGGGTGTCGACCTCGCCCATGTAGATGGTGCAGTCGAGGCCGAAGAGGGCGCAGGCGGTGGCGGTGGCGACGCCGTGCTGGCCGGCGCCGGTCTCGGCGATGACCCGGGTCTTGCCCATGCGCTTGGTGAGCAGGGCCTGGCCGAGCACGTTGTTGATCTTGTGCGAGCCGGTGTGGTTGAGGTCCTCGCGCTTGAGGAAGATCCGGGCTCCGCCGGCGTGCTCGGCGAACCGGGGCACCTCGGTGAGGGCGCTGGGCCGGCCGGTGTAGTCGGCCATGAGGGCGCCGAGCTCGCGGGCGAACTCGGGGTCGTTCTTGGCCTTCTCGTACTCGACGGCGACCTCGTCGACGGCGGCGACGAGGGCCTCGGGGATGAACTTGCCGCCGAAGGCGCCGAAGTAGCCCTCGGGCGACGGGACCTGGCCCTCCGGGTCCGGGATGAAGAACTCGCTGGTCATGCTGATGGTGCTCCTCGCGGGGCGATGCGGTCGTGAAAGGACGTGACTCGCTTCGTACGCGCGCGGCGCCCCTACAGGGGCCAGGCTTTCCGGGCCCGGGCCCGCACCCGAAGCGCGACGCGCTCGTGGTGCGGGTTCAGGCGCGGGTACGGAGGCACCCGCGAAGGTGCCGTTCCGTCGTGCCCACCCGTTCCGCCCTAGCGGAACGTATGCCCACAACGAGACGACGGGCGCGCGCGTGAGGTGCGGGCGCGCCATCGCATGCCGGGCACCGTGCCCGGCTCCGCACCGATGCAGTGCCGGACCCGGCGGCCGTGGACACGGCGGGCGGGCGCCCGGCAGCCACGGGGCCGGCAGCCCCGGGCGAGCCGCGCGTGGGCGGCCGTGGAGACCGCGCGCGCCCCGACCGGCCCGCGGGCGGCGGAGCCCGGGGCGGTCGGCGCGGCGACGCGGTGCGAGGTCATGGCGCGGCCGTCAGCTCCGGCCGTGCCGCAGCGCGGGGTGCGCGCCCGCGGCGACGAGGTCGGCGACGGCGGTCTTCGGGTCACGGCCGGTGACCAGGGACTCGCCGACGAGGACCGCGTCGGCGCCGGCGTTGGCGTACGCGATGAGGTCGTGCGGGCCGCGGACGCCGGACTCGGCGATCTTGACGATGCCGGCCGGGATCTCGGGGGCGACGCGCTCGAAGGTGGAGCGGTCGACCTGGAGGGTCTTGAGGTTGCGGGCGTTGACGCCGATGATCCGGGCGCCGGCCTCGACGGCGCGCTCGACCTCCTCCTCGTCGTGGACCTCGACGAGCGGGGTGAGCCCGATGGACTCGGCGCGCTCGATGAGGGAGACGAGGGCCTCCTGCTCCAGGGCCGCGACGATGAGGAGCGCGAGATCCGCTCCGTACGCCCGGGCCTCCCAGAGCTGGTAGGCGGTGACGATGAAGTCCTTGCGCAGGACCGGGATGTCCACCCGGGCGCGCACGGCCTCCAGGTCGGCGAGCGAGCCGCCGAAGCGGCGCTGCTCGGTGAGGACGGAGATGACGGCGGCGCCGCCCGCCTCGTAGTCGGCGGCGAGTCCCGCCGGGTCGGCGATGGCCGCGAGCGCTCCCTTGGACGGGCTCGACCGCTTGACCTCGCAGATCACGGTGACGCCTTCGCCACGCAGTGCGGCGACTCCGTCCTTGGCCTGCGGGGCCTTGGCGGCCCGGTCCTTGAGCTCGTCGAGGGAGACCCGCGCCTGCCGCTCTGCGAGGTCGGCGCGCACGCCTTCGATGATCTCGTCGAGCACACTCACGCGAGAGGCCCCCTTCCGGGACGGTGACGGTTCCGCGGAACCTGATGAACAGGGTTCAGCCATGTCCGATGGTATCCGCAGGTGACCGTCTGATCCGCATCGAGCGGCGCGGTGTCCCAACAGCTGGGACTTCAGGGGGCCAGCGCGGAGCCGAGCGGAAGGTTGCGGAACACCGCGAAAAGGGCGGTCAGCGCCCCGATCGCCCACCACAGGGTGGGCTTCAGGGTGATCCGGGTCGGCGCGCCGCGGACGGCGCGAATCAGCCATACGGCCATGAGGACGGCGCAGACCGCGTAGCCGCCGACGGCGAGCGCGTTGGCACCGAGCGCGGTCGCGAGGTCGCCGTGGGCTACGGCGTGGGCGCTGCGCAGGCCGCCGCAGCCGGGGCAGTACAGGCCGGTGAAGCGGAGCAGCGGGCAGACCGGGTAGTGGCCGGGTTCGTTGGGGTCGACGGCGGCCACGTACGCGAAGGCGGCGGCGGTGCCGGCGAGGGTGGCGAGCGGGGCGAGCAGCCGCCGGCCGAGCGGGCGGCGCCGGAACTCCTCGGCCTCCCGGAGCCAGGGGTCGGGCGCCCCGGCGGGCGGGGGCGTGCGCGGGCTCGGCTCGGTCTGCGGTGTCGGCTCGGCGGTCACGCGGTGATTGTCGCCCGGGCCGCGCCGGGACGCACGACGGCGCAGTCCGGGCGTGCCGGACTGCGCCGTTCGGGTGGTGCAGGGGTCCGCGCGGGTCGGCGGCGGACCTCCGGGCCGGGGCCTGGGGTCAGGCGCGGGCCCTGGCCGCGGTGGTCGCGGTCTCGCGGGCCGCGGCGACGTCCGGGGACTCCTTCGGCATGCCGAGGCCGGCGACCTTCATGGCGAGGCCGACGACACCGCCGAGGACGATGACACCGACACCGGCCCAGAAGCCGGGGATGTTCGCCGCCACCATGAAGACTCCGGCGATGCAGAAGCCGATGAAGGAGATGATGACACCGGTCCAGGCGGCCGGGGTGTGTCCGTGGGCGCTGCCCGCCATGAGTTGCTCCTCGTAGATGTTGCTCGGTGGTGACGTCGAAGATGACGGCTGTCATGTGATGACGGCGTCATTCTTCCGCACTCGACCCCGCGGAGGTGACTCGGGGGGTCCCGGACGATCACGCGTCGTGCGTCGGGTCCTCGCCGCGGTCGAGTGCCTTCCACAGGTCCTCGGGGCGGTCGGGGTCGCCGGCGGCGGGGCCGCGCGCCGCCCGGGGCGTGCCGGCGCGCTCGTAGCGGCCGCCCATCGCGGGCCAGCTCTTGCCGTAGCGCAGCGCGCAGAGGCCCGCGACGAGGATGAGCAGGGCGCCGGCGGCGGCCACGTAGGGCCAGGCCGTATGGGTGAGGCCGGCGACGGCCGCGGCGGTGTCACCGCTGATCCGGGCGGCCTCGGCGTCGAGGGCTGCGCTGTCGGAGGCGCCGAGGAAGGCGGCGAGGGCCGCGCCGGCGCCGCTGAGCGCGAGGAGCCCGGCGACGAGGGTGCGGCCGGCGCGGCGGACGGCGAAGACGGCGACGAGGGCGGCGAGGCCGACGATCGCGAGGGCGGTCGGGACGCCGGTGACGGCGCCGCCGTCGGCCTCGACGGGAACGGAGCCCCCGGCGACCGACGCGGTGCCCTCGGCCCAGATCTGGCCGGCGGAGAGCAGTACGACGGTGGCCCCGAGGGCACCGAGGAGCAGGGCGACGGCGAGGCTCCGCCGGCCGCCGGAGGTGACGGCCGCGCGGGCGGCTCGGGGCTGGGGTACGGGTACGGCACTCACGTACCCCACTATCCCCTACGGCTGCGATGAACCTTTCATCCGGTTGGCGGTGTGGACGGCGCGGAGGACGGCGGCGGCCTTGTTGCGGCACTCGGCGTCCTCGGCGGCCGGGTCGGAGTCGGCGACGACACCCGCTCCGGCCTGGACGAACGCGGTGCCGTCGCGGAGCAGCGCGGTGCGGATGGCGATGGCGGTGTCGGAGTCGCCGGCGAAGTCGAGGTAGCCGACGCACCCGCCGTACAGGCCGCGCCGGGAGGGCTCCAGCTCCTCGATGATCTGCATCGCGCGGGGCTTGGGGGCGCCGGAGAGGGTGCCGGCGGGGAAGCAGGCGGTGAGGACGTCGAAGGCGGTCCTCCCCTCGGCGACCCGGCCGGTGACGGTGGACACGATGTGCATGACGTGGGAGTACCGCTCGATCGACATGAAGTCGACGACCTCGACGGAGCCGGGGGCGCAGACCCGGCCGAGGTCGTTGCGGCCGAGGTCGACCAGCATGAGGTGCTCGGCGCGCTCCTTCGGGTCGGCGAGCAGCTCCTCGGCGAGGTCGTGGTCCTCCTGCGGGGTGGCGCCCCGGTGCCGGGTGCCGGCGATGGGGTGGAGCATCGCCTGCCCGTCCTCGACCTTGACGAGGGCCTCGGGGCTGGAGCCGACGACGTCGAAGCCGTTCTCGAAGCGGAAGAGGTACATGTACGGGGACGGGTTGGTGGCCCGCAGGACCCGGTAGACGTCGAGGGCGGAGGCGGTGCAGGGGGTCTCGAAGCGCTGCGAGGGGACGACCTGGAAGGCCTCGCCGGCCCGGATGCGCTCCTTGATGTCCTCGACGGCGTCCTGGTAGGACGCGCCGCCCCAGAGGGCGGAGTAGGCGGGGAGCTCGGAGGCCGGGAGGGCTTCGGGGGTGGTGGCGAGGGGGCGGGCCAGGTCGGCCTGCATCGCGTCGAGGCGGGCGACGGCGTGCGCGTACGCCTCGTCGACGCCGGTCTCCAGGTCGTTGTGGTTGATCGCGTTGGCGATCAGGAGGACCGAGCCGTCCCAGTGGTCGAGGACGGCGAGGTCGCTGGTGAGGAGCATGGTGAGCTCGGGGAGCTCCAGGTCGTCGCGGGTGGAGTCCCCGATCCTCTCCAGGCGGCGCACGATGTCGTAGCCGAGGTAGCCGACCATGCCGCCGGTGAAGGGCGGCAGCCCGCCCGCGAGGTCGCGCGGGGTGTGGAGGGTCTCGACGGTGGCGCGCAGGGCGGCGAGCGGGTCGCCGTCCGTGGGGACGCCGACCGGCGGGGTGCCGAGCCAGTGGGCCTGGCCGTCCTTCACCGTGAGGGTGGCGTCGCTGCGGACGCCGACGAAGGAGTAGCGGGACCAGCTGCGGCCGTTCTCCGCGGATTCGAGGAGGAAGGTGCCGGGGCGTTCGGCGGCGAGCTTGCGGTAGAGCCCGACCGGGGTGTCGCCGTCCGCGAGGAGCCTGCGGCTGACGGGGATGACGCGGCGGTCGGCCGCCAGCTTGCGGAAGGTCTCGAGATCCATGGCGCCAGACCCTACTCGGACGCGAGGAGGACGTCGGCGTCGAAGCAGGTGCGGGCGCCGGTGTGGCAGGCGGCTCCGACCTGGTCGACCCGGACGAGGACGGTGTCGGCGTCGCAGTCGAGGGCGACCGACTTGACGTGCTGGACGTGCCCGGAGGTGTCGCCCTTGACCCAGTACTCGTTCCGGCTGCGGGACCAGTAGGTGCAGCGGCCGGTGGTGAGGGTGCGGTGCAGGGCCTCGTCGTCCATCCAGCCGAGCATGAGCACCTCGCCGGTGTCGTACTGCTGGGCGATGGCGGGGATCAGGCCGTCGTCGCCGCGCTTGAGGCGGGCCGCGATGGCCGGGTCGAGGTCGCTGGGGGTCCGGGGCGTGCTGCTCATGGCGCCATTGTGCCGTGACGCGGGAGCGTGTCCGGCGGAGCGTCCACTGGGCGGACGGCGCGGCGCGGTCGTACGCTGGCGGGCATGTCGACCCATGCCAAACGTGAACGGCTTCTGCTCGCTGATCTGTTGGAGGCCGCGGGACCGGACGCGCCGACGCTCTGCGAGGGCTGGCGGACGCGTGACCTCGCGGCGCACGTGGTGGTCCGGGAGCGGCGCCCGGACGCGGCGGCGGGCACGCTCGTCCCGGCGCTCAGGGAGCGGCTCCAGCGGGTCCAGGACGAGTTCGCCGCGAAGCCGTACGAGGAGCTGGTCCAGCTCGTCCGCTCGGGTCCGCCGCGCTTCTCCCCGTTCACGATCAAGCAGGTGGACGAGGGCGCGAACGTCATCGAGTTCTATGTCCACACGGAGGACGTGCGCCGGGCGCAGCCGGGCTGGTCGGCGCGGGAGCTGGACCCGGTCTTCTCGGACGCCCTGTGGTCGCGGCTGGAGAAGGGCGCCCGGCTGCTCGGCCGGAAGGCGCCGGTGGGCCTGGTGCTGCGCCGCCCGAACGGCCAGACGGTGGTCGCCCACCGCGGCACCCCGGTGGTGACCGTCTCCGGGGAGCCGGGCGAGCTGACGATGTACCTGTACGGGCGTACCGAGGTGGCGAAGGTGGGCCTGGAGGGCGAGCCGGACGCGATCGAGCTGCTGAACACGACGAAGCAGCTGGGGATCTAGCCGGGAGGCCGGGGAACCTTACGGGAGAGGGGGAAGGGCACCTCGCGGTGGCCTTCCCCCTCGGACGCTCCCGGGCGGAGCGAGGGCTCAGCGGACCTCGTGGCCCGCTTCCCGCAGCGTCTCCTTGACCTGGCCGATCCGCAGGTCGCCGAAGTGGAAGACGGAGGCCGCGAGCACCGCGTCCGCGCCCGCGGCGACGGCGGGCGGGAAGTCGGCGAGCCTGCCGGCGCCGCCGGAGGCGATCACCGGCACGGTCACGTGCTTGCGCACCGCCGCGATCATCTCGGTGTCGTAGCCGTCCTTCGTGCCGTCCGCGTCCATCGAGTTGAGCAGGATCTCGCCCGCGCCCAGTTCGGCGGCGCGGTGCGCCCACTCGACGGCGTCGATGCCGGTGCCCTTGCGGCCGCCGTGCGTCGTCACCTCGAAGGAGCCGGAGGGCGTCCGGCGCGCGTCGACGGACAGGACGAGGACCTGCCGGCCGAAGCGCTCCGCGATCTCCTGGATCAGCTCGGGGCGGGCGATGGCGGCCGTGTTGACGCCCACCTTGTCCGCGCCGGCCCGCAGCAGCCGGTCGACGTCCTCCGCCGACCGCACGCCGCCGCCGACCGTGAGCGGGATGAAGACCTGCTCGGCGGTGCGGCGCACCACGTCGTAGGTGGTCTCGCGGTTGCCGGAGGAGGCGGTGATGTCGAGGAAGGTCAGCTCGTCGGCGCCCTCGGCGTCGTACAGCTTGGCCATCTCGACCGGGTCGCCGGCGTCGCGCAGGTTCTGGAAGTTGACGCCCTTGACGACCCGGCCGTTGTCCACGTCCAGGCAGGGGATCACGCGTACGGCGAGGCTCATGCCGCATCACTCCTGTACGCCTCGACCTCGACCTCGACGACCAGGCGGGGGTCGACGAAGCCCGAGACGATGATCATCGAGGCGGCCGGGCGGACCGCGTCGAACAGCTCCTTGTGGGCGCGGCCCACCTCGTCCACGTCCCGCGCGTGGGTGAGGTACATGCGGGTGCGGACGACGTCCTCGGCGCCGAGGCCCAGCTGCTTCAGCGCGTCGAGGGCGACGGCGAAGGAGTTGACGGTCTGCTCGTACGGGCCGCCGTCGGCGATCTGTCCGTCGACCACCGAGGTGCAGCCGGCGACGAGGACGGTGCCGTTGGGCAGCTCGACCGCGCGGGAGTAGCCGAACTGCTCCTCCCAGGGGGCGCCGGTGACGACCTTGCGCACGGAGTCGGTCATGCGGACGCCACCGCCTGAAGGGCCTCCTCCAGGGTGAACGCCTTCGCGTAGAGCGCCTTGCCGACGATCGCGCCCTCGACGCCCAGCGGCACGAGGCCGGACAGGGCGCGCAGGTCGTCCAGGGAGGAGACGCCGCCGGAGGCGACGAGGGGCTTGTCGGTGGCCGCGCAGACGTTCTTCAGCAGCTCGACGTTGGGGCCGGTGAGGGTGCCGTCGCGGCCGATGTCGGTGACGACGTACCGGGCGCAGCCCTCGGAGTCGAGGCGGGCCAGGGTCTCGTAGAGGTCGCCGCCGTCGCGGGTCCAGCCGCGGCCCTTCAGGGTCGTGCCGCGCACGTCGAGGCCGACGGCGATCTTGTCGCCGTGCTCGGCGATGACCTTGGCGACCCATTCGGGGGTCTCCAGGGCTGCGGTGCCGAGGTTGACGCGGGTGCAGCCGGTGGCGAGGGCCGCGGCGAGCGAGGCGTCGTCGCGGATGCCGCCGGAGAGCTCCACCTTGATGTCCATGGCCTCGGTGACCTGGCGGACCAGCGCGCGGTTGTCGCCGGTGCCGAAGGCGGCGTCCAGGTCGACGAGGTGGAGCCACTCGGCGCCGGAGCGCTGCCAGGAGAGGGCGGCCTCCAGCGGGGAGCCGTAGGAGGTCTCGGTGCCGGACTCGCCGTGGACGAGGCGGACGGCCTGGCCGTCGCGGACGTCGACGGCGGGGAGGAGTTCGAGCGTGCTCACAGGGTTCCGATCCAGTTGGTGAGGAGCTGGGCGCCGGCGTCGCCGGACTTCTCGGGGTGGAACTGGGTGGCCCACAGGGCCCCGTTCTCCACGGCGGCGACGAAGGGCTCGCCGTGGGTGGCCCAGGTGACCTTGGGGGCGCGGATGTTCTTGTTGCCGACCTCCAGGGTCCACTCGCGCACCGCGTAGGAGTGCACGAAGTAGAAGCGGGCGTCGGCGTCGAGGCCGGCGAAGAGCTCGGTGTCGGCGGGCGCGTCGACCGTGTTCCACCCCATGTGGGGGACGACGGGGGCGTCCAGCGGCCCGACCGTGCCCGGCCACTCGTCGAGGCCCTCGGTCTCGACGCCGTGCTCGATGCCTCGCTCGAAGAGGATCTGCATGCCGACGCAGATGCCCATGACGGGGCGCCCGCCGGAGAGCCGGCGGCCGACGATCCAGTCGCCGCGGGCCTCCTTGAGCCCCTGCATGCAGGCGGAGAAGGCGCCGACGCCGGGGACGAGGAGCCCGTCGGCGTTCATCGCCGTGTCGTAGTCGCGGGTGATCTCGACGTCCGCGCCGACCCGGGCGAGGGCGCGCTCGGCGGAGCGCACGTTGCCGAAGCCGTAGTCGAAGACCACGACCTTCTTGCGCGCGCCGCCGGCGGGGGTGCTCGTCGTCATGACCACACGTCCAGACGGAGCACGCCGGCCGTGAGGCACATGGCGGCGCCGACGGAGAGCAGCACGATGAGGCCCTTGGGCATCTGCTGCTTGACGAAGGAGTAGATGCCGCCGAGCAGGAAGAGCCCGACGACGATCAGGATGGTGGAGAGACCGGTCACGGTTACAGCGCGCCCTTCGTGGAGGGGAGGATCCCGGCGGCGCGCGGGTCGTGCTCGGAGGCGTAGCGCAGGGCGCGGGCCAGCGCCTTGAACTGGCACTCCACGATGTGGTGGGCGTTGCGGCCGTACGGCACGTGGATGTGGAGCGCGATCTGCGCCTGGGCCACGAAGGACTCGAAGATGTGCCGGGTCATGGTGGTGTCGTACGAGCCGATCATCGGCGCCATGTTCTCGGGCTCGGTGTGCACGAGGTAGGGGCGGCCGGAGAGGTCGACGGTGACCTGGGCGAGGGACTCGTCCAGCGGGACCGTGCAGTTGCCGAAGCGGTAGATGCCGACCTTGTCGCCGAGGGCCTGCTTGAAGGCGGCGCCGAGGGCGAGGGCGGTGTCCTCGATGGTGTGGTGCGAGTCGATGTGGAGGTCGCCGTCCGTCTTCACGGTCAGGTCGAAGAGCCCGTGCCGGCCGAGCTGGTCGAGCATGTGGTCGTAGAAGCCGACCCCGGTCGACACGTCGACCTTTCCGGTGCCGTCGAGGTCGATCTCGACGACGACGGAGGTCTCCTTGGTGGTGCGCTCAACGCGGCCTACGCGGCTCATGCGCTCTGCTCCTTCTTCATTTCACGGACCGCGTCGAGGAACGCGTCGTTCTCTTCGGGGGTGCCGGCGGTGACCCGCAGCCATCCCGGTACGCCGTTGTCCCGGACCAGGACGCCCCGGTCGAGGATGCTCCGCCAGGCTTCGTGCGCGTCCGGGAAGCGGCCGAACTGGACGAAGTTGGCATCGGACTCGGTGACCTCGTAGCCGATGGCGCGCAGCTCGGAGACGAGCCGGTCGCGCTCGGCCTTGAGCTGCTCGACGTACCCGAGGAGGGTGTCGGTGTGCTCCAGGGCGGCGAGCGCGGTGGCCTGGGTGACGGCGGAGAGGTGGTACGGGAGGCGGACCAGCTGCACTGCGTCGACCACGGCCGGGTGGGCGGCGAGGTAGCCGAGGCGGAGCCCGGCGGCGCCGAAGGCCTTGGACATGGTCCGGGAGACCACGAGGTGCGGCCGGCCCTCCAGGAGGGGCAGCAGCGAGTCCCGGTGGCTGAACTCCACGTACGCCTCGTCCACCACGACCAGCGAGGGCTTGGCGGCCTGGGCGGCCTCGTACAGCCGCAGCACGACCTCGGCCTCGACGGCGGTGCCCGTGGGGTTGTTGGGCGAGGTGACGAAGACGACATCGGGCGCGTGCTCCGCGATCGCGGCCTCGGCGGCCTCGACGTCGATCGTGAAGTCCGCCCGCCGCGGGCCGGAGATCCAGCCGGTGCCGGTGCCGCGGGCGATCAGCGCGTGCATCGAGTACGAGGGCTCGAAGCCGATCGCGGTGCGGCCGGGGCCGCCGAAGGTCTGGAGCAGTTGCTGGAGGACCTCGTTGGAGCCGTTGGCGGCCCACACGTTCTCCCTGGCCACCGGGTGGTTGCCGGTGCGGGTGAGGTAGCGGGCGAGCTCGGTGCGGAGCTCGACCGCGTCCCGGTCGGGGTAGCGGTTGAGGCCGCGGGCGGCCTCGGCGACCCGCTCCGCGATCCGGGCCACCAGGGGCTCGGGCAGCGGGTAGGGGTTCTCGTTGGTGTTGAGCTGGACGGGGACGTCGAGCTGGGGGGCGCCGTAGGGCGACTGGCCCTTCAGCTCCTCGCGGACCGGCAGGTCGTCGATGCGGATCTCGGTCACTGCTGGGGCACCTTCCAGCCGAACCTGGCCTTGATCGCGGCGCCGTGGGCCGGGAGGTCCTCGGCCTCGGCGAGGGTGACCACGTGGTGGGCCACGTCGGCGAGCGCGTCGCGCGTGTAGTCCACGATGTGCACCCCGCGCAGGAAGGACTGCACGGAGAGGCCCGAGGAGTGGCAGGCGCAGCCGCCGGTGGGCAGGACGTGGTTGGAGCCGGCGCAGTAGTCGCCGAGCGAGACCGGGGCCCAGGGTCCGACGAAGATCGCGCCCGCGTTGCGGACCCGGTCGGCGAGGGCGGCGGCGTCGGCGGTCTGGACCTCCAGGTGCTCGGCGCCGTAGGCGTCGACGACCTTGAGGCCGTCCTCCAGGTCGGTGACGAGGACGATCGCGGACTGCCGGCCGGCCAGTGCCGGGGCGATCCGGTCGTCGACGTGCTTGGCGGCGGCGACCTGGGTCTTCAGCTCGGCCTCGACGGCCGCGGCCAGTTCCTCGGAGTCGGTGACGAGGACCGAGGCGGCCATCGGGTCGTGCTCGGCCTGGCTGATGAGGTCGGCGGCGACGTGCACGGGGTCGGCGGTGGAGTCCGCGAGGACCGCGATCTCGGTCGGGCCGGCCTCCGCGTCGATGCCGATGCGGCCCTTGAGGAGGCGCTTGGCGGCGGCGACGTAGATGTTGCCGGGGCCGGTGACGAGGTCGACCGGGGCGCAGCCGGGCTCTCCGCCGGTGCCCTCGGTGCCGTAGGCGAACATGGCGACGGCCTGGGCGCCGCCGGCGGCGTAGACCTCGTCGACGCCGAGGAGGGCGCAGGCGGCGAGGATCGTCGGGTGCGGCAGGCCGCCGAACTCCTTCTGCGGCGGGGAGGAGACGGCGATGCCCTGGACGCCGGCCTCCTGGGCCGGGACGACGTTCATCACGACGGAGGACGGGTAGACGGCGCGGCCGCCCGGCACGTACAGGCCGACGCGGTCGACGGGGATCCACTTCTCGGTGACCGTGCCGCCGGGCACGACCTGGGTGGTGTGGGTGGTGCGGCGCTGCTCGCGGTGGACGAGGCGGGCGCGCCGGATGGACTCCTCCAGGGCCGCGCGGACGGCCGGGTCCAGCTCGTCGAGGGCGCGGGTGAGCGCCTCGGCGGGGACGCGCAGGCGCTCCAGTCGGACGCCGTCGAACTTCTCCCCGTAGTCGATCACCGCGGCCGCGCCATGATGCCTGACGTCCTCGCAGATCGGCCGCACCTTCTCCAGGGCGGCTTCCACGTCGAACTCGGCACGGGGCAGCAGGTCGCGCAGGGCGGAACCCTCGGGGAGGGCCTCGCCGCGCAGATCGATTCGAGAGATCACGGGTCAATTCTCTCAGACGCCCCACGGGCCCGGACGCCCGTATCACTGGCTGATACGCGCCACGGTGGCGTCTCCTCGCCACTCCTGACCGTTAGCGTTCAGCCCGTCACACTGCGGGAAGAACGACTGTACGAATCCACGACTCCCGGTGAGCGGAGTGGTGGGAGCGCATCGGGGAGAGCGAGGGGGCGGCAGTGACCGAGCCGCACGAGGACGGGATGCCGGACGGTCTCACGGGCCCGGAGCGGGCCGTGTGGCAGGCGTTCCGGATCGGCAGGACCTGCGATCTGACGGAGGGGGTGCCGGAGCGGGACGACCCGTTCGGGGAGCTGCCGTGGGGGCCGGAGCGGAGCGTGCGCGCCGACGTGGTGGCGGCGCTGCTGCTCGACGCGCCGCCGGCCCGCTCGGGCCGGGTGGCGGCGCTGAAGCTGCGCGGGGTGCGGATCACCGGCGTGCTGGACCTGGCGGGCGGGTCGATAGCGCCCTACGTGGAGCTGCACGGCTGTCGCTTCGACGGCGAGGTGCTGCTGCCCGAGGCCCGGTTCGGCACGCTGCGGATGGTCGGCTGCTCGCTCCCCCGCCTGGAGGCGGCGCGGCTGCACACGGAGGGCGATCTGCACCTGCCCCGCTGCCGGGTGGGGCAGGGCATCCGGCTGACGGACGCCCAGATCGGCACGGACCTGCTGATCAACCAGATCCAGGTGTGGCCGGACGGGCGCGGCCGGGCGATCACCGCGGACGGCCTGGTGGTGGCGCAGGACCTCCAGGCCGAGCTGATCGAGACGCACGGCGAGTTCAGCCTGCGCGGGGCGAAGGTCGGGGTCTCGCTCAGCCTGCGGGGCAGCGTGCTGCGCGCGGCCCAGCGCCGCCGCGCGCTGAACGCCCCGCAGCTGACCGTCGAGCGCACCCTGTACCTCAACGCGGCCTGGGTCTACCAGGACGGCGGCGGCTCCACGGCCACCCCGCCGTACGGGGTGGCGCCGGTCCGGGACGCCCGGCGCAAGCCGGCCGAGTTCCACGGCGGGGTGCGGCTGGACGACGGACGGTTCGGGGACGCGGTGGACCTGAACCGCGCCCGCTTCCTGCTGAGCGGCGCGCGACGGGAGGAGCTGTCGCTGCGCCGGATCATCACCCCGGAGCTGCGCTTCAACGGCGAGCGCCCGGAGGAGGGCCGGGTGGTGCTGAACGGCGCGAAGGTGGTGACGCTGATCGACCTCTCGACCAGCTGGCCGGGCCCGGGCGGCTTGGCCCTGAGCGGCTTCGTCTACGAGAACCTGGTGCCGTACGGCCACTTCCCGCTGGCCCGGCGGATCGAGTGGGTGGCGGCGGCGACCCCGGAGTACGCGCCGGAGCCGTACGAGCGGCTGGCGACCGTGCTCCGCAACAGCGGGGAGGACGCGGACGCCCGGCAGGTGCTGCTCGCCAAGCAGCGGCGCAGACGGGAGACCCTGCCGGTCGCGGGGAAGCTGTGGGGGTACGTCCAGGACTGGACCGTGGCGTACGGCTACCGGCCCGGCCGAGCGGCGCTGTGGATGGCGGTGCTGTGGGCGGCGGGCACGTGCGCCTTCTCGCGGTACGAGCCGGTGCCGATCAAGGAGGGCGAGGGCCCCGCGTGGAACGGCACGCTGTACGCCCTGGACCTGCTGCTGCCGGTGATCACGCTCGGCCAGGACGGCTACTGGCGGCTGGAGGGCGGCTGGCAGTGGGCGGCGGCGGTGCTGATCCTGCTCGGCTGGATCCTGGCGACGACGGTGGCGGCGGGCGCGACCCGGCTGCTGCGGCGCGGCTAGGCCGCCTCCTCCGGAGCGGGCCGCGGGCCCGGCGGGCGGGCTGCCGGGCTGCCGGGCTGCCGGGGCGGGCTGGCGGGTTGCCGAGGCTGGCTGGCTGGGGCTGGCTGGCTGGGGCAGGCAGGCAGGCAGGCAGGCAGGCAGGCAGGCAGGCAGGCAGGCAGGCAGGCAGGGGAGGAAACGGCCCGGGGGTGCCCGGTTCCACCGAGACCGGGGGTCGGGCCGCGAGCCCGGCGGGCACCGGAGGGGACGGGCTGACGGCCGGGTGCTCGTACGGGTGGCCGAGCGGGCGTGACGGCCGGGGGGAGACCGGGTGAGATCCGGGTGAAGGCAGGCCGTACCGGCGGCTCCGAGGGCTCCCCCGGTGGGAAGATACGTCCTGCCATGTCCTTCCTCCGCGCCCTGGTCGGCGCCGTCCGTTCGGCCCGGCACGCCCCGCGTCTCGCCGCCGGGCTGACGCCGGACGACGACGTGTTGCTGGACGCCCCCGACGGGCGGCTCGCCCCTGCCCTGGTGGCGGCGGCGCTCGGCGATCCGGAGCCCGCTGCGAAGCTCCTCGCGACCACCCGCGACGCCGGTGAGTGGGAGGACCGGGACCGCTACGTACGACGGCTCGCGACCTTCGCGTACAGCCGCGGGGAGTGGCTGGACCGGTGGGAGGAGGCCGCGCCGCGGGACCCCGACGCCCTGCTGGTGGCCGCGCAGCTCGCGGTGGGCCGGGCCTGGGAGTCGCCGGCCCGCGCGGAGCGGCTGCGCGAGCTGGACCCGGCGCTCCGGGCGCTCACCGAGGAAGCCGGGCGCGACCCGGTGCCGTGGCGGCTCGCGCTGGACCACGCGCGCGGGGCGCACGCCGGGCACGCGGTCTTCGAGCGGCTGTGGGAGCGGGCCCTGCTCCGCTCCCCGCACCACTACGGCTGCCACGTCGCCGCGCTGAAGTACCTGTCCGCGCAGTGGTACGGCTCGCACCGGGCGGCCTTCGACTTCGCGGAGGAGGCGGCCGACGACGCGGCGCCGGACTCTCTCGTGCGGGCGCTGCCGGTGCGCGCCGCCTACGAGGGGCTGCGTCCGCTGCCGGGTTCCGGAAGGACCGGGTCGGGGCCGGCGGCGCCCGCCGCGGACGGGGAGCGGATCGACCGGGCCGCGGACCGGGGCCTGGCGCTGTCGGCGGCGTTCGCGGCCGGCGACCCGTGGCCGGCCGAGGTGCGCAACCTGCTGGCGTACGTGCTGGTGGAGCGGGGGCGGTGGGAGGAGGCACTGGCCGAGTTCGGCCGGACGGGGCCGTACGCGACCTCCTTCCCGTGGGCCGTCGGCGGCCATGATCCGCTGCGTCGTTTCCTGGCCACCCGGGACCTCGCACGGGCCGAGTCGGCCCGGCGGACGCCTCTGTGGGGGCGGGCCGGTGGAATCCCCGGACGGAGCGGTCCGCGCGGCCATTAGGCTTGGCCGCTGTGACCACCGCTCGCCTGCCTCTCTTTCCGCTCAACGCGGTGCTGTTCCCGGGCCTCGTGCTGCCGCTCAACGTCTTCGAGGAGCGGTATCGCGCCATGATGCGCGCCCTGCTCGACATCGACGCCTCCGAGCCGCGGCGGTTCGCCGTGGTCGCGATCCGGGACGGGCACGAGGTCGCGCCGACCGCGCCCGGCATGCCGGACCCGACCGCGCTGCCCGAGAAGGGCCCGGCCGCCGGCTTCGGACCGGACCCGCTCCGCAGCTTCCACCCGGTGGGGTGCGTCGCCGACGCGGCGAGCATCCGGCAGCGGGGGGACGGCTCGTACGAGGTGATGGTCACCGGCACCACCCGGGTGCGGCTGCGCTCGGTGGACGCGAGCGGCCCCTTCCTGACCGCCGAGACCGAGGAGATCCCGGAGGCTCCTGGCGAGGAGGCGGAGGCGCTGGCCGAGGGCGTGCTGCGGGCCTTCCGCTCGTACCAGAAGCGGCTGGCGGGGGCGCGGGAGCGGTCGCTGACGACCGCCGAGCTGCCCGACGACCCGTCGGTGGTGTCGTATCTGGTCGCGGCCGCCACCATGGTGGACATCCCGACGAAGCAGCGGCTCCTGGAGGCGCCGGACACCACGCTCCGGCTGCGCGAGGAGCTCGCGCTGCTGCGCGCCGAGACGGCGGTGCTGCGGCACCTGCCGTCGCTGCCGGCGGTGGAGCTGACCCAGGCGCCCACGTACCCGAACTGACCGACCGAGGGAACCGAGGACGTCCCGGTGGCGAAGAAGAAGCAGAAGAGCGGCGGCGGCACCCCGGCGACGGTGGCGCTGGCCGCGGCGGGCACGGCGTACACCCTGCACGCCTACGAGCACGACCCGGCCACCGCGTCGTACGGCGAGGAGGCGGCGGAGGCGCTCGGCGTCACGCCCGACCGGGTCTTCAAGACGCTGGTGGCGGACGTCGACGGCGAGCTGACGGTGGCGGTGGTGCCGGTCGCCGGGCAGCTGGACCTGAAGGCGCTGGCGTCGGCGGTGGGCGGCAAGCGGGCGGTGATGGCGGACCCGGCGGCGGCCGAGCGGACCACCGGCTACGTGCGGGGCGGGATCTCGCCGCTGGGGCAGCGCAAGCGGCTGCGGACGGTGCTGGACGCCTCGGCGTCGGAGCACGGGACGATCTGCGTCTCGGCGGGCCGACGGGGTCTGGAGGTCGAGCTCTCCCCCGCCGACCTGGCCGCGCTCACCTCGGCGGTCCTGGCCCCGATCGGCCGCGGCTGACCGGGGCGGTGTGACCGGGGCTCAGCGCTTGTAGGTGTCCCAGGGGCCGGGCTCCGGGTCGCGGGGGCCGAAGATCCCGGTCAGGACCAGATGGACGACCATGGCGGCGAGCGGCCAGGCCAGCATCGCCGCGGCGCCCATCTGGAGCTTCAGCGGGGCGTCGAAGACGACCTCGGGGCCGACGGCCCTGGCGTGCGCGATCACGTCGGAGGTCGGACCCAGCTTCGTCCCCAGCCACCAGGCCAGCAGCGAGCCGAGGACACCGCCGACGGCGAGCCCCAGCACGAGCGGGACGCCGCCCTTGCGCCGGGCGAGGAAGACGACGAGTCCGGCGACCGCGCCGAAGGCGAGGGCCAGGAGGACGAAGGTGCCGTCGGCACCGATCGCGGCCTCCCCCTCGGAGTTCCGCAGGTAGACGCCCTCGCCGTCGGAGATCAGCCGGACCGAGGGCGCGAGCCACACCCAGAGCACGCCGAGCAGGGCGCCCGCGAGCGCCGAGGCGGCCGTCACCACGAGCCCCTGGACGACCTCGGCCCCGGTGATCGGGTCACCGCCCGGGCCCTGGTGGGGCGGGGGCGGCGGGGGCCACGCGGGGTCGTGCGGCGGGGGCTGGGAGGGTGTCAGGGGTGCGGTCACCCCGCCATCGTGCCAGGTGTGCCTGTGGCCCGCCTCAGCGGACCGCGGCCTTGCGGTAGGCCCAGGTGGCGACGGCCAGCGAGAGGACGCCGACGGCGCCGCAGACGGCCAGGTCGAGGGCGACGGCGGCCCAGTCCGGGTGCCGGTCGAAGGCGCGGCCCAGGGCCTCGACGCCGTACGTGGAGGGCAGCAGGTCCCGCGCCCAGCCGATCGGCGCCGGCATCCGCTCGGCCGGCAGCACGCCGAGGAGCAGCGCGGCGGACATGCCGAGCTGACCTAGGAGGGTGGCCAGTTCCTGGCGGGGGGCGAGCAGGCCGAGGGCGGCGCCGAGCCCGGAGAGGGCGGCGCCGGAGAGCGGGACGACGGCGGCGAGCAGCCACAGGTGCCCGAGCGGCAGCCCGAAGAGCACGGCGCCGGTGACGGCGGTGACGAGCGTGCCGGGGACGGTGAAGGAGGCGTACGCGGCGGCGGCGCCGAGGACCACGGCGGCCGGCGGCACGGGCAGGGTGGCGTAGTGGTCGAGGCCGCCGGAGGCCCGGAGCTGGCCGAAGTACTGGGCGAGCAGGTTGAGGGCGACGAAGGCGACGACGAGGACGGTGGAGCCGGCCACGACGGCGCGGGCCTCGGAACCGCCGTCGACGACCCCGCGCATCAGGATCATGATCCCGATGGACTGGAAGGTGGCGACGAAGAGCAGCGGGATGCGGGCGACGCGCGCCCGGGAGAGCTGCGCCTTGTAGACGGCGGCGAGGGAGGGCAGCAGCCGGGCGGTCGGGGCGAGGGGCGCGGCCTCCTCGGCGTCCCGGGCCGGAGCGGCCGGCACGCGGGCCGACAGCGCCTCGGCGGGCAGGGTGCTCAACGCGGACAGCTCCTGGGGGTGACGTGCGGCACGTGGGGGATCACGCCGGTGGTGCGGGAGGCGGGGTGCGCCGGGTGCGCGCGGGCGGTGCGGGCTCGGTGCGTACGGGAAGGGGTGCGGGCGCGGTGCGTACGGGAAGGGGTCACGCCTTCACCAGCCCTTCGCGGGCGGCGCCGCCGAGGGCGAGGTAGACGTCCTCCAGGCTGGGCGTGGCGAGGGTGAAGTCGTCGAGGGCGGCGAAGGCGGCGCCGCCGGTGACCGCGGCGACGGCGGCGCGGGCCGCGTCGGGGGCGAGCCGGAGGACCCAGCGGCGGCCGGTCTCCTCGGCGGACGGGCGCAGGGCGGCGACCTCGGGGAGGCCGAGCGGGGCGGTGTCGCGCCAGACCAGCTCGACGCGGACCTCGCCGGCGACGCGCTCCTTCAGCCCGGCGGGGGTGTCGCAGGCGATCACCCGGCCGCGGTCGAGGACGGCGACCCGGTCGAGGACGGTCTCGGCCTCGATGACGTTGTGGGTGACGAGCAGGACGGTGGTGCCGTGGTCGGCGCGGCGGCGGTCGACGGCGGCCCAGACGGCGCGGCGGGCGACCGGGTCCATGCCGGTGGTGGGCTCGTCGAGGACGAGGACGGGCCGGTGGCCGACGAGGGCGGTGGCGAAGCAGGCGAGCCGGCGCTGGCCGCCGGAGAGCTTCTTGAGGGGGCGGCCGGCGAGCTCGGCGAGGCCCAGTTCGTCGAGGACGGCGTCCCGCTCGGCGCGGGCCTCCGCGGCGGTGAGGCCGCGCAGCCGGCCGGTGGTCTCGGCGGCGAGGGCGACGGTCAGCTCGTCGAGGGCGGTGGACTCCTGGCCGAGGTAGGCGAGGAGGCGGGAGGCGCGCTCCGGGTGGCGGACGAGGTCGTGGCCGAGGAGCGTGACGGAGCCGGAGTCGGGGCGCATCAGTCCGGTCAGCTGGCGGACCAGGGTGGACTTGCCGGCCCCGTTGGGGCCGAGCAGACCGAAGATCTCGCCGCCGCGCACGTCGAGGCTGATCCCGTCGGTGGCCCGCACCTCGGGGGTCGCCGGGGCTCGGCGCCCGCCGCGCGTGGCGGGGTACGTCTTGACCAGGTCCCGCACCGCGCACACCGTACTCACGGGGGAAGAGCCTACGGGGTCGCCGGGCCGGGTCCGGGCGCGGGGGCGTGTTCGGCGGCGGCGCGGACGTCGATCTCGCGCCAGAACCCGGCGCGGATGGCGTAGCGGTCGTGCTCGTCGATCTGGTCGTCCTTGTGGGCGAGGAGACCGAACCGGGCGGCGTAGCGGAGGAGTTCGCCGTCGATGCGGTGCGGGATGCGGGGGTAGAGGACGGAGAGCCGCTGGACGTGGCTCTGCTCGGGGAGCCGTTCCAGCCACCGGCGGGCGAACACCTGCCCGACCTCGAAGGGGTCGCCGCCGACGGTGGTGATGTCCTCCTCGCGGTCGGCCCAGCGCTGCTCGGCGCTGGTGAGCTGGGCGAGGGTGGGCAGCGAGGCGGTCTCGGGCGGCTCGCCGAGGGTGGTCGCGGGCCGTTCGACCCAGCCCCGGTCGGAGGACCAGCGCAGGGCGCTGGCCGGCTGGGGGGCGGGGGCCTGGGGGTGCGCGGCGGCGGGCGGGCGCAGTCCCGCCAGGTCCTTGGGGGTGGGCACGGCCTTGCCGGGGACGGGGGCCGGGGCGGCGGGGCCGTGGCCGTCGGCGGTGGGTCCGGGGGCCCCGTCGGCGCCGGGGCGGCCGGTGCGCGCCGCCGCCGCGGCGGCGGCCTCGGCGGCCCGCTCCGCGGAGGCGAGGGCGGCCTCGGGCAGGGGTGCGGAGAGGATGGCGGCGATCTCGGGGCGGGGCACCGGCGGCGGGGCGCAGAGGCCGGTGAGGTCCCTGGCGCGGACGGCCCGGGTGATCCAGGCGCGGTCGAGGACCCGGCGCTCGTCGGCCTCGGCGACCAGGTCCTCGGACTGGTTGTAGTCGCCGTCGGCGGCCTGGACGGCCCAGAGGTGGACGGCGACGCCGTGCTCCTTGGCGGACATGAGTCCCGGCAGCAGGTCGCCGTCGCCGGTGACGAGGACGATGTCGGTGCAGGCGCGGTTGCGGGCGAGCTCGGTGAGCTCGGTGTGCATGGCCGCGTCGACGCCCTTCTGGGCCCAGCGGCCGTCGCTGCGGGTCAGGGCGCCCAGCCGGACGGTGACCCGGGGCATGACGCGGAGCCGGCGGTGCTCGGGCTGGGGCACCCGGTCGGGGGCGCCGTCGAACCAGTAGATGCGCAGGAGGGGGAGGCCGGTCTCGGTCTCGGCCCGTTCCCTGAGCTGCTGGATGAGTCCGGCGTGGTCCACGCTGATGCGGGAGCGGGCCGGTTCCCCGGCGAGCAGGCTGGCGGCGGCCCCCAGCAGATAGCCGGCGTCCACCAGAACGACGCATCGGTCCACGTGCTCCACCTTCTTTCGGATCTCGGCCGGACTCGGGATCTCAGGTGCTCCGGGTATCCGTCGAGTCTGCCCGACCGCCCGGGGGTTGACCGCCGGAACTGGATCATCGGCGTGGCGGAGCGCCGGCCCGTCCGTGCGAGGGGCGTCCTCACCGACCGTGATGATCCAAAATGCGGCGGTTTCTCCCGTGTGTGAGTCTGACAGCGGCCCTGGCCCCCAGGTCCCTTCGAGGAGGCATCATCCCCATGGCCAAGAACCGCAACCAGAACCGTCAGAAGCAGCAGTCGTCGCCGGCCGAGCGCGGTGCCCAGCAGGCGCAGCAGTCGTCGATGGAGTCCCAGGCCGAGAGCCGCGCCTCCCAGGTCACCCCCGGTGACATGGCGCGGAAGGGCCGTCAGAAGCGCTTCGGCCACAACTGACGCCCGGACCGTACGGCAAAGGGGCGCGCCCGTGACGACGGGCGCGCCCCTTGCGCGTGCGCGGGACCGGGTCAGCCGGCCAGGCAGGCGGGGCCGAGCAGCACCTTGAGGTCGCCGAAGAGGGCGGGGTCGGCCGTCACCCGGTGCCGGTCGAGGCGGAGCACGGTGGTGGAGCGGGGGCCCTGGAGCTTGATCCGCACCTCGGTGTTGCCCTTGTGGTGGCGGAGGATCTCGTCCAGCCGGCTCACCATCGGCGGGGTCACCTTGACGGTGGGGATGGTGAGGATCACCGGCGCGTTGGTCCCGGCGTTCGACACGTCGGGGACCATCAGCTCCATGGCGACGAGCCGGGGCACGTCCTCGCGCTTGTCGAGGCGGCCCTTCACGAAGACGACCGTGTCCTCCACCAGCTGGGTGGAGACCAGCTGGTAGGTGGCGGGGAAGAACATGCACTCGATGGAGCCGGCCAGGTCCTCGACGGTGGCGATGGCCCAGGCGTTGCCCTGCTTGGTCATCTTCCGCTGGAGGCCGGAGATGATGCCGCCGATGGTGACGACCGCGCCGTCGGCGTGCTCGCCGCCGGTGAGCTGGGAGATCGCCGCGTCCGTCTTGTCGGACAGGATGTGCTCGATGCCGAAGAGCGGGTGGTCGGAGACGTACAGGCCGAGCATCTCCCGCTCCTGGGCGAGCAGGTAGGACTTCTCCCACTCGACGTCGGAGAACTCGACGTCGAGGCCGAAGCCGGGCTCGTCGCTCGCCTCCTCGCCCATGCCGCCGAAGAGGTCGAACTGTCCTTCGGCCTCCTTGCGCTTGACCGCGACCACGTTGTCGATCATCGGCTCGTGGTGGGCGACCATGCCCTTGCGGGTGTGGCCCATCTCGTCGAAGGCGCCGGCCTTGATCAGCGACTCGATGGTCCGCTTGTTGCAGACGACGGCCTCGACCTTGTCGAGGAAGTCGGGGAAGGAGGAGTACTTCCCCTTGGTCTTGCGCGACCTGATGATCGACTCGACGACGTTGGTGCCGACGTTCCGCACGGCGGAGAGGCCGAAGAGGATGACGTCGTCGCCCTGGGCAGCGAAGTTCGACTCGGACTCGTTCACGTTCGGCGGGAGCACCTTGATGCCCATGCGGCGGCACTCGTTGAGGTAGACGGCGGACTTGTCCTTGTCGTCCTTGACCGAGGTCAGCAGGCCCGCCATGTACTCGGCGGGGTAGTTCGCCTTGAGGTAGGCGGTCCAGTAGGAGACCAGGCCGTACGCGGCGGAGTGCGCCTTGTTGAAGGCGTAGCCGGCGAAGGGGACCAGGACGTCCCAGAGCGCCTGGATGGCCTCGTCGCTGTAGCCGTTCTTCTTCGCGCCCTCCTGGAAGATGACGAAGTTCTTCGCCAGTTCCTCGGGCTTCTTCTTGCCCATGACGCGGCGCAGGATGTCGGCCTCGCCCAGCGAGTAGCCGGCGATGATCTGGGCGGCCTTCTGCACCTGCTCCTGGTAGACGATCAGGCCGTAGGTGACCGCGAGCACCTCTTCGAGCGGCTTCTCCAGCTCGGGGTGGATCGGGGTGATCTCCTGCTGCTTGTTCTTGCGCAGGGCGTAGTTCGTGTGCGAGTTCATGCCCATCGGGCCCGGCCGGTACAGGGCGGACACGGCGGAGATGTCTTCGAAGTTGTCGGGCTTCATCAGCCGCAGCAGCGAGCGCATGGGGCCGCCGTCGAACTGGAAGACGCCGAGGGTGTCACCCCGGCAGAGCAGTTCGTACGTCTTGGGGTCGTCCAGCGGCAGGGCCAGCAGGTCGAGCTCGACGCCCTTGTTGGCCTTCACCATCTTGACGGCGTCGTCCATGATCGTGAGGTTCCTGAGGCCCAGGAAGTCCATCTTGATCAGGCCGAGCGACTCGCACTGGGGGTAGTCCCACTGCGTGATGGTCACGCCGTCCGTGTGGCGCACCCAGATCGGCGCGTGGTCGACGATGGGCTCGCTGGACATGATCACGCCGGCCGCGTGCACGCCCATCTGCCGGACCAGGCCCTCGACGCCCCGGGCGGTGTCGATGACCTTCTTGACGTCGGGCTCGTTCTCGTACATCGCGCGGATCTCGCCGGCCTCGCCGTACCGCGGGTGCGAGGGGTCGGTGATGCCGTTGAGGTCGATGCCCTTGCCGAGGACGTCGGCGGGCATGGCCTTGGTGAGCCGGTCGCCCATGGCGTAGGGGTAGCCGAGGACGCGCGCGGAGTCCTTGATGGCGTTCTTCGCCTTGATCTTGCCGTAGGTGCCGATCATGGCGACCTTGTCGGAGCCGTACTTCTCCGTCACGTACCGGATGACCTCGACGCGCCGGCGCTCGTCGAAGTCGATGTCGACATCGGGCATGGAGATGCGCTCGGGGTTGAGGAAGCGCTCGAAGATCAGTCCGTGCGGGATCGGGTCGAGGTCGGTGATGCCCATGGCGTACGCGACGATGGAGCCGGCGGCGGAGCCTCGGCCGGGGCCCACCGCGATGCCCTGCGCCTTCGCCCACATGATGAAGTCGGCGACGACGAGGAAGTAGCCGGGGAAGCCCATCGAGATGATCGTGTCCATCTCGTACTCGACCTGCTTCAGGCGGTCCTCCGGGATGCCGCCGGGGAACCGGCGGTGCATGCCCCGCATGGTCTCCTCGCGGAACCAGGTGACCTCGGTGAACCCCTCCGGGATCTCGAACTTCGGCATGAGGTTCTTCTCGACGAACATGCCGTCGGTGTCGATCTGCTCCGCGACCAGGAGCGTGTTGGCGCATCCCTCCTGCCAGGCGTCCGAGGAGTCGATGGCGTACATCTCGTCCGTGGACTTGAGGTAGTAGCCGGTGCCGTCGAAGCGGAAGCGGTCCGGGTCGGAGAGGTTCTTGCCGGTCTGGATGCAGAGCAGGGCGTCGTGCGCGGTCGACTCGTGCGCGTACGTGTAGTGCGAGTCGTTGGTGACCAGCGGCGGGATGCCGAGCTTCTTGCCGATCTCCAGGAGTCCGTCGCGGACCCGGCGCTCGATCTCGATGCCGTGGTCCATCAGCTCCAGGAAGTACCGGTCCTTGCCGAAGATGTCCTGGTACTCGGAGGCCGACTTCAGGGCCTCGTCGAACTGGCCGAGACGGAGCCGGGTCTGGAGCTCGCCCGAGGGGCAGCCGGTGGAGGCGATGAGCCCCTCCGACCACTGCGAGATGGTCTCCTTGTCCATCCGGGGCCACTTCTGGAGCCAGCCCTCGGCGTAGGCGTCGGAGGACAGCTTGAAGAGGTTGTGGAGGCCGGTGGAGTTCGCCGCCCAGATCGTCTTGTGGGTGTAGCCGCCGGAACCCGAGACGTCGTCCCGCTTCTGGTGCGGCTGGCCCCACTGGATCTTCCGCTTGTTCCGCCGGGACTCGGGGGCGACGTACGCCTCGATGCCGATGATCGGCGTCACGCCCGCCTTCTTCGCCGAGTGGAAGAAGTCGTACGCGCCGTGCAGGTTGCCGTGGTCGGACATGGCGATGTGCGTCATGCCCATCTCGTTGCACGCGTTGAACATGTCCTTCAGCCGCGCGGCACCGTCCAGCAGGGAGTACTGGGTGTGGACGTGGAGGTGCGTGAAGGGCGGCTTGGTCACGGCGCGGGGTCTCCGTAGCGGTCACGGGGGTGGCTGGGGGGACCGTGGAAGTCTACGTCGCCGGAGTGACGATCGGCGGGCACTCGGGGCAGGGGTCACACGTTGAGCACCGTGGAACAGCTGTCCGTATTGTCGTGAACATTCTCGTGATGCGCCCGCCACCAGGAGGCACCCTCGATGTCGGTCCCCCAGCCCACCGCCGCGGAGCGCGGTGAGCAGATCCTCGCCGTCTTCGACACCGCCTTCGGCGAGCTGCTCGCCGCCGACCCGGCGGCCTTCCGGGTCAAGTTCCGGAAGATGGCCGGATCCGCCTTCGCGTTCTACCGGGGCACCGCCTGCCTCTTCTACCGGGACCTGGAGCGGGAGGCCCACGGCGGCCCGTTCCTGGACGAGCGGACCGCCCGGGTGTGGATCCACGGCGACCTGCACGCGGAGAACTTCGGCACCTACATGGACGCCAACGGGCGCCTGGTCTTCAACGTCAACGACTTCGACGAGGCCTACGTGGGCCCCTACACCTGGGACCTCAAGCGGCTCGCCGCCTCACTCGCCCTGATCGGCTACGCCAAGGCGCTGAGCGACGAGCAGATCACCCGGCTGGTCCGGATCTACGCGGCCGCCTACCGGGAGCGGATCCACCTCCTGGCCACCGGCGCCAAGGGCGACGAGGTGCCCGGCTTCACCCTGGAGACCGCCGACGGCGCCCTGCTGGCCGCGCTCCGCGAAGCCCGCGCGAGGACCCGTTTCGGACTCCTCGACTCCATGACCGCGATACGGGAGTACGAGCGCCGCTTCGCGTCCGGCGGCGGCGCGATCGAGCTGGACGCGCCGACCCGCCACAAGGTGCTGACGGCCTTCGACGGCTATCTGGAGACGCTGCCGGAGTCGAGCCTGCTCCGCCCCGACTCGTACCGGGTGAAGGACGTGGTCGGGCGGCGCGGGATCGGCATCGGCTCGGCCGGCCTCCCCTCGTACAACGTCCTCCTGGAGGGGCACAGCGACGCCCTGGAGAACGACGTCGTGATCTATCTGAAGCAGGCGCAGACCCCGGCGGTCTCGCGGCACGTCACGGACCCGGAGGTGCGGGGGTACTTCCGGCACGAGGGGCACCGCACGGTGATCTCGCAGCGCGCGCTCCAGGCGCACGCCGACCCGTGGCTGGGGTGGACGGAGCTGGACGGGGCCGGGCAGCTGGTGGCCGAGGTGTCGCCGTACGCGGTGGACCTCGACTGGTCGGACATCGACGACCCGCGGGACATCGCGGCGACCGTGGCCGACCTGGGGCGGGCGACCGCGACCATGCACGCCGCGGCGGACGAGTCGAGCGGCCACTCGCTGGTGCCGTTCTCCACGGAGCGGGCCATCGACGGGGCGATCGCGGCCGACGAGGAGGGCTTCACGGAGCTCCTGGTGGACTTCGCCCACGCCTACGGGGCACGCGCGCGTGCCGACCACCAGATCTTCGTGGACCTCTTCCGGAACGGCCGGATACCGGGCCTGTAGCCGGGGCCACAGCTTCTCCTTAGGGACCCCTTACGAGTCTCCGTGGCAGACTCGTCCGACGATGGACATGGCAGGGACGCGGCTCAGGGCGCTGCGGGCGGCGGTCTTCACGGCACTGGTCGTGACGCTGTCCGTGGCTTCCCATGTGCTGCTCTCGCAGGTGCCGCTGCCGCTGGGCACGGTCCTGCCGGTCGCCGCCGGCGTCTTCGCCGTGGCGTACGCGCTGGCCGGCCGCGAGCGCGGCTTCGGCCCGATCGCCGGACTGCTCGTCCCGCTGGAGCTGGCCGCCGACACGCTCTTCACCTCCGGACAGGCGGTCTGCTACGGCCCCGCCGGCGGGCCGGTCGCCGGCGCGCTGCGCTCCTTCGGCGTGGAGGTGCTGTGCGGCGGGGCCGTCGGCACGCCGCTGCCCGGGGTCGCGGCGCCCGAGGACGGCGCCGCGGCGGTGCTCGCCTCCTCCGATCCGGCGCTGCCGTGGCTGCTGCTGGGCGCCCACGTGCTGGTCGGCCTCTCCGCGGCCTGCTGGCTGCGCGGCGGGGAGCGCGCGCTGGCGCGGCTGCTGGGCGCGATGGCGGCCTCGGCCTTCCGGCCGCTCGGACTGCTCGCGGCCCTGGCGGGCGCGGACCGTCCGGCGGCGCCGGTCCCGACGCGCCCGGCACCCCGGCCGCGCGCGTCCCGCACCCGGCTGCTCGTGCACTCCGTGGGGCGGCGGGGACCGCCGCGGGAATCGCTCGCTCTCGTCTGAGAGCGCACGGCCCGAATCGATCCCCCTTCCCCCTTCCTTCCGGAGAACCACGACCATGAGTGCACGCAACAACCAGGCCAACAAGGCTGCCGCCCGCGAGCGTCTGCGCGCGGAGCGCGAGCTCCAGGCGAAGAAGGACCGGACCCGCCGGCAGCTGATCGTCGGCGTCTCGGCGGTGGCGGTGCTCGCCGTCGCCGGCGGCATCGGCTACGCGGTCGTCCAGGCCAACCAGCCCACCGCGTGGGAGACCGCCGCCGACGCGAAGACGATCACGGCGCCGAAGAACACCGAGGGCGAGAACGGCACCACCGTCGTCATCGGCAAGGAGTCGGCGAAGAAGACCCTGGAGGTGTACGAGGACGCCCGCTGCCCGGTCTGCGCGACCTTCGAGCAGGGTGTCGGCCCGACCATCGAGAAGGACGTCGAGGCGGGCAAGTACAAGATCAAGTACGTCGGCGCGACCTTCATCGACGACATGGCCCGGGGCGAGGGCTCGAAGAACGCCCTGTCGGCGCTGGGCTCGGCGCTCGACGTCAGCCCCGAGGCGTTCCTGAAGTACAAGTCGGCCCTCTACTCCGCGCAGTGGCACCCGGAGGAGAACGACGACAAGTTCGCGAAGGACTCCTACCTGCTGGAGGTCGCGGACACCGTCCCGGCGCTGAAGGGCAACGCCGCCTTCAAGAAGAACGTGGAGAACGGCACCTTCGACGCCTGGGCGATGAAGATGTCGAAGGCCTTCAGCGACAGCGGCGTGCGGGGCACGCCGACGCTGAAGATGGACGGCAAGGCCGTGACCGCCGAGGGTTCGGAGAGCGCGCCGATGACGGCCGAGGCGTTCAGGGCGGCGCTGGACCCGGCGCTCGCCGGCTGATCCCGGGCCCGGCGCCCCGGTCTGCGCCCCCCGTGTCCGCGCCCCCGTCGGGGCCCCCGGCCCGTCCACCCCGTCCATCCCCGTCGGCGCGGGCCGGGCCGGGGTACGGAACGGGCCGCGGGCCGGCGGGCCGGGATACGGAAGGGGCCGCAGGCCGGCGGGCCGGAGGGGCCGACCGGCCCGAGCGGAGCGGCCCGACCGGCCCGAGCGGCAGGCGGCGCAAAGGCCGACGCGCGAAGGGGCCCGCGGCGACAACCGCGGCCGGGCGGAGGGGTCGGCGGGACATCGTCGTGAGCGGCGGGCGAAGCCCCGGAGAACTTTCCGGATTCCGCCTGTCAACCTTTCGTACCCGTCAGTAATCTGACTGGCCGTGACCAGTCACTCCATATCTCCCGCCCCCACGCGGCGCACGGTCGTCAAGGCCGCCGCCGTCACCGCCGTCGCCACCCCCGCGCTGCTCGGCGCGGCCGCGCCGGCCCACGCGGACGCCCCGGCGCCCGCCTTCCTGCACGGGGTCGCCTCGGGCGACCCGCTGCCCGACGGCGTCCTGCTCTGGACGCGCGTCACCCCCTCGCCCGAGGCCGTGCCCGGCTCCGGGCTCGGCGCGGACGTCCGCGTCGACTGGGAGGTGGCCGAGGACCGGGCCTTCACCCGGATCGCCGCCTCGGGTTCGGCCACCACGGGCGCCGCCGCCGACCACACGGTCAAGGCCGACGTCCGCGGACTGCGCCCGGCCACCTCCTACTTCTTCCGCTTCACCGCCGGCGGCACCGCCTCGACCACCGGCCGGACCCGCACCGCCCCGGCCGTCGACGCCGCCACGCCGGGCGTCCGCTTCGGCGTGGTGTCCTGCGCCAACTACGAGGCCGGCCACTTCTCCGCCTACCGCCATCTCGCGGGCCGCGCCGACCTGGACGCGATCCTGCACCTGGGCGACTACGTCTACGAGTACGCGAGCGGGGTCTACCCGAAGGCGGAGGACACGGTCCGGGCGCACGAGCCGCGCCACGAGATCGTCTCGTCGGCCGACTACCGGATCCGCCACGGCCACTACAAGACGGACCCGGACCTCCAGGCCCTGCACGCGGCCCACCCGGTGGTGGCGATCTGGGACGACCACGAGTTCGCCAACGACGCCTGGACCGGCGGCGCCGAGAACCACACCCCCGGCGCCGAAGGCGAGTGGGCGGCCCGGGTCGCGGCCGCCAAGCAGGCCTACTTCGAGTGGATGCCGGTCCGCGCCTCCACCGAGGGCACGGTCTTCCGCCGGATCCGCTTCGGCAGGCTGGCCGATCTGCACCTGCTGGACCTGCGCTCCTTCCGCTCCGCCCAGGCGAAGACCGGCTCCGGCTCGGTCGACGACCCCGACCGTACGCTCACCGGCCGCGCGCAGCTCGACTGGCTGAAGTCCGGTCTGGCCGGTTCCGACGCCGCCTGGCAGCTGGTCGGCACCTCGGTGATGATCTCGCCGGTCGCCTTCGGCTCGCTCCCGGCGCACCTGCTGAAGCCGCTCGCGGAGCTGCTCGGGCTGCCGGCCGAGGGCATCGCGGTCAACGTCGACCAGTGGGACGGCTACACCGACGACCGCAAGGAGCTGCTGGGGCACCTGAGCTCCCGGGCCGTCCGCAACACCGTCTTCCTGACCGGGGACATCCACATGGCGTGGGCCAACGACGTGCCGGCCAAGGCCGCCACGTACCCGTTCTCCGCCTCGGTGGCCACCGAGTTCGTGGTCACCTCGGTGACCTCGGACAACCTGGACGACCTGCTGAACGTGGCCCCGGGCACCCTCTCGGTGGTGGCCGCGGGCGCGGTGAAGGCGGCCAACCGGCACGTGAAGTGGGTGGACATGGACCACCACGGCTACGGCGTGCTCGACGTGACGGCCGAGCGCTCGCAGATGGACTACTACACGGTCTCCGACAAGCGCGACCCGGCCGCGACGACGGCCTGGGCCCGCTCCTACCGGACACTCAGCGGTACGCAGCGTGTCGAGCGGGTGTACCAGCCGGTCATCTGACCGTCGATTTTCAGCCATGATCCTTCGTGTTAACGGAAGATCACATGGCTACGGCGGGTGGTGGTTCCGGGGGTTCGAATCCGGACACACCATCCGTCACCGGCGCACCTTTCGTTACGTCGCCGTCTCAAACTCCGGAAGGCACGCAAGAATTTCTTCCCGATGACCCGAATTGCCGCACGGATGATTGGGCTTGATCACCGCTCAACGGCGTCTGACATGGACGCGTAATCTCCCCGCCGTGGCGAGGAAGTACCTCTCCACACACCCCCCGCGAGGAGTCACCTGTGCGTGCTCTTGTCCGTATATCGCCGCGTACTTCACGTCGTGTGCTCGGCACCGCCGTCCTGGCCGGAACCCTGGCCCTGGCACCCTTCTCCGCCCCCGTCGTCGCCCAGGCCTCCCCCACCCTGGCCGGCGCCTCCGCCGAGGAGTGTGACGACGACGCCGCCCTCTCCGGAGCCCGCAAGGAGCGCGGCGCCGAGAGCCACGCCCACGAGCCCAACGAGGTCACCGCCACCAAGGCCAAGGCCATGGACGACGACCTGCGCAAGAAGCTGGCCGCCGCCCGGTCGAACGGCCGGGTGAGCGCCCAGGCCGACGCGGCCGCCGCCGTGACCATCCCGGTCTACTTCCACGTCGTCCACAGCGGTACGACGGGCAAGCTCAGCGCCACCGCCATCAACAACCAGATGAACGTGCTGAACTCGGCCTTCGGCGGCCAGGGCACCGGAAACGCGAACACCGGCTTCCAGTTCTCGCTGGCCGGCACCGATTACACGGACAACGCGAGCTGGTACAACCTCGCCTCCGGATCCACCGCCGAGAAGCAGATGAAGCAGACGCTCCGCAAGGGCGGCTCGAACGCGCTGAACGTCTACACCGCCAAGCTCAGCGGCGGCCTGCTCGGCTGGGCGACCTTCCCGTCCTCGTACGACTCCAACCCGTCGATGGACGGCGTCGTCCTCCTCGACGGCTCGCTCCCCGGCGGCAGCGCGGCCAACTACAACCAGGGGGACACCGGCACGCACGAGGTCGGCCACTGGATGGGCCTCTACCACACCTTCCAGGGCGGCTGCAACGGCAACGGCGACTACGTCAGCGACACCCCGGCCGAGAAGTCCCCGGCCTACGAGTGCCCGACCGGCCGTGACTCCTGCGCCTCCAAGACCGGCGCGGACCCGATCCACAACTTCATGGACTACACGTACGACTCCTGCATGTACCAGTTCACCTCGGGCCAGGTGACCCGGATGAACGACCACTGGACCGCGTACCGCGCCTGACGGCCCGTCCGCGCGCGCTGAACGGCCCCCGGGGGAACCCTCCCCCGGGGGCCGCCCCCGTCACTTCTCCTCGTCCAGCCCGTCGAGGAAGTCGAGCGCGATCGCCCAGGTCCGCTCCGCGGCCTCGGCGTCCCAGTCCGGCAGCTCCGGGTCCGTGTACACGTGTCCGGCACCCCGGTAGCGGTACACCTCGACCTCCGCCCCCGCCTTCCGCATCTGGAGATACCAGGCGGAGAGCCAGTCGTCCGTCTCGAAGGGGTCGGGCTCGGCCACGTGCAGCTGGACGGGCAGCTCGTCCACCGAGGCGTTCGGCGCGAGGTCCGAGGTGCCGTGGAGCAGCAGCAGCCCGCGGGCCTTCTCGTCGCCGAGCGCCAGGGTCTGCGCGACCGAGGCCCCGAAGGAGAAGCCCGCGTAGACGAGACCGCGCTCCGAGTAGGGGGCGGCGGCGAGCACCGCGCGCCGCAGCAGCTCGTCGGAGCCGATCCCGTCCTTCTTCGCCATGCCCTCCTCGACCGATTCGGTGGTCCAGCCGTCGAAGAGGTCCGGCACCCAGACCTGGTGGCCGGCGGCCCGCAGTCGTTCGGCGGCCGCCTCGACGGCCGGGCGCACTCCGTGCACCGAGTGGAAGAGCATGATGTCCATGGCCGCCATCCTGCCACCCGCGGCCGACCGGCTCACGGAAGCGGCAGGTCAGCGCATCGAGCGGACGTCCAGCTGCCGCAGCACCCGGTCCACCACCTCGGGGTCGGCACCGGGCTCGCTGCGCGCGGACAGGACCGCGTGCCGGGCGGCCGACATCATCTCCCGCTGGATCGACTGGGCCTTCCTCACCCGCTCGGCCCGCTCCGTGAAGGCGGCCCGCCGCTCCTCGTCCACCATGTCCGGGCTGATCCGCGCCCCGATGTCGTAGGCCCCGCGCTGGAGCCGCTCGGCGACCTCCTCGGGCAGCTCCTCGAACTCCTCGATCTCCTTCAGGCGCCGCTTGGCCGCCTTGGCGGCGCGGACGGCCAGCTCCCGCTCGAAGGCCCGCTCGGCGTCCGCGTCGGCCTTCACCCCCAGCCTGCGCACCAGCCAGGGCAGGGTGAGCCCCTGGACGACGAGCGTGGCCATGATCACGCAGAAGGCGATGAAGATCAGCTCGTCCCGGCCCGGGAAGGGCGAACCGTCCTCGGTGGTCCGCGGGATGGCGAGGGCCAGCGCCACCGAGGCCACCCCGCGCATCCCGGACCACCACATGACGACGGTCTCCCGCCAGCTCATCGGGATCTCCTCGGCCACGTCCCTGCGGTCGTGCAGCCGCTTCGCCAGCCAGGTGGCCGGCAGCAGCCACAGCAGCCGGACCCCGACGACCACGGCGACGACCACGGCGCCCCAGCCGAGCATCTCGCCGACCCTGCCCTCCGCGACGCCGAAGACGTGGATCAGTTCGAGGCCGATGAGGCCGAAGGCGATGCCGGTGACGAGGGTGTCGACGATCTCCCAGAAGGTCTGCCCGGCGAGCCGGCCCATCACGTCGTCGGCGTCGACCGCGTACTCGGCGAGGAAGAGCGCGGTGACAAGAACCGCGAGCACGCCGGAGCCGTGCAGCTCCTCGGCGAGGACGTAGGAGACGAAGGGGACGAGGAGGGTGAGCCCGGTCTGGAGGGTGGCGTCGCCGAGGAAGCCCATCAGCTTGTTGGTGACCCAGCCGAGCGCGAGGCCGACGGCGACCGCCACGACCGCCGACAGGACCAGCTCGCCCAGCGCCTCCGGCCAGGAGAACTCGCCGCTCACCACGGCCGCGATGGCCACGTGGTACAGCACGATCGCGGTGACGTCGTTGAACAGCCCCTCGCCCTCCAGGATCGACACCAGCCGGCGGGGCAGCCCGAGCGACCCGGCCACGGCGGTCGCCGCGACCGGGTCGGGCGGCGCGACCAGGGCGCCCAGCGCGAGCGCGGCGGCCAGCGGGATCCCGGGCACCAGTACGTCCGCGACCGCGCCGACGGCGGCCGTGGTGACGAAGACCAGGGCGACCGCGAGCAGGAAGATCGGCCGCCGGTTCGCCGCGAACTGCCGCCAGGAGGTCCGCTGCACGGAGGCGTAGAGCAGCGGCGGCAGCACCAGCGGCAGGATGAACTCGGGCGGGATGTCGACGTTCGGCACGAAGGGCAGGAAGGCCAGCGCGATCCCGAGGAGCGTCATCAGGACGGGCGCCGGCAGCCCCAGCCGCTCCCCCAGGGGGACGGTGAGCACGGCGCCGAGGAGCAGCAGGAACAGGAGGGCCAATTGATCCACGGCCCCACCCTGTCACGTACGTCCGTTTTGGCCGCGATTACCCCCTTGTCGGGGGTAGATGTCCGCCGTGGTACGGAACGGGTGCCGCGGCGGACCGACCGACGGGTCCGGTCAGAGCACGCGCCGCATCGCCCGGTGCGGGATCCCCGCGTCCGGGAACTCCCCGCCGTACGCCACATAGCCCAGCCGCTCGTAGAAGCCGAGCGCGTGCGTCTGGGCGTGCAGGTCGACGGCGGTCAGACCGCGCTCCCGGGCCGCGTCCTCGATGGCCCTGACCAGCGCGGCGCCGATCCCGAGGCCGCGCGCCGCACCGGCGACCGCGAGCCGGCCGAGGGAGCCCACGGAGGCGTCCGCACCGGTCTTGCCGACCGCGTCGGAGCCGTGCAGCAGCCGGCCGGTGCCCAGCGGCACGCCGTCCGCGCGGACGGCCACGACGTGCACCGCGGTGGAGTCGTACGTGTCGTACTCGATCTCCCGCGGGACGCCCTGCTCCTCGACGAAGACCTCGCGGCGCACCGCGAAGCACGCCTCCAGGTCGCCCTCGGCCACGGCCTCGCGGACCGCGTAGGCCTCGCTCACCGGCTCTCCGCCTCGATGCGGTCCAGGGCGACGCGCAGGTCGTCCGGGTAGGTGGAGGCGAACTCGACCCACTGGCCGTCGCCGGGGTGCTCGAAGCCCAGCCGGACGGCGTGCAGCCACTGGCGGGTCAGCCCGAGGCGCTTGGCCATGGTCGGGTCGGCGCCGTAGGTGAGGTCGCCGACGCAGGGGTGGCGGTGGGCCGACATGTGCACCCGGATCTGGTGGGTGCGGCCGGTCTCCAGCTTGATGTCGAGCAGCGAGGCCGCCCGGTACGCCTCGATGAGGTCGTAGTGGGTGACGGACGGCTTGCCGTCGGCGGTCACGGCCCACTTGTAGTCGTGGTTCGGGTGCCGGCCGATCGGCGCGTCGATGGTGCCGCTCAGCGGGTCCGGGTGGCCCTGGACCAGCGCGTGGTAGCGCTTGTCGACCACCCGCTCCTTGAACTGGCGCTTGAGCGAGGTGTACGCGTACTCCGACTTGGCGACCACCATCAGACCGGAGGTGCCGACGTCGAGCCGGTGCACGATGCCCTGGCGCTCGGCGGCGCCGGAGGTGGAGATCCGGTAGCCGGCGGCGGCGAGGCCGCCGATGACGGTGGTGCCGGTCCAGCCGGGGCTCGGGTGGGCCGCGACCCCGACCGGCTTCATGATCACGACGATGTCGTCGTCGTCATGGACGATCTCCATGCCCTCCACGGGCTCGGCGACGACCTGCACGGGCGCGGGGGCACCCGGCATCTCGACCTCCAGCCACGCCCCGCCGCTCACCCGCTCGGACTTGCCGACGACTGCGCCGTCGACCTGGACCTTCCCCGCCGCGGCGAGCTCGGCCGCCTTCGTACGGGAGAACCCGAACATACGGGCGATGGCGGCGTCGACGCGCTCGCCCTCCAGGCCATCGGGAACGGGCAGGGTGCGGATCTCGGGACTCGTGCTCACCCGTCGAGTATGCCTTGTGCCGGGAGTGCTCGGTCCTGCCCGCTCAGTCCTTGTGGACGGTGCCGTCCGGGTCCAGGCCCCGGAAGGACAGGATCACGATCAGGATGCCGCCGCAGACGATCGCCGAGTCGGCGAGGTTGAAGACGGCGAAGTGGGCCGGGGCGATGAAGTCCACGACCGCGCCCTCGAAGACGCCCGGCGAGCGGAACAGCCGGTCCGTGAGGTTGCCGAGGGCACCGCCGAGCAGCAGGCCCAGCGCGATCGCCCAGGGCAGGCTGTAGAGCTTGCGGGCCAGCCGGATGATCACCACGATGACGGCCGCCGCGATCACGGTGAAGACGATCGTGAACGCCTCGCCCATGCCGAAGGCCGCGCCGGGGTTCCGGATCGCCTCGAAGCGGAGCAGGTCCCCGATGACCTTGATGGGCTCGCGGCCCTCCAGCTTCTCCACCACGACGATCTTGCTGCCGAGGTCGAGCAGATAGGCGAGGACGGCCACCACGAAGAGCGCGACGATCCGCCGCCTGCCCCTCGGCGCCTCCTCGGGCCCCCGCTCCTGGCCGGCCGAGTCCTCGGCCCCTGCTGAATCCGGCGTACCGATGACGCTCTCCGCCTCTGCCACGTGAGTGTGTCCCTCGTACCTCGTTGCCTGACCGTGCACCGAGGGTACGGCACAGACGTACGAGACCGGCAGCCCGTACCGCCGGTCTCCGCACGTCGGGGCGGTCCGGACCGCCCCCTCCGGATCGGGCCGGGGCCCGGCCCGATCCGGAGGAACCCGCTAGCCCCGCCGCTCCTGCTTCTGCTTGTCCTCCACGCACAGGGTCGCGCGGGGGAACGCCTGCATGCGGGCCTTGCCGATGGGTCTGCCGCAGACCTCGCAGAGGCCGTACGTGCCCGCGTCGAGCCGCTCCAGGGCGTGCTCGCTCTGCTCCAGCATCTCCCGCGCGTTCGCCGCCAGGGCGAGCTCGTGCTCGCGGGTGATGTTCTTGGTGCCGGTGTCGGCCTCGTCGTGGCCGGCCCCGTCCCCGGAGTCCCGCATGAGGCCGGTCAGCTCCTCCTGGGAGTGGACCAGCTCGCTGCGGAGCCGCAGCACCTCGGCCTGGAGCTCGCTGCGCGCCTCGGCGACCTCCTCCGGCGTCCAGGGGTCCTCGCCGGGCCGCACCGCGAGCTCACCGGTACGCGCCGGGGGCACGGCCGCCTCGTCGTCGGCGGTCGTGACGCCACCCGCGGTCTTCTTCGCTGCCACCGTCCTGGCTCCTGTCTGCTTCTTCGCGGCGGCCTTCCGGCCGACGGCCTTCTTCACGGACTTCTTCCCACCCGGCTCCCCGCCGCCGGCCTCGGCCGCGTCGGGTTCCGGGGAGTCACCGGCGGCACTCTTCCTGGCCGCGGCCTTCTTCGCGGGGGGCTTCCTCGCCGCGGTCTTCTCCGCGGGGGCCCCGCTCGCGGTCGCCTTCTTCGCGGCGGCCTTCTTCGCGGCCGCCTTCTTGGTGGTCGCCTTCTTGGCGGGGGCCTTCTTGGCGGGGGCCTTCTTCGCCGGGGCCTTCCCGGCGGCGGGACTCGCGGCCGGTCGCTCCGCCGGCTCCCTCCCGGGCGTGCCCTCGGGGGGCACGGGATCGCCCGGGGAACCGGCGGGCCCGGGGGCCCCGGCACCGGCCGGGGACTGCTTCGCGGCGGTCTTCTTCGCCACCATGTCGCGGCCCCTTCACATTTTGTGATCTTGCTCGCGCATCGTGCTGGGACGATAAATCGGCCCAAGGCGCGCGGCAACGGGGCACGCCGCCCGTTCCGCCCGCCCCGCGGCGCTCGGCGCGGACCCGTGAGGAGTGGTGCCCAACTCCCCACCGGGTTATCCGCCCGCCCCGTCCCCCACATGGCCCTCACCGAGCCCGTACCGCCCTGTGTGCCCATTCGGGTCACCCGGAATCCGGTCGGCCCGGCGCCCCCGCGCCCCGTACACTGGCCTCAGCGAGAGGCGTCGATGGGGACCAGTAGCGTCGTACGCGAGCCATGAGCGACCCGGGGACGGTGAGAGCCCGGGGGCGAGCCCGATGCGAAGCATCACCCCGGAGCTGCCGGAAGAAAGCCGTGTGGACGAGCACCACGAAGCACGGTGACTAGACCCGGTGTCGCGACCCCAATGAGGGGGCCCCGGACGGTCACGCCCGGAGCCAAGGAGGGTGGTACCGCGGGAGCACGGCTCTCGTCCCTCCGACGGAAAGCAGCACATGTCCGTCCGGAGGAGAGTCCGCCGCATGACCACGCCGCAGTACCGCCAGGTGCCCGCCCAGGTCGACCTGTCCGCGCTCGAGCACGCCGTGCTCGACTTCTGGCAGGAGAACAAGGTCTTCGCCAAGACCCTGGAGCAGTCCGAGGGCCGCCCCGAGTGGGTCTTCTACGAGGGCCCGCCCACCGCCAACGGCATGCCGGGCGCCCACCACATCGAGGCCCGCGTCTTCAAGGACGTCTTCCCCCGCTTCCGCACCATGCGCGGCTACCACGTGGCCCGCAAGGCCGGCTGGGACTGCCACGGCCTGCCGGTCGAGCTCGCCGTCGAGAAGGAGCTCGGCTTCTCCGGCAAGAAGGACATCGAGGAGTACGGCATCGCGGAGTTCAACGCGAAGTGCCGCGAGTCGGTGACCCGCCACACCGACGCCTTCGCCGAGCTCACGACCCGCATGGGCTACTGGGTCGACCTCGACGACGCCTACCGCACCATGGACCCCTCGTACATCGAGTCGGTCTGGTGGTCCCTCAAGCAGATCTTCGACAAGGGCCTGCTCGTCCAGGACCACCGCGTCGCCCCCTGGTGCCCCCGCTGCGGCACCGGCCTCTCCGACCACGAGCTGGCCCAGGGCTACGAGACCGTCGTCGACCCCTCCGTCTTCGTCCGCTTCCCGCTGACCTCCGGCCCGCTCGCCGGCAAGGCCGCGCTCCTGGTCTGGACGACGACCCCGTGGACCCTGGTGTCCAACACGGCCGTCGCCGCCCACCCCGAGGTCACCTACGTCGTCGCCACCGACGGCGACGAGCGCATCGTCGTCGCCGAGCCGCTGCTCGACAAGGCCCTCGGCGAGGGCTGGGTCACCACCGGCGAGTCCTTCACCGGCAAGGAGATGGAGCGCTGGACCTACCGGCGTCCCTTCGAGCTGATCCCCTTCGACGCCCCGGCCCACTACGTCGTGAACGCCGAGTACGTCACCACCGAGGACGGCACCGGCCTCGTCCACCAGTCCCCCGCCTTCGGCGAGGACGACCTCAAGGTCTGCAAGGCGTACGGCCTGCCGGTCGTGAACCCGGTCCGCCCCGACGGCACCTTCGAGGAGGACGTGCCGCTGGTCGGCGGCGTCTTCTTCAAGAAGGCCGACGAGGCGCTCACCGCCGACCTCGACGCGCGCGGCCTGCTCTACCGCCACGTCCCGTACGAGCACAGCTACCCGCACTGCTGGCGCTGCCACACGGCCCTGCTCTACTACGCGCAGCCGTCCTGGTACATCCGCACCACCGCCGTCAAGGACCGCCTGCTCCAGGAGAACGAGAACACCAACTGGTTCCCGGACTCCGTCAAGCACGGCCGCTTCGGCGACTGGCTGAACAACAACATCGACTGGGCGCTCTCCCGCAACCGCTACTGGGGCACCCCGCTCCCGATCTGGCGCTGCGAGGAGGGCCACCTCACCTGCGTCGGCTCCCGCGCCGAGCTCACCGAGCTCACCGGCACCGACCAGTCCGGGCTCGACCCGCACCGCCCCTACATCGACGACGTCACCTTCGCGTGCCCGTCCGAGGGCTGCGCCCTCGAAGCCGTCCGCGTCCCCGAGGTCATCGACGCCTGGTACGACTCGGGCTCCATGCCGTTCGCGCAGTACGGCTACCCGTACCAGAACAAGGAGCTGTTCGAGAGCCGCTACCCGGCCCAGTTCATCTCCGAGGCCATCGACCAGACCCGTGGCTGGTTCTACACGCTGATGGCCGTCGGCACGCTCGTCTTCGACAAGTCCTCGTACGAGAACGTGGTCTGCCTCGGCCACATCCTCGCCGAGGACGGCCGCAAGATGTCCAAGCACCTCGGCAACATCCTCCAGCCCATCCCGCTGATGGACCAGCACGGCGCCGACGCCGTCCGCTGGTTCATGGCGGCCGGCGGCTCGCCCTGGGCGGCCCGCCGCGTCGGACACGGCACCATCCAGGAGGTCGTCCGCAAGACCCTCCTCACGTACTGGAACACGGTCGCCTTCCAGGCCCTGTACGCCCGTACGTCCGGCTGGGCGCCGTCCGCCGCCGACCCGGCCCCGGCCGACCGCTCCGTCCTCGACCGGTGGCTGCTCTCCGAGCTGAACACGCTCGTCGCCGAGGCCACCGAGGCCATGGAGGCGTACGACACCCAGCGCACCGGCAAGCTCCTCTCCGCCTTCGTCGACGACCTCTCCAACTGGTACGTGCGCCGCTCCCGCCGCCGCTTCTGGCAGGGCGACAAGGCGGCCCTGCGGACCCTGCACGAGGTCGTCGAGACGGTCACCCGCCTGATGGCCCCGCTGACCCCGTTCATCACCGAGCGGGTCTGGCAGGACCTCGTCGTCCCGGTCACCCCGGACGCCCCCGAGTCGGTCCACCTCGCCGACTGGCCGGAGGCCGACGCGGCGCTGATCGACGGCACGCTCTCCGAGCAGATGACGCTGGTCCGCCGGCTGGTCGAGCTGGGCCGCGCGACCCGCGCCGAGTCCGGGGTGAAGACCCGTCAGCCGCTCTCCCGCGCGCTGGTCGCCGCCACCGGCTTCGCGGCGCTGTCGCCCGAACTCCAGGCCCAGATCACGGAGGAGCTGAACGTCACCTCCCTCGCCTCCCTCTCCGAGGTCGGCGGCTCGCTGGTCGACACCACCGCCAAGGCGAACTTCCGCGCCCTCGGCAAGCGCTTCGGCAAGGGCGTCCAGGACGTCGCCAAGGCCGTGGCCGCCGCCGACGCGGCGGCGCTGGCGCTGGCGCTGCGGGACGGCGAGGCGAGCCTGGAGGTCGACGGCGAGACGATCACCGTCACGCCCGAGGAGATCATCATCACGGAGACCCCGCGCGAGGGCTGGTCGGTCGCCTCCGACTCCGGCGCGACGGTCGCGCTGGACCTGGAGATCACGCCGGAGCTCCGCAAGGCCGGTCTCGCCCGGGACGCGATCCGCCTCATCCAGGAGGCCCGCAAGAACAGCGGCCTCGACGTCGCCGACCGCATCGCGCTGCGCTGGACCTCCACCTCCCCGGAGACGGCGGAGGCGCTCCAGGCCCACGCCGGCCTCATCGCGGACGAGGTCCTGGCGACGGAGTACGCGGAGGGCGCCCCCTCCGAGGGCTACGGCCCGGCCTTCACGGACGAGCCCCTCGCCCTCGTCTTCCACCTCCGCAAGGCCTGACCGACGGACGAAGGGCCCCGCACTCCTCAGGGAGTGCGGGGCCCTTCCGCGTACCGGGTGGAGCGTGGGCCGGGCCCGGGCACGGCGAAGGGCCAGGGGCTGGAGTGACTCCAGGCCCTGGCCCTTCGACTGCCGACGGCTACGTGCTCAGCGCACGCTCAGTCGCGGCCTCAGTTGTCGTCCTCGTCGATCAGGAAGCCGCGCATCGGCGCGGGCGCCTGCTGCATCGGCTGCGGCGCCTGCGGGCGGACCGGAGCCATCGGCTGGGTCATCGCGGGCGACATCTGCTGCTGACCGCCGTAGGACGGCGCGCCGCCCATGGAAGGACCGCCGCCCATCGGGCCGTTGCCGCCGTAGGACGGCGCACCCGCACCGGCGGACGCCATGGACGGGGCCGGCGGCAGCGAGGCCGTGGCCGGGGTCCGCGGCGGGGCCAGCGAGTCGTCCGCCTGGGTCTCCAGCTGACGCAGCTGCGACTCCAGGTAGGACTTCAGGCGGGTCCGGTACTCGCGCTCGAAGCCGCGCAGGTCCTCGACCTTGCGCTCCAGCGTGGCGCGGGCGGACTCCAGGGAGCCCATCGCGACGCGGTGCTTCTCCTGCGCGTCCCGCTCCAGAGCGTCCGCCTTGGCGCGGGCGTCCCGCTCCAGGCCCTCGGCGCGCGAACGCGCCTCGCCGACGATCTTGTTGGCCTCGGAGCGGGCCTCGGCGATCGCCTGGTCGGCGGTCTGCTGGGCCAGCGAGAGGACACGGGCGGCGCTGTCGCCACCGGGCTGCTGCGGCGGCTGCGGCTGCATCTGCTGCTGCGGGTGACCCATGGGGCCGCCCTGCATCGGGCCGGGACCCATCGGACCGCCCTGCATCGGGCCCGGACCCATGGGTCCGCCCTGCATGGGGCCGGCGGGAAGCTGAGGAGCACCGGAAGGCAGCTGCGGCGGGCCCATCTGCGGCGGCTGCTGCTGGACCGGCGGACCGGATATGGCGGCGGGCACAGGAGCGCCGGGACCGACGGGACGGTTGTCCTGCGGCTCCGGCGGCTTGCGCATGGCCTGCTGCTGGTTCTGCGCGGCCGCGCGCGTGGCGGCGGCCAGCTTGGCGCGCAGGTCCTCGTTCTCGCGGAGCAGGCGGGTCAGCTCGGCCTCGACCTCGTCGAGAAAGGCATCGACCTCGTCCTCGTCATAGCCTTCTCGAAGGCGGACGGTCGTGAACTGCTTGTTCCGCACGTCCTCGGGGGTCAGCGGCATCTCTTCTTCACCTCTACGTAGTCGTCGGCAGTCGGCAGGACCGTATCGTCCACACTCACCTCGCGAGGGAGTTCACGACGGAGATGAGGATGTAGACGATGATCATCAGAACGAAGAAGGACAGGTCGAGTGCCACGCCCCCGAGACGCAACGGCGGGATGAGCCGCCGGAGAAGCTTGAGCGGTGGATCGGTGACAGTGTAGGTGGCCTCCAGAACGACCACCATCGCCTTACCGGGTTCCCATGAACGGGCGAACTGGAAGACGTAGTCCATGACCAGCCGGAAGATCAGGAAGACGAGGAAGCACATCAGCGCGATGTAGACCACCTGTAGTGCGACGCCCATCCCGCGGTTCCCTCTCCCCTGGCTCTCAGCTTGCTCCGGCCGCCCTCGCGGCCGGTTCCGTCCGGTTCGTTTCTCAGCTCTGGTTGAAGAATCCGCCCTCTGCGATCCGGGCCTTGTCCTCCGCCGTGACATCGACGTTAGCAGGCGACAACAGGAACACCTTCTGCGTCACGCGCTCAATGCTGCCATGGAGCCCGAAGACGAGTCCGGCGGCAAAGTCGACAAGTCGCTTCGCGTCGGTGTCGTCCATCTCCGTGAGGTTCATGATCACCGGGGTGCCCTCACGGAAGTGTTCCCCGATGGTACGGGCCTCGTTGTAGGTCCGGGGGTGGAGCGTGGTGATGCGGTACGGCTCCCGCTCGGACACGACCTTGGGCATGATCACCGGTGCGTTCTTCTCCAGGCTCGGGCGTTCGGGTGTGATGGATGCCACGGGGGCAATTCGGGCCGGACGTCCACTTTCGGCGAGTACCGGGACAGAGTGAGCGACAGGTTCCCGGGGGGCGGGGGGCTGCTGCACCACGCGCACGGGCTCCTCGCGCTCGATCTGGCGCGGAGGGGTGTGACGCCGCTCCCGCTCGGGCTCCGGCTCCAGCTCGGGTTCGAAGTCGTCGTCGGGGTCGAAGCCCCGGCCGTCGTACCCATCGTCCTCCACGAGACCGAGGTAGACCGCCATCTTGCGCATCGCGCCGGCCATGCTCCGATTCCTCCGCTCTGTGGTGGATCGGCCTCGTCACCAAGTGCCCGCGATCCACGGGCCACCCCGCCGTTCGCGGAATGACCATATTTTCTGCTGTGGTCCGACCTGCTTCGCGACGTTACCCGAGCTTCGGGCGCACACCGAGTACCGCCGTACCGACGCGTACGTGTGTCGCCCCGGCAGCGATGGCGTCCTCGAGGTCCGCGCTCATGCCCGCTGAGACCATGTTCGCAGCCGGACGGGTCGCGCGCAGGGCAGTCGACAAAACCATCAGGCGGTCGAAGGCGGCGCGTTGCCGACCGGCGTACGCCCCGACGAGCGGGGCGACCGTCATCAGGCCGTCGAGCCGCAGTCCGGGCGCCGCGTCGATCGCCGCGGCCAACTCCTCGATCCCGTCCGGCGCCACGCCGCCCCGGTCGCCGCGCCCGCCGGCCTCGGCGTCGAGGGCGACCTGGATCAGGCAGCCGAGTCCGCGTCCGTCCCTCTCCGCGGCCGCGGAGAGGGAGGAGACGAGCTTGAGGCGGTCGACAGACTGCACCACATCGGCATAACCCACCACGGATCTGACCTTGTTGGTCTGCAACTGACCGACGAAGTGCCAGGTGAGATCGAGGTCGGCGCAGGCGGCCGCCTTGGGCGCGGCGTCCTGGTCGCGGTTCTCCGCCACGTCGCGCACCCCGAGTCCATGCAGGATCCGCACGTCGCTCGCCGGGTAGGTCTTGGTGACCACGATGAGGGTCACGTCCTCGCGGGGGCGGCCGGCGGCGGCGCAGGCGGCCGCGATCCGCTCCTCCACCCGCGCGAGGTTCTCCGCGAGTTCGGCCTTACGGTCCGTCATGCCTCTTACCTGCCCAACCAGACATATCCCGCGAGTCGCCCTGTGGTGCGGTCGCGTCGGTACGAGTAGTGGTCCGGGGACTCCAGGGTGCAGACCCCGGCGTCCTCGACGTCGGTCACCCCGAGCCGGGCCAGCTGGGCCCGGACGCCGGCGGCGACGTCGACGGCGGGAGTGCCCCAGGAGGTCTCGGCGTACGCGTCGGGTTCGACGGCGGCGACCTCGGCGCGCATCGCCTCGGGGACCTCGTAGCAGCGTCCGCAGACGGCGGGTCCGGTGCGGGCGGTGATCCGGCCGGGCTCGGCGCCCAGCCCGGCCATCGCCGCGACGGCCGCGGGGACGACCCCGGCAAGCATGCCGGGCCGTCCGGCGTGGGCGGCGGCGACGACGCCGGCGACCGGGTCGGCGAGGAGGACGGGGACGCAGTCCGCGGTGAGGACGGCGAGGCCGAGTCCTTGGCGGGTGGTGACGATCGCGTCGACGGCGGGGACGGCGTCACCGCCGTCCCAGGGGCCGTCGACCACGGCGACCCCGGCGCCGTGGACCTGGTTCATCCAGACGACGAGGCCGGGGTCGAGCCCCAGTCCGGCGGCGGCGCGGGCCCGGTTGGCGCGGACGGCCTCCGGGTCGTCGCCGACGGCGCCGCCGAGGTTGAGCTCCTCGTACGGAACGGCGCTCACCCCGCCCCACCTGTCGGTGAAGGCGAAGTGCGCGCCGTTCGTGGCGAAGCGGTGCCCTATCACTTCAGGAAGTCCGGCACGTCCAGCTCCTCGGCGGGGCTGTCCGCGTACGGGCGGGCCGGCGGGACCACCGGCGGGGCGGGCGGCAGCGGGGTCTCGCCGACGGCCGGGGCCGGCTCGACCGGGGCGGCGACGGGCTCCTCGCGGGGCGTCACCGTGCCGAGGCCGCCGAGCGGGCGGGAGGGCTCGGCGGCGCGGGGGGCCGGGGCCGGCTCCTCGCGCTTGGCCGAGACCGAACCGATGATGTTGTCCCGGCGGGCGGGCGGCTGACCGCCGTCGAAGCCGGCCGCGATGACGGTGACCCTGACCTCGTCGCCGAGGGCGTCGTCGATGACGGCGCCGAAGATGATGTTGGCCTCCGGGTGGGCGGCCTCACTGACCAGCTGGGCGGCCTCGTTGATCTCGAAGAGACCGAGGTCGCTGCCGCCGGAGATGGAGAGGAGCACACCGCGGGCGCCGTCGATGGACGCCTCCAGGAGCGGCGAGGAGATCGCCATCTCGGCGGCGGCGACCGCGCGGTCGTCGCCGCGGGCGGAGCCGATGCCCATGAGCGCGGAACCCGCCTCGGACATGACCGACTTGACGTCGGCGAAGTCGAGGTTGATCAGGCCCGGGGTGGTGATGAGGTCGGTGATGCCCTGGACGCCGCTGAGCAGGACCTGGTCCGCCGACTTGAAGGCGTCGAGGACCGAGACCTGGCGGTCCGAGATGGACAGCAGGCGGTCGTTCGGGATGACGATGAGGGTGTCGACCTCTTCGCGGAGCTCGGCGATGCCGTCCTCCGCCTGGTTGGCGCGCCGCCGGCCCTCGAAGGTGAACGGGCGGGTGACCACGCCGATCGTGAGGGCGCCGAGCGAGCGGGCGATGTTGGCGACGACGGGCGCGCCGCCGGTGCCGGTGCCGCCGCCCTCGCCGGCGGTGACGAAGACCATGTCGGCCCCCTTGAGGACCTCCTCGATCTCCTCGCGGTGGTCCTCGGCCGCCTTGCGGCCGACGGCAGGGTTGGCCCCGGCCCCGAGGCCGCGGGTCAGTTCACGGCCGACGTCGAGCTTGACGTCGGCGTCGCTCATCAACAGTGCCTGTGCGTCGGTGTTGATGGCGATGAACTCGACGCCCTTGAGACCGACCTCGATCATTCGGTTGATGGCATTGACACCACCGCCGCCGACACCGATGACCTTGATGACTGCGAGGTAGTTCTGCGGTGCTGCCACGTCGAAGGCCTCTCGCCTCGAGTTACGTGTCGTCGTAGCGCGGTGGTTGGCGCGCCGCGACGACGGATGCCGATGGGGTGGTCCGTGCGCCGACCCCAACCCTAACGTTGAAGTTTAGGGTTACCAGTGTCCCTGTTCTCTGGACTCTTCCGAACAGGACACTAAGTCGACTAGCGGCGCGCGTTCAACGAACACGCCGAACCTCCCGTTTTTCTTTTCACCCTATGTGATCACCCGTAGCGCTGGCCAACCAGGGTGCTGGCCAGCGCAGATGCGCGTCAACTCCCCGACGAGGCGGGCGCGCTGGGGGCACTTACGTCGAAGTGCCCCGCTTTGGGGGTCGCCTTCATCAGGGCGGTGAGCACCCGGGCCTTCGCGGGCCCGTGTTCGGCACTGCCCCAGAAGACGGTGCGATCCCGGGTCAGCTCCAGAGTGACGGAGTCGTACGAGGAGAGGCGCACGACACGAGTGTCCTTCGCGATCGCGTCCGGGAGTTCACCCCGAACGCGCACCGCCTCGCCCAGCAGGCGGTCCGCGTCGAAGCGTCGCAGGCTGGGCGAAGCGGTCGCGTCGAGGACGAGCCGGGGCACTCCGCGGGTCGGGGTGGTGACGGTCGCGAACGGGACGGCCGTCGAGTCCACTTCGGTGAAAGATCCGTTCTTCTCCAGAAGGAGCACGGGTTTCCGTTCGGTCACTTCGATCCCGATTCCGTGCGGCCAGGACCGGAATACGTCGACCGAGGCGATCCGGGGCAGTTCCTCCCGGAGGCGCGCCTCGATGGCGTCGATGTCGACGGTGGGCAGCGGGGCGCCGACCGGGACGGCGGCGACGGCCTCGACCTCGGCCGCGGAGAGCACCGCCGTGCCCGAAGTCTTCACACGTTCCACACGGAACCAGGTCGAGCCGTAGAGGGCCCAGACCGTGCCGCCGGCGAGCAGGAGCAGGCCGGCGGCGGCCAGGGCGAGCTTGAGGCCGGTCGGCCGGAGGCGTCCGGCCGCGCCTTCCGGCCGGGGCCGGCGGTCCGAGGGTCCCTGTCGCTTCCCGGTGCCGCTCTGCTCCGCGGTCGTCGGTCCGGCTGCCACGCGCGCCTCTTCCCTCGGTCCCCCGCTACGCCTGTCGGCGGGCGGCGATCGCCTCGTACACCATGCCGACGAGCAGGTCGTCGGCGTCCCGGCGGCCGAACTCGGAGGCGGCGCGGGACATCTCGTACAGCCGGTGCGGATCGGCCAGTACAGGCAGGACGTTGCCCTGCACCCACTGCGGCGACAGCTCCGCGTCGTCGACGAGGAGTCCGCCGCCGGCCTTGACCACCGGCTGTGCGTTGAGCCGCTGTTCGCCGTTGCCGATGGGCAGCGGGACGTAGGCGGCGGGCAGTCCGACGGCGGAGAGCTCCGCGACGGTCATGGCGCCCGCGCGGCAGAGCATCATGTCGGCCGCGGCGTACGCCAGATCCATCCGGTCCACGTACGGTACCGGCACGTACGGCGGCATTCCGGGCATGTTGTCCACGCGCGGCAGTTCGTTCTTCGGGCCGACCGCGTGCAGGATCTGGATGCCGGAGCGCTGGAGCACCGGGGCGACCTGCTGGACGACCTCGTTGAGCCGGCGCGCGCCCTGGGAGCCGCCGGAGACCAGCAGCGTGGGCAGGTTGGGGTCGAGGCCGAAGGCTGCGCGCGCCTCGGGCCTGACCCGGGCCCGGTCGAGGGTGGCGATGGTGTGCCGCAGCGGGATGCCGATGTAACGGGCGTTGCGGAGCTTGGAGTCCGGGGTGGCGACGGCGACGCCGGCCGCGTACCGGGAACCGATCTTGTTGGCCAGACCGGGTCGCGCGTTGGCCTCGTGGACCACGATCGGCACACCGAGCCGCTTGGCGGCCAGATAGCCGGGGAGCGCCACGTAACCGCCGAAGCCGACCACGCAGTCCGCCTTGGTCCGCTCCAGGATCTGCTCGGCGGCCTTGATGGTGCCGCGCAGGCGTCCGGGGACGGTGATCAGCTCGGGGGTGGGCTTGCGCGGCAGCGGTACGGCGGGGATGAGCGCCAGCTCGTAGCCGCGCTCGGGCACGAGCCGGGTCTCCAGGCCCTTCTCCGTGCCCAGCGCCGTGATGCCCACGCTGGGGTCCTGCCTGCGCAGGGCGTCCGCGAGGGCGAGCGCCGGCTCGATGTGACCGGCGGTCCCCCCGCCGGCGAGTACGACATGCACCGAAATTCACCGCTCTCCGGACGGGCGCTTCTTGACGCGCCGTCGCATCGACTTCCATCTCACCCCGGCCCGCTTGCCCCAGCCGGGGCGGCGCATGGCCAGGGCCGCTTTCGCGGCGGGTTCCTGTCGCGCGAAGGCGATCAGGAGCCCGACGGCGAACATGGTCGGCAGCAGGGCCGACCCCCCGTACGAGAACAGCGGGAGCGGGACACCGGCGATCGGCAGCAGACCGAGCACCGCACCGATGTTGACCACGGCCTGGGCCGTGATCCAGGTGGTCACGCCTCCCGCGGCGAATCGAACGAAGGGGTCCTCCGTGCGTCCGGCCACGCGGATACCCGCATAGCCTAGGGCCGCGAACAGGGCGAGTACCGACAGCGTCCCCGCGAGGCCCAGTTCCTCACCGGCCACCGCGAAGATGAAGTCGGTGTGGGCTTCGGGCAGTTGGCCCCATTTTTCCACACTCGCGCCGAGCCCGGAACCGAACCATCCGCCCGATGCCAGAGCATAGATTCCGTGCGCGGCCTGGAGGCACGGGGCCCCCTCGCCGCCCGGATCGGTGGCGCCGATGCACTGGAAGCGGTCCAGCCGGTGCGGGCTCGTCCTGATGAGCAGCGTCCCGAGGGCGCCGGCCACGGCGAGCACCCCGACGAAGAGCCGGGTGGGGGCGCCGGCCGTCCACAGCAGGCCGAAGAGGATCGCCGCGAGGATGATCGCGGTGCCCATGTCCCCGCCGAGCATGATGAGCCCGAGCAGCATGAAGGCCACCGGGACCAGCGGCACCAGCATGTGCTTCCACTGGGCGAGCAGCTTCGTGTCCTGCTTGCGGGCGAGCAGGTCGGCTCCCCACAGGATCAGCCCCAGCTTGCCGAACTCGCTGGGCTGGAGCATGAAGGGGCCGCCCAGCGAGATCCAGTTCTGGTTGCCGCCGATGTTGTGCCCTATCCCCGGGATCTGGACGAGCACCATGAGGAAGACGGCGCCGACCAGGATCGGGTACGCGAGCGCCCGGTGCAGCTTCACCGGCATCCGCGAGGCGACCAGCAGCAGCCCGGTGCCCAGGAGGGCGGCGAAGAACTGCTTCCGGAAGAAGTACGACGGCACCAGCTCGTAGCGGAGCGCCGTGATCATCGAGGCCGAATAGACCATCACCAGGCCGAGCGTGGTGATGAGCAGCCCCGCGCCGATGATCACGTAGTACGCCGTGAGCGGCCGGTCCCAGGCCTTTCGCGCCCGGGTGAAGAGCCCGCGCACGCCTCCGCCGCGCGCGCCCTGCGGGGTCGCCGGTACTCGCCCTCCGCCCGGTCGGGCGGAGGGCCCGCGTGTCCCGGCGATCTTGCTCGGCATGGTCGCTGCCCCCTCCGGTCAGGCCCGGTACGGCCGGACCCTTCGCAGTGGTCGGGTCAGGCGTCCCCGGTGGCGGCGAGGGCGCGGACCGCGTCCGCGAACGCCTCGCCCCGCTTGTTGTAGTTGGTGAACATGTCCATCGAGGCGCAGGCCGGGGCCAGCAGGACGGTGTCCCCCGGGCGGGCCAGCCGGGCCGCCTCACGGACCGCCTCGGACATCGCCCCAGTGTCGGTCCGGTCGAGGTCCACCACCGGGACCTCCGGGGCGTGTCGCGCCAGGGCTTCCCGGATCAGCGCGCGGTCCGCGCCGATCAGGACGACCCCGCGGAGCCGCTTCGCGGACTTCTCCACCAGCTCGTCGAAGGTGGCGCCCTTGGCGAGGCCGCCGGCGATCCAGACGATCGGGTCGTAGGCGGCCAACGAGGCTTCGGCGGCGTGGGTGTTGGTGGCCTTGGAGTCGTCGACGTACGTCACGCCCCCGACCTCCTCGACCAGTTCGATCCGGTGCGGGTCGGGGCGGAAGGCCCGCAGCCCGTCCCGTACGGCCTTCGCGTCGACGCCGAAGGCGCGGGCGAGGGCGGCCGCGGCGAGCGCGTTGGCGATGTTGTGCGGGGCCGGCGGCCGCACGTCGGCGACCTCGGCCAGCTCCTGCGCGTTCTTCTGCCGGTTCTCGACGAAGGCGCGGTCGACGAGGATGCCCTCGACGACACCGAGCTGGGAGGGGCCGGGGGTGCCGAGGGTGAAGCCGATGGCCCGGCAGCCCTCCTCGACGTCGGCCTCGCGGACCAGGTCCTCGGTGGCCGGGTCGGCGACGTTGTACACGCAGGCGATCCGGTTGCCCTCGTAGATCCGGCCCTTGTCGGCGGCGTACGACTCCATCGAGCCGTGCCAGTCGAGGTGGTCGGGCGCCAGGTTGAGCACGGCGGCCGAGTGGGCGCGCACGGAGGGCGCCCAGTGCAGCTGGTAGCTGGAGAGCTCCACGGCGAGGACGTCGTACGGCTCGTCGCCGAGGACGGCGTCGAGGAGCGAGACGCCGATGTTGCCGACGGCGGCGGTCCGCAGCCCGGCCGCCTCCAGGATGGAGGCGAGCATCCGGGTCGTGGTGGTCTTGCCGTTGGTGCCGGTGATCGCCAGCCACGGGGCGGCGTCCGGGCCCCTCAGCCGCCAGGCCAGCTCGACGTCGCCCCAGATCTCCACGCCCGCCTCGGCGGCGGCCGTGAAGAGCGGCTTGTCCGGCTGCCAGCCGGGGGTGGTGACGACCAGCTCGGTGCCGGCCGGCAGGGTCGCGCCGTCGCCGAGGCGGACGGTGATCCCCTCCGCCTCCAGTGCGGCGGCCTGCGTCCGGGAGCGCTCGTCGTCGCCGTCGTTGACGACGGTCACCACGGCCCCGCGGGCGGCCAGGGCCCGGGCGGCCGGGATGCCGGACACCCCGAGCCCCGCGACCGTGACCCGCTTGCCCTGCCAGTCCAGCTCTTCGCTCACTTGTCGGCTGCCCATCCCGCGTAGAAGAGGCCCAGGCCCACGATGACGCACATGCCCTGGATGATCCAGAACCGGACGACGACCAGGACCTCGGACCACCCCTTGAGTTCGAAGTGGTGCTGGAGGGGGGCCATCCGGAAGACGCGCTTGCCGGTCATCTTGAACGAGCCGACCTGGATGACCACGGACATCGTGATCAGCACGAACAGGCCGCCGAGCAGCGCGAGCAGCAGCTCCGTGCGGGAGCAGATGGCGAGACCGGCGAGTGCGCCGCCGAGGGCGAGGGAGCCGGTGTCACCCATGAAGATCTTGGCGGGCGAGGTGTTCCACCAGAGGAAGCCGAAACAGGCTCCCATCAGCGCGGAGGCCACGACCGCGAGGTCGAGCGGGTCGCGGACCTCGAAGCACGCGCTGGGGTTGGTGAGGGTCAGCGCGTTGGCGCAGGACTCCTGGAACTGCCACAGCCCGATGAAGGTGTAGGCGCCGAAGACCATCACGGAGGCGCCGGTGGCCAGGCCGTCCAGACCGTCCGTCAGGTTCACGCCGTTGGACATGGCCAGGATCATGAAGAGCGCCCAGACCACGAAGAGGACGGGGCCGATCGACCAGCCGAAGTCGGTGATGAAGGAGAGCTTCGTGGAGGCGGGGGTGAGCCCGCGCAGGTCCGCGAACTGGAGCGAGAGCACCGCGAAGGCGATGCCGACGATGAGCTGGCCGGCCATCTTCGCCTTGGCCCGCAGGCCCAGCGAACGCTGCTTGACGATCTTGATGTAGTCGTCGAGGAAGCCGACCAGGCCCATGCCGGCCATCAGGAACAGCACCAGCACGCCGGAGTACGAGATGGGCTCGCCGGTGATGACCTTGGCCAGCGCGTACGCGATGAGCGTCGCCAGGATGAAGGAGATGCCGCCCATGGTGGGCGTGCCCTTCTTCCCGGCGTGGCCGCGCGGGCCGTCGTCACGGATGAACTGCCCGTAGCCCTTGCGGGCGAGCAGCTTGATGAGCAGCGGGGTACCGATCAGGGTCAGGAAGAGGCCGATGGCCCCCGCGAAGAGGATCTGCCTCATCGGCCCGATACCTCGCCCTCAGCGTCGAGCAGCGCCAGGGCGACCTGCTCGAGACCGACCGACCGGGAGGCCTTCACCAGGACCACGTCCCCCGGGCGCAGTTCCCTGCGCAACAGGTCGACAGCCGCCTGCGCGTCGGACACGTGCACCGACTCCTCACCCCACGAACCCTCGTTATAGGCGCCCAGTTGCAGCCAGGACGCTTCCCTGTCCCCGACCGCGACGAGCTTGCTGACGTTGAGTCGGACGGCGAGCCGTCCGACCGCGTCGTGCTCGGCGAGCGACGCGTCACCGAGCTCGGCCATCCTGCCGAGCACCGCCCACGTACGGGCCCCGCGGGCCTGTCCGGCCCGACCCATGGCCGCGAGCGCGCGCAGGGCGGCTCGCATGGACTCGGGGTTCGCGTTGTAGGCGTCGTTGACGATCGTCACGCCGTCCGGACGCTCGGTGACCTCCATGCGCCAGCGCGACAGGGAGCCGGCCTCGGAGAGCGCGGTGGCGATCTCCTGGACAGGCATGCCCAGCTCGTGCGCGACGGCGGCCGCTGCGAGCGCGTTCGACACGTGGTGCTCACCGTACAGGCGCAAGGTCACGTCGCTGCACCCGGTGGGTGTGTGAAGCGTGAAAGAGGGGCGGCCGACGTCGGTGAGGTGGACGTTCTCGGCGCGTACGGCCGCTTCGTCCGCTTCTCCGAAGAGGGTCACGCGGGCCTTGGTGCGGCTCGCCATCGCGCGGACGAGCGGGTCGTCGGCGTTGAGGACCGCCACACCGCCCTCCTCGGCGGACGGCAGGGACTCGACCAGCTCGCCCTTGGCCACGGCGATCTGCTCGCGTCCGCCGAACTCGCCGATGTGGGCGGAGCCCACGTTGAGGACGAGCCCGATCCGGGGCGGGGTGAGCCCGGTCAGGTAGCGGATGTGGCCGATGCCGCGGGCGCCCATCTCCAGGACGAGGTGCCGGGTCTCCTCGGTCGCCCTGAGCGCGGTGAGCGGCAGGCCGATCTCGTTGTTGAGGGAGCCGGGCGTCCAGACGGTGGGCGCGTGGCGGTCGAGGACCTGGGCGATCAGGTCCTTGGTGGAGGTCTTGCCGGCCGAGCCGGTGAGGGCGACGACATCGGTGCCGAGCCGCTCGACGACCGTGCGGGCGAGGGCGCCCAGCGCGCTCTGCACGTCGTCCACGACGATCGCGGGGACGCCGAGGGGGCGGACGGCGAGCACCGCCGCCGCACCCGCCGCGACGGCGCGTTCCGCGTAGTCGTGGCCGTCGACGCGCTCCCCGGCGAAGGCGGCGAAGAGGCTGCCGGGCCTCACCTCGCGGGAGTCGATGACGACGGGCCCGGTGATCCGGGCACCCGGATCCGGTATGTCGTGCGCCTGCCCGCCGACGATTTCGGCGATCTCGGCGAGGGAGAGGGCGATCACTGCTTCATCCCTGACTGTTCTGGTGACGGTGTTCGATCGCTTCGCGGAGGACCAGGCGGTCGTCGAAGGGACGGACCTGCCCGGCGATCTCCTGGCCCTGCTCGTGGCCCTTGCCGGCGACCAGGACGGTGTCGCCCGGCCTGGCGCGGGCGACGGCCGCGGCGACGGCGGCGGCCCGGTCGGGTTCGACCAGGACGTCTCCGCGCTCCGCGGCGGGCACCTCGGAGGCGCCCGCGAGCATGGCGGTGAGGATCGCGAGCGGGTCCTCGGAGCGGGGGTTGTCGGAGGTGAGTACGGCGGTGTCGGCGAGCCGGGCCGCGGCGGCGCCCATCGGGCCCCGTTTGGTGGTGTCCCGGTCGCCGCCGCAGCCGATGACGACGTGCAGCCGGCCCTCGGTGACCTCGCGGAGCGAGCGCAGGACCGATTCGACGGCGTCGGTCTTGTGGGCGTAGTCGACGACGGCGAGGTACGGCTGGCCGGCGTCGACGCGCTCCAGGCGGCCGGGGACGCCGGGGACGGCGGCGACGCCGTCGGCGGCGGTCCGCGGGTCGAGCCCGGCGGTGGCGAGGGTCGCGATGGCGGCGAGGGTGTTGGCGACGTTGAAGGGGCCGGGCAGCGGGGCGGTGGCGGGGATCCGCACGCCCTCGGGGCCGACGGCCGTGAAGGTGGAGTCGGCGGCGCCCAGGACGACGTCCTCGGCGCGCCAGTCGGCGTCGGCGCGGCCCTCCGCGGAGAAGGTGACGACCGGGACGGCCGCCTCCTTCACGAGCCGGCGGCCGTACTCGTCGTCGGCGTTCACGACGCCGATCCGGCTGCGCTCGGGGGTGAAGAGCATGGCCTTGGCCCGGAAGTAGTCCTCCATGTCGGAGTGGAACTCCATGTGCTCCGGGCTGAGGTTGTTGAAGACGGCGACGTCGAAGACGCAGCCGTCGACCCGGCCGAGCACGAGGGCGTGGCTGGAGACCTCCATGGCGACGGCCTCGACGCCCCGCTCACGCATGACGGCGAAGAGGGCCTGGAGGTCGGTGGCCTCGGGGGTGGTGCGCTCCGACTTGATGCGTTCGTCGCCGATCCGCATCTCGACGGTGCCGACGAGGCCGGTGTGTCGCCCGGCGCCGCGCAGTCCGCCCTCGACGAGGTAGGCGGTGGTGGTCTTGCCGGAGGTACCGGTGATGCCGATCTGGAGGAGGTCCGCGCCCGGGCGGCCGTAGATCTCGGCGGCGAGTTCGCCCATCCGGCCGCGCGGGTCCTCGGCGACGAGGACCGGCAGGCCGGTCGCGGCGGCGCGGTCGGCGCCCGTCGGGTCGGTGAGGACCGCGGCGGCGCCGAGGCCGGCGGCCTGGGCGACGAAGTCGGCGCCGTGCAGGCGGGCGCCGGGCAGGGCCGCGTACACGTCCCCGGGGCGTACCGCCCGGGAGTCGTGGGTGATGCCCGAGACCTGGACGCCCTGTGCGGCGTCGGGGAGCTCGGTGCCCAGCCGTGCCGCGAGCTCGCCCAGGGGTGTGGGGCGGGCCCGCTCCGGGCGGGGCGGGGAGGTTCGGGACTGATCAGCGTGTGGCACGGCGGTGAGCGTACCGGGCGCACCCTGGGGGGGACCAAACGAGCCGGGGGCGTCGCCGGAGTCCGATGCGCGGTTCCCGGAGTGGGGGGTGATCGTCGTCACTGGTGGTGCTCCCGGGGGTCACGGGGTGGGTTCGAAGGTGACCGGCAGGCGGGGTGACGCGCTGCCGGTGGGGGCCACGTGGAGGCTCTTGAGGGCGAACTCCATGACCTTCTTGTAGATGGGTCCGCAGATCTGGCCGCCGAAGTAGCTGCCCTTGGTGGGGTTCTGGATGGCGCAGTAGACGGTGACGCGGGGCTGGTCGGCGGGGGCGAAGCCGGCGAAGGAGGCGGTGTAGCCCTTGTAGCGGCCGAGTTCGGGGTCGACGCGGTTGGCGGTGCCGGTCTTTCCGGCGACGCGGTAGCCGGGGATGGCGGCCTTGGTGCCGGTGCCCTCCCGGTCCTCGACGACGGATTCCAGCATCCTGGCGAGGGTCTTGGCGGTCTGCTCGCTGACGACCCGGCTCTCGGCGGGCTTGTCGGCGGCGGTGAAGCGCCCGTCGGGGCCCTTGGTGCCGCGGACGAGGGTGGGTTCGATCCGTACGCCTCCGTTGGCGATGGTCGAGTAGACCGAGGCGGCCTGGAGGGCGTTGACGGAGAGGCCCTGGCCGAAGGGGATCGTGTACTGCTGGGAGGTGGACCAGTCCTCGGGCTTGGCGAGGATGCCCGCGGTCTCGCCGGGGAAGCCGAGGCCGGTGGGGCTGCCGATGCCGAAGCGGCGGAGGTAGCCGTCGAGGACGCGGTTGGACTCGGCCTGGTCCTTGCCGAGCTGGCCGGTGGCGAGGATGGTGCCGATGTTGCTGGACTTGGCGAGGACGCCGTTGAGCGTCAGGTACCAGGTCGGGTGGTCGATGTCGTCCTTGAAGAGCCGGTCGCCGCGGTGGAGCCGGTTGGGGACGGTGACGTGGGTGTCGGGGGCGGCCTTGCCCTCCTCCAGGACGGCGGCCATGGACATGACCTTGCTGGTGGAGCCGGGCTCGTAGGCGTCCTGGAGGGCGGCGTTGCCCATGCTGGCGGCGTTGGCCGCGGAGAGGTCGTTGGGGTCGAAGCCGGGGGCGTTGGCCATGGCCAGGATCTCGCCGGTGCGGGTGTCCTGGACGATGACGTAGCCGCGGTCGGCCTTGGACTTGCGGACCTGCTCGGCGATGGCTTGCTGGGCGGCCCACTGGATGTCCCGGTCGATGGTGAGCTCGATGTCGGAGCCGGGGACGGCGGGGGTGCCCTGGGAGCCGGCGGTGGGGACCTGGCGGCCGCCGGAGGCAGTGAAGCGGATCTTGCCGTCCCGGCCGGCGAGTTCGGGGTCGAGCAGGGACTCGATGCCGCCGGCGCCGCGGCCCTCGGCGTTGACGTGTCCCAGTATTCCGGCGCCGAGGTCGCCGTTCGGGTAGACCCGCTTGGTGCTGGGCTCGCTGAGGACGCCGCCGAGCAGGTTGACCCGGGTGCCGCCGGGCTCCTGGGCCTTCTGCGCGTAGACCTTCCTGAGGTCCTTGATCTGGTTCCAGACCTGCGGGGTCTGCTTGCGGGCGAGCAGGGTGTAGCGGGAGTCGGGGGTGCGGAGCTTCTTCGCGAGTTCCGCCGGTTCCTTGCCCAGGATCGGGGCGAGGAGGGCCGCGGCCTGCTCGGGCGCGTCGCGGAGCCCGGACTCCTCGGGGGTGAAGAGCTTGGGGTCCGCGGTGATGTCGTAGGCGTCGACACTGGCGGCCAGGGCGATGCCGTTGCGGTCGGTGATCTCGCCGCGCTCGGCCGAGAGCGTGTACTCCTGGAAGCGGTACTTGTCCGCCTTGGCCGCGTAGGCGCTGGCGTCGACGGCCTGGACCTGGAGCAGCCGCACCACGAAGGCGAGCATGACGAGGGTGAGGCCGACGGAGATCAGGCGCAGCCGGGGCCTGGGGCTGCCGAGCTTGATGGTGCGGGGCTTGCGGGCGGGCGGCCGGGCGGCGGGGCGACGGGCGGCCGGGCGCGGGGCGGGCCGGGGGCCGCGGGCGCCGGCACCGGGCCTGGATCCCGAACCGGCCCTGGCGGCGCGGTCCGCGGCTCCGGCTCCTCCTCCGGAGGAGGAGCGGGGGCGGGCGGGCCGGGCGGGGCCGGGGACGCGGCGGCGCGGGGGCTCCTGGGGCACTGCTCGGTCACCTGCCGGAGGTCGTCGGGGCGGCGGGGGCGGTTCCGGTGGGGGTGGACTCGGGGGCGGCGCCCTCCCCCGTACGGGAGGGGTCGGGGTCGCCGGTGCGGCCCGGGGCGCGCGAGGGCGTGCGGGAGGGCTTCGGGGAGGCGGCGACGATGGGCTCGCCGAGCACCTTGCCGTCGGGGCCGAGGAAGGCCGGGCTGCCGCCGGGGACCATGCCGAGCTCGCGGGCGCGGCGCTCCAGGGCGTCGGGGGCGGCGTTGGCGTCGACGTCCCGCTGGAGGGCCTGCTCTTCGTCGGTGAGCTCGGTGGTGCGGTCCTTGAGCTCGCGCAGCTCGAAGGAGCCCTGGTTGAGGGCGGAGTTCAGCAGCAGCAGGGTGATGAGGCCGCCGCCGAGGAGGAGGACGACCAGCAGGACGAAGGGGGTGCGGGCGGCCGAGCTGGGTCCGGACGGCATCAGCCGTCCGAGCCGCGCGGCCCGGCCTTTGAGGGGCCCCCTCGCCCCGCTCACAGCACGTCCTCCCGGATGCGCTCGACGCCCCGGAGCCGGGCGGGGGCGGCCCGGCGGTTCTCGGCGACCTCCTCCTCGGTGGGGAGTTCGGCGCCGCGCGTGAGGAGCTTGAGGCGGGGCTGGTACTTCTCGGGGACGACCGGGAGGCCGGGCGGGGCCGTGGTGGCCGCGCCGGCCGCGAAGACCTGCTTGACGAGCCGGTCCTCCAGGGAGTGGTACGAGAGGACGGCGACGCGACCGCCGACGGCGAGGGCCTTCACGGCGGCCGGGATGGCCCGCTCCAGGACGCTCAACTCGCCGTTGACCTCGATGCGCAGGGCCTGGAAGGTGCGCTTGGCGGGGTTGCCGCCGGTGCGCTTGGCGGCCTGCGGGAGGGCGTCGCGGATGAGCTCGACGAGCCGGGCGCTGTTGGTGAACGGCTCCTTGTCGCGCTCGCGGACGACGGCGGAGACGATCCGCTTGGCCTGCTTCTCCTCGCCGTACGCGCGCAGGATGCGGACGAGTTCGCCGGCCGGGTAGGTGTTGAGGACCTCGGCGGCGCTCATGCCGGTCGTCTGGTCCATGCGCATGTCGAGCGGGGCGTCCTGGGCGTAGGCGAAGCCGCGGTCGGCCTCGTCCAGCTGCATGGAGGAGACGCCGAGGTCGAAGAGGACGCCGTCGGCCTTGTCGATGCCGAGCCGGTCGAGGACCTCGGGCAGCTCGTCGTAGACGGCGTGGACGAGGGTGGCGCGGTCCCCGTAGGAGGCGAGCCGCTCGCCGGAGAGGCGCAGCGCCTCCTTGTCGCGGTCGAGGGCGACGAGCCGGGCCTCGGGGAAGGCGCGGAGCAGGGCCTCACTGTGTCCGCCGAGGCCCAGGGTGCAGTCGACGACGACCGCACCGGGGTTCTGGAGGGCAGGGGCCAACATGTCCAGGCACCGCTGGAGCATCACCGGGACGTGTCGGTCGTTGCTCAACGCACCCTCTCAGAACGGACACGGGGGTACGGAGGGCCGGGCTCCCGCCCGCTCGGGGGTCGGACGCGGTCGTCGGCGCCGGAGGGGCGCGTCGGCCGACCGGCGAGCGGGAGGGGCGAGCTGTGGGTACCGCCGCGCACACGGGGGAGAAACCGCTTCAAATCGCTCGATTGTCTCCATGGACTCCGCGTCACTCTAGTCCACGGACGGGGCCGGTCAATCAACCGGCTGGCGCGCCGCGCGGCGCCGGAGGCGGGGGCGGACATTCCGGGTGCTTCACCTGTTCGGAGGCGCCCGGCGATCACGGCCCGCGGGCCGCCGACCTGCGCGGTCGAGGGTTTCCGCACCTGTGGAGAATGGTTCCGGCACCCGCCCCAGCACACCTTTCGTCGCCGCGAAAGATGACAAACCGAGGCAATTCCCTCGCGGTTGTCCACAGTCGAGTGACACGGCCCGGCAATCCCCACAAGAATGCCCATGTGACACCCCCCGACCATCCCGACGGGGGCAGGTGTCCGTGTTCCTGCAAGGCCGAGGAGGGCCGGGGTGACGACCTATGACGACCGAGCGAGCCTCACAGACTTGACCACCACCGCGGAGCGCGTCCGCGGATCGGTGGAGAGCGTGATCGAGGGCAAGCCCGAGGTCGTACGTCTCGCGCTGACGGTGCTGCTCGCGGAAGGGCACCTCCTCATCGAGGACGTACCCGGCGTCGGCAAGACCATGCTCGCCAAGACACTGGCGAAGTCCATCGACTGCTCGGTGCGCCGCATCCAGTTCACCCCCGACCTGTTGCCGTCGGACGTCACCGGCGTGTCGATCTTCGACCAGCAGCGACGGGAGTTCGAGTTCAAGCCGGGCGCGATCTTCGCCCAGATCGTCATCGGCGACGAGATCAACCGCGCCTCGCCCAAGACGCAGTCCGCGCTCCTGGAGTCCATGGAGGAGCGCCAGGTCACCATCGACGGGCAGACCTACGAGCTGCCCAGCCCGTTCATGGTGGTGGCCACCCAGAACCCGGTGGAGATGGAGGGCACCTACCCGCTGCCCGAGGCGCAGCGCGACCGCTTCATGGCCCGCGTCTCCATCGGCTACCCGAGCGCCGAGGCCGAGTTCCAGATGCTCGACGTGCACGGGGCGGTCAATCCGCTGGACGACCTCCAGCCGGTCGCCCACGCCCACGACATCCTCAAGCTGATCGAGGCGGTCCGCTCGGTGCACGTCGCCGACGCCGTCCGGCGGTACGCGGTCGATGTCGTCGCCGCCACCCGCAACCACCCGGACCTGCGGCTCGGCGCCTCCCCGCGCGCCACGCTCCACCTGCTGCGGGCCGCCCGCGCCTCCGCCGCCCTCGCCGGCCGCGAGTACGTGCTGCCGGACGACCTCCAGGCGCTGGCCGTGCCGGTGCTCGCGCACCGGCTGCTGCCCACCGCGCAGGCCCAGCTCAACCGGCGGAACGCCGAGCAGGTCGTCCTCGACATCCTCCAGCGGACCCCCGTCCCGTCCGCGGCCCCGCCCGCCGGCCCGCTCCACGGCCGGCAGACCGGCGGCCGGCGGCTGTGATGGCGACCCCCGCCGCACCCCGGGGGCAGCGGGCCGACGACCACGACGGCCCGCGGGCCGAGGACGGCAGGGGCGGCCTGCGGGCCGCCCTCAGCGGTCTCACCACCCGCGGCCGGTCCTTCCTGGCGGCCGGGGCGGCCGCCGCCGTCTGCGCCTACGTGCTGGGCCAGGCCGACCTGCTCCGGGTCGGCCTGCTGCTCGCCAGCCTGCCGCTGATCTGCGCCGTCGTCCTGCACCGCACCCGCTACCGGGTCGCCACCTCCCGCCTGCTCACCCCGCAGCGGGTGGAGGCCGGTACGGAGGCCCGCGTCCAGCTCCGCATGGAGAACGTGTCCAAGCTCCCGACCGGGCTGCTGATGCTCCAGGACCGCGTGCCGTACATGCTGGGCCCCCGCCCGCGCTTCGTGCTCGACCGGGTCGAGGCGGGCGGCCGGCGCGAGGTCTCCTACCGGGTCCGCTCCGACCTGCGCGGCCGTTTCCCGCTCGGCCCGCTCCAGCTCCGGCTCAGCGACCCCTTCGGGATGTGCGAGCTCACCCGCTCCTTCAGCGCCTACGACACCCTGACCGTCGTCCCGCGGACCGCCGCGCTGCCGGCCGTCCGGCTGGGCGGCGCGGCCTCCGGGTACGGCGACGGGCAGCTGCGCACGCTGGCCCTCGCCGGCGACGACGACGTCATCCCGCGCGCCTACCGGCACGGCGACGACCTGCGCCGGGTGCACTGGCGCTCCACCGCCCGCTACGGCGAGCTGATGGTCCGCCGCGAGGAGCAGCCCCAGCGCGCCCACTGCACGGTCCTCCTCGACACCCGCCGCTCCGGCTACCAGGGCTCGGGCCCCGACTCGGCCTTCGAGTGGGCCGTCTCCGGCGCCGCCTCCGTCCTCACCCACATGCTGGAGCGCGGTTACGCGGTCCGGCTGCTCACCGACACCGGATCCTCGGTCCCCGGCGAGGGTTCCGACGGCTACGCGGGCACGTCCGGAAGCGACTCCGTGGAGACCGCCGGACTGATGATGGACACCCTCGCGGTCGTGGACCACTCCGACGGCGCCGGGCTCTCCCGCGCCTCCGACGTGCTGCGCGCCGGGAGCGACGGACTGCTCGTCGCCTTCCTCGGCGACCTCGACGAGGAGCAGGCCGCCCTCGCCGCCCGGATGCGCGGGCGGGCCGGCGCGGCCGTCGCCTTCGTCCTGGACTCCGGCGCCTGGCTCACCGGCGGCGCCGCGGCCGGGGCCGGCACCGCCAGGCTCCGGCAGCTGCGCGAGGCCGGCTGGACCGTCGTCCCGGTGCCGCCCGGGGGGCGGATGACCGATCTCTGGCAGCAGGCCGCCGGAGCGCTGCGGGAGACCGCCGCCGCGGACAGCTACGGAGGATGGGCATGAGCGGGCGCACCCGCCTGACACTGGCCGCCTGGGCGGCCTCCCTGATGGCCGCCGGGGCGCTGCTGCCGCTGGTCAAGCCGGCCACCTGGATCTTCACCGCCGCCTTCCTGCTGGCGCTGCAGAGCGCCACCGGCATGCTGTGCCGGCGGGTCCCGCTGGCCCGGCCGCTGACGATCGGCGCCCAGCTGCTGGTCGGCGTGGTCGCGCTGACCGTGGTCTTCGCCCGGGAGCAGGCGGTCCTCGGCTTCCTGCCCGGGCCGCTCGCGGTCCAGCGGGTGGCCGAGCTGTTCCGGCTCGGTGCCGAGGACGTCGGGACCTACGCGATCCCCGCCCCGGACACCGAGGGCATCCGGCTCATGGTGGTCGCCGGCGTGCTGGCGATCGGGCTGCTCGTGGACGTCCTGGCGGTCACCTTCCGCCGCGCCGCCCCGGCCGGCCTGCCGCTGCTCGCGCTGTATTCGGTGGCCGCCGGGCTCTCCGGCGGCGGCGCGGGCCGGCTCTGGTTCCTCCTCGCCGCCACCGGCTATCTGCTGCTCCTCCTCGCCGAGGGGCGCGACCGGCTCGCCGCCTGGGGCCGGGTCTTCGGCGGGACGCGGCGCCCCGGCCGGGCCGGGGCGATGGCGGGCTCCGACGGGCCGTCCTTCGCACCGGTGCGTACCGGCCGCCGGATCGGCGCCGTCGCCATGGGCACCGCCCTGGTGGTGCCGCTGGTCCTGCCGGGCTTCTCCGGCGGGCTGCTGGGCGACGGCGGCGGAGGAGGCGCGGGCGCGGGGCGCGGGGGCGGCGGCACGATCGCGGCCGTGAACCCGCTGGTCTCCCTCCAGGACAACCTGCGGCAGCCGGAGGACTTCGAGGTCCTCCGCTACCGGACCAACGCCCAGGACAACAGCGACCTGTACCTGCGCCTGGTCGCCCTCGACCAGTTCGACGGCACCTCGTGGAAGTCCTCGGTCCGCCCGATCGAGGCGGTGCCGAAGTCGCTGCCGTGGCCCGACGGCCTCTCCCAGTCCGTCCGCACCTCCGAGGTGACCAGCAACTTCGTCGCCTCCGAGGCGTACGACCAGAAGTGGCTGCCGATGCCCTTCCCGGCCGCCCGGGTGGAAGCCGAGGGCCGCTGGCGGTTCGAGCCGGCCGGCCGGATGCTCGTCGGCGACGACAAGCAGACCACCAAGGGCGTCCGCTACCAGGTGACCAGCCTCGACGTGCAGCCCACCGGCGAGCTGCTCGCGGCGGCCGGCCCGGCGCCGGAGCGCCTGCGGCAGGAGTACACGAGGGTGCCCGGCAGCCTCCCCGACGACGTGCGGACGACGGCGCTGACGGTCACCGCGGAAGCGCGGAACGACTACGAGCGGGCGGTCCTGCTCCAGGACTGGTTCGCCAAGAAGGGCGGCTTCCGCTACGACGTCGACGTGACGTCCGGGACGGGCACGGAGGCGATCTCCCGCTTCCTGAAGGACAAGGAGGGGTTCTGCATCCACTTCTCCTTCTCGATGGCGGCGATGGCCCGCTCGCTGGGCATCCCGGCGCGGGTCGCGGTCGGCTTCATGCCCGGCACCAAGCAGTCCGACGGTTCGGTCTCCGTCGGCATCCGGGACGCCCACGCCTGGCCCGAGCTGTACTTCGAGGGCGCGGGCTGGACCCGTTTCGAGCCGACGCCGTCCCGGGGCTCCACCCCCGCCTACACCCGGCGGGCCACCCCCACCGCCGGCCCGACCGGTCCCGCCCAGCCCTCGCAGGAGGCGTCGGCCCAGCCCTCGGCCGCGCCGAGGCCCTCGGAGAGCTGCCCTGCGGAGATGCGGCGCCTGGGCGAGTGCGGCCAGGACCCGGCGGCGGTCGCGGACTCCTCCTCCGGCGGCGGTACGGACGTGCTGAAGGCGGCCGGATGGACCCTGGGAGCGCTGCTGGTCCTGGCACTGCTGTGCGTCCCGATGTTGTGGCGGACCCGGGCGCGGGCCCGCCGGCTCGCCCCCTCGGGCGGACCGCTGGCGGTGTGGCGCGAGATCGGCGACACGGCCTGGGACTACGGGGTGGAGCCGGACGAGGCGCGGACGCCGAGGAGAACGGCGGAGCGGATCGTCCGGACGGGTGAGCTGGACGGCGCCGCCGCGGAGGCGGTGCACCGGGTGGCGGGGGCCGTCGAGGAGGCCCTCTACGCGCCTTCGCCGCCGCCAGTGCACGGGCTGGCGCGGGACGCCGAGCAGGTACGGGCCGGGTTCCGGGCGCGTGCCTCGCGCGGGGTCCGTCTCCAGGCCCTCTTCGCCCCGCGCTCGGCGGTCCGCCTCCACTGGGCGGCCTCCGCCCGCTGGGCCCACCTGAAATCACGGGCCGCCCAGGCCACCACCCGCCGATCCGACCGGCCCCAGGCCACCACCCGCTGATCCGACCGATCCGACCGGTCCCAGGCCACCACCGCTGATCCGACCGGTCCCAGGCCACCACCGCTGATCCGACCGGTCCCAGGCCACCGCCCGCCGATCCGACGGGTGGGCGTCCGCTCCTCCAGGGGGGCGGCGCCCGCCCCGGGTCGTACCTCCGTGCGGGTGCCGCCCGACGCCGAACGGGTGCCCGTGACGCAACGGCTGCGCCCCGCCGAGGCTCGGGGCCGGCGGGGCGCGGGGGCTAGGTGTGCGGGGTCGCCGCTCAGGGGGGCGTCAGTGGCCGCCGCCCTGCTGCTCGTCGCGGCGGCGCTGCCACCGCGCTTCGATACGGTCCATCATGGAGCGTCGCGCCCGGGTCTGACGGCCTCCGGCCGCCGTCCCACCTCTGGCCTGCTGCGGCTGCTCCCCCGGCTTCGGCGCCTTGCGCCAACCGGTGACCGCCAGGACCGCGCAGCCCAGCATGACGAGGAATCCCACCACGCTGATCCAGATCTGCTGTGCGACCATTCCGGCCATGAGGAGCGCGATACCCACCAGGAAGCCGGCGACTGCCTGATACACCCGTCGCCGAGTGTACGTGCGCAGCCCGCTTCCCTCGAGCGCTGTCGCGAACTTGGGGTCTTCGGCGTACAGCGCTCGCTCCATCTGCTCGAGCATTCGCTGCTCGTGCTCCGAGAGCGGCACGGAGTCCTCCTAGTCGTCGGTCGCGGGGGCGACCGGTTTGCGGCCCTTTCAGGATAGGCAGGGAATCGCCCCCGTGAAACCCGCCCTCACTACCGATCAGCCAATCCGGGCCGCCATGCGGTTCGGTTGGTGAGGCGTTGATTCCCCAGCCGCCCGCCCGTCATGCCGGATGGTTTCCCTCGATCATACGGCGCGAAGCCGCATATGGGGCGGCCTGTGGCAGAGCCGGGCCCGCACCACCGAACGGGTGGCGCGGCCCCGGAGTTCCGCCGGATCAGGCCGGCTTCTCGGCGAGCAGGTGGAGCTGGGTGGCGACGGCGTGGAAGGCGGGCAGCTCGGCGGCCGCGGCCTCCAGCTTCAGCAGGGCCTCGGCGGCACCGGGCTCGGTGTCGACGAGGACGCCGGGGACGAGGTCGGCGAAGATCCGGACGCCGTGGACGGCGCTCACGGAGAGGCCGGCCTCCTCGGCCAGGCCGGTGAGCTGCTCGGCGGTGAAGCGCCGGGGCACGGGGTCGCCCGCGCCCCAGCGTCCGTCCGGGTCGTCGAGCGCGGTCCGGGCCTCGGTGAAGTGTCCGGCGAGGGCGCGGGCGAGGACCGCGCCGCCGAGGCCGGCACCGAGGAGGCTGAGCGACCCGCCGGGGCGGAGCGCGGCCACGGTGTTCCGTACGCCTTCGGCCGGGTCGTCCACGTACTCCAGGACGCCGTGGCAGAGCACGGCGTCGTGGGCGCCGCGCTCGACCACGTCGAAGAGGCCCCGGACGTCGCCCTGGACGCCGGTCACCAGGTCGGCCACGCCGGCCTCGGCCGCGCGCCGCTCCAGGGCGAAGAGCGCGTTGGGGCTGGGGTCGACGACGGTGACGCGGTGGCCGAGGCGGGCCACCGGCACCGCGAAGTTGCCGGAGCCGCCGCCGGTGTCGAGGACGTCCAGGGCGGCCTTCCCGGTGGTCCCGACCCGGCGGTCGAGGGCGTCCTTGAGGACGTCCCAGACGACGGCGGTTCGCAGGGAGGCGCGCGACGGGCGCGACGACGCCTCGCGGCCGAAGGCGGGAGAAGGGTCCGGCACGGCTCTTGACTCCTCGGTGACGGGTACGGACGCCCCCACCCTATGGCCTCGGTGGCGCGGAGCGGATCAACCGGCCACCCCGTCGGCCGGGGGCTGCCGGGGCAGCACCGGCTGGAGCGCGAGAAGCCGCTCGACCAGGCGCAGGAAGTGACCGGCGTCCCTGATGAGGTCGTCGGCCTCGCGGGGGGTCGCGGCGGCGGCGACACCGGCCTCGGCGAGGGCACGGCGCGGGGCCCCGGAGGCGAAGAGCGCGCTCCATTCGGTGAGCTCGGGCGCGAGCTGCGGCAGCAGCTCCCAGGCGCTCCTTATGGCCTGGCGCCGGCGGGTGCGGGGCGCGGGGCGGGCGCGGGCGGCGAGGACGGCGGCGGCGGCGCGCAGGGCGGCGAGGTGCGCGGTGGCGTACCTCTCGTGGGGCCGGTCGAGGGCGGCGGCCTCGTCGAGCCCGGCCCGGGCCTTGGCGAGCAGGTCGAGGGCGGCGGGCGGGGCGGTGGTCCGGCGGGACACGGGGTGGACGTCGGCTGCTGCGAAAGGGCTGACCATGACGAGCCTCCTGTCGTCGGGTGACGGCTTTGTCGCCGTCTGTGTCCATCGTGCAGGTCGCCACTGACAATCACGCTGACCTGGGGTTTTGCCAGAGAAGCAACCGACGGGTAACTTTTGGACTGACCAGTCAGTTCAAAATGGGGAAGCGGGGGGTGGATCCGTGGGATCCGAGGACCTGACCACGCGGCCGTCTCCGGAGGGGGCCGGCGGGGAGGCCGGCCCCGGCCGCGAGCCGGCGGTGCACGGCGCCGAGCTCGTGGTCGAGGGGCTGGGGCTGAAGGGCCCGCGCGGCTGGGCCTTCCGGGACGTCTCCTTCCGCGCCGGGGCCGGTTCCCTGGTCGCGCTCGAAGGCCCGTCCGGGACCGGCCGCACCTGCCTGCTGCTCGCCCTCACCGGACGGATGAAGACGGGCGAGGGCCGCGCCGAGGTCGGCGGCCTCCCGCTGCCGCGCCGGATGGCCGCCGTGCGCCGGATCGCCGCGCTCGGCCAGGTTCCCGGCGTCAGCGAGCTGGACCCGTCGCTCACGGTCGCCGAGCACCTGAGGGAGCGGGCGCTGCTCCAGCGCCGCTTCGACGGCTCGGTCCGCGCGCTGTTCCGCCGCCCCGGCACCCGGGCGGCCGAGACCAGGGCCCGGATCGACGAGGCCCTGAAGGCCGCCGGGCTGGACCTCGCCGCCCTCCCGAAGGCCGAGCGGACCTCCGTACGGGACCTGGAGCGCCTGGAGGCCCTGCGGCTCGGTCTCGCGCTCGCCCTGATGGGCCGGCCCCGGCTGGTGGGCGTGGACGACACGGATCTGAAGCTGTCGGACGCCGACCGGGCCGAGGCCTGGGCGCTGCTGCGCACGGTGGCCGCCTCCGGCACCACCGTCCTCGCCGTCTGCAGCGAGGCCCCGGCCGACGCCCTGCGGATCACCACGGTCGGCACTGCCGAGGCCGCCGACACCACGGGCACCACCGGCACCACCGGCACCACCGAGGCCGCCGACCCCGCCGCGCCGGCCGGGGACGCCGAGAAGGCCGAGAAGGCCGAGAAGGCCGAGGACTCCGAAGACGACATCACCGAGGAGGGGGCGGACGATGCGCTCGCCGAAACTGGCCGCTCTTGAGCTGAGGCGCTTCGGCAGGGGGAAGCTGCCGCGCGCCGCGCTCGTCGCGGTCCTGCTGCTGCCGCTGCTGTACGGAGCCCTGTACCTGTACTCGTTCTGGGACCCGTACAGCCGGCTCGACCGGCTGCCCGTGGCCCTGGTGAACGAGGACCGCGGCGCCGACGCCGACGGCAAGCGGATCACCGCGGGCGAGGACATCACCGAGGGCCTGCTGGACAGCAAGACCTTCGCGTGGCACCAGGTCAGCGACGCCGAGGCACGCAAGGGCGTCGAGGACGGTACGTACTACCTGTCCCTGACCGTGCCCGGCGACTTCAGCGAGCGGATCGCGTCCAGCTCCGGGAGCTCGCCGGAGACCGGCGCGCTGAAGGTCCGTACGAACGACTCCAACAACTACATCGTCGGCCAGATCTCGCGGACGGTCTTCTCCGAGGTGCGCACCGCCGCCTCCACGAAGTCCTCCCGGACCTTCCTCGACAAGATCTTCATCTCCTTCTCGGACATCCACGAGGCCACCGCCGAGGCCGCAAGGGGCGCGGCCGACCTGAAGAAGGGCGTGGACAAGGCCAAGAAGGGGTCCAAGGACCTCTCCGACGGCCTGACCGACGCCAAGACCGGCAGCAGCGACCTGGCCTCGGGCCTCAAGAAGCTGGACAAGGGGTCCAAGGACCTCAGGACCGGCTCGCGCAAGGTCGCGAACGGCACCCAGGCGCTCGCCGACAAGGTGAACGGCACCGCCGACAAGGTCCGCCCCTACCTGGCGAACAACGGCACGTCGATCCGCGACACCGCGAAGCTGGTCTCCGACTCGGCCACCGCCGCCCGCAACGACCTGGAGGACCTGGTCCGCCGCGCCCCGGCGCTGCGCACCGCCGCCCACAAGGCGGACGACACGCTCGGCCGCCTGCACCGCGAGTCCTGCGAGAAGCCCGGCGCCACCCCGTCCGTCCCGCCGGCCGAGCTGCCGGAGGGCGTCACCCTGCCCGAGGGCGTCGCGCTCCCCGACTCCAAGGAGGTGTGCGCGGCCCTCAAGGAGGCGTCGACCACCGCCGGCGACGTGGCCACCGTCGCGGACGACGTGCACACGCTGACCAAGGACAGCAAGGGCGACCTGAAGACGCTCGACACCCGGCTGAAGAAGCTGAAGAAGGAGGCCGACGAACTGGCCGCCCGCGCCCCGCACCTGGACGAGGACGTCGAGGGCGCCATCCGGAAGATCAACGAGCTCAACAGGGGCGCGAAGAAGGTCGCCGACGGCGCCGCGCAGCTGCACACCGGCATCACCGGCGCCCGCGCGGGCTCGGTCAGCCTGGACAGCGGGGTCGGGAAGCTGAAGAAGGGCGCCGGCGACCTCGACGGCGGCCTGTTCAAGCTGGCCGACGGCTCCGGCTCGCTCGCCACCGGCCTCAAGGACGGCGTCGACAAGATCCCGGACTACGACAAGGACGAGCGCGACCGGCGCACCGAGGTCATGGCCGACCCCGTGCAACTGGCCGCCCAGTCCCTCCACAAGGCGCCGAACTACGGCACGGGCTTCGCCCCGTACTTCATCCCGCTCTCCCTGTGGGTCGGCGCCATGGTCGCCTACATGATCATCCAGCCGATGAACCGGCGGGCCCTCGCCGCGGGCGCCTCCGCCTGGCGGATCGCGCTGGCCGGCTGGTTCCCGGTGGCGGCCATCGGGGTCCTCCAGGTCGGCGCGCTCCTCGCGGTCCTGCACTGGGGGCTCGGCCTGGAGATGGCGAGGGCGGCCGGCACGGTCGGCTTCCTGGCCCTGGTGACCTGCTGCTTCGCCGCGATCATCCAATGGCTCAACGCCCGCTTCGGCGCGGCCGGCCGGATCCTGGTGCTCGCGCTGCTCATGGTCCAGCTGACCTCGGCCGGCGGCACCTACCCGGTGCAGACGAGCCCGGGCTTCTTCAACGCCGTCCACCCGTTCCTGCCGATGACCCACGTGGTCGAGGCGCTCCGCCGGCTCATCACCGGCGGCGGGCTCGGTCCCGTCTGGCAGGCCGTCGCCGTCCTGACCGCCTTCACCCTGGGCGCGCTCGCCCTGACCGCCGTCACCGCGCGGCGCAAGCAGGTGTGGACGCTGGACCGGCTCCACCCCGAGCTGTCCCTGTGACCCGTACCGCCTCTGTGAGAATCGACCCCATGGACAGCAGCAGAACGCGCCGTCAGGCGACCCGGGCCAAGCTCTACGAGGCGGCCGTCACCCTCATCGCCGAGCAGGGCTTCTCGGCCACGACGGTCGACGAGATCGCCGAGCGGGCCGGGGTCGCCAAGGGCACGGTCTACTACAACTTCAAGAGCAAGACCGAGCTCTTCGAGGAGCTGCTGCGCCACGGCGTCGCCCTGCTCACCGCCTCGCTGCGGACGGCCGCGGAGGAGACCGCGGACCGGGGCGGCAGCCGGGTCGCCGCGCTGGACGCGATGATCCGCGCGGGCCTCGTCTTCATCGACCGCTACCCGGCCTTCACCCAGCTGTACGTCGCCGAGCTCTGGCGCACCAACCGTGCCTGGAACTCCACGCTCCTCGTCGTCCGCCAGGAGGCCGTGGCCGTCGTGGAGGGCGTCCTCCGCGACGGCGTCGAGGCTGGCGAGCTGAGCGAGGAGATCGACGTCCAGCTGACGGCGGCGGCCCTGGTCGGCATGGTCCTGGTGGCCGCCCTCGACTGGAAGGCCTTCCAGAGCGAGCGCTCGCTGGACGACGTCCACGCGGCTCTGTCGCTGCTGCTGCACGGGCGCGTGGGCGGGGGCTGCTGAGCCGGATCCAGGATCCGGGATATCGGATCCTGGATATCAGATCCGGGATATCGGATCCTGGATATCGGATCCTGGATATCGGATCCTGGATCCTGGATCCCGCAGATCGGACTGCGGATCCGGGATCCGAAATCCTGGATCCCGCAGCTTGGATATTGGATCCCGGATCCCATACCTCGGATATTGGATCCACTGTCCAGAGAAGGGGATCGTGGATCCCCACGACACGGACGAAAGCGCCGGTCCCGTGAGGCTCGATCCCCCCGAGCCGCACCGGACCGGCGCTTCCTTCGTACACCCCCGTGCACGTCCCCCGTGCCGGCAGGCGCGCGACCCCGTTCCGCCGCCCCGTGCCGGCGGTTCCGGAGCCGCGCCCCTTCCGTGGCTCCACTCTCTCCTCCCGGCGACCCCTCCCCCATCCGCGCGCGTACTCATCTCGGCGTCTAGGTACGGATACTCAGGCTCGTGGTGACGGGTGGGCGCGGCCTCGTTACGATCGCGAGCGTGTCCGTACTTCCCCTGGTCTTCACCAGCGGCTGGGCGAGCGGGATCAACGCCTACGCGGTGGTCCTGCTCCTCGGCTTCTTCGGCGCGACCGGGCTCACCGACGAGGTGCCCGAGGCGCTCCAGCGCACGGACGTCCTGATCGTGGCCGGCGTCCTGTTCCTCTGCGAGGCGGTGGCGGACAAGATCCCGTACGTGGACAACGTGTGGGACTCCGTCCACACGGTGATCAGGCCGGTCGCGGGGGCCGTGGTGGCGGCGCTGCTGGCCGGTGAGAGCGGTTCGCTGCCGGAGCTGGCGGCGGGCGCGGTCGGCGGTTCGACGGCGCTGATGAGCCATCTGGTCAAGGCGGGGACCCGGATGGCGGTGAACACCTCGCCGGACCCGTTCTCCAACATCGCGCTGAGCACGGCCGAGGACCTCGGCGTCGCCGGGATCATCACCTTCGCGATGTTCCATCCGGTGGCGGCGGCGGTGATCGCCGCCGTGCTGCTGGCGCTCGGCGTGTGGCTGCTGATCTTCCTCGCCTCCAGGATCCGGCGCTTCCGGCGCCGTCGGGCGCAGCGTCGCGAGGAGCGCAGACTGGCGGCGGCCGAGGGCGGCCCACCTGCGGACCGATCTGTCGGCGGGGGCCGATAGGGTCCCTGACATGGGACGGATTGTGGTGGTCGGCGCGGGTCTCGGCGCCATGGCGGCGGCGGCACGGCTGGCGATCGCCGGGCACGCGGTGACGGTGTACGAGCGGACGTCGACGTACGGCGGCGCGGTGGGCCGCTTCGAGCGGGACGGCTTCGCCTTCGACACGGGCCCCGGGCTGCTGCACCTGCCCGCGGTGTACCGCGATCTGTTCGTGAAGACGGGGAAGAAGCCGCTGGAGGAGTGCGTCGGGCTGAGCCAGGTCGATCCGGCCGCCCGGCACGTCTTCGCGGACGGCACGCGCGTGGACCTGCCGAACGCCTCCCGGGCCGGCACGATCGCCGCCCTGGAAGCCGCGCTCGGCGGGGGCGCGGGCGAGTGCTGGGGGGAGTTCCTGGTGAGGGCCCGCGAGGCGTGGGACCGGACCCGCCGTCCGCTCCTGGAGGAGCCGCAGCCCGCCCGGGCGAAGGACCTGGCCCGTGAGCCGTACCCGGCGCTCAAGGCGGGGCTGCTGCGGCGTCCGACGCGGACGCTCGCCCAGGTCGGCGAGCGGGAGCTGCGGGACCCGCGGCTGATCGCGCTCCTGGACTCGTACGCGGAGTCCTACGGCTTCCCGGCGTCGCGCGCCCCGGCGTCCGCCGTCGTCCTGCCCTACATGGAGCAGACCTTCGGCAGCTGGTACGTGGCCGGAGGCATCCGGGCGCTCGCGGACGCGGTGTACCGGCGCTGCCTGGAGCGGCGGGTCGCGTTCGTCTTCGACGCCCCCGTCGACCACGTGGTGACCGAGGGTGAAGGCGCGGGCGAGCGGGCCGTCGGGGTGCGGCTGGAGTCCGGCGAGGCGGTGGAGGCGGACCACGTGGTGGTCGGCGCGCCCGTGCCGGAGCTCTACCGCGAGCAGGTCCTGCCGTGGCGGTACAGCGACGAGTGGACGCACTTCCAGCGGCACGGCACCAGCCGTCTGACCGTCCTGCTGGCCCTCCGCGGCTCCCGCGAGGAGGGGGCGGCGCACCGCACGGTGGTGCACGGCGACGGGGAGGGCGGGCGGCCCACGGTGACGGTGCTGCGGCCGGACGATCCGGCGTTGCGGCCCGACGCGGACCACGAGTCGGTGACGGTTTCCGCGCTGGTCCGGCCGCAGTCGGAGGAGGAGTCCCGGGAGTTCGCCGCGCGGATGGTCGAGGCCGCCGCGCGGGCCGTGCCGGGACTGGCCGAGCGGCTGCTCTGGCAGGAGGTCCGCACCCCGGGGGACGTACGGGCGGCGACGGGGACGGCCGAGGTGCCGGGCCCCGCGCTGGCGGACGCCCGCGGGGAGTGGCTCCCGGCGCCCAATCTCTCCCCGGTGCCCGGGCTGTACTTCGCCGGCGGCTGGTCGCATCCGGGCGGCGGGCTCGCCCACGCGGGCATGTCGGGCGCGCTGGTGGCCGGGCTGATCGTGGAGGGCGCGGAGTTCCGCGGCTCCCGGTGACCTGACCCGACCGGACGGCCTCCCGGCCGGGCCTCCTCCTGGACAGGACGGCGCCCGGCCGGACAGGGCCTCAGTAGCGGTACCGGGACTGCTCGTCGGGGTGCTGTTCGTAGCCGTACTGGCCCGGGGCGTGCGCCTGGGGCGGCTGCTCGTCGGTGTCGCGCTGCTGCGGGACCCAGACTCCGCCGGGCGGGGTGTCGTAGCTGTACGAGGGGGCGGCGTAGGAGTCGCCGTAGTACGAGGTGTACTGCTGGCCGTCGGTGCCGGGGCCGATGTACGGGTCGGAGTAGGCGGCGTACTGCTGCGGGGCGCCGCTCGCGCCGTAGTCGTAGCCGGGCTGCTGCTCGTAGCCGGGCTGCTGCTGCTCGTACCCGGCGGCGTAGGTGTCGTACGCGGGCGCGGGGGTGCCGGCAGGCGCGTAGCCGCCGGAGTCGTGACCGGCGCCGTCGTAGCCGTCGGTGCTGCCGTAGGCCGCGGTGCCGTAGGCGCCGGGGTCGTACGCGCCCGTGTCGTAGCCGCCGTACGCGGGAGCCTGCTCGGTCCGGTCGGGCTGCCCGCCGCCGTAGACGCCGTACTGGCCGGTGTCCTCGGGCAGCGGCTGCGGCTCGTAGACGGACGGCTGCTCGGCTCCGGCGCGCAGTTCGTCGGCGTCGGGCCCGGGGGCGTGGGCCGCGGCGGAGTCCTCGTAGGAGAGGCCGGAGACTTCGAGGGTGGGGCCCGCATCGACGGCCCGGCCCGCCTTGCGGCGGCGGCTGGCGCCGGGGTTGCCGCCGATCGCCCAGCCGGTGGAGAAGCCGCGGCGGAAGGAGAGGGTGACGAAGGTCTGGCCGACGGCGAAGGCGACCGCGCCGGCGATGATCACCACCGTCGACGCCAGCAGCACGCCGACGACCACGCCGAGGAAGCCGCAGAAGGCGAGGATCCGCCAGCGCAGTCGGGCCTTGTACTGGAGGAGCACCTCGCCCAGCAGCCAGAGCGCCACCAGACCGAACGCGATGTAGAGGACCGTCGTCCACCCCATGCCCCGAAGCCCCTCTCTACGGCCTCCGCCGCGGGTCGGGGCGGGTACGACCGGTCAGGACTGCTGGTGCAGTCCGAGATTCTCGTAGATCTCGAGCGTCGCGGTGGAGCTGTTGAGCGTGATGAAGTGCAGTCCCGGGACACCCTCGTCCAGCAGGCGCGCGCAGAACTCCGTCGCGAACTCGATACCAATGGAGCGTACAGCGGCGGGATCGTCCTTGACCGCGAGGATGCGTTCTTTCACATCCGCGGGGAAGGCGGCGTTGCTGAGCTGGGGCAGCCGGTCGAGGGTCTTCACGTTCACGACGGGCATGACCTCGGGGATGATCGGGGTGTCGCAGCCCGCCTTCTCGACGCTGTCGCGCAGCCGCAGGTAGTTCTCCGGGTCGAAGAACATCTGGGTGATCGCGTAGTCGGCGCCGGCCCGGCACTTGTCGACGAAGTGCCGGATGTCGGTGTCCCAGTCGGCGGAGCGGGGGTGCATCTCGGGGAAGGCGGCGACGCCGACGCAGAAGTCGCCGGACTCCTTGATGAGCCGGACCAGGTCGGCGGCGTAGCGGACGCCCTCGGGGTGCTCGACCCAGTCGCCCAGCGGGTCGCCGGGCGGGTCGCCGCGCAGGGCGAGCATGTTGCGAATGCCGGCGTCGGCGTACTGCCCGAGGACGTTGCGCAGCTCGGCGACCGAGTGGTCGACGGCGGTGAGGTGGGCCACCGGGGTGAGGATGGTGTCCGAGGCGATCTTCTGGGTGGCCTTGACGGTGCCGCCGCGGGTGGACCCGCCGGCGCCGTAGGTCACGGAGACGAAGCTGGGGCCGACGGCCTCGACGCGGCGCAGGGCGTTCCAGAGGCCCTGCTCGCCCTTCTCGGTCCGGGGCGCGTAGAACTCGAAGGAGTACGACGTGCTGCCGGAGGCGAGGATCTCGCGGACCGTGCGCGCGCGGTCCGAACGGACGGAAGCGGTTCCAAGGGCCATACCGGCAGGTTAGACGGGGTCCAGGTGGCGCGGAAACCGCGTCCGAGTGGTGGACACGTTTTCGGACACCGGTACGACGCCTTCCGGGCGGTTCGCGCCGCCGGAAGGCGTCGTACCGGGGCCGGACGCGCGGAAGCCGGCGTCCGGTCGCCTTCCGGGCGGTTGCTCCGTCCGTGAGGCGTCGTGCCCGCCGCGGGTGTCAGGCGTCCGCGCGCTCCCGGACGCGCTTGGCGAGGGACGCGGCGGCCGCGGCCGGGTCGTCGGCCTCGGTGAGCGCGCGGACCACGACGATCCTGCGGGCGCCGGCGTCCAGCACCTGGTCCAGGTTGGTCTCGTCGATGCCGCCGATGGCGAACCAGGGGCGGTCCTGGGCGAGCCCCGCCGCGTACCGCACCAGGTCGAGGCCGGGGGCGTACCGTCCGGGCTTGGTGGGGGTGGGCCAGCAGGGGCCGGTGCAGAAGTAGTCGACGCCGGGCTCGGCGGCGGCCGCGTCCACCTCGGACCCGGCGTGGCAGGAGCGTCCGATCAGCACCTCGTCGCCGAGGACGGCGCGGGCGGCGGGCACCGGCAGGTCGCCCTGGCCGAGGTGGAGGACGTCGGAGCCGATCGCGTGGGCGACGTCGGCCCGGTCGTTCACGGCGAGGAGCTTGCCGTGCCGGCGGGCGGCCTCGGCGAAGACGGCCAGGTGCTCCAGCTCCTCGCCCGCCTCCATGCCCTTGTCGCGGAGCTGCACGATGTCGACGCCGGAGGAGAGCACGGCGTCCAGGAAGGCGGGCAGGTCGCCCTGGCGCTTCCGGGCGTCGGTGCACAGGTAGAGCCGGGCGTCGGCGAGCCGCTCACGAGGTGTGGGCATGGTGGTTCCCCCCGTCGGGTGGTGCCGGTGCCGCGGCGCGGGGCCGCGGCACCGGCGGTGCTGGTCCGGTGTGTCAGACGGCGAGCGCCTGGGCGCGGCGCTTCACCTCCGTACCGCGATTCTCGCCGAGGGCCTGCGCGGGGGTGCCGGGCAGGGTCGGGTCCGGGGTGAAGAGCCACTCCAGCATCTCCTCGTCGGAGAAGCCGTCGTCCCTGAGGAGCGTCAGGGTGCCGGCGAGGCCCTTGACGACCTTGTCGCCCTGGATGAAGGCGGCGGGCACCTGGAGCGCGTTGTTCTCTCCGCGGCGCACGGCGATCAGCTGGCCCTCCTTCACCAGCTGCCGCACCCGCGTCACCTCGACGTCGAGCATCTCCGCGATGTCGGGGAGGTAGAGCCAGGCGGGGACGAGAGCATCGATGTTTGCGTCAATCTCGGTCACGGGACAAGCCTGCCATCCGGGACCGACAGCCGGTAGTCGGGCCACCCCCGTCGCCTCCGTCCGGGGGTCAGGAGCCACTCCGGAGGACCGCCGACTTGAGCGGGACGGCGGGGTCGGCGGCGCGCTCGGGGTCGACGGCGGCGCCGGCCTCGATGAGTCTGCGCCCCTGGGCGAGGTCGCGGGGGCGGCCGACGGCGAGCAGCGCGACCAGCACCCCGTCGCGCAGCCAGAGCACCGACCAGGAGCCGCCGGAGGAGTCGCCGCGCCGCACCAGGGTGTCGGCGCCGGCGTGGTGGCCGGCGTACTGGACGAAGCGGCCGAACTGCTCGGACCAGAAGTACGGGACGGGGTCGTACGGCTGCGGCTCCGCGCCCTCGGAGCCGGTGATGCAGGCGGCGACCGTGCGGGGGCCCTGGAGGGCGTTGTCCCAGTGGTGGACGAGGAGCCGTTCGCCGTAGCGGGCGGAGGGGAAGGAGGCGCAGTCGCCGACCGCGTACACCTCGGGCAGCGAGGTACGGAGGCGGTCGTCGGCCGTGACGGCGCCGCCGGGGTCGAGGGCGATGCCGGAGCCCGCGAGCCAGTCGGTGGCGGGGCGGGCGCCGATGCCGACGACGACGGAGTCGGCGGGCAGCTCGCGGCCGTCGGCGAGGACGACGGCGCCCGGCCGGACGGTGGCCACGCGCGCGTGGGTGAGGAGTTCGGCGCCGCTCTCGGCGTACCAGCCGGCCATGGCGGTGGTGACCTCGGCGGGCAGGGCGCCGGCGAGCGGCAGGGCGGCGGCCTCGACGACGGTGACGGCGCAGCCGGCCTCGCGCGCGGCGGTGGCGAACTCGGCGCCGATCCAGCCGGCGCCGACCACGACGACGGGGCCGCCGCCCGCGAGGACGGGGCCGAGGCGGACGGCGTCGTCGAGGGTGCGCAGCAGGTGGACGCCGGGGACGCCCTCGGTGCCGGGCAGCGTGAGCGGGTGGGCGCCGGTGGCGAGGACGAGGGTGTCGTACGGGAAGCGTCCCGCCTCGGTGACGAGCTCGCGCTCGGCGGGGCGCACCCCGGTGACGTCGAGGCCGAGCCGGAGGTCGACGCCGAGGGACTCGAAGTCGACGTCGAAGGCGGAGTGCTCGGCCTTGCCGAGGAGGACGGCCTTGGAGAGCGGGGGCCGGTCGTAGGGCTGGTGGGGTTCGGCGCCGATGAGGGTGACGGGGCCCTCGAAGCCCTGCTCGCGCAGGGCGACGGCGGTCTGCACGCCCGCCATGCCCGCGCCGACGATCACGACGTGCCGCTGGGTCTGCTTCTGCTCGCTCACCCGTCCACCTTACGCAGCTGACGATCCGTCAGGAAGGGAGGTGCCCTGTGGCACCCCGGCCGCGGGGGCTAGGGTGGCGGGCACAACCACTCGCGGGAGCCCGGACGCACCGGGCTGAGAGGGGGGCTGGCCGGCCTCCGACCGTACGAACCTGATCCGGGTCATGCCGGCGAAGGGAGGGGCGGGAACGCCCATGCGTTCTTCCGAAGCACACCAGAACGAGCCGACCTCACGCCCGACCGGGCCGACCACCGACGTGCTCGTCGTCGGAGGCGGCGTCATCGGCCTGGTCACGGCCTGGCGGGCGGCCCTGCGCGGGCTGAGCGTCGCGGTCATCGACCCCGACCCGGGCGGCGGGGCCGCGCGGGTCGCGGCCGGGATGCTCGCCGCCGTCACCGAACTGCACTACGGCGAGGAGACCCTCCTCGGGCTCAACCTCGCCTCGGCGGCGCGCTACCCCGCGTTCGTCGCCGAGCTGGAGGAGGCCTCCGGCCTCGACGTCGGCTACCGCGCCTGCGGCACCCTCGCGGTCGCGCTCGACACCGACGACCGGGCCCACCTGCGCGAACTCCACGCCCTCCAGACCCGCTGCGGGCTCGCCTCCGAGTGGCTGAGCGGCCGCGAGTGCCGCCGGCTCGAACCCATGCTGGCGCCCGGGGTGCGCGGCGGGCTCCGGGTGGACGGCGACCACCAGGTGGACCCGCGCCGGCTGGCCGCCGCGCTGCTCACGGCCTGCGAGCGGGCCGGGGTGGTCTTCCACCGGGCGCTCGCGGAGCGGCTCGTCGTGGCCCGCGAACGGGCGCGCGGGGTCGTCCTCGGCGACGGCACCGAGCTCGCCGCGGGCCTGACCGTGCTCGCCGCGGGCAGCCTCAGCGGCCGGCTCGCGGGCGTGCCCGAGGCGGTGCTGCCGCCGGTCCGCCCGGTGAAGGGCCAGGTCCTGCGGCTGCGGATCCCCGCCCCGTACGCCCCCTTCCTCTCCCGCACCGTCCGGGCCGTGGTGCGCGGCAGCCACGTCTACCTGGTGCCGCGCGAGAACGGCGAGCTGGTCGTCGGCGCCACCAGCGAGGAGCTGGGCTGGGACACCACGGTGACCGCCGGCGGGGTGTACGAGCTGCTGCGCGACGCCCACGAGCTGGTCCCCGGCCTCACCGAGCTGCCGCTCACGGAGACCGTGGCCGGACTGCGCCCCTGCTCCCCCGACAACGCGCCGGTGCTCGGGCCGAGCGCCCTGCCGGGTCTCCACCTGGCCACCGGCCACTACCGCAACGGGATCCTCCTCACCCCCGTCACCGGCGACGTCATGGCGGAGGCGCTCACCACGGGCGTCCTCCCCGAAGAGGCGCGCCCCTTCTCCCCCCACCGTTTCCCCACCGCTCTGCCCGTACGTCAGGAGCAGCCCGCATGAACGTGTCCGTGTCCGTGAACGGCGAGCCGCGCGCCCTCGCCGCCCCCGTCTCCCTGGCCTCCCTGGTCGCCGGCCTCACCACCGCCCCCGCCGGGGTCGCCGCCGCCGTCAACGAGGCGGTGGTGCCGCGCGGCGAGTGGGCGACGACGCTGCTCGCCGACGGCGACCGGGTCGAGGTCCTGACCGCGGTGCAGGGAGGCTGAGCGCGATGTCCGACGACGTGTTCGTCCTCGGCGGTACGGAGTTCTCCTCCCGCCTCATCATGGGCACCGGCGGCGCCCCCAGCCTGGACGTCCTGGAGCGCTCGCTGGTCGCCGGCGGCACCGAGCTGACCACGGTCGCCATGCGCCGCCTCGACCCGACCGTGCAGGGCTCGGTCCTCTCCGTCCTGGACCGGCTCGGCATCCGCGTCCTGCCGAACACGGCGGGCTGCTACACGGCGGGCGAGGCCGTGCTGACCGCCCGGCTGGCCCGGGAGGCGCTGGGCACCGACTGGATCAAGCTGGAGGTCGTCGCGGACGAGCGGACCCTCCTGCCCGACGGCGTGGAGCTCCTCGACGCCGCCGAGACCCTGGTGGACGACGGCTTCACCGTCCTGCCGTACACCAACGACGACCCGATCCTGGCCCGGAAGCTGGAGGACGTGGGCTGCGCGGCGATCATGCCGCTCGGCTCCCCCATCGGCTCCGGCCTCGGCATCCGCAACCCGCACAACTTCGAGCTGATCACCGAGCGCGCGGGCGTGCCGGTCATCCTGGACGCCGGCGCGGGCACCGCGTCGGACGCGGCGCTCGCGATGGAGCTGGGCTGCGCCGCGGTGATGCTCGCCTCGGCGGTCACCCGTGCGCAGGAGCCGGTCCTGATGGCCTCGGCGATGCGGCACGCGGTGGAGGCGGGCCGCCTCGCGCACCGCGCGGGCCGCATCCCCCGCCGCCACTTCGCGGAGGCGTCCTCCCCCGTGGAGGGCCGCGCCCGGCTGGACCCGGAACGCCCCGCGTTCTGACCCCGGAGCGGAGCGGGGTACGTCACAAGCGTGCTGCGGTCGGGGCACGCGGGGCGGGGCGTCCGTACCGGCTCGTAGACTCGACGCCGTGGACACGACCCTTCAGGACCCCCTCGTCGGGCGGCTGCTCGACGGCCGCTACCGCGTCGACGCGCGCATCGCCGTCGGCGGGATGGCCACGGTCTACCGGGCCGTCGACACCCGCCTCGACCGCGTCCTCGCGCTCAAGGTGATGCACCCCGCCCTGGCGGCCGACGCGGTCTTCGTCGAGCGGTTCATCCGCGAGGCGAAGTCCGTCGCCCGCCTCGCGCACCCGAACGTGGTCGCCGTCTTCGACCAGGGCGCCGAGGGCGCGTACGTCTACCTGGCGATGGAGTACGTCTCCGGCTGCACCCTGCGCGACGTGCTCCGCGAGCGCGGCGCCCTCCAGCCCCGCGCCGCCCTGGACATCCTGGAGCCGGTCCTCGCCGCGCTCGGCGCGGCGCACCGGGCCGGCTTCGTCCACCGGGACATGAAGCCGGAGAACGTGCTGATAGGGGACGACGGCCGGGTCAAGGTCGCCGACTTCGGGCTGGTCCGCTCGGTCGGCTCGGCGACCGCCACCACCGGCGCGGTCCTCGGCACCGTCTCCTACCTCGCCCCCGAGCAGATCGAGCACGGCACCGCCGACACCCGCGCCGACGTGTACGCCTGCGGCGTCGTCCTGTACGAGATGCTGACGGGCGGCAAGCCGCACGGGGGCGACACCCCGGCCCAGGTCCTCTACCAGCACCTCCACACCGACGTGCCGGCCCCGTCCGCCGCCGTCCCCGGGCTGCCGCTCGAACTGGACGAGCTGGTCGCCGCCGCCACCGCCCGCAACCCCGAGGTCCGCCCGCACGACGCCGTGGCCCTGCTCGCCCTGGCCCGGGAGGCGCGCGCGGCGCTCACCGACGCCCAGCTGGACGCGGTGCCGCCGCGGGCGCGGGCCAGCCGGCGGGACACTGGGGAGGACCGCACCGGCGTCATCGCCCGCCCGGTGCCCGCGCCGGAGGCCGGCGACCCGCACGCGGTGCAGCACACCAGCCGCCTCACGACCCCCGAGCTCCCGCCGCCGGCCCGTCGCCCGCGCACCCGCCCGAGGCCGCCGCGCGGCCCGCTCCTGATCGTCGCCGGCGTCCTGCTCGCGCTGGGCCTCGGCGCCGGCGTCTGGTACATCAACGCCGGCCAGTTCACCCGCGTCCCCGCTGTCCTCGGCCAGACCGAGCAGGTGGCCGCGGGACGGCTCGCCGACGCCGGCCTGGAGCTGGGCACGACGCGGCGCGCCTTCAGCGACGTGTACGAGCGCGGCACCGTGATGGGCGTCGACCCGGCGCCCGGTGAGCGGGTCCGCAGCCACGCCACCGTCACCCTGACCCTCTCCCGGGGGCCGGAGATCGTGAAGGTGCCGAATCTGAAGAACAAGCCGCTCGACGAGGCCAAGCGGATCCTCGCGGAGCAGGGCCTCGCCCCCGGCGTGGTCACCACCGAGTTCAGCACCACCGTCGCCCAGGGCGCGGTGATCGGCTCCGACCCGGAGCCGGGCACCGAGCGCGCCCCGGACTCGGCCGTCGCGCTGCTGGTCAGCAAGGGCGCCCCGGTCGACGTGCCGGACGTGACCGGCGAGACCGTGGACGACGCCACCGCCACCCTCCGGGAGGCCGGTCTCGACGTCTCCGTCGCACCGGAGCGGATCCACTCCCCCGAGGACGCCGGCGCGGTCGCCGCCCAGTCCCTCGCCGAGGGCAGCCGGGCCGCGAAGGGCGACGCGATCACGCTGACCGTCTCCAAGGGCCCGCGCCAGGTCGAGGTGCCGGACGTCGTCGGCATGTCGACCGACGAGGCCCGCGAGGAGCTGGAGGCCGCCGGTTTCGAGGTGAAGGTGGAGAAGGACTTCCCCTTCCTCGGGGACGAGGTCACGGGCCAGTCCGTCGAGGGCGGCGAGGCCGCCCCGGAGGGGTCCACCGTCGCCATCACCATCAAGGGAATCTGAGACACCCATGCGCAACCCCGTCGGCGGCCACGTCCCCGTGGCCGGCGGACTCGCCACCACCGGCCTCGGCTACGCCCGGGAGCTGGGCGCCGAGACCGTCCAGGTCTTCGTCGCCAACCCGCGCGGCTGGGCCACCCCGACCGGCAACCCCGCCCAGGACGAACGCTTCCGGGAGGAGTGCGCCGCGGAGTCGCTCTCGGCCTGGGTGCACGCCCCGTACCTGATCAACTTCGGCTCCCACACCGAGGCCACGGTCGAGAAGTCGGTCGAGTCGCTGCGCCACTCGCTGCGCCGCGGCCGGGAGATCGGCGCGAAGGGCGTCGTCGTCCACACCGGCTCGGCGACCGGCGGGCGCCCCCGCGAGGAGGCGCTGGCGCAGGTACGGGAGCGGATGCTGCCGCTCCTCGACGAGCTGACCCACGAGGACGACCCGTACCTCCTCCTGGAGTCCACGGCCGGCCAGGGCTTCTCGCTCTGCTCCCGGGCGGAGGACTTCGGCCCGTACTTCGACGCGCTCGACCACCACCCCAGGCTGGGGATCTGCCTCGACACCTGTCACATCTTCGCGGCCGGCCACGACCTGGCGGAGCCGGGCGGGGCGGTACGGACCCTGGACGAGCTGGTGGCCACGGTCGGCGAGGGCCGGCTGCGGCTGATCCACGCCAACGACTCCCAGGACGTCTCCGGCGCGCGCAAGGACCGGCACGCCAACATCGGCGTCGGCCACATCGGCCAGGAGGCCTTCCGGCAGCTCCTGCGCCACCCGGCCACCGACGGCGTCCCGCTGGTCATCGAGACGCCGGGCGGCAAGGAGGGCCACGTCGCCGACATCGAGCTGCTCAAGAAGCTCCGGGACTGATCCGGCCGAGGCGGACGATCCGGCCGGGCCGGCCGGGCCGGATCGTCCGCCGCTGATCGTCTCCGATTGAGGAATACCCCACAGGGGTATACGGTTCCGGAGGACGCAGGAACCGCTACCCGAGGCTGGGGGCACCCTCATGGAGCACGAAGCGCACCACGACCACACAGGACACACCGACCACACGGGTCACACGGGCCACGGGGGCCATCACGCGGGTCACGGCGACCACGGGGCCCACGCAGGTCACGCCGGCGGCGGGGCGTCCTGGGGCACGGCGGCGAAGGCGACCCTCCACTGCCTCACCGGCTGCGCCATCGGCGAGGTCCTGGGCATGATCATCGGCACCGCGCTGGGCTGGGGCAACGCGCCGACCATGGCCCTCGCGATCGCCCTCGCGTTCTTCTTCGGCTACGCGCTCACGCTGCGCGGCGTCCTCGCCGCCGGCCTGGACTTCAGGTCCGCCTTCAAGGTGGCGCTCGCCGCCGACACCCTCTCGATCGCCGTCATGGAGATCGTCGACAACGGCGTGCTGCTGCTCGTCCCGGGCGCCATGGACGCCCACCTGGACGCGCCGCTCTTCTGGGGCGCGCTCGCCTTCGCCTTCCTCGTCGCCTTCGTGGTCACCACCCCGGTGAACAAGTGGCTGATCGGCCGCGGCAAGGGGCACGCCGTGGTGCACCAGTACCACCACTGAGCGCGGACCGGCGGCGGCCCGGGGCTATAGCTCCGGGCCGTCGCCCGGTTCCTCCTGGTACGAGTAGCGCTGCTCGGTCCACGGGTCGCCGAGGTTGTGGTAGCCGCGCTCCTCCCAGAAGCCCCGGCGGTCGGCGGTCATGTACTCCACGCCGCGGACCCACTTCGGGCCCTTCCAGGCGTACAGGTGCGGCACGACGAGCCGCAGCGGGAATCCGTGCTCGGCGGTGAGCAGCTCGCCGTCCTTGTGGGTGGCGAAGACGGTGCCCTCGGCCGCGAAGTCGGCGAGCCGCATGTTGGCGCTGTAGCCGTACTCGGCCCAGACCATCACGTGCGTGACGTGCGGGGCCGGCGGCGCGAGCTCCAGGACCGTCCGGGCGGCGACCCCGCCCCACTCCGCGCCGAGCATGCTGAACTTGGTCACGCAGTGCAGGTCGGCCACCACCGTGGAGAACGGCAGGGCCGAGAACTCCTCGTGGTTCCAGCAGCGCTTGTCGCCGTCCGCGGTGGCACCGAAGACGCGGAACTCCCAGCGCTCGGGCTTGAACTTGGGCACGGGCCCGTAATGGGTGACCGGCCAGCCCCGCTGGAGCCTCTGCCCCGGCGGGAGCTCGGGAGAAATGTCCGCCATCCCCGCTTCCCGGTGTACCCCGCTCTCCGGCTGACCCATGTCATCCATGGTGACAGACGGCGAGGGGTGGTCATGACCAGCCACCCACCCGGACGCAGCCATTCGGGCAAGTCCTACTAAGCCTGCACTTACTGGACGCCCCCCATTCGGAGTGCGAGGATGCGGCCATCCTGCCCTGTGAGAGGCCGGATACACCCCGTGATGGAAGGAACCTGGAGCGATGCAGGGCGACCCCGAGGTCCTGGAGTTTCTGAACGAGCAGCTGACCGGCGAGCTGACGGCCATCAACCAGTACTGGCTGCACTACCGCATCCAGGACAACAAGGGCTGGACGAAGCTCGCGAAGTACACCCGCGAAGAGTCCATCGACGAGATGAAGCACGCGGACAAGCTGACCGAGCGCATCCTGATGCTCGACGGCCTGCCCAACTACCAGCGGCTCTTCCACGTGCGCGTCGGCCAGACCATCACCGAGATGTTCCAGGCGGACCGCCAGGTCGAGGTGGAGGCGATCGACCGCCTGAAGAGGGGCATCGAGGTCATGCGCGCCAAGGGCGACATCACCTCGGCCAACCTCTTCGAGGAGATCCTCGCGGACGAGGAGCACCACATCGACTACCTGGACACGCAGCTGGAGCTGATCGAGTCGCTGGGCGAGGCGCTCTACATCTCGACCCTCATCGAGCAGCCGAGTTAGCGGGCCGCCCGAACGGGCTAGGCGGCCTCGGAGAGGTCGTCGAGACCGTCGAGACCGTCGAGGTCGGTGACGTCCGCGGCGAGGGCGGGCACACCCTTGTCCAGGAGCTCGCGGCGCGGGCAGTTCCCCCGCCCGAGGAGGGCCTGGATGCGCCGGACGCACGAACCGCAGTCCGTGCCCGCCTTGCAGGCGGAGGCGATCTGGCGGGGCGTGCACGCGCCGGCGTCCGCGTGTTCCTTGACCTGCTTCTCCGTGACACCGAAGCATGAGCAGACGTACACGCGGTTCACCTCCCGCCGAGATCGATTAGGCTAACCTAACCTTACCCGGCGGCCGGGGAGCGTAAAAGCCTTCGCTACGACGATGGGGCGCGGATCACAAGGATCCGCGCCCCATCGTCGTAGGTATCTACTTACTGATCGCGGTACATCTCGGCCACGAGGAACGCGAGGTCGAGCGACTGGCTCCGGTTGAGGCGCGGGTCGCAGGCCGTCTCGTAGCGCTGGTGCAGGTCGTCGACGAAGATCTCGTCGCCGCCGCCCACGCACTCGGTGACGTCGTCGCCGGTGAGCTCGACGTGGATGCCGCCCGGGTGGGTGCCCAGCTCCTTGTGGACCTCGAAGAAGCCCTTGACCTCGTCGAGCACGTCGTCGAAGCGGCGGGTCTTGTGGCCCGAGGCCGCCTCGAAGGTGTTGCCGTGCATCGGGTCGGTCACCCAGGCGACGGTCGCGCCCGAGGCGGTGACCTTCTCGACCAGCTCCGGGAGCTTGTCCCGGACCTTGTCGGCGCCCATGCGGACGATGAAGGTCAGCCGGCCCGGCTCGCGGTCCGGGTCGAGGCGCTCGATGTACGTCAGCGCCTCCTCCGGGGTGGTCGTCGGGCCCAGCTTGATGCCGATCGGGTTCGCGATCCGCGCGGCGAACTCGATGTGCGCGTGGTCCAGCTGGCGGGTGCGCTCACCGATCCAGACCATGTGGCCGGAGGTGTCGTACAGCTTGCCCGTGCGGGAGTCGGTACGGGTGAGGGCGCCCTCGTAGTCGAGCAGCAGCGCCTCGTGGGAGGCGTAGAACTCGACGGCCTTGAACTCGGCCGGGTCGGTGCCGCACGCCTTCATGAAGTTCAGCGCGTTGTCGATCTCGCGGGCGAGCGCCTCGTAGCGCTGGCCGGACGGGGACGACTTCACGAAGTCCTGGTTCCAGGCGTGCACCTGGCGCAGGTCGGCATAACCGCCGGTGGTGAAGGCGCGGACCAGGTTGAGCGTGGAGGCGGAGGCGTTGTACATCCGCTTCAGGCGCTCGGGGTCCGGGACGCGGGCCTTCTCGTTGAAGTCGAAGCCGTTGACGGAGTCGCCCCGGTAGGTGGGGAGCGTCACCCCGTCACGGGTCTCGGTGCCCTTCGAGCGGGGCTTGGAGTACTGCCCGGCGATGCGGCCCACCTTCACGACGGGCACGGAGGCCGCGTACGTCAGGACGGCGCTCATCTGGAGCAGGGTCTTCAGCTTGGCCCGGATGTGGTCGGCCGACACCGCGTCGAAGGCCTCGGCGCAGTCGCCGCCCTGGAGCAGGAACGCCTCGCCACGGGCGACGGCTCCCATCCGGGCGCGCAGCTGGTCGCACTCGCCGGCGAAGACGAGCGGAGGATACGACTCGAGGTCCGCGATCACATCGCGCAGAGCCTCGGCATCGGGGTACTCGGGCTGCTGCGCCGCGGGCAGGTCTCGCCAGGTCGCCTCGGCGACGGCGTGGGATTCAGCGTTCACGGTCACACGGACCACAGTACGGGGTTAATCGCCCTGTCCAGCCCGGTGCCCAGTGACTGAGACGCGCGCCCGTAATGTCCGGGCGTGATCTTCACGCCATCGAGTGATGTTACCCTCGGGCCCGTTTAGCAAACGAGCAAAGCCGCTCGGGGCTGACGTACACATACATAGCTGATGACACAGGGGTGGGTGTGACCCAGAGGCACCGCAGGGATCGCAAGAAGAAACGACTCTTGTACGGAGCGGCGGCCGCGGTCGTCGCCACGGCCACGATCGGCACCATCGCGGTCGCCTCGCCGGGCCTCCTGGGCACGGCCGACGACGCGAAGCCCGGCAGCACGGAAACCCTCCAGGAGCAGTTCGCGGCGGCGGCGGCGGAGTTCGACGTGCCGCAGAGCGTGCTGATGGCGGTGTCGTACCAGCAGACCCGCTGGGAGTCGCACGACGGCGAGCCGAGCACGACCGGCGCGTACAACGTCATGGGCCTGACCAAGGTCGACCCGGAGGACGTCGAGCAGCAGGTCACCGACGAGCAGATCGACCACTTCAACGGCTCCGGCCGGCCGGAGATCGAGAAGACCTTCGACCGCGCGAAGGTCCGCAGCATCCTGGAGAAGGCGCTCGTCGACACCGACGACCCCCGTCTCCACACGCTGGACAAGGCCGCCGACCTCATCGACAGCTCCACCGAGGCCGTCCAGAACGACACCACCGCGTCCATCCGCGCCGGTGCCGCACTCCTCGCCGACTACCAGAAGCAGGCGGGTGCCGAGCTGTCGGACGAGCCCGGTGCCTGGTACCCGGCGGTGGCCCGGTACAGCCAGTCCCCGGAGAAGAAGGGCGCCGAACTCTTCGCGAAGCGCGTCTTCGATTCGATCAAGAAGGGCGAGCAGGAGCTCACCCTCGACGGCGAGCAGGTCGCGCTGCCGGCCGATCCCGGGGTCGAGCCCATCAAGCCGTCGAACGTGCCGCTGGCGGCCACGTTCGCGAGCACGACGGCCGCCTCCCTCCCGGACTGCCCCGCCGGCCTGAACTGCAACGTCAAGCTGAGCGTGCCCTCGTCCACCGGCAAGAAGAACTACACCGCCGGTGACCGGCCCAACCAGGGCGTCGACATCCGTCAGATCGTCATCCACGACACCGAGGGCGGCTACGACGGCTCGCTCAAGGTGCTCACCGACCCGTCGGGCGGGGGCAGTGCCCACTACCTGATCCGGGCGTCCGACGGTCTGGTCACCCAGATGCTCGAGAACAAGAACCTGGCGTGGCACGCGGGCAACTGGACCCACAACATGCACGCCATCGGCGTGGAGCACGAGGGCTACGCCATCAAGGAGGGCAGCTGGTACACCGAGCCCCAGTACCGCTCCTCCGCAGCGCTGGTGAAGCACCTCGCCACCACGTACGGCGTGCCGCTCGACCGTGAGCACATCATCGGCCACGACGAGGTCGCGCTCCAGACGGACGACGACGTCGCCAACCTGCACTGGGACGGCGGCCCGTACTGGGACTGGAACCACTACATGTCCCTCCTGGGCGTCCCGCAGGGCGACCAGGGCGCGGGCGGCCTGCTCCGGGCCGGCCAGACGGTCCGGGTCGTCCCGCCGTTCACCACGGCGAACCAGCCGAAGCTGAGCGTCGGCGGCACGGCCGTCCCGGCGCGGCCGTCCAACTTCGGCTACCTGTACACGTCGCCCTCGACGAGCGCGACGACGCTGAAGGACCCGTACTTCACCTCCCTCTGGTCCGAGGGCTCCAACTACGGCAACAAGGTCCGCGCCGGCGGTCTGTACGTCGTCGCCGAGGTCCGGTCGAACTGGACGGCGATCTGGTACGCGGGCGAGAAGGCGTGGTTCTACAACCCCGGCGGCCAGTACACCGTGCCCGTGAACGCGACCACGGTGAAGGTCAAGTCCGGTCTGACCTCGGCCAAGATCTACGGCCGCGCGTTCCCGGAGACGGCCGCCTACACCGCCGCGGGCCTCACCGCCCCGGGCGACGAAAACGCTTCCCTCACCAGGTTCTCGCTGGGTGCGAGCCAGGCCTACGTGAAGGCCGGTCCCGCCGTGAAGGGCGACGACTGGTTCGGCTCCGCCCAGAAGAACGTCATCGGCTCCACGATGTTCGTGCCGATCCGCTTCCACCACAAGATCGTCTGGGTGAAGCAGAGCGACGTCGCCGAGGCACCCGGCGCCACCCCCGTCGCCACGAGCGACCGCAACAACGTCATCGCCCGTGACGCCGCCGGCGTGCTCTGGCAGTACCAGGGCAGCGGCAGCGGCTCCGCGCCGTTCCTGACCAAGTTCCGGGTCGGGCCGGGGTGGCAGGAGTACGACACCATCACGCCGATGACGACGCTGAAGGCGGACGGGACCGGGGACGTCGTCGCGCGCGGCAAGGACGGGGTGCTCTGGTACTACAAGGGCACCGGCAACCCCTCCGCGCCGTTCAAGACGCGTCTGAAGGTCGGCGGCGGCTGGAGCGTCTACGACAAGCTCCTCGGCGTCGGCGACATGAACGCCGACGGCCGCGCGGACCTCATCGCCCGCGACCGGACCGGCGTGCTCTGGCTGTACAAGAACACCGGCGCCTCCCCGAACCCCTTCGCCACCCGGGTCCGCGTCGGCGGCGGCTGGAACATCTACAACGAGCTGATCAGCACCGGCGACATGACCGGCGACGGCAAGCCCGACCTGATCGCCCGCGACAAGACCGGCGTGCTGTGGCTGTACAAGAACACCGGCGGCTCCCCCAACCCGTACGCCACCCGCGGCAAGGTCGGCGGCGGCTGGTCCGTCTACAACCTCATGGTCGGCGCCGGTGACCTCGACAAGGACGGCAAGCCCGACCTGATCGCCCGGAACGCCTCCGGCGAGCTGTGGTTCTACAAGAACAAGGGCGGCTACCCGAACCCGTACGCCCCCATGCAGCGGGTCGGCGGCGGCTGGGGGGTCTACAACCTGATCGTCTGATCGGGCGACCGGCCCCGAACGGGGTCCGTCCCGCGCCGTCCACGGCGTGGGACGGGCCCCGTTCCCGTTCCCCGCTGGGTTACAGTGCTCGCATGTACGCGCTTCCGACCCAGAACTGGTGGTGGACCGTCCCTCCGGCGGCCCACTGACTGCGCGTATCCGAAGTCCACGCGAAGGCCGCCCGAGGGGCGGCCTTTCTCGTTCCCGCGAGGCCGTTCCTCTCCGCACTCCGACCGGAAGGAACCCGCACGCCATGACCTTCGACCTCTCCCGTCTCCTCGACGACTCCGCCCCGCCCTTCGCCCTGCTGCGCCGCCGCACCCCCGGCCGCGACCACGACACCGTCGAGGTGCTGATCGGGGCCGTCCACGAGGCCGAGCGGCTGGCCGACCTGCCGGTGGGCGAGCGCCCCGCGCTGGCGCTCGTGCCGTTCCGGCAGATCCGGGAGCGCGGCTTCGACGTGCGGGACGACGGGACGCCGCTGTCGGTGCTCGTCGCCGAGGAGACGTACGAGCTGCCGCTCGGCGAGGCGCTGGAGGCGCTGCCCGCGCGTCCCGTGGCCGTGACCGGCGGGGGCTTCGACGTCTCCGACGAGGAGTACGCGGGGATCGTGCGGCGGGTGATCGAGGAGGAGATCGGCGGCGGCGAGGGCGCCAACTTCGTCATCCGGCGGACGTACACCGGGGAGATCCCCGGCTTCGGGCGGGCCGACGCGCTGGCCCTCTTCCGGCGGCTGCTCGCGGGCGAGCGGGGCGCGTACTGGACCTTCGTGGTGCACACCGGGGAGCGGACGCTCGTCGGGGCCAGCCCCGAGGTGCACGTGCGGATGGCGGGAGGCACGGTCGTCATGAACCCGATCAGCGGCACGTACCGCTACCCGGACGGCGGGGCGCCGACCGCCGAGGGGCTGCTCGGCTTCCTCGCCGACCGCAAGGAGACCGAGGAGCTCTCCATGGTGGTGGACGAGGAGCTGAAGATGATGTGCACGGTCGGGGACATGGGCGGGGTGGTGATCGGCCCCCGGCTGAAGGAGATGGCCCATCTCGCCCACACCGAGTACGAGTTGCGGGGGCGGTCCTCGCTGGACGTACGGGAGGTGCTGCGGGAGACGATGTTCGCGGCGACCGTGACGGGCTCGCCGGTGCAGAACGCGTGCCGGGTGATCGAGCGGCACGAGGCCGGTGGGCGCGGCTACTACGCGGGGGCGCTCGCGCTGCTCGGGACGGACGGGAGCGGGGCGCAGACGCTGGACTCCCCCATCCTGATCCGGACCGCCGACATCGCCGCCGACGGGCGGCTGCGGGTGCCGGTGGGAGCCACCCTGGTCCGGCACTCGGACCCGGCGGGCGAGGTCGCGGAGACCCACGCGAAGGCGGCGGCGGTGCTGACGGCGCTCGGGGTGCGGGAGGGACGCCCGGCGGCGGAGGACGCGCGCGTCCGGCCGCGGCTGGCGGACGATCCGCGGGTGCGGGACGCGCTGGACGCCCGGCGGGCGGACCTGGCGCCGTTCTGGCTGCGGATGCAGGTCCGGTCGGCGGAGCTGAGCGGGCACGCGCTGGTGATCGACGCCGAGGACACCTTCACCGCGATGCTGGCGCACCTGCTGCGCTCCTCGGGGCTCGACGTGTCGGTCGTCCGCTACGACGAGCCGGGTCTGCGCGAGCTGGCGCTCGCCCATGAGGGTCCGGTGGTGCTGGGGCCCGGTCCCGGCGACCCGACGGACGCGGCCGACCCGAAGATGCGGTTCCTGCGCGGACTCACCGCCGAGCTGCTGCGCGAGCACCGGCACGGTCTTCTCGGGGTGTGCCTGGGGCACGAGCTGATCGCGGCGGAGCTGGGCCTGGAGATCGTGCGCAAGCGGACGCCGTTCCAGGGCGCGCAGGTCCGGATCGACCTCTTCGGGCAGGAGCGGACGGTCGGCTTCTACAACAGCTTCACCGCGCGCTGCGGCGAGCGGGAGGCGACGGAGCTGGCGCTGCACCGGATCGAGGTGAGCCGGGACGCGGAGAGCGGCGAGGTGCACGCGCTGCGGGGCGGCGGCTTCGCGGGCGTGCAGTTCCACCCGGAGTCCGTGCTGACGCTGGAGGGGGCCGCGCTGACGGCCTCCCTCCTCGCGGGGGTGCTGGTCTAGCGGGCGGCCCGCGGGACCAGGACGTTCTCGCCGCGCCGGCCCTGGGTGTAGTCGAGGACGTTCTGGACCGTGGTGTCGACGATCTGGCCCACCGCGTCGGTGGTGTAGTACGCCTGGTGGCTCGTCACCAGGACGTGGGGGAAGGTCATCAGGCGGGCCAGGGTGTCGTCCTCGACGACCGCGAGGGACTTGTCGAGGAAGAAGAGGCCGGCCTCGGCCTCGTAGACGTCGAGGCCGACGCCGGCGAAGCGGCCGGCGCGCAGTTCGGTGACGAGGGCGTCGGTGTCGATCAGGCCGCCGCGGCTGGAGTTGACCAGGAGGGCGTCGTCCTTCATGGCCTTGAGGGCGGCGGCGTCGAGGATGTGCTGGGTGGCCGGGAGCAGCGGTACGTGGAGGCTGACGAGGTCCGCCTCGGCGAGGAGCCGGTCCTTGTCGACGTACTCCATGCCGAGTTCGACGCAGGCCGGGTTCTCGGCGACGTCCCAGCCGAGCAGCCGCATGCCGAAGCCGTGGGCGATCCGGGCGAAGGCCTCGCCGATCTTGCCGGTGCCCAGGATTCCCGCGGTGCGGCCGCGCATGTCACGGCCCATCAGCCCGTCGAGCCGGAAGTCGAAGTCGCGGGTGCGGTTGGAGGCGCGGACGATCCGCCGGTTGACGGCCATGGCGAGGGTCCAGGCGAACTCGGCGACGGAGTAGGGCGAGTAGTACGAGACGCGGGCGACGGTGAGGCCCAGGCGCTCGGCGACCTCCAGATCGATGTTGTTGAAGCCGGTGGAGCGCTGGGCGATCATCTGGGTGCCGCCGGCCGCGAGGGTCTGCAGGACCCGGTGGTCGAGGATGGCGTTCACGCTGGTGGAGATGATCTCGTAGCCCGCCGCGATGGGGGCGGTGTCCTCGGTGAGGAAGACATCGAGGCAGCGGACGTCGTGGTGGCCCGCGAACGCCTTCTCGATCATCGGCTTCTCGTCCGCCTGTACGCCGAATGCCAGGATCTCCACGCCAGTCCTCTCGCCGGAAGGCCGCGTATGCGCCCGAATCTGGCGCATACGGGCCTGAATATACGGCTCCGTCCCCCGGCCCGCCCGGCGCCCGGCCGGTCAGCCCTCGTCGAGGCCGCGCTCGATCGCGTACCGGACCAGCTCGACGCGGTTGTGCAGCTGGAGCTTGCCGAGGGTGTTCTGGACGTGGTTCTGCACGGTGCGGTGGGAGATGACGAGCCGCTCGGCGATCTGCTTGTAGCTGAGGCCCTTGGCGACGAGCCGCAGGACCTCGGTCTCGCGGTCGGTGAGGCGCGGTGCCTCGGGCTCGCCGGCGCCCGTGGAGGGGCCGGGCTCGGAGGCGAGGCGGCGGTACTCGCCGAGGACCAGGCCGGCCAGGCCCGGGGTGAAGACCGGGTCGCCGGCGGCGGTGCGGCGGACGGCGTCGGTCAGCTCCTCGGTGCTGGCCGACTTCAGCAGGTAGCCGGTGGCGCCGGACTTCACGGCCTCCAGGACGTCGGCGTGCTCGCCGCTCGCCGAGAGGACCAGGACCCGCAGCCCGGGGAGGGTGCCGACCAGTTCCTTGCAGACCTGGACGCCCGGCTTGGCCGGCAGGTTCAGGTCCAGGACGAGGACGTCGGGCCCGGCGGCCGGGGCCCGGCGCACGGCCTGCTCGCCGTCGCCCGCGGTGGCGACCACGTCGAAGCCGGCCTCGGCCAGGTCGCGGGCGACGGCGTCCCGCCACATGGGGTGGTCGTCGACGACCATCACCTTGATGGGCCGCCCCTGCTCCGCCGCGCTGTCTGCCTCGTTCACTTGTCTCCTGCCTTCCCCCGTGCGTCCCGCGGCGGTCGCGGGACCTTCAGTTCGACTTCGGTGCCCTGGCCGGGGACCGAGATCAGCTCGGCCGTGCCGCCCAGGTCGCGCAGGCGTCCGCGGATGGACAGGGCCACGCCCATCCGGCCCTCGCCCTCCGCCTCGACGAGCCGGCCCTCCGGGATGCCGGGCCCGTCGTCCCGGACGGTGACGATGACCTCGTCGTCCCAGTCCTCGACCAGGATCCACGCGCACGCGCCCGCGCCCGCGTGGACCCGGACGTTGTCCAGGGCCGCGCCGACGGCGGCGGCCAGTTCCCGCGCGGCGCCGGAGGGCAGCGGGACGGGCACCCCGGGGTCGGCGAGGGTGACCCGGGCGCCGGCCCGGGGGGCGAGCAGGGCGCGCAGGTCGACGGGGGTGTCGTCGTGGGGTTCGTCGTCGACCTCGACGACCCGGACGACGGCCCCCTCGGACTCGTCCTCGGAGACGTGGCTGGGGCGGGTGAGGCCGCCGGCGACCAGGGTGCGCAGGGCGACCTCCTGCTCGCCGGCCATCCGGCCCAGCTCGGCGGCCTCGCCGCCGAGCGCGGTGCCGCGCCGCTGCACCATGGCGAGGACCTGGAGGACGCTGTCGTGGATGTCGCGGGCGAGCCGCTCGCGCTCCCGGGTGGCGGCCTCGATCTCCAGGGCCCGGGCGAGGGTGCGCTCGGAGGCGCGGGCGACCTCGACGACGTACCCGATGGCGATGGAGGCGACCCAGACGAGGATGACGTTGTGCACGGTGTCCCGGCTGGGGTGGCCGCGCTCGATGATGTTGGCGACGGCGACCAGGGAGGAGGCGAGACCGGCCCAGCGCCAGCCGCCCTTGATGGCGTAGGCGAGGACGGATCCCGCGGTCCATATCGTCGGCAGCGTCGGCCCGTCCACGGTCTGGGCGTGGGCGTCGGCGAGCGGGGTGAGGAGGATGCCGGTGAGGGCGACGGTGAGGTCGGCGACGAGGAAGCGCCGGGTGCAGCTGGCCGCGTTCGCCACCTTGGGGAGGGTGGCGAGGTTCCAGACGCAGAGCACCGCCAGGTAGACCACGGCGATCCAGGGCCGCTCGTAGCGGTCCCGGCCGGTGGCGAAGATCAGCACCGCGTAGACCATCGTCAGGACGCGGTATCCGGTCAGCGCGCGCCACAGCGGCTGCTCGACCGACATGCGCACGACACGCTCGCGCTTGGCCATCTCCCCCACCCCCACCGGCGCCCCCTCGCGGGAGCGTCAGGCGCCGGACTCTTCCCGTGCGGCGATCTCCGCCTTCACGGCCTCCTTGGCGGCCTTCTCGGCCTCGGCGATCTGCCGCTTGGCGGCGGTCGCGTAGATGTCCACGTACTCCTGGCCGGAGAGCTTCATGATCTCGTACATGACCTCGTCGGTCACCGAGCGCAGGATGAAGCGGTCGCCGTCCATGCCGTGGTAGCGGGAGAAGTCCAGCGGCTTGCCGATCCGGATCCCGGGACGCATCAGCTTCGGGACGACCTTGCCGGGCGGCTGGATCTTCTCGGTGTCGATCATGGCGACGGGGATGACCGGGGCGCCGGTGGCCAGCGCCACCCGGGCGAGCCCGCCGGGCTTGCCGCGGTAGAGGCGGCCGTCGGGCGAGCGGGTGCCCTCGGGGTAGATGCCGAAGAGGCCGCCGCCCTCGATGACCTCGATGCCCGCCTTGATGGCCGCCTCGCCGGCGCCCCGGGCGCCCGAGCGGTCCACCGGGAGCTGGCCGACGCCCTTGAAGAAGGCGGCGGTCAGCCGGCCCTTCACGCCGGGCGTCGTGAAGTACTCCGCCTTCGCGATGAAGGTGACCTTGCGGTCGAGGACGGCGGGGAGGAAGAAGGAGTCCGAGAAGGACAGGTGGTTGCTGGCGAGGATCGCGGGGCCCTCGGCGGGCACGTTCTCCAAGCCCTCCACCCAGGGCCGGAAGGCGAGCTTCAGGGACCCTCCGAGGGAGAACTTCATTGCGCCGTAGATCAACTCGCCATGCCTTCCGTGTGCCGTCGCGACGACTTTATCCCGTACCCGCGCGCCGCCCCCGCTGCGGCCCTGGTCGGGTGTCGGTCCGGTCGCGTACCGTGAAGGTCCTTCCCCCATCGCCGTACGGCTCCGACGCCCCCGACGCGCCGGAGCCGCAACCGAACAGGAGACCCCGGTGCCGGTCCTTCCCGGAGCCGAGCCGTACCGCCATGAGGGCGGAGAGGTCGGCGTCCTTCTCTGTCACGGATTCACCGGTTCCCCGCAGTCGATGCGCCCGTGGGCCGAGTACCTCGCGGAGCACGGCCTGACGGTGTCGGTGCCCCTGCTGCCGGGGCACGGCACCCGCTGGCAGGACATGCAGCTCACCACCTGGCACGACTGGTACGCGGAGGTGGACCGGGCACTGCGGGAGCTGACCGCCCGCTGCTCGGCCGTCTTCGTCTTCGGCCTCTCCATGGGCGGGGCGCTGTCCCTGCGGCTCGCGGCGAAGCACGGCGACGCGATCGACGGCGTCGTGCTCGTCAACCCGGGGAACAAGGTGCACGGCCTCGCCGCGCACGCCCTGCCGGTGGTGCGGCACCTCGTCCCGACGACGAAGGGCGTGGCGAACGACATCGCGAAGGAGGGCGTGACCGAGCTCGGGTACGACCGGGTGCCGCTGCACGCGGCGCACTCCCTGCGGCAGTTCTTCCGGCTGGTCGACGGCGAGCTGCCGCAGGTCACCCAGCCCCTCCTGCTGCTGCACAGCCCGCAGGACCACGTGGTGCCGCCGGCCGACTCGGCCCGGGTGCTCGGCCGGGTCTCCTCCACGGACGTCCGTGAGGTCCTGCTGGAACAGAGCTACCACGTGGCGACGTTGGACCATGACGCGGAGAGGATCTTCGAGGAGAGTCTGGCGTTCGTCGAGCGTCTCGCCCCGGGACTCGTGGGCGGGAAGGGGAGCAGGAGCGGTGGCTGACCAGCAGGACGGCGGCGAGCGGGAGCCGCAGCCCATCGACGAGGAGGCGGCGTGGGCCGCGATCGTCGCGGGGTACGGCGAGGAGCCGGCGGATCCTCCGGGCGCGCGGCCGTACCGGCCGATCGAGACCCTGAGGCTGCCGGAGCCGGAGGAGCTGGAGGCCCGTGAGGCCCGGGCGGCCTCGGGCGGTGACGTGCCGAAGCCCGACAAGCCGAAGCCGAAGCCGGACCCGAAGCGGGAGGCGCCGACGCCGCTGTCGCCGGAGCCCGAGCCGGGCCCGGACTCGGGTGACGAGGGGGACGAGAAGCCGGCGCTCGGCAGCTCGGTCGTCTTCGCGCCCGGGGTGCGGCCGAGCGGCGGCCCGCGCGACTACAGCCTGGCGGAGCCGGAGGCGGGTCCCGGCGGTTCGGAGGAGGGCCACTTCGTGCCGCCGGAGCCGCCGCCGCTGCCGGAGGCGGACACCACCACCAAGTTCGCCTGGCTCGGCGTGGTCGGCGGCCCGGTGCTGATGCTGGTCGCCGTCCTCCTCCAGTGGGACATGACGTGGTGGCTCACCACCCTGTGCATCGGCGGTTTCCTGGGCGGTTTCGCGACGCTGGTGGCCCGTATGAAGGGCGACGACGAGGACGACGACGGCTACGACGACCCGGGCCGCGGCGCCGTGGTGTGACACCGTCGGCGGCGGCCCCGGCGGTGACCCCGGCGGCGGGCCCGGCCCCGGCCCGTCTGCCGCGCCCGGAGCCTCACGCCGCCGGGGCCGGGAGGCGGGCCGGGGCCGCTGTCGTCCAGGGCCCGGAGCCCGACCCCGGCCGGGACCGTCCGGGGGCCGGGGCCGCCGTCAGACCGGGGCCGGGAGTCTGACCGCCGCCAGGACCGGGAGGTGGTCGGTGGCGGCGGTCAGGTCGGCGGGGTCGAGGCCGGTGGGGACGCCGCAGCCCAGGAACTCGACGCCGTCCGTCGCGAGGACGACGTCGATCCGCTGCCGCGGGGCGGTGGGCGGGTGGGTGTGCTCGGTGCCCCACGGGCGGACCTCCCAGCCGTCGCGGAGGCTCCGGGTGAGCCGGGTGAAGGCCGGGCCGCCGGGCCGCTCGTTGAGGTCCCCGGCGACGATCGTGTACGGGGTGCCCAGCGCGGCGACCCGGTCGAGGACCAGTCCGGCCTGGGCGTACCGCTCGTCCTCGCGCAGGCTCAGATGGCAGCTGACGAGCCCGAGCCGGACCGCTCCGAAGCGTACGACGGCGGTGGCGAGGCCCCGCCGGTGCAGGCCGGGGGTGAGCGGCAGCAGGACGTCCTCGGTGCGCTCGACGGTGGCGCGCAGCGAGCAGAGCAGCAGCGGCCCCGCGGCGGTGGCCCCGCCGGAGAGGACGAGGAGCTCGCTCTTGGCGGCGAGCCGGGCCGCGTGCTTGCGCCAGCGGAAGAAGCGCGGGGCCTCCTGGGCGAGGACGACGTCCGGGGCGCAGGCCCTGATCACCCGGGCGAGGGCGTCCTCGTCGTCGCGCATCGAGCGCAGGTTGTAGCTGAGGATCCGGACCACGGCCGAGCCGTCCGGCTCGGTACGGGAGGCGGGCAGCGCGCCGGTCGCGTCGAGGGCCATGGGCCCAACATAAGGCGGATGCCCGCCCCGCCCCAGAGGGCGCGGCGGGCATCGACCGAAACGGCGGGCCGGGGCGGGTCAGCCCTGGCGGGCCAGGTCCGCGGCGCCGACCAGTCCTGCCTTGTTGCCGAGCTGGGCGGCGAGGACCTGGGCGTGCGGGCGCCACTGGCCGCCGATCAGCCAGCGGCGGAAGGACTTGCGGATCGGGTCGAGGACGAGGTCTCCCTCGTCCGAGACGCCGCCGCCGACGATGAACGCCGACGGGTCGAAGAGCGAGGCCAGGTCGGCGAGTCCGGCGCCGGCCCAGCGGGCCAGCTCGCGGAAGGAGTCGACGGCGACCGGGTCGCCCGCGCGGGCGGCCTCGCTGACGTGCTTGCCCTGGATGCCCTCCGGGGTGCCGTCGCCGAGACCGAGCAGGACCTCGGCCCGCTCGGGGGTGGCGTTGGCGCGCTGGCGGGCGTAGCGGACGAGGGCGCGGCCGGAGGCGTACTGCTCCCAGCAGCCCTGGCTGCCGCAGCCGCACAGCAGGCCGTCGGGGACGACCCGGATGTGGCCGAACTCGGCGGCGACGCCGAAGCGTCCGCGGCGGAGCTTGTTGCCGATGATGATGCCGCCGCCGAGGCCGGTGCCGAGGGTGATGCAGATGACGTCCTCGTGGCCCTGGCCGGCACCGAAGCGGTACTCGCCCCAGGCGGCGGCGTTGGCGTCGTTCTCGACGACGACGGGGAGCCCGACGCGCTGTTCGACCTTGTCCTTCAGCGGCTCGTGCCGCCAGTCGATGTTCGGCGCGAAGAGGACGGTGGCCCGCTTGTCGTCGACGTAGCCGGCCGCGCCGATGCCGACGGCCTCGATCTGGTGGCCCTTGCCAGCCTCGGAGACGGCCGCGCAGATGGCGTCGACGATGCCCTCGGGGGTCGGCGGGGTGGGCACCGTGTGCGTGTCGAGGATGTTGCCCTCCTCGTCGACCACGCCGGCCGCGATCTTCGTGCCGCCGATGTCGACGCCGATGGTGAGTCCCATGTGTCCCTCAGTTTTCGGTCGAGCCCCGCTAGGGCCCACCGTACCCGAGGGGAGGGGCCGTACTGATCAGTCTGATCAGTCCAGGTCGATGGGACGGCCGGGGGTGGGGCCTTCGTCGCCGTCCGCGCGGTCGTCCCCGTCGCGGGCCTCGGGCTCGCGGGGGGTGTCGGCGGCGCGGCGGGGGTCGTCCTCGGCGAGGCCGGAGCCGCGGGTCCAGCGGGTCTCGTGGCCCTCGACGGCCGAGCGGTAGGCGGCGAGGAGTTCGCTGCCGGCGGCGGCGAGGTGGTCGAAGACCTGCGGGTTGCGCTCGATGACCGGCTCGACGGCGGCCTTCGCCTGGTTGACGAGTCCCTTGACGGTCGCCGCGGCCTGGGCGGCCGCCTCGGCGGCGTTCTGCCCGCCGAGCAGCGGGGCGGCGGCGCCGAGTCCGCCGGTGAGCTTGTCGGCGACGGCCTCGAAGAGCTTGCGGAACTCCTCGGCGGGCGAGCCGGGCTCGGCGCCGTGCTCCGCGCGGCGGCGGGCCTTCTCCGCCTCCAGGTCCTCGGCGCACGCCTCGGCCCAGGCGTCCGGATCGCTGTTCATGGCGTACTCCTCCGTCGCTTCCCTTCCTTCGACGGTACACGCCGGGGGAAGCGGTCAGGAGTCCTTGGGCCAGAGTCCGGGGTCGGGGGCGAAGCGGACGGCGAGGTCGCCGTCGACGAGGCCGGCGCCGGTGACGGTGCAGCGGCGCAGGGCGGGCGGGAGGGACAGGATGCGGCGGAAGGGTCCGGCGCCGAGGAGGAGTTCGTCGCCCCTGCGGACGAGGGAGAGCTCCTGCTTGACGGCGCCGGGCAGCGGGAGGTGCCAGACGAGCACGCCGTCCCGTGCGCGCCGGTCCTCGACGGCGGGCGCGGGCGCGGGGACGGGCGGGAGGCCGGGGCGCACGGCGGCGAGCAGGGCGAGGTCCTCGGGTCCTCGGGGGGCGCGGCCGAGGTGCGGCAGCTCGTGCAGGACGTCGCCGGCGTCGGCGCGGAGGGTCTCCAGGTGGCGGTGCTGCTCGGTGGTGAGGGCGGTCAGCCAGGGGTCGTCGGAGGTGGCGGGGAGGAGCCGGTTGGCGATGACGGCGTCGAGGGCGAGGCCCTGGAGCGCGAGGCCGAGGCGGGCCTCGCGGAGGGTGGCGGCGGCCGCCGGGCCGGGTTCGAGGACGAGGCGGACGGTGGTGCCGGGGGCTTCGACGACGTCCTGGACGGCGGCGAGCTCGCGCTCCCAGCGGGCGGTGGTCTCGTACAGCCACTGGGCGGGCATGGGGACGCCGGCGAGCTGGGCGAGCATCGGGCGCAGCGCGCGGGCGGCCTGCCGTTCGGGCGGCAGCAGCCGGCGCAGGTAGCGGCGGAGCTGCTCGGGGAGGGCGAGGACGGTGAGGGCCTCGCGGAGCGGGGGGAGGTCGACGACGGCGAGGTCGTGGTCGCCTGTGGCGGCCTCGCGCAGGGCCCGGAGGAGGGCGAACTGGCGGCTGCCGGGAAGTTCGGTGAGTTCGGCGTCCTCGAAGGGCGCGGCGCCGAGGAGGTCGAGGACGGTCCCGGAGCGGGCCTGGAGGGCGAGGAACTCACGCCGGAAGTCGCCGGCGGGGTCGGGTCGCAGGACGGTGAGGGACCCGGGGCCGGCGAGGTCGGGGGCGGCGTCCTCGGCGGGCGCGGTCCGCGCGGGATCCGTGTCGCCGGGGACGAGCAGGACGCGGCGGCCCGCGTGGGCCTCGGCGAGGGCGGTCGCGGTGGCGACCGTGGTGCGCCCGGCGCCGCCGGCTCCGGTGACGAGGATGATCCGCATGCGGGTGACGCTATCGCGGGTCCGCCGGGGGCCGGTCCCCGGTCTCCGGTCCCCCGGCCGGGGGTCTCGGCCCGGTGCTCAGGCCTTCGACTCCACGCGCTTCTTCAGTCCGGCGAGGGCGCGGTCGATGATGACCTTCTCCGCCTTGCGCTTGATCATGCCGAGCATGGGGATCTTGACGTCCACGGTGAGCTGGTAGGTGACCTGGGTGCGGTCGCCCTCCAGGGCGGTGAGCCGGTAGGAGCCGTCGAGGGAGCGCAGCATCTGGGACTTGACCAGGGTCCAGCTGACCTCGTTCGCGCCGGTCCAGGTGTAGGCGAGGGTGTGGTCGTCCTTGATGGCGCCGGCGTCGAGGACGAGGCGGACCTTCTCGGCGCGGCCGGCGTCGTCGGTCTCCAGGACCTCGGCCTGGGTGACCTCGCCGGTCCAGTCGGGGTAGCGGGCGAAGTCGGCGATCACACCCATGACGTCGGCCGGCGCCGCCTCGATGGTGATGCTGGAGCTGGTGTGTTCGGCCATCGCGGTGGCTCCTCCACTGTGCGGTCCGGCGGACGTACGAAGGGCACACACGTGCCGACGGAAGGCTATCGCGCCCGGCTCGGGCGCCCGTCACCACTCCAGGACGAAGGGGCGGCCGCCGGCCGCGAAGTGTCCGACGTTCACGCATTCGGTGGCGCCGATCCGCATCCGGCGGGCGAGCGGCTGGTGGACGTGGCCGAAGAGGGACCAGCGGGGGCGGGTGCGGTGGATGGCGTCGAGGAGGGCGCGGCTGCCGCGCTCGAAGCGGCGGGCGACGGTGTCGTAGGTCAGGTCGGGGACCTCGGGCGGGATGTGGGAGCAGAGGACGTCGACCTCGCCGAGGGCCTCGACCTTGGCGGCGTACTCCTCGTCCGGGATCTCGTACGGGGTGCGCATCGGGGTGCGCAGGCCGCCGCCGACGAAGCCGAAGGTCAGGCCGCCGAGCTCGATCCGCTGTCCGTCGAGGACGGTGGTGCCGGGGCGGGCGTACTCGGGCCAGAGGGTGGGGATGTCGACGTTGCCGTAGGTGGCGTAGGTGGGGGTGGGGAAGGCGGCGAAGAGTTCGGCGTACTGGCGGCGGACGGCGGCCTCGATGGCGGTCTCGCGGTCGACGGCGAGTCCGGCCCAGAGGCTGCGGCCCAGGTCACGGGCCTCGTCGAAGCGGCGGGCGGTGCGCAGCTCGACGATCCGGTCGGCGTTGGCCACGCCGAAGAGGTCGGGGAAGATGCCCCGGCTGTGGTCGGCGTAGTCGAGGAAGAGGACCAGGTCGCCGAGGCATATGAGGGCGTCGGCGCCGTCCCCCGCCCGGGCGAGGGCGCCGGAGTTGCCGTGCACGTCGCTGACCACGTGGACTCGCATGAGCCCACTTTAGGGGGTCGGACCTGCGGTTACTTGGGAGTCGGGAAAGCTGTGGATTACTGTGCGCGGAGGGCCGTCACACGGGTGTGACGCACGGAACATCTCGCCGGGACCCCCTATCGGGAACCACGTACTGATGGGTAACGTCCGGGCAGTCCACAGTCGTGCTCACCCCCACGAGCACCTGCCCGATCATGGACCGCACCGGTGCGTCACACAGAGCCGTGGCACCGGAGCCCGATGAGGAGCAGCAGTCTTGCGCGAGTTCAGCCTTCCGGCCCTGTACGAGGTCCCTTCGGACGGCAACCTGACGGATCTCATCCGCCGCAACGCCTCCCAGCACCCAGACGTCGCCGTGATGGGCCGCAAGGTCGACGGCGTGTGGACGGACGTCACCGCCGAGGAGTTCCTGGCCGAGGTCCGCGGGGCCGCCAAGGGCCTGATCGCGGCCGGCGTCGGGGTGGGCGACCGGGTCGCGCTGCTCTCCCGCACCCGGTACGAGTGGGTGCTGCTGGACTTCGCGATCTGGAGCGCGGGCGCGGTGACCGTGCCGGTGTACGAGACCAGCTCGCCGGAACAGATCCAGTGGATCCTCGGCGACTCCGGCGCCTCGCTGGCCGTGGTGGAGTCCGCGGCGCACCAGGCGTCGGTGGAGTCCGTACGCGACGGGCTTCCGGCGCTGAAGGACGTGTGGCAGATCGAGGACGGCGCGGTCGAGCGGCTGACGGCCTCCGGCGCGGAGGTCTCGGACGAGACGCTGGACGCCCGGATGTCGGCGGCGAACGCGGACGACCCCGCCACCATCGTCTACACCTCGGGCACGACGGGCCGCCCCAAGGGCTGCGTGCTGACCCACCGGGCGTTCTTCGCCGAGTGCGGCAACGTGGTGGAGCGCCTGAAGCCGCTCTTCCGCACCGGCGAGTCCTCGGTGCTGCTCTTCCTCCCGGCGGCGCACGTCTTCGGCCGGCTGATCGAGGTGGCCTCGGTGATGGCCCCGATCCGGCTGGGCTGCCTCCCGGACATCAAGACCCTCACGGACGAGCTGGCCTCCTTCCGTCCGACGCTGATCCTGGGCGTGCCGCGCGTCTTCGAGAAGGTCTACAACTCGGCGCGCGCCAAGGCGCAGGCCGACGGCAAGGGCAAGATCTTCGACAAGGCCGCGCACACGGCCATCGCGTACAGCCGCGCCCTCGCGACGCCGCAGGGCCCGTCGCTCGGGCTGCGGCTCAAGCACAAGCTCTTCGACAAGCTGGTCTTCTCGAAGCTGCGGGCGGTGCTCGGCGGCCGGGGCGAGTACGCGATCTCCGGCGGCGCCCCGCTGGGCGAGCGGCTCGGCCACTTCTTCCGCGGCATCGGCTTCACCGTCCTGGAGGGCTACGGCCTGACGGAGTCGTGCGCGGCGACCGCCTTCAACCCGTGGGACCGCCCGAAGATCGGCACGGTCGGCCAGCCGCTGCCGGGCTCGGTGGTGCGGATCGCGGACGACGGCGAGGTGCTGCTGCACGGCGAGCACATCTTCACGGGGTACTGGAACAACGAGGCGGCGACGGCCGAGGCGCTGGCGGACGGCTGGTTCCACACCGGTGACATCGGCACCCTCGACGAGGACGGCTACCTCGCGATCACCGGCCGGAAGAAGGAGATCCTGGTGACGGCGGGCGGCAAGAACGTCGCCCCGGCGGTCATCGAGGACCGGATCCGCGCCCACGCCCTGGTGGCGGAGTGCATGGTGGTCGGCGACGGGCGCCCCTTCGTCGGCGCGCTCGTCACCCTCGACGAGGAGTTCCTGGGCCGCTGGGCGGCCGAGCACGGCAAGCCGGCCGGTCTGACCGCCGCCACGCTCCGCGACGACCCGGCGCTGCTCGCCGAGGTCCAGCGCGCGGTCGACGACGGCAACGCGGCGGTCTCCAAGGCGGAGTCGGTCCGCAAGTTCCGCGTCCTGGCCTCCCAGTTCACCGAGGAGGCGGGCCACATCACCCCGTCGCTGAAGCTGAAGCGGAACGTGGTGGCGAAGGACTTCGCCGACGAGATCGAGGCGATCTACAGCAAGTGAGCGGTCATGACGGAGGGGCCCGGCGCGTGCGCCGGGCCCCTCCGTCATGAGCACGTCGGCTCCGTCTCCGCCGTGAGGGCGGCGGTTCCGTCTCCACCGTGCCTCTGGCGGTTCCGTCTCCGCCGTCACCCCGGCGGCTCCTTCTCCGCCATGGCTACAGCAGTTCCCTGAGCCGTTCCGCCAGCAGGTCCCAGCGCCACTTCTCCTCGACCCAGGCACGGCCGCGCTCGCCCATGCGGGCGCGCAGCGCGGGGTCGAGGAGGAGGGTGGCGACGCGGTCGGCGGTGTCCTCGGCGGACTCGCCCCGGACGACCCAGCCGGTCTCGCCGTCGAGGACGGCGTCGGGGGCGCCGCCGGAGTCGCCGGCGACGACCGGGAGACCGGTCGCGGACGCCTCCAGGTAGACGATGCCGAGCCCCTCGACGTCGAGACCGCCGCGGCGGGTGCGGCAGGGCATGGCGAAGACGTCGCCGGCGCCGTAGTGGGCGGGCAGCTCGGACCAGGGGACGGCGCCGGTGAAGCGGACGGAGCCGGCGACACCGGTCTCCGCGGCGAGCCGGCGCAGGGCCTTCTCGTACGGGCCGCCGCCGACGATCAGCAGGACCGCGTCGGGCACCTGCCGGAGGATCCGGGGCAGGGCGCGGATCAGGGTGTCCTGCCCCTTGCGCGGGACGAGCCGGGAGACGCAGACGACGACCGGCCGGTCGGTGAGGCCGAGGCGGGCCCGGACCTCGTCGCCGCCGGAGCCGGGGTGGAAGGTCTTCTCGTCGACGCCGGGCGGCAGCTGCACCATGCGGCCCGCGGCGGCCGGGGTGAGGGCGGAGGCGATCCGGGAGCGGGTGTACTCGCCGAGGTACGTGATCGTGTCCGTGCCCTCGCCGATCCGCCGCAGCAGCTGCCGGGCGGCGGGCAGCTGGGCCCAGCCCGCCTCGTGCCCGTGGGTGGTCGCCACCAGCCGCTTCGCACCGGCCCTGCGCAGCGCGGGAGCCATCAGTCCGAGCGGCGCCGCGGCCCCGAACCAGACCGACTCACAGCCGTGCTCGCGCAGCAGCGCGGTGGCCCGGGCGGTCACACGTGGCGTAGGCAACAGCATGGTGGTGCGGTCTCGGACAACCGTGAAAGGCTGTTCCGCGTCGAACAGAGCGGTGGCCTCCGCCCCTTCGCGGCCTCGCTTCCAGGTGGAGGCGTAGACCACGAGCCGGTCGGGGTCCAGTCGCAACGCCATGTTGTGCAGGAACGCCTGGATTCCGCCGGGACGCGGCGGGAAGTCGTTCGTTACGATCAGGGTCTTGTGCATCGTGACAGACAGTACGTGATGGCACGCGATCGCACCCTACGCCCGGCACCACCCCCTTCCGCGCGAGCGGACCGACAGGACAGGAACAGGACAGGTAATGACGGGCGCAGTGGGGATCGGCCCGCGCACGGGTACGCGGCTGCGGGAGTTGCGTCTTCCGCTCGGCCTCTGGGCACTGACCAGGATCATCCTCCTGGTGTGCGTCTTCAAGATCGTGGTGGTTCCGGGGCCGGACGTCACCAGTGACGTCGAACAGATCTACCAGAGCTGGTACGAGGTCCTGAAGACCGGCACGTACCCGCAGGACGACGTCACCTGGCAGTACCCGCCGGCCGCGGCCCTCGCGATCCTCTCGCCCGCCCTGCTGCCCTTCCTGAACTACTCGGCCGCGTTCTTCGTGCTGGCCTTCCTCTGCGACGCCGCGGTCTTCGCGCTGCTCGTGTACACGGGCGGCCGGCCGGGCCGGTCGATGCGGGGCGCGTGGCTCTGGCTGGCGGCGGTGCCGCTGATGGGGCCGACCGCGTACGCCCGCTACGACATCATGGTCACCGCGGTCGCCGTGGTGGGTCTGCTCGCCGCGATCCGCAGCCCGCGGGTGCTGGGCGCGATGGCCGGTTTCGGCGCGGTGCTGAAGGTGTGGCCGGCACTGATCCTGGCGGGCACCCCGAAGGGCCGGGCGACCTGGCGCTCCTGGCCGGTGGCGGCCGGGGCGGCGGCGGGCGTGCTGGCGCTGTGCATGGCCTGGATGCCGGGCGGTCTCGCCTTCCTCTCCTTCCAGAGCGAGCGGGGCACCGAGGTCGAGTCGCTGGGCGCGATGGTCTTCCACGTGGCCCGGCACTTCGGCTGGGACGGCGAGGCGCGGATGAACTACGGCTCGATCGAGTTCCTCGGCCCGTACGTCTCCTGGGTCTCGAAGGGCGCGATGGCGCTGACCGTGGCGGCCTTCGCCTGGCTGCTGCTGTGGCGGTTCAAGGCGCGCCGCTTCACCTCGTCGACGGTGGCGGACGCGGCCTTCGTCGCGGTGCTGCTCTTCACCTCGACGAGCCGGGTGATCTCCCCCCAGTACATGATCTGGCTGGTCGGTCTCGCCGCGGTCTGCCTGGTCTACCGGTCGAGCCGGATGCGGACGCCCGCGTATCTGATCCTGTGGGCGACGGCGGTGACCCAGTTCGAGTTCCCGGTCTGGTTCTCGCACGTGACGCAGAGCGACTGGCTGGGCATCGGCGTGCTGTTCCTGCGCAACGGCCTGCTGATCGCGGCGACGCTGATGGCCTGCCGGATCCTGTGGAAGCACACGGTCACCGAGGCCGGGACGGTCATCCCCGTCCCGGAGGGCCGGCCGGAGCGCGAGAAGGTGCTCACCGGCTGAGCCCGTCCGGCGCGCCGGCCGTCCCACGGTGCGGCGCCCGGCCCCGCGGACACGGCCGGCGGGCGCGGTGGTCCTGGGGGGAGCCTCAGGCGAGCTTCGCCCGCAGGTATGCCCGCCAGGCCTCCGTGAACTCCTCCGGCGTCGTGTCCAGCACCTTCCGCAGGGCGCTCTCCACCGCCCCGTCCCGGCCCGGGTGGGCGCCCACCTCGCGGTAGAAGGCGGTCAGCCGGTCCTCGCCCCAGCGGTCGGCGACCATCGCGCAGGCCAGCCAGCCGGTCTCGTAGGCCCGGGCCAAGGCCTCGGCGTCGCCGGAGAAGGCGAAGTCCTCGTCCTCGGGGAGGGCGGTGGGCGCCTCCCCCGCCCGCACGGCCCGCCGGAGTTCGGGGGCGACCTCGGCGGGGGTCCGGTCGGTGCCCCGGTAGGCGGCCCAGTCGGCGAAGCCCTCGGAGAGCCAGACCGGGGTGGACGGCGAGGTGTGGGCGCGGGTGGCGACGTGGACGGTCTCGTGGGTGAGGATCACCTCCCGGCCGAAGGCGCCGAGCACCCCGTACGCCTCGGGGTTGAGGATCACCCGGTCCGCGGGCGACGCCGCCGTGCGCTCGGTCTCCCCGGTCGTGACGGCCGCTATCCCCCGGTACCGGGAGCCGTCCACCGCGAGCAGGCCGCCCATGTCGTCGAGGGAGGCGGGGACGAGGACCAGCACCCGGCGGGCCCACCCGGGGCCCCACACCTCGTCGACGGCGGGCACCGCGCGGTCGGCGAGGCGGGCGATCTCGGCCAGCCGGTCCCTGTCCTGGCCGACGCCGAGGACGAGCGAGCGGGCGCCGCGCACCGAGGCCACCTCGCCCTGCTCCCAGAGCCGCTCCGGCGCGCCGTCGGCCGCCCGCTCGGCCGTGACGTACCACCGTCCGTCCCGCTCGGCGAACTCCATGACCCGGCCGGCGTCGAGAGGGCCGCGGTCGAAGCCCTCGATCCGGTGCCCGCGCGCGACGCGGGCGGTGAGCCGACCCTCGCCGGTGCGGTCGACGCCGGTGACGCGGTAGCTCCAGCCGGCCAGCGGGACCTCGGCGAGCCGGCGGAACTCGGTCCGCGCGGCGGACCGGTGGGCGGGGTCGGCGGCGGCCAGCCAGGCCGGTTCGTCGCGGTCGAGGAGCGCCCGGGCGTGCCGGTCGAGCAGGGCCTGGACCTCGCGGAGGGCCGGGTCGGCGGGCCGGGCGGTGGTGGAGCAGCCGACGAGGACGGCGAGGGCGAGGATCAGAGCGAGCAGCGCTCCGCCCGGCCGTCGCCCGCCGCACCCCTGTTCCACCATCCCTCAGATGGTACGGAAGAGTGACGGACGCCCGCCTCCGGGAGCCCGCGGAAGCCGCGGGGGCGGCCTCAGAGCCGGGTCACCGTCACATGGGACATCATGTTCACGGGGTCGTAGCGGACCCGGGCGCCCGGGTAGGGGGCGTGGATGACCTGCCCGTTCCCGGCGTAGATGCCGACGTGGCTGGCGTCGCCGCGGTACGTGACGAGGTCGCCGGGCTGCGCCTGGGAGAGCGGCACCTGCCGGCCCGCGTACCGCTGCGCGGAGGAGGTGCGCGGGAGGCTGATCCCGGCCTGCCGGTACGACCAGACCATGAGCCCCGAGCAGTCGAAGCCGGTGGGGCCGGTCGCGCCCCAGACGTACGGCTTGCCGACGGCGCTGCGGGCGGCGAGCACCGCGGCGGCGCCCCGCGAGTCGGCCGGGCCGAGGTCGGCGGCGGGCGGCAGCGCCTCGCCGGGGCCCGCGGAGCGCCCGTCGGAGCGGGAGGCCCGCTCGTAGTCGGCGCGTTCGGCGGCGGTGAGGGAGGCGAGGACCCGGCGGGCCTCGGCGAGCTTCCGCTCCACGGACCGCTTGTGGCGGGCGACCTCGGCGCGGCTGCGCTCCAGCTCGCCGAGGGCGGTGCGGGCCTCGGAGCGCTCCTGGTCGAGCCGGCGGCGCTCCCGCTGGAGCTCGGTGAGGGCGGCGGTCTGCCGGGCGGTGGCCCGGTCGAGGGCGGAGGCCCGGGCGAGGTAGCTGTCCGGGTCGGAGGAGAGCAGCAGCACCAGGGCCGGATCGAGTCCGCCGGAGCGGTACTGGGCGCCGGCGAGCGCGCCGAGCGCGCCCCGCATCCGGTTGATGCGCTCCTGGCCGCGGGCGAGGCTGTCCTGGGCCTGGCCGACCTTGCGGCGCAGGGCGTCGGCCTTCTCGTCCGCCTGGTTGTACCCCTCGGCGGCGCGCTCGGCCTCCTCGTAGAGCCGGTCGACCTTGGCGCGGGTGGCCTCGGTGCCGGCGCCCGGGTCGGCGCTCGCGGGGACGGCGCCGAGGGAGGCCGCCGCGGTGGCCGCGGCGGCTGCGGTCAGGACGGTGACCCGGGCGGGTCTGCGGTGGGAGGCCACGGCTCGCGCTCTTTCCGTTCGGCTCGTTGCGGACTGGCGCCGCAGACAGTAGCCGCTCCCCCGGTCGCGTCCAACGAAGGCACCGGGCACACAAAATGACGCCCCGCCGGAGATCACGAGGTCACCGGCGGGGCGTCAGGTCAGCGCGGAGTGCGGCGAACCACCCGTTCGGGCGGCATGCCGGGCGGGTCAGCCGCCGATGCGGACGCCGAACTGGAACGTGCCCATGTAGTTCATCGACTCGTAGCGGACCGAGGCGCCCGGCTTCGGGGCGTGCAGGATCGTGTTGTTGCCCGCGTAGAGGCCGACGTGCGACAGGCCGTTGAAGAAGACCAGGTCGCCGGGCCGGAGCTGGCTGCGGCCGATCTTGGTGCCGTCGTTCTGCTGGGTGTAGGTGACCCGGGAGAGCCGGGCGCCGGCCTTGCCGTAGGCCCACTGCGTGAGGCCGGAGCAGTCGTAGGCGTACGGGCCCTCGGCGCCGGACTGGTACGGCTTGCCGACCTGGGTGGCGGCGTGGGCGAGGGCGGCGGCGCCCAGTCCGCTGGCGGCGACCTCGTTGCCGAGGTCGAGGCGCTCGTTGGAGGCGCGGCTGGCGCGCTCGGCCTTCTCGGCCTTCTCCTGCTCCTGCTGCTGGATGCGGGCGCGCTCCTCGGCGGTGAGGGTGCCGAGCAGCTTGCGCGCCTCGGCGAGCTTGCCCTGGACCTTGCGCTTCTTCTCGCCGAGCGTCTTGCGGACCTCTTCGAGGTCGGCGAGCTTGGCGGTGGCCTCGGCCCGCTGCTGGGCGAGGGTGCGCTGCTTGTCCTGGATGGTGGCGAGGACGTCGGCCTGCTGGTCGGTGACCCGGCCGATGGCGGACGCCTTCTCCAGGTAGTCGTCCGGGTTCGAGGAGAGGAAGAGCTGGAGCGCCGGGTCGATGCCGCCGGAGCGGTACTGGGCGCTGGCGACCGAACCGATCTGGTCCCGGAGGGTGTTCAGCTCCTGCTGACCACGCGCCACCCGGTCCTGGATCTGGCCGATCTCCTTCTGCAGCTTGCCGCGGCGCTCCTCGGCCAGGCTGTGCTGCTCGGTGGCCTCCTCGGCCTCGTGGTACAGGTCGTCGACCTTCGCCTTGACCTCGTCGATCTTCGGCTTGGGGGCCGCCTGGGCTCCGGTCTGGGCGGAGAACGCGACGGCGGCGGCCGCGGTCGCGGTGAGCACGGTCACACGGGTGCGGCTCGGCTGCTTGGGTCGACGGTGGGACGCCACGAAGGCGAGCTCCTTCTTCCTCAGAGCCGCCGGCCGGTCAGGGGCAGGCGGTTCCTCCACGGATCGCCCTGATGGGTGATCAACCGCGCGAAGGTTCGAGCCCCGACCCTAGTGACCAAGTTGTGATCAGTTCAAATCCCGCTGGCAAAAATCTCGCCCACCCACCACTTTATTTACCACCATCACACGGCCCGTGACCGGCACTTGACGGTGCGCCCTCCAGAAATCGGGCATAGAACCCAAGAGTTGCGAGCCGGGCGAGTTGTTACGAGAGCCGCGAAAGGCGCTTGAGGAGCAGAGCCGACGCGACCGGCCGCGCACCCGCCTTGGCGACGCCGTCCGCCACCTCGCGGTCGGTGGAGACCACGACGACCGGCCGGCCCGGCGGCTCCGCCCGCACCAGCTGGCGGATCAGCTCGTCGGCCGTCACACCGGGCTTGGAGAAGAGCACCCGCACCCCGCGCGGCGGCGCGAGGAGCACCGGCGCGGCCAGCTCGGCCCCGTCGAAGACGCAGGTGACCTCGGCGCCCGAGCGGGCCGCGAGGGCCGAGAGCCCGCCGAGCAGCCGCAGCCGCTGCTTCTCCAGCGGCATCGTCGGATAGCCGGTCTTCGTGACGTTGTAGCCGTCGACGACGAGATGGGCCTGCGGCAGCTCCAACAGCTGGTCCAGCAGGGCCGGATCGGTCTCCGACAGGGCGCGGGCGGCGATGTCCTTCGGGGACATCCGTCCCGGCTCCACCGCGTCCACGGTGTCCGCGGGGTGGATCGACGCGGGCGGCAGGGCCAGTTCGCGCCGCAGCCCCTGGGCCGCGTCGAGGACGGTGTCGAGGAGCAGCCGCAGCCGCATGTCCTCCACCGAGCGCCCCTCGCGGGCGGCCCGGCGGCTCGCCTCCAGGGCCGCCTCCACCTCGCCGAGCCGGGCCTTGAGCCGCCGCGACTCGCTCTCGGCGGCGGACACCTGGGCCGCCGCCTCGGCGCGCGCGGCCTCGATCTCGGCGTGGGTGCGGCGCAGCGCGGCCTCGCCGCGCTTCACGTCGCTCTGGGCCCCGCGCAGCTTGCGGTGAAGCGATTCGGCTTCCTTGCGGGCGGCCTCCAGGTCGTGCCGGAGCTGCTCCGTCTCTCCCCGGGTCCGCTCGCGGGCGGCGGCCAGCTCCTCGCGGAGCCGCTCGACCTCGCGCCGGCCCGCCTCGTCGGCGCGTTCGGCGTCGGCCCGCTGGACCTCCTCGCCGGCGGCGGCCACCAGCTTGGCCCAGCCCGCGGGGCGGAGCACGTACGCCGCCGCGGCCACGTCGACAGGGTCGGCGGCGGCGGGCGGGGTGCCGGTCTCGACGGCCGCGGCCAGCTCCGGCTGGGCCTGCTTGAGGCGTTCGCCGATCCGCTGCCGGAAGAGCGGGTCGCTCTCCAGGGCCGCGGCCATCGCGTTGCCCGCGAACTTGGCGCGCCGGCTGGCGGTGAAGCGGGCGTACTGGCGCAGGGGGGCGGGCAGCTCGGCGACGGTGAGGCCGCCGAAGGCGTCGGCGACCAGCGCGATCACCCGCCGCCGTACCCCCTCCGGCAGGGGGTGGTCGAGCGCCTCGGCAGCGTCACCTGCCGCGCCGGCCGGTTCGTCACCGTGCGCGGGCTGCTCCACGATCCGTCACCCCTACTGTCGTCGGCGCCGTCCGTCAGGACTCGACGCCCGGCTTGTCCACCAGTTCGATCTGGTCCACCGCGTTGCACCAGCGGCAGCGGACCGACTCGATGGTCTCACTGAGCACCTCGCGCTCCTCGACCTTGGGCTCGCCGGCCAGGTCCAGATGGACGTACTCCACGACCTTGGAGGAGCGCGTCACGTCGAAGCGGGTCAGATTGCCGCAGAGGGTGCAGCGCCAGCGGGTCTCGGCGGTCGGCAGGGGAACCGTCGTCATCGTTGCCGTCCTTCTTCCTGTCGTGGTGGAACCAGGTGCGGGAGCCGCGGTGCGCCGTCGGACTGCGGTGCTCGATCCCGTAACCCTACGGCCTCACCGGAGGCCGCCCGGCCCGGCGAGGCACTCTGTCCACTTCGTCCCTTCTGGGTCATGATCTGTCCATGATCGACTGGCGAGCCACGGCCCTGGGCGCGTACCAGGGCGTCCGTACCGGACCCGCGGTGACCTACGGGCTGATCGCCGCCTGCTGTCTCCTCTTCCTCGTCAGCCCGGTCTCCGGACTCAACCCGGCGCACGGGACCGGCGACGAGGTGCTGGCGGCGCAGAGCGCGTACTTCCGGCGGTGGGGCGTGGTGCCGGCCGAGCTGACACGGGGAGACCCGGGCGCGCTGCTCACCCCCTTCACCGCCCTCTTCGTGCACGGCGGCTGGCTCCACCTGCTCGGCAACATGCTCTTCCTGTGGGTCTTCGGGGCGATGGCCGAGGAGCGGATGGGTCACGTCGAGTTCGCCCTCTTCTATCTGGGCACCGGCTACATCGCCCTGTCGGGCTACGCGATCGCGCACGCGGACAGCGAGCAGACGCTGGTCGGGGCCTCGGGGGCGATCTCCGCGGTGCTCGGGGCCTTCCTCTTCCTCTTCCCCCGCTCCCGGGTGACCAGCCTCTTCCCCTTCCTCTTCTTCCTGCCGCTGCGCTTCCCGGCCTGGGCGGTGCTCGTCTTCTGGTTCACGCTCCAGTGGCTGGCCGCGCGCGCGGCGGGCGCGGGCCCGGGGGTCGCCTATCTGGCCCACGTGGTGGGCTTCGCGGCCGGCTTCCTCTACGCCTGGGTGCGGTTCCGGGGTGGGGATAGAGTGAAAACCCCAGCAGCGGCGACCGAGGGAGACAGCCAGCCGTGATCACCGCGATCGTCCTCATCAAGACCAGCGTGGACCGCATCCCCGAGATCGCGGAGTCGATCGCCGCGCTCGACAACGTCAGCGAGGTCTTCTCGGTGACCGGTACGTACGACCTCATCGCGATGGTCCGGGTGCCGCGTCACGACGACCTGGCCGAGGTCATCCCCGGCCGGATCAGCAAGATCCCGGGCGTCGAGGGCACCGACACGCACGTCGCCTTCCGCACCTACTCGCAGCACGACCTGGAAGCGGCCTTCGCCATCGGCCTGGAGTCCTGATCCTGGACCCCGTGCCGCCGTGACGCCCGGATGAAGGAATCCTCATCCGGGCTTCATCCTGGGGCGCGCCTTCCCGCCCCACCCTGGCGCCATGTCCTTCACCCACCGCATGGCCGGACTCGTCGCCGTGGTCGCCGTCCCGCTCGGCATCGCCGCGACCAGCTACGCGCTGACCGACGAACCGGCGGCGCCGCGGGTCCCGCCCGCCGTGCACCTCTCCACCACCCCGCCCCCCACCGGGTCCGCCACGCCGTCCCCCACCGGCACCGCGCCGACGGCCCCCACCTCCCCGTCTACGCCGTCGACGCCGCCGGCCTCGTCGGCCGGCTCGACGCCGCCGCCCTCCGACTCCGTCGTGCCCGGCCCCTCCACCACGGGCGACGACGACGATGACGATCACGAGTGAAGCGCACCGAACACCGCCTCTCCGCCCGCGTCCGCATCCTGCTGTGGCTGCTGCTCGTCATGGCGGTCGCGCTGGCCGCGGTCGCCGTGGTCACCCGCACCCTGCTGCTGCGGGACGCCGACCACCGCATCAACCAGCTGCTCACCCAGGAGACCGGGGAGTTCGCCACCTTCGTGACCCAGGGCGTCGACCCGGCGACCGGCCGGAGCTTCACCGACCCCGAGGCGCTGCTGCGGGTCTTCCTCCAGCGCCAGTACTCCGACCCGGACGAGGAACTCCTCGGGCTGGTCGGCACCGGCGGCCCCGGCCCGAGGGTCGTCCGGCAGTCCCGTGACATACCGAGCGCCCTCCCGCTCCACCTCGACCGGCCCGCCCTCGACGCCATCGCCGCCGCCCCCGAGCCCTCGGGCCGGATCGAACGCGAGCAGGGCGAGGTGCGGTGGGCGAAGGTGCCGATCGAGACCGGCGGGCCGCCGTCCGCCTTCGTCGTCGCCTTCCACGCCGACCGTCAGCAGGCCATCGCCGACGAGGCGTTCCGCATCCTGCTCGCCATCTCCGGGGTGGCGCTGCTGCTGACCACCGGCATCGGCTGGGTGGTCGCGGGCCGGATCCTCGCTCCCGTACGGGTGGTGCGGACGACCGCCGCCGAGCTGACCGAGCGGGATCTCACCCAGCGGATCCCGGTGCAGGGCAAGGACGACATCGCCGCGCTCGCCGAGACCTTCAACGCGATGCTCGACCGGCTGGAACAGGCCTTCGCGGGCCAGCGGCAGTTCGTGGACGACGCCGGGCACGAGCTGCGGACCCCGATCACCATCGTCCGCGGGCACCTGGAGCTGATGGGCGACGATCCGGCCGAGCGGGCCGAGACCGTCCGCCTCGTCACCGACGAGCTGGACCGGATGAGCCGGATCGTGGAGGACCTGCTGCTGCTCGCCAAGGCCGAGCGGCCCGACTTCGTGCGGACCGAGCCGGTGCAGCTGGCCGAGCTGACCGCCGACGTCTTCGTGAAGGCCCGGGCGCTGGGCGAGCGCGACTGGGTGCTCGACGGGGTGGCCGACCGGGAGGCGTCGCTCGACGCCCAGCGGATCACCCAGGCGATGGTGCAGCTGGCGCAGAACGCGGTCCAGCACACCGTGCCGGGCGCGCGGATCGCGATCGGCTCGCGGACCGGCGCCGGGCGGATCGAGCTGTACGTCGCGGACCGGGGCCCGGGGGTGCAGGAGGCGGACGCCTCCGTGATCTTCGAGCGGTTCCGGCGGGGCACCGCCCGGCGCGGGGCCCGCACCAGCGGCGCCGGGCTCGGGCTCGCGATCGTCCGGGCGATCGCCGAGGGGCACCGGGGCGGCTCCGTCGAACTGCGCCCGACCGAAGGCGGCGGCGCCACCTTCGTACTTGTCTTCGAGGAGTGAGTCCTCGGTGCTGTCAGAGGAGACACCATGAACCGCGTCCTGATCGCCGAGGACGAGGAGCGCATCGCCTCCTTCGTGGAGAAGGGCCTCCGCGCCAACGGCTTCACCACCTCCGTCGCCGCCGACGGCGACACCGCGCTCGCCTGGGCGCTCACCGGAGGCTTCGACCTGATGGTGCTGGACATCGGACTGCCCGGACGGGACGGCTTCACCGTCCTGCGGGAGCTGCGCGAGGCCCGGGTGACCCTGCCCGTCCTCGTCCTGACCGCCCGCGACTCGGTCCGGGACACCGTGGCCGGCCTGGAGGGCGGCGCCGACGACTGGATGACCAAGCCCTTCCGCTTCGAGGAACTGCTCGCCCGGATCCGGCTGCGGCTGCGCACCGCCGCCCGCGCCCCCGAGGTGACCGTGCTCCGCAGCGGCGACCTCAGCCTCGACCTGCGCACCCGGCGGGCCCGCTCCGGAGACCGGACGGTGGACCTGACCGCCCGTGAGTTCGTGCTCCTGGAGCTCTTCCTGCGCCACCCCGGGCAGGTGCTCTCCCGGGAGCAGATCCTCTCCCACGTATGGGGGTACGACTTCGACCCCGGCTCCAACATCGTGGACGTCTACGTCCGGGCGCTGCGGAAGAAGCTGGGCGCGCAGCGGCTCGAGACGGTCCGGGGCATGGGGTACCGCATGCCGTGACGATCCGGCCGGGGGCGCGTGACGGGAGCCGGCCGGAGGGCGTGGCGAACCCGGCCGGAGGGCGTGGCGAACCCGGCCGGGGTGTGACGGGTGCTCGGCGGGGTACGGCAGGATGCTCGGCGGGGTACGGCAGGATGCTCGGCGGTGTACGGCAGGATGCTCGGCGGGGTGTACGGCAGGGTGCTCGGCGGGTGCATGAACCTTCCTTCATGGAGGGCTCATCGACGGCTCACCGGCCGCCCCGAGGGTGGTTCACGTGAACCTCTCCCTCCAACAGACGGTGTGGCTCTGCCTCGCGCTCAGCGCCTGCGCGGTGCTCGCCGTCCCCGGCACCGCCCCCGGTCTGGGCGGCGAGGCGCGGCTGACCCTGGCCGTCTTCGCCCTCGCGACCTGCGCCTGGATCGCCGCCCCGGTCGACGACACCTATGTCGCGCTGGGCGCCGGACTCGCCCTCACCGTCACCGGGGTGCTCAGCGCCGACGCCCTCTTCGCCACCCTCGGCGACGCCACCGTCTGGCTGCTGATCTGCGCCTTCGTCCTCGCCGCCGCGGTGACCCGGACCGGGCTCGCGGGCCGCGCGGCCGCCTTCCTCGTCACCGGGGCCCGGTCCGTACGCCAGCTGGTCCACCTCACCACCGCCGCGCTGGTCGTCACCGCCTTCGCCGTCCCGGCCACCTCGGGGCGGGCCGCGCTGGCCCTGCCGGTCTTCCTCGCCCTCGCCCGCTCCCTCGCCGAGCGGCGCCGGCTCGTGGTGATGCTGGCCCTGCTCTTCCCCACCGTCATCCTGCTGTCGGCCGTCGCCACCCTGATCGGAGCCGGCGCCCACCTCATCACAGTCGGGGTGCTCCTGGAACAGACCGGCGAGTCCATCGGCTTCGCCCGCTGGCTGGTCCTCGGCCTGCCGCTCGCGGTGGTCTCCTCCCATCTCGCGGCGGAGGCGGTGCTGCTCACCACCACCCGGCGCGAGGACCGGCGCGGTCCCGTACGGATCACCCTCGGCGCGCTCCAGGAGCACTCCGCCACCCCGGTGTCGGGCCCGCTCTCCCCGCCCGAGCAGCGCTGCCTCCTGCTGCTCTGCACGGTCGTGGTGCTCTGGTGCGCCGAGCCGCTGCACGGGGTCTCCCCCGCCGTCGTCGCGCTGATCGGCGCGGTGGTGGCCTCCTCCCCCGCGCTCGGCACCGTCCGGATGAAGGACGGGCTGCGATCGGTGCCCTGGCCGATGCTGCTCTTCATGGCGGCGACCACCGCGATGGGCGTCGCCCTGGTCGACTCCGGCGCGGCCGGCTGGCTGGTCGGCGGGTTGCCGGGCGGGGTGCCCCCGTGGGCCTTCCTCGCCGTGGTCGTCGCCGTGAGCACCGCCGCCCATCTGGTGCTCCAGTCCCGCTCGGCCCGCTCCTCCGTCCTGGTGCCGCTGGTCGTGGCCGCGGCGGTCGGCGCGGGGGTCGATCCGGTGGCCGCGGCGCTCGCCTCCACGGCCGCGGCCGGCTTCTGCCACACGCTGCCGGCCTCCGCGAAGCCGGTCGCCCTCTTCGCCGAACCACCGGACGGCGTCCCCACCTTCGCCCCCCGCGACCTGCTGCGGCTCTCCGCCGTGCTCGCCCCGCTCAACGCCGCCCTGGTGCTGCTCTTCGCCCTCTTCGTCTGGCCGCTGCTCGGCGTGCCCGTCCTTCTGGAGTCCCAGCCGTGAGCCTTCACATCGCCGTCGCCCCCAGCGGTTTCAAGGAGTCCCTGTCCGCCCCCGAGGCCGCCGAAGCCATCGCCGAGGGGTTGCGCCGGGTCCGCCCGGACGCCGTCGTCGACCTGATCCCGCTGGTCGACGGCGGCGAGGGCACCGCCCGGGCGCTGGCGGCCGCGACCGGGGGCAGGCTGCTGCCCCGGATCGCGACCGGACCCGTCGGCTCCCCGGTCCGCACCCACTTCGCGCTCCTCGACCACTCCTCCGCGGTGGTCGAGATGGCGGCCGTCGCGGGCCTCTCCCTGGTGCCGGCCGACCGCCGCGACCCGGGGTCCACCACGACGTACGGGGTGGGCGAACTGGTCCGGGCGGCGCTGGACACCGGGGCCCGCCGCGTCCTCGTCGGCTGCGGCGACTCCGGCACCTCGGACGGCGGGGCGGGAGCGCTCCAGGCCCTCGGCGTCCGGCTCCTGGACGCCGAGGGAGCCGAACTCCCCTTCGGGGGTGCCGCGTTGAACCGCCTGGACCGGATCGACCCGACCGGGCTCGATCCGAGGCTCGCCGGCACCGAGCTGCTCGTGGCCTGCAATCCGTACAACGTGCTCCGCGGCGAGCGGGGCGTGGCCCGGGTCTTCGGCCCGCAGAAGGGCGCGGGCCCGGAGCGGGTCGAGGAGCTGGCGGCGGCCCTGGACCGCTGGGCCGCCCTGCTCGTACGGGACCTGGGCGCGCCCGCCGGGCTCGGTACGGCCCCGGGGTCGGGCGCCTCGGGCGGGCTCGGCGCCGGACTCGCCGCGCTCGGCGCCCGGCTGCTCCCCCGCTTCGAGGTGCTGCTCGACCACGTCGACCTGGACGCCCGGCTGGCCCGCGCCGATCTGGTGATCACCGCGGAGGGCGCGCTGGACGGGCAGACCGTGCGGGGCAAGGTCCCGGCGGAGGTGGCGCGCCGGGCCAAGGCCCACGGGGTGCCGGTCCTGGCGCTGGCCGGGACGCTCGGACAGGGCGCCCACGAGGTGCGGGCGGTCGGGGTCGACGCCTACGGCTCGATCCTGCCCGCGCCGATGGCGCTGCCCGAAGCCCTCGACCGGGGCGCCGAGTTCCTCGCCGACGCGGCCGAGCGGGCCCTGCGGATGGTGCTGGTCGGCACCCGGCTCGCGGCCTGACCGCCGCAGCTCAGCCGCGGTCGGGCACGCAGCGGCCGTCCTCGGTGCGGTACTTCCACTGGGCGCCGTCGCGGACGAGCTCCTTCACGGCGCCGACGAACCGCTCGACGTGCTCGTCCGGGGTGCCGGCGCCGAAGCTGACGCGGATGGCGTTCAGCGACCTCTCGCCGGGGGCGGCCGGCTCCGGGGCGCCGCACTCGCCCGGGTCCTGGGCGTCGGAACCGAGCAGGGTGCGGACGAGCGGGTGGGCGCAGAAGAGGCCGTCGCGGACGCCGATGCCGTACTCGGCGGAGAGGGCGGCGGCGAAGTGGGAGCTGTTCCAGCCGTCGACGACGAAGGAGATGACGCCGACCCGGGGCGCGTCGTCGCCGAAGAGCGAGAGGACGCGGACCTCGGGCACCTCGGCGAGCCCGGCGCGGACGGTGTCGATGAGGTGCCGCTCGCGGGCGACGAGGGTGTCGAAGCCCGCCTCGGTCAGCGCCTTGCAGGCGGAGGCGATGGAGTAGACGCCGATGACGTTCGGGGAGCCGGCCTCGTGGCGGGCCGCGGTGGTGTGCCACTCGACGTCCACGCCGCCGTCGGCCCGGCGGGCCACGGTGCGGGAGGCGCCGCCGCCGGCCAGGTACGGCTCGGCGGCCCGGAGCCAGTCGGCGCGGCCGGCGAGGACGCCGGAGCCGAAGGGCGCGTAGAGCTTGTGCCCGGAGAAGGCGACCCAGTCCACGTCCAGTTCACGCACGGAGACCGGGTGGTGCGGGGCGAGCTGGGCGGCGTCGAGGACGATCCGGGCGCCGTGCGCGTGGGCGGCGGCGGCCAGTTCGCGGACCGGCCACAGCTCGCCGGTGACGTTCGACGCGCCGGTGACGCACACCAGCGCCGGGCCGTGCGGGTCGCGGTCGGCGAGGGCGCGCTCCAGGGTCTCGACGGCCTGCGCGGGGGTGCGGGGGGCGTTGAGGTAGGTGACCTGCGCGTCGCGCCAGGGCAGCAGGGAGGCGTGGTGCTCGGTCTCGAAGACGAAGACCTGGCAGTCGGCGGGGACCACCTGGGCGAGGAGGTTGAGCGAGTCGGTGGTGGAGCGGGTGAAGACGACCTGGTCGTCCTCCCGGCAGTCGAGGAACTCGGCGACGGTGACGCGGCTCTGCTCGAAGAGGTCGGTGGAGAGCTGGGAGAGGTACCCGGCGCCGCGGTGGACGCTGCCGTAGTACGGGGCGTAGGCGGCGACGTCGTCCCAGACCCGCTGGAGGGCGGGGGCGCTGGCGGCGTAGTCGAGGGCCGCGTAGGTCACCTCGCCACCGGTGACGAGCGGGACGGTGACGTCGCGGCCGAGGACGGCCAGCGGGCCGGTGCAGCAGGCGTCGGCGGAGTCGGCGGCGGTGACGGCGGAGGGGGCGGTGACGGCGGCGTTCGGGCGTGCGGACATGGCGGAGTCTCCCGGGAGGGCGGGGCGAGTGGCGTGAAAGCCCGCAGGACGGCACGAGGGGCCGGTCGCGTACGGGTGGTGCCTCGACATGCGACGAGAAAGGTGCCGCACGGAGGGGAAGAGGGGCCGAAGGCCCTATCGCATTCGCTTGCTCACGAGACCGCTCCCTCGAGGACCAGGACCCCAGGGATGGCGCAGGGGTCCGCGCTTGCCGAGGACCTTGCTGTCCACGGCCTGGTCTTCACCCGGGGCACCCCGCCACGGACGGAGGGTTGCCGGACAGCCAGCCGGGGCTTGAGGGCTGTCACTCATGACCTGTTGCCGAACGTATGCCACCGCTCGCGGTCCGCGCAACCCCGTCCGTATTCCGGGACGGGTGTCTCGCGGACCGCGCGGCGGTCCTTCAGGCGTTGCTGGCGGTGATCCAGCGGTCGAGGGCCGCGCGGGCGGCGCCGGAGTCGACGGACTCGGCGGCCCGTGCCATGCCGGCGCGCAGCTGCTCCGCGAGGGTGCCCTCGCCGGGCTCCAGCGCGGTGAGCGCCGCCGCCGCGTTGAGCAGCACCGCGTCGCGTACCGGCCCGGTCTCGCCGGCGAGGACGCGGCGGGCGACGTCGGCGTTGTACGAGGCGTCGGCGCCGCGCAGGGCCTCCAGGGGCGCGTAGTCGAGGCCGACGTCCTTCGGGTCGAAGACCTCCTCGCGCACCGCGCCGTCCCGGACCACCCAGACCCGGGAGGTGCCGGTGATGGTCAGCTCGTCGAGGCCGTCGTCGCCGCGGAAGACCAGCGCCGAGTTGCCGCGCTCGGCGAAGACCCCGGCGACGATCGGCGCCATCCGGGGGTCGGCGACGCCGACGGCCTGGGCCTTCACCCGGGCCGGGTTGGTGAGCGGGCCGAGCACGTTGAAGGTGGTGCGGATGCCGAGCTGGCCGCGGGCGGCGGCGACGTGCCGCAGCGAGGGGTGGAACCTCACGGCGAAGCAGATGGTGATGCCGGCCTCCTCGGCGACCTCGGCCACCCGCTGCGGGGTGAGGCCGAGGTTGATGCCGAGCTTCTCCAGGACGTCGGAGGAGCCGGAGGCGGAGGACGCGGCGCGGTTGCCGTGCTTGACGACCCGGGTGCCGGTGCCGGCGACGACGATCGAGGCCATCGTGGAGATGTTGACGGTCTTGGCGCCGTCGCCGCCGGTGCCGACGATGTCGACGGCCGGTCCGGCCACCTCGATCGTGTTGGCGTGGGCGTACATCGTCCGGACGAGTCCGCTGATCTCCTCGACGGTCTCGCCCTTGGCCCGGAGCGCCACCATGAAGCCGGCGATCTGGGCGTCGGTCGCCTCACCGCTCATGATGAGGTCCATCGCCCAGGCGGTGTCGTCGGCGGAGAGGTCCTTCCCCTCCAGGAGGCCGTTCAGGAGGACGGGCCAGGAGCGGCCCGCCGTGGTCGGTCCTCCAGCGGGGGTCACAGCGCTCATGGCAGCTCCTGATGATCGTGCGTCGGATACGGGGTCCAGCCTATCGATCCGCGGGTACGGCAAAGAGCCCCGTCCATCGAATGGACGGGGCTCTCGCCGTGGCGACCTGCTCAGGAGGTCAGGAGGTCTCAGTGGTGGCCGTGGCCGCTCTGGATCTCCTTGTACTCGTCGAGGGTGGGCTTGGCGACCTGGTTGTCGTCGCCGTAGTAGCCCTTGTTGAGCTTGACCCGGAGCTTCTCGACCGCGCCGACCTTCCGCTCCACGCCGTTCTCGTCGACGGCCGGCGGCAGCTCGGCGGGCTGGTACTGCTCGTGCGCGGTGAGCTTGTACAGCTCGCCCTGGCTGAGCGGCTCGTGGATCTCGACGAACTCACCGTGCGGCAGGCGCTTGATGATGCCGGACTCGCGCCCGTGCAGCACCTTGTCCTTGTCGCGGCGCTGGAGGCCGAGGCAGATCCGCTTGGTGATGACGAACGCGATGACCGGGCCGGCGAAGAAGAAGATCCGCACGAACCAGGTGATCGAGTTGATCGACAGGTGGAAGTGGGTCGCCCAGAGGTCGTTTCCACCACCCACGAGCATGATCATGTACGCGGTGATCCAGGCGACACCGAAGGCGGTGCGCGTCGGAGCGTTGCGCGGGCGCTGCGCGATGTGGTGCTCGCGCTTGTCGCCGGTGATCCAGGACTCGATGAACGGGTAGACCGCGATCGCCGCGAGGACCAGCGGGAAGATCACCAGCGGGATGAACACGCCCAGGACGAGCGTGTGGCCCCAGAGGTTGATCTCCCAGCCCGGCATGACACGGATCAGACCCTCGGCGAAGCCCATGTACCAGTCGGGCTGGGCGCCGGTGGACACCTGGTCCGGCCGGTACGGGCCGAGGGCCCAGATCGGGTTGATCGAGGCGACCGCCGCGATGACCGTGATCACACCGAAGACCAGGAAGAAGAAGCCTCCGGCCTTCGCCATGTACACGGGGAGCAGCGGCATGCCGACGACGTTCTTGTTCGTCCGGCCGGGGCCCTCGAAGTGCGTGTGCTTGTGGACGAACACCAGGATCAGGTGCGCGACCACCAGGCCCAGCATGATGCCGGGGAGCAGCAGCACGTGCGCCGAGTAGAACCGGGCCACGAAGTCGCCGCCGGGGAACTCGCCGCCGAAGAGGAACATCGACAGGTAGGTGCCGACGATCGGCACCGACAGGATCGCGCCCTGCATGAAGCGGACACCGGTGCCGGAGAGCAGGTCGTCCGGGAGCGAGTAGCCGGTGAAGCCGGTGAACATGCCCAGGAAGAACAGCAGGAAGCCGAACAGCCAGTTGATCTCACGCGGCTTGCGGAAGGCGCCCGTGAAGAAGACGCGCATCATGTGCACGAACATGCCGGCGAGGAAGATCAGCGCCGCCCAGTGGTGGATCTGCCGGATGAGCAGGCCACCGCGCACCTCGAAGGAGATGTGCATGGTCGAGTTGAACGCCTCGGACATCAGCTGTCCCTGGAGCGGGACGTACGGTCCGGCGTACTCCACCTCGTTCATCGACGGGTGGAAGAACAGCGTCAGGTAGACGCCCGTCAGGATGATGATGAGGAAGCTGTAGAGGCAGATCTCGCCCAGCATGAAGGACCAGTGGTCCGGGAAGATCTTCCGCATGTTGGCCTTGGCCAGCGTGTAGATCCCCAGGCGACCGTCGGCCCAGTCGGCGATCCGCTCACCGGCGGGCGCCTTCTTCTCCGTGTTGGTCACAGTGCTCATCCGCGCTCCCAGAAAGAGGGACCGACGGGCTCGTCGAAGTCGCCGTGCGCTTCGAGGAAGCCCTCGTCGTTCACGCCGATCCGCAGCTGCGGGAGGGCGTGACCGGCCGGGCCGAAGATGACTCGGGCGCCGTCGGACAGGTCGAAGGTGGACTGGTGGCACGGGCAGAGCACGTGGTGGGTCTGCTGCTCGTACAGCGAGATCGGGCAGCCGACGTGGGTGCAGATCTTCGAGAAGGCGACGATGCCGTCGTGCGACCACTCGAGCTCGCGCTTGTCCTTGATGTCCTCCGGCTGGATCCGGACGATCATCAGGGCGGCCTTGGCGATCTCGACCTGGAAGTGGTGGTCGTGCTCCGAGAGGCCCTCGGGCATCGCGAAGGTCAGCGAGCCGACGGCCACGTCCTCGGGACGCAGCGGCTCGTGCGTGTTCATGTTGATGAGCAGCTTGCCCTTGGCCCACAGCGTGGTCCGGAGCTTCTTCTCGGGCAGCGGGCCCATGTCACGCAGCAGCACGACGCCGGAGAGCGGCACCAGGGCCAGCGCGCCGAACATGGTGTTGCGGATGAGCTTGCGGCGGCCGAAGCCGGACTCGGCGGCGCCGGCCGCGAAGTCCGCCATGACCTTCGCCTTGACCTCGGGGGTCGCCGCCATCGGGTGGCGCTCGTCCGCGATCTCGACGTCGGACATCAGGGTGCGGGCCCAGTGGACCGCGCCCGCGCCGATGAAGAAGAGGGCGAGACCGAGCGTCCAGCCGAGCGCGAAGTTGAGCGCGGACACGTGGCCGAAGGGCCAGATGTACACGTTCTTGTCGACCGGGAAGATCACGTACGAGGCGATGAAGCCGACGGTGGCCAGCATCGACAGCACGAACATGAAGGCGACCGCGCGCTCGGACCGACGGGCGGCCCGCTCGTCGATGTCCTGGATGCGCGGCTTGTGGGGCGGAAGGCCCGGGTCGACGAACGGGTTGTCCGCGACCTTCACCGCGCCGTGCGCGGTGTCCTGCCCTGCCGGCAGGTTCTCTTCTGGAATCTCTTGGCTACTCATGACTTCTTGGCCTTAGCGGTGTGGGCCGCGACCCAGATGGCAACTGCGATCAGCCCGCCCAGACCGAAGACCCAGGCGAACAGGCCCTCGGAGACGGGGCCGAGGCCACCGAGCGAGAGGCCGCCCGGGCTGACGGTCTTCTCGCCGTTGACGGCCTGGACGTACGCGATGATGTCCTTCTTCTCCTTCTCCGGCATGGTCGTGTCCGGGAAGGAAGGCATGTTCTGCGGGCCGGTCTGCATGGCCTCGTAGAGATGCTTCGGGCTGACGCCCTCGAGGGTCGGGGCGTACTTGCCGTGGGTCAGGGCGCCGCCCTCACCGGTGAAGTTGTGGCACTGCGCGCAGTTGGTGCGGAACAGTTCGCCACCCTTGGCGACGTCGGCACCCGCCGGGTCGTACTGGCCTTCCTTCGGCGTGATCGGGCCGGCTCCGAGGGAGGCCACGTACGCCGCGAGCTGGTCGATCTCGGCCTGCGTGTAGATGACCTTCTTCTTCGGGACCTGGGCGCCCGGCTGCTGCGCCGGCATGCGGCCGGTGCCGACCTGGAAGTCCACGGAGGCGGAGCCCACGCCGACGAGGGACGGGCCGTCAGTGGTGCCCTGACCGCCGGTTCCGTGGCAGCTGGCGCAGCCGACGGAGTAGAGCTTCTTGCCCTCCTCGATGGCGAGGGACTGGGCGGTTTCATCGGCCTTCGCCGTGCCCGCGGGCGCGAACGCGGCGTACAGCCCCCCCGTGGCCGCCAGCGCGAGAAGTAGGACGACGACCGCCGCCAGCGGATGGCGTCGTCGTGCGGAGAGCTTTTTCACGGATTACCCCGGTGTCAGGATCTTCTGCGTCGATGCTTGCTGGATGTCGGTCCGCCGCGACGGGCGGTGGCCGACTACTTGATCATGTAGATCGTGGCGAAGAGGCCGATCCAGACGACATCGACGAAGTGCCAGTAGTAGGACACGACGATGGCGGCGGTTGCCTGCTCGTGAGTGAACCTCTTGGCGGCGTACGTCCGGCCGAGGACCAGCAGGAAGGCGATGAGACCGCCCGTCACGTGCAGGCCGTGGAAGCCGGTGGTCAGGTAGAACACCGTGCCGTACGGGTCGGACGAGAGCGAGAGGCCCTCGTGCTTGACCAGCTCGGTGTACTCCAGGACCTGGCCGCCGACGAAGATCGCACCCATCACGAACGTGATGATGAACCACGTCCGGAGCTTCTTCACGTCACCGCGCTCGGCGGCGAAGACGCCGAGCTGGCAGGTGAGGGAGGAGAGCACCAGGATCGTGGTGTTGGTCGCCGAGAACGGGAAGTTCAAGGCGTCTGCCTTTTCCGTCCAGAACTCGGGACCGGTCACCGATCGCAGGGTGAAGTACATCGCGAAGAGGGCCGCGAAGAACATCAGCTCGGAACTCAGCCAGATGATGGTTCCGACGCTGGTGAGGTTCGGTCGATTGACCGACGGGTGCGCGTGCCCGGTATCTACTGTCGTTACTGTCGCCACGACCGACATTATGTCGGTCGCTTATCCCGCCCTCACTCCGGGGGGTGCCGTTCGGAGTGTCAGGGGGGTGTGTCCAGCCCGAACGGCCCATCGCGCGGGCCTCGCGACACCCTTCGAACAGGTGTTGAACGGGTGTTGACGGGCTGTGGAGCGGAGTAGCATCCCGCGCACCGGTCGAGGACGACCGGCCCGCCTTCCGGACGGAGGAACGATGCAGTCGAGTGCCACGGTCCTGGTCTACAGCGACGACGCGAACACCCGGGAGCAGGTCCGGCTCGCCGCCGGGCGGCGGCCCGCCGCGGACGTGCCCCCGGTGCGGTTCGTGGAGTGCGCGACGCTCCCGGCCGTGCTGAAGCGGCTCGACGAGGGCGGGATCGACGTCTGCGTGCTGGACGGCGAGGCCGTCCCTGCGGGCGGCATGGGCGTCTGCCGGCAGATCAAGGACGAGGTCTTCCGCTGCCCGCCGGTGCTGCTGCTGATCGGCCGCCCGCAGGACGCCTGGCTGGCCACCTGGAGCCGCGCGGACGCCGCGGTCACCCTTCCGGTGGAACCGGTCGAGTTCGCGGCGTCCCTGGCCGCCCTGCTCCGCTCGCGCCTCTCGATCGCCTCCTGAGGGTGCTCCGGCCCGCCTCCGGCCGGAGGCGGGCCGGGGAGCGGGCCGCCCGGCCGGGGCGCCGGGAGACGGGCCGGGCCCTCAGAAGGTCGGCCGGAGGCGGGCCTTCGTGACCTCGGTGGCCGAGGGGTCGCCCTTCTCGGCCACCAGGGCGCTGCCCCGGCGCCACTTGTCCCAGTCCAGGTTCCAGTCGCCGAAGCCGTTGCCGAAGGTGTCCATCAGTTCGCCGTAGCTGTTGACGGTCCTGACGATGTCGCCGGGGCGGACGGTCTCGTAGAACCAGGCGGCGTTGCCGGTGGACATGCCCACGCAGCCGTGGCTGACGTTGGCGACGCCGTGGGAGCCGACGGACCAGGGGGCGGCGTGCACGTACTCGCCGCTCCAGGTCACCCGGGTGGCGTAGTACACCGGCAGGTCGTACGACTCCGAGCTGCCCTCGGCGATGCCGATGCTGGTGCCGCGCATCCGGACGTAGTACTCCTTGCCGAGCACCACTTTGATCCCGTTACGGGTGGAGAAGCCCGGTTTCCCGGTGGTCACCGGAATGGTGTTGATCACTTCTCCGTTGCGCCGGACCGTCATGTAGTGGGTCGAGGCGTCCGCGACGGCCTCGACGCGGTCGCCGATCTTCAGCCGCAGCGGGGTGGACGGGCCGCCGTAGAGCTTGTCGCCGACCCGGAGGCCGTCGAGGTTGGCGGTGGCGGAGACGAGCGCGCCGGCCGGCCAGTACTCCTTGGGCCGGAAGTGCAGCTTCTTGTCGTCCACCCAGTACCAGGAGCCCTCGACGGCGGGCGTGGAGCGGACCTTGAGGGCCCGTTCGACGACGGCGCGCGCCGCCCGGTCCTTCACGGGGAGGCTGAGGTCGGCGGTGATCGGCTGCCCGACGCCGTAGGTGCCCGCCTCCGGCCCGAAGGTGACGGTCAGGGCCCTTTTGGTCGGAGCCGTCTCGAACGTGTACGTACGGGCCCCAGGGGCCCCGTCCTCGTCCTCCGTGGCCACTCTGACGGTGTAACGGGTGCCGGCGGCCAGCGAGCCCGTGGAGCGCCAGGTACGCCCGTCCGCGGTGAGCTCGCCCGCGAGGTGACGGCCGGCCGCGTCGGTCGCGGTGACGTCGGTGAGGCGTCCCTCGTCGCCCTTGGCGGTGATCTCCAGGGGCTTCTCGGGGTCGAGCCGGGTCCCGTCCGCCGCCGCGAAGGCGATCTGGTCGGCCGCGTCGTACGGGGTCGCCGACAGCGGGTGCCCGTCCGGACCGCCCACGCACGCCGCCGCGCCCGCGGTGACGGTGAGGGCCAGGAGGGTGCAGCTCAGAACAGTCCGAATGCGCGGCGTGTCGTTCATGACTTCACGCTAAGGACACTTCCGCGCGCAGGCGCGCCGGGCGGTGCAAACGAGGGGCCCGGCCGCTTCGCGTACGAAGTGACCGGGCCCCTCGGGGGTGTTGCGGGGTACTGCTACTGGTTCTGGTTCTCACCGCGGTAGAACTCGAACACCCAGCCCCAGATGCCGACGAGGATCAGCGGGGCGGAGAAGTACATGATCCACCAGCCCATCGCGATCGAGAGGAACGCGAGCGCTCCACCGAGGGCCAGCGACAGCGGCTGCCAGCTGTGGGGGGCGAAGAAGCCCACCTCGCCGGCCTCGTCCGCGACGTCGGCCTCCTTGTCGTCCTGGGCCATCGCGTCGACACGCTTGGCCGTGAAGGCCAGGTAGTAGCCGATCATGATGGAGAGGCCGAAGGCCAGGAAGAGCGCCGTCGTGCCGACCGGCTCCTTGCTCCAGACGCCGTACAGGACCGCCATGGCAAGGATGAAGACGCTCAGCCAGATGAACATCTTGCCCTGGATCTTCACTTGCCGGCCTCCTTGCTGCCCGTGAGGGCCGCGGCCTCGTGCGGCTTGTTCTCCAGCTGGTCGACAGCCGCGATCTCAGGGTGGTGCAGGTCGAACGCGGGCGATTCCGAACGGATCCGCGGCAGCGTGAGGAAGTTGTGCCGCGGCGGCGGGCAGGACGTCGCCCACTCGAGCGAACGGCCGTAGCCCCACGGGTCGTCGACCTCGACCTTCTTGCCGTACTTGGCGGTCTTCCACACGTTGTAGAAGAACGGCAGCATCGACAGGCCGAGCAGGAACGACGAGATCGTCGAGATCGTGTTCAGCGCGGTGAAGCCGTCGGCGTCCAGGTAGTCCGCGTAACGACGCGGCATGCCCTCGGCGCCCAGCCAGTGCTGCACCAGGAAGGTGCCGTGGAAGCCGATGAACAGCGTCCAGAAGGTCATCTTGCCCAGGCGCTCGTCCAGCATCTTGCCGGTGAACTTCGGCCACCAGAAGTGGAAGCCGGCGAACATCGCGAAGACGACGGTGCCGAAGACGACGTAGTGGAAGTGCGCCACCACGAAGTACGAGTCCGAGACGTGGAAGTCCATCGGCGGCGAGGCCAGGATGACGCCGGTCAGACCACCGAAGGTGAAGGTGATCAGGAAGCCGATCGTCCAGAGCATCGGTGTCTCGAAGGACAGCGAGCCCTTCCACATCGTGCCGATCCAGTTGAAGAACTTCACGCCGGTCGGTACGGCGATGAGGAACGTCATGAAGGAGAAGAACGGCAGGAGCACGCCGCCGGTGACGTACATGTGGTGGGCCCACACGGTCACGGACAGACCGGCGATCGCGATGGTCGCGGCCACCAGACCGATGTAGCCGAACATCGGCTTACGGCTGAAGACCGGGATGACCTCGGAGACGATGCCGAAGAACGGCAGGGCGATGATGTACACCTCTGGGTGTCCGAAGAACCAGAAGAGGTGCTGCCAGAGCAGGGCTCCGCCGTTCGCCGCGTCGAAGACGTGGGCACCGAACTTGCGGTCCGCCTCCAGCGCGAAGAGCGCCGCCGCGAGGACCGGGAAGGCGAGCAGGACCAGGACACCGGTCAGCAGCACGTTCCAGGTGAAGATCGGCATGCGGAACATCGTCATGCCCGGAGCGCGCATGCAGATGATCGTGGTGATGAAGTTGACCGAGCCGAGGATCGTGCCGAAGCCGGAGAAGGCCAGACCCATGATCCACATGTCGGCGCCGACGCCCGGCGAGCGGACCGCGTCCGACAGCGGGGAGTAGGCGAACCAGCCGAAGTCGGCCGCACCCTGGGGGGTGAGGAAGCCGGCCACCGCCATGATCGAGCCGAAGAGGTACAGCCAGTAGGCGAACATGTTCAGCCGCGGGAACGCCACGTCGGGCGCGCCGATCTGCAGCGGCATGATCCAGTTCGCGAAACCGGCGAACAGCGGCGTCGCGAACATCAGCAGCATGATCGTGCCGTGCATCGTGAACGCCTGGTTGAACTGCTCGTTCGACATGATCTGCGTGCCCGGACGGGCCAGCTCGGCGCGCATGAAGAGCGCCATCAGGCCGCCGATGATGAAGAACACGAACGAGGTGACCAGGTACATCGTACCGATGGTCTTGTGGTCGGTGGTGGTCAGCCACTTCACCACCACATTGCCGGGCTGCTTGCGGCGGACGGGCAGCTCGTTCTCGTACGAGTCCTCAGCCGCGGCACCCTTGGTTTCGTTGGGGATGCTCACAGTTGGTTCTTCTCCGCGTTCCTGGCCGGGTCCGTCTGCTCGATGCCGGACGGGATGTAGCCGGTCTGGCCCTTCTCGGCCAGCTCCTTCAGGTGCGCCTGGTAGCGCTCCGGGGAGACGACCTTGACATTGAAGAGCATCCGGGAGTGGTCGACACCGCACAGCTCGGCGCACTTGCCGAGGAAGGTTCCCTCCTGGGTCGGGGTCACCTCGAAGACGTTGGTGTGGCCCGGGATGACGTCCTGCTTGAAGAGGAACGGCACCACCCAGAAGGAGTGGATGACGTCACGCGAGGTGAGGACGAAGCGGACCTTCTCGCCCTTCGGCAGCCACAGGGTCGGGCCCGGGTTGCCGGTCTGCGGGTTGCGGTCGCCGGGGATGCCGGCGGCGTAGACGCCGCCCGCGTTCTCCGGGAACTGCTTGATGAACTTGTCCGGAATGGACGCGAGGTTCTTGTCCGTCTTCGCGTCGCCCTCGACACCGGGCACGTCCTCGATGTAGTTGAAGGCCCAGCTCCACTGGTAGCCGACCACGTTGATCGTGTGGGCCGGCTTGTCCGAGAGGGCAAGGAGCTTCGACTCGTCGCGCGCGGTGAAGTAGAAGAGCACCGAGACGATGATGAGGGGGGTGACCGTGTACAGCGCCTCGATGGGCATGTTGTAGCGGGTCTGCGGAGGTACCTCGACCTTGGTCCGGCTGCGCCGGTGGAAGATGACCGACCACAGGATGAGGCCCCACACCAGGATGCCGGTGAGGAGCGCGGCGGCCCACGAGCCCTGCCACAGGGAGAGGATCCGAGGCGCCTCTTCCGTGACGGGGGTGGGCATGCCAAGGCGGGGGAAGTCTTCCCAGTTGTACGAGCAGCCGGTGGCTGTCGCCAGGATCAGGCCCGCAGTCAGCACCTGCGGCAGCTTCCGCCGCATCGGGCGCCGCGACGAGCGGTCGGAGCCGTTGGGACTCACGTAGCGCCTTCCCGAGAGTCTCGGCCCGCGTTGGTCGGCCACGGCCGTCCGTCTCGCTGGTCGGTCGCCGCCCCGGCCGCGGGCAGGGGTTTGGATGTTTATGCGGACCAAACCCTACTGGACGCTATTTGGGGTCGCGCGGGGAGGGTGCCCAACGCGCCGTCCGAGTCCCCGAAGGGGTGGACCCGAACGTTCCGCCGAACGACCGGAAGCACCCGTTCGGGGGTCTGGGGACGGGTGGGGGCGGCGTTCTGACACGGACTCACCCCCGGCGACCGGGGGCCTCCCCTGCCGTCTCGCGATGCCGGCGGGGGCATGGTCGGGAGCCGGTGGGCCGGCCACGGACGGACCGCGGAACGGCGGAGGCGCGCGTCGGCGGCCGCGGGCCGGTGGGCCGGGGGCCGTCGGGGCTCGGACGGTGGGCGGGGGTCGCGTGGCCGGGCGCCCTCGGGGCTCGGGCGGTGGGCGGGAGGCGGTGTCCGTGGCTGGGCGGAGGGGGGCCCGGGCGCAGGCTCTACGGTGGGCGGATGCCGTACTTCGACGCCGCGTCCGCCGCTCCGCTCCACCCCGTCGCCCGTCAGGCGCTGCTCGCCGCCCTCGACGAGGGGTGGGCCGACCCTGCCCGGCTCTACCGGGAGGGGCGGCGGGCCCGGCTGCTGCTCGACGCGGCGCGCGAGGCCGCGGCGGAGGCGGTGGGCTGTCGCCCCGACGAACTCGTCTTCACCCCTTCGGGGACACGCGCCGTCCACTCGGGCGTGTCGGGCGCGCTCGCCGGCCGCCGGCGGGTCGGCGGACGGCTCGTGGTCTCGGCCGTCGAGCACTCCTCGGTGCTGCACGCGGGCGAGGCGCACGCGGCGGCCGGCGGGACGGTGACGGAGGTTCCGGTCGGCCGGAACGGCGCGGTGGACCCGGCGGCCTTCGCCGCGGAGCTCGGTGAGGGGGTCGCGCTCGCCTGCCTCCAGTCGGCCAACCACGAGGTGGGCACGGAGCAGCCGGTGACCGAGGTCGCGGAGGCGTGCCGGGCGGCCGGGGTGCCGCTGCTGGTGGACGCGGCCCAGTCGCTGGGCTGGGGGCCGGTGCCGGAGGGCTGGTCGCTGCTGGCGGCGAGCGCGCACAAGTGGGGCGGCCCCGCGGGCGTGGGACTGCTCGCGGTGCGCAAGGGGGTGCGGTTCGCACCGCAAGGCCCGTCCGACGAGCGGGAGTCGGGCCGCGCGCCCGGCTTCGAGAACCTGCCCGCGATCGTCGCGGCGGCGGCCTCGCTGCGGGCGGTGCGGGCCGAGGCGGCGGCGGAGGGCGCCCGGCTGCGGGCCCTCGTCGACCGGATCAGGGCGCGGGTGCCGGAGCTGGTGCCGGACGTGGAGGTGGTGGGCGACCCGGTGCGGCGCCTCCCCCACCTCGTCACCTTCTCCTGTCTGTACGTCGACGGGGAGACGCTGCTGTCCGAGCTGGACCGGGAGGGTTTCTCCGTTTCGTCCGGTTCGTCGTGCACCAGCTCGACGCTGACGCCCAGCCATGTGCTGCGCGCGATGGGGGTGCTGAGCGAGGGGAACGTCCGGGTCTCCCTCCCGGGCGGCACCTCGGAGGAGGACGTGGACCGCTTCCTGGCGGTGCTGCCGGGGGTCGTCGCGACGGTACGGGAGCGGCTGGGCGTGCCGTCGTCCGGCGCCGCGGTGCCGGACGACGGCGGGGAGCTGGTGGTGGACGCGCGGGGGAAGCGGTGCCCGATCCCCGTCATCGAGCTGGCGAAGGTGATCGGGTCGGTGCGGGTGGGCGGGACGGTGACGGTGCTCTCGGACGACGAGGCGGCACGGCTGGACATCCCCGCGTGGTGCGAGATGCGGGGGCAGCGGTACGAGGGCGTGTCACCCGCGCCGGCCGGCGGCCACGCCTACGTGGTCCGCCGCGTGTCGTAGCCGGCCGCGCGCCGGGGCCGCGCCGCCGCTCCGTCGCGGGCACGCGTGGCCGGGGCGGAACGTACGCCCGCACAGAGGTGCGACGGGTGGCGCCGCCCTGTGAGGCCGGTGCCCGCACGGAGGCGGGACAGGGGGCGCCGCCCTGTGAGGCGGGTGCCCGCACGGAGGTGCGAAGGGGGCGCCGCCCTGTGGGCCGCGCCCCGCGCGCCGGTCAGCCGAGGTGGGCGTGGACCTCGGTGGCGGCTTCGTGGCCGTAGGCCTTGGTGAAGCGGTCCATGAAGTTGGCGCGGCGCAGCGTGTACTCCTGCGTGCCGAGCGTCTCGATGACCAGCGTCGCCAGCATGCAGCCGACCTGCGCCGCCCGCTCCAGGCCGACGCCCCACTGGAGGCCCGTGAGGAAGCCCGCGCGGAAGGCGTCGCCGACTCCGGTGGGGTCGACCTTGGCCTCCTCCTCCGGGCAGCCGACCTCGATCGCGGGCTCGCCCGCGCGCTCGATGCGGACGCCGCGCGAGCCGAGCGTGGTGACGCGGTGGCCGACGCGGGACAGGATCTCCTCGTCGGTCCAGCCGGTCTTCGACTCGATGAGGCCCTTCTCGTACTCGTTGGAGAAGAGGTAGGTGGCGCCGTCGAGGAGGACGCGGATCTCCTCGCCGTCCATGCGGGCGATCTGCTGCGAGAAGTCGGCCGCGAAGGGGATCTCGCGGGTCTTGCACTCCTCGGTGTGGCGCAGCATCGCCTCGGGGTCGTCGGCGCCGATGAGGACGAGGTCGAGCCCGCCGACGCGGTCGGCGACGGCCTTGAGCTCGATGAGGCGGGCCTCGCTCATGGCGCCGGTGTAGAAGGAGCCGATCTGGTTGTGGTCCTTGTCCGTGGTGCAGACGAAGCGCGCGGTGTGCAGGACCTCGGAGATGCGGACGGAGCCGGTGTCGACGCCGTGGCGGTCGAGCCAGGCGCGGTACTCGTCGAAGTCGTAGCCGGCCGCGCCGACCAGGATCGGGTTGCCGCCGAGCTGGCCCATGCCGAAGCAGATGTTGGGTCCGACACCGCCGCGGCGGACGTCGAGGTTGTCCACGAGGAAGGAGAGGGACACCGTGTGGAGCTGGTCGGCCACCAGCTGGTCGGCGAACCGGCCGGGGAAGGTCATGAGGTGGTCGGTGGCGATGGAGCCGGTGACTGCGATACGCACGGCTGGGCGCTCCTGCGGGTGAAGGGTGATGACGATCCACGCTACCCGGTGCCGGGCGCGCTGCCGAACAGTGGAAACTACCCCAGAGTAGGGCTTTTCTCCGGAGGCGGGTGGTGCATACGGTGCGCCCATGACCCTGTACCCCGCTCCTCGCGAGCGACACGAGTCCGAACTGAGCCTCGCGGAGCTGCGTGGGGCCAGTGCCCGGATGGTCCCGCACTGGGTGACGCCGGCCGATCCGGCGCCCGCACCGGTCCCGCCCTCCTCGATCCACGGGGTGGTCGTCCCGGACGCCTCGGCCCGGCTGATCGCGGCCACCGCCGAGTACGGCGGCTGACGGACGGAACCGTCCGCGCCCCCGCTCCGTCCCACCCGTGTCCGATCGACACGAGGGAGCGTTGCGGTGACCGGTACGGAGAGCGGACGCGGACGGCGGACCGCGCTCGTCGCCACGGTGGCGGCGGGTGTGGTGCTGGCCGGTGGCGGCGGGTTGTATCTGACCGCCTCGGGTGACGAGGGGGCGGACACCGCGTCGCGGGCCGCGGGAGCGCCCGCACCGCCGCCCCTGCGGCTCGGGGGCGGGAGCGGCGGTACGGGCCCGGGCGCGGGGATCGCGCCGGGCGAACCGGACCCGGGCGGCGGCCCGAGCGGGACGGTCTACAGAGCCGAGGGCCCACTCCCCCAGGGGCCCTCGTCGGCCGCGGTCCACCGGCCGGAGGGCCTGGTCACCTCGGAAGAGGTGACCAGGCTGGCCGCGGTTCTCGGGGTCGAGGGGCGGCCGGCGCTGGTCGGGGGCGTGTGGACGATCCGCCCCGAGAAGGACGGTCGGGGGCCGCGCCTCGACGTGTCCCGCGAGGCGCCGGGGAGCTGGACGTACTCCTGGCACGACGGCGGTCCGGTCGGCGACACCTGTCTCAAGGGCAAGGCGTGCCCGCCGCCGGGCGAGGCGAAGCCCCCGGCCAAGGGCACCCCGGTGAGCGAGGCCGCGGCGCGGGCGGCCGCCGCGCCGGTGCTGAAGGTGCTGGGGCAGGACGACGCCAAGGTGTCGGCGACGCAGGTCATGAACGGTTCGGTGCGGGTGGTGAACGCCGAGCCGGTGGTCGGCGGGCTGCCCACCTACGGCTGGTCGACGGGGCTGCACATCGGCCCGGACGGCCGGCCGGTCGCGGGGAGCGGGACGCTGAAGGAGCCGGCGGAGGCCGGGACGTACCCGGTGGTGTCGGCTCAGCGGGCGCTGGCGAAGCTGAACGAGGAGTCGAAGGGCACCGGTCCGATCGGGATCGGCGGCTGCGCGACCGCCCCGCCGGCCGGGGAGCCCCAGGCGCCCGGCGAGCCGGGGAAGGACGCGCCCTGCCAGACGGTCGTGGACATGGCCCCGCCGCGCGAGGTGCCGGTGACGGGTGCGGTGCTCGGTCTGGCGGCGACGGACACGCCGGACGGGCGGGCGCTCGTGCCGGCGTGGCTGTTCACCGCCGAACCGGCGGACTCGGCGCCGTACACGGTGACCTCGACGGCGGTGGCGCCGGAGTACGTGGTGCCGCCGGCGACGCCGTCCCCGGTGCCCACGCCGAGCGTGGAGGAGCCCGCCGAGGGCACGGAGCCGGTGCGGCGGATCGAGTCGTTCACGGTGCGGCCCGACGGGCGGACGCTGGCGCTGACCTTCTGGGGCGGGGTGTGCAGCACCTACACGGCGCACGCCGCCGAGGACGCGCGCCAGGTGCGGGTGCGGATCGACGAGAAGCCGGCCGATCCGGACCGGGTCTGCATCCTGGTGGCCAAGGAGGTCACCGTGGAGGTGGCGCTGAAGGCCCCGCTGGGCGACCGGCCGGTGGTGGACGCGGTGAGCGACGAGGCCCTGCCGCGCCGGTAGGGCGCGCGGGCTCGTGAACGAGAAGGGCGATGGCCCGGGAGGTCGGTCTCCCGGGCCATCGCCCTCGGCCGTCGCTCGCGCGACGGCCCCGGCCGCTTCTCCCGGATCTCGCCGGGAGGAACGGCCTAGCTGAACGAGTCGCCGCAGGCGCAGGAGCCGGTGGCGTTCGGGTTGTCGATCGTGAAGCCCTGCTTCTCGATGGTGTCGACGAAGTCGATGGAGGCGCCGCCCAGGTACGGGGCGCTCATGCGGTCGGTGACGACCTTGACACCGTCGAAGTCCTTGACGACGTCGCCGTCGAGCGAGCGCTCGTCGAAGAACAGCTGGTAGCGCAGGCCGGAGCAGCCGCCGGGCTGGACGGCGACGCGCAGGGCCAGGTCGTCGCGGCCTTCCTGGTCGAGCAGAGCCTTGACCTTGGCCGCGGCGGCGTCGCTCAGAAGGATGCCGTCGGTGACGGTGCTGGTCTCGTCCGATACGGACATCTACATCTCTCCCGGGTTGGTACGGAGACTGCTTGCCGACGGTTGGAACCGGCGGTGCCCCGGATTCATTCCGGGTCGAGTGGGATTTCCCTCGGGATCTCCCCCCTTCATGCTCGCACACCCGGCCCCCGGACGCGGAGGGCGAATTCGTCACATCGACACTATGGCCATCGTCAGGATGACGTGAAGAGGTTATGATAGATAGCGTCATTTAGACGAAAAGGTTCCCCGAAGAAAGGGTGCGTGACGTGACCACCGCCCAGACCCCCCTGGACGTCCAGCCGACGCCGCTCGCCCTCCTGCTGCTCGGCCGCGAGGCCGACCCCAAGAGCGAGCGCGGCGTGGAGTGTCCCGGCGATCTGCCGTCTCCCTCCGACCCCGACCTGGTGGAGCGTGCCCGAGCGGCCAAGGAGAAGCTCGGGGACAAGGTCTTCGTCCTCGGCCACCACTACCAGCGCGACGAGGTCATCCAGTTCGCCGACGTCACCGGTGACTCCTTCAAGCTCGCGCGTGACGCCGCCGCCAAGCCGGAGGCCGAGTACATCGTCTTCTGCGGTGTGCACTTCATGGCCGAGTCGGCCGACATCCTCACCGGTGACGACCAGAAGGTCGTGCTGCCGGACCTGGCGGCCGGCTGCTCGATGGCCGACATGGCCACCGCCGAGCAGGTCGCCGAGTGCTGGGACGTGCTGACCGAGGCGGGGATCGCGGACATCACCGTGCCCGTCTCGTACATGAACTCCTCGGCCGACATCAAGGCCTTCACCGGCAAGCACGGGGGCACGATCTGCACCTCGTCCAACGCGAAGAAGGCCCTGGACTGGGCCTTCGAGCAGGGTGAGAAGGTCCTCTTCCTGCCGGACCAGCACCTGGGCCGCAACACCGCCGTCCGCGACATGGGCATGTCCCTGGACGACTGCGTGGTCTACAACCCGCACAAGCCGAACGGCGGCCTCACCGCCGAGCAGCTGCGGGCCGCCAGGATGATCCTGTGGCGCGGCCACTGCTCGGTGCACGGCCGCTTCTCGCTGGAGTCGGTCCAGGACGTCCGCGCCCGCATCCCCGGCGTGAACGTGCTGGTCCACCCCGAGTGCAAGCACGAGGTCGTCGCCGCCGCGGACCACGTGGGCTCGACCGAGTACATCATCAACATGCTGGAGGCGGCCCCGACCGGCTCCAAGTGGGCCATCGGCACGGAGCTGAACCTGGTCCGGCGACTGGCGAACCGCTACGCCGACCAGGGCAAGGAGATCGTCTTCCTCGACAAGACGGTCTGCTTCTGCTCGACCATGAACCGGATCGACCTGCCCCACCTGGTGTGGACGCTGGAGTCGCTGGCCGAGGGGAACCTCGTCAACCGGATCGAGGTCGACAAGGAGACGGAGGCGTTCGCGAAGCTGGCGCTGGAGCGGATGCTGGCTCTGCCGTAACGGTTCTCCGGCCCGCACGCCGAGCCGGTCCGTACGCCGAGCCAGCCCGCACGCCGAGCCGCCGCGTACGCCGGATCGGTCCGTACGCCGGATCGGTCCGTACGCCGGATCGGTCCGTACGCCGAAGGGGCGCCCCCACCACCGTGGGGGCGCCCCTTCGTCCGTCCTAGGCCTTCACCTGCTCCTTCGGCTGCGCCGGCAGCTGGGCGGCCCCCGCCCTCTTCGCCGCCTTCTTCTTCGCCCGGCGCTCCTTGCGGAGCTCGACCATCGCGTAGAGCGTCGGGACGAGGAGAAGGGTCAGCAGGGTCGAGGTGATAAGGCCGCCGATCACGACCACGGCGAGCGGCTGGGCGATGAAGCCGCCCTCGCCGGTGATGCCGAGGGCCATCGGGAGCAGGGCGAACACGGTCGCCAGCGCGGTCATCAGGATCGGGCGGAGCCGGTGCCGGCCGCCCTCGATCACCGCCTCGACGACGCCGTACCCCTGGGCCCGGTACTGGTTGATCAGGTCGATCAGCACGATCGCGTTGGTCACGACGATGCCGATGAGCATCAGCATGCCGATCATCGCCGGAACGCCCATCGCGGTGCCGGTCGCGACCAGCAGGCCGATGGCGCCGGTGGCGGCGAACGGGATGGAGACCAGCAGGATCAGCGGCTGGACCAGCGACCGGAAGGTCGCGACGAGCAGCATGAAGACGATCGCGACGGCCGCGAGCATCGCCAGACCGAGGTTGACGAACGCCTCGTTCTGGTCCTCGGAGACACCGCCGATGGAGGCGGAGGCGCCCTCGGGCAGGTCGAGCTTGTCGATCTTCGCCTGGAGCGCGGTGCCCACGGCGCCGGTGTTGTCCGTGGTCGGCTTGGCCGTGATGGTCGCCGCGCGGGCGCCGTCGATCCGGGTCATGGAGACCGGACCGGGGACGAGCTCCACGGTGGCGATGTCACCGAGCTTCACCGGGCCGAGCGGCAGCGCCTTCAGCTCGGCGAGGGTGGTGGCCGGGGCGGCCGAGGTGACGAGGACGTCCCGCTCGGCGTCGTCGAGGGTCGCCTTGCCGGCCGGGGTGCCGCGGACGGCCTGGGCGACGACCATGCCCAGGGTGGTGGCGTCGAAGCCGGCGTCGGCCGCCTTCGCGTTGGCCTTCACGGAGATCCGCGGGACCGACTGGGAGAGGTCGCTCTGGACGTCGGTGACGTCCTTCAGCTCCGCGACCGCCTTCCGGACCTGGTCGGACGCCTTCTGGAGCAGCTCCCGGTCGCCGGCCTTCACGACGACGCTCAGGTCCTGGCTCGCGAAGCCGTCGCCGGCCGCGATCGAGGTGTCGCCGATGCCGTCGAGCTTCCCGAGACCCGCCTCGATGGCGTCCCGGGTCTTCTCGTACGAGGCGGACTCCTCCAGCGTGACCTGGAAGGACGCCTGGTTGGCGCCGGTGCCGCCGCCGAAGGCCGCCATGAAGCCGGAGGAGCCGACGGTGACCTGGTACTCCTTGACGCCCTCGGTGTCCGCGAGGACCTTCTCGATCTTCTTCGCGGCCTCGTCGGAGGCGTCCAGGCCGGTGCCGGGCTCCAGCTTCTGCTTGACCGTCAGGACCGGCTGGTCGCCCTGGTCGAAGAAGTTGGTCTTCATCAGCGGCGCCATGGCGAAGGTGCCGACCAGGACGACGAGGGCGATGGCCACGCTGGTGACGCGGCGGCGGGTGGCGAACCGCAGCACCGGTACGTACGCGCGCTGGAGGCGGCTCTTCGCCTCCTTCTCCTCGGCGAGCCTGCGGGCCTCGTCCGGGTCCTCCGAGGTGCCCTTGGGGGCGCGCAGGAACCAGTAGGAGAGCACCGGGACGACCGTCAGCGACACCAGCAGCGAGGCCAGCAGGGCGGCCGTGACGGTGAGGCTGAAGGAGCCGAACAGCTCGCCGACCATGCCGCCGACCAGGCCGATCGGCAGGAAGACGGCGACGGTGGTCAGGGTGGAGGAGGTGACCGCGCCGGCCACCTCCTTGACGGCGGTGACGATCGCGGACTGGCGGTCCTCGCCGTAGCCGAGGTGGCGCTTGATGTTCTCCAGGACCACGATCGAGTCGTCGACGACCCGGCCGATGGCGATGGTGAGCGCGCCCAGCGTCAGCACGTTGAGGGAGAGGTCGCGGGTCCACAGCACGATCAGGGCCAGGACGACCGAGAGCGGAATGGAGACCGCGGTGACCAGGGTCGAGCGGATCGAGGCGAGGAAGACCAGGATCACCAGGACGGCCATGACGAGGCCGAGGGCGCCCTCGGTGGTGAGGCCGGAGATCGACTTGGCGACGGCCGGGCCCTGGTCGGAGACGACGGTCAGCTCGGCGCCCGCGCCCAGCTGCTCGCGCAGCCCGGGGAGCTTCTCCTCGACGGCCTCGGAGATGGCGACGGCGCTGCCGTCCTTGTCCATGGTGGCCATGACGGCGAGGCTGGGCTTGCCGTTGGTGCGGGTCAGGGAGACCCGGGCGGACTCCTCCTGCGTGACGTCGGCGACGTCGTCCAGCCGGACGGCCTTGCCCTGGGCGGGCTTGATCCGCAGGTCCTGGATCTGCTGGAGCGAGGTGTAGCCGCCGCCGACCTGGACGGTGCGGCTCTTGCCCGCCTCGGAGAAGGAGCCGGCGGGCAGGGTGGCGCCGCCGGCCTGGAGGGCCTGGGCGAGGTTCATCGAGGTCAGGCCGGCCGCGGCGAGCTTGCGCTCGTCGGGGGTGACGGAGACCTGGAGGTCCTGGACGCCGTCGATGCTGACCTGGCCGACGCCGTCGATGTCCTCCAGGGCGGGGACGACGGTCCGCTCCAGCTGGTCGGCGAGAGCCTGCTGGTCCTTGTCGGAGGTGGCGGCGAGGACGACGGTCGGGATGTCGTCGGTCGAGCCGGCCACGACCTGCGGGTCGACCGTCTCGGGCAGCACGGCCCGGGCGCGGTTGACGGCCTGCTGGACGTCGGCGACGAGCTGCTTGGTGGACTCGTCCCCGTAGTCGAAGGAGGCCATGATGACGGCGCTGCCCTCGGAGGCGGTGGACGTGATGCCCTTGATGCCGTCGACGGCCTTGAGGTTGTTCTCCAGCGGCTCGACGACCTGCTTCTCGACCACATCGGGAGAGGCGCCCTGGTAGGGGGCGATGACCGAGACCATCGGGAGCTCGATCGAGGGGAACAGCTGCTGCTTCAGCTGGGGTATCGCGATCAGTCCGAAGACGATGGCGATGATGGACATCAGCCCGATCAGGGCCCGTTGCGCGAGGCTGAATCTGGACAGCCAGGACATGGGGTCTCTCTTCTGTGGCGTACGCGTCGGCAGGCGGCGGGCAGCCAGGAGCGCCCACTGCGACAGGATCCGCCACCGGCGGGCCCCGTCGCGTCGCCCCCGGGGCGGGTCTGTCCCGGGGCGCGTACCGCGTCCGCAGTACGCCGGCGGGCGGGGTCACTCCCCCCTCGGGCGTACCAGTCCGGTCTCGTAGGCGGTGACCACCAGCTGGGCGCGGTCGCGGGCGCCGAGCTTGGCCATGGTGCGGTTGACGTGCGTCTTCACGGTGAGCGGGCTGACGTCGAGCCGTTCGGCGATCTCGTCGTTGGAGAGCCCGCCGCCGACCAGGACCAGGACCTCGCGCTCGCGCGCGGTGAGCGCGGCGAGCCGGCCGGCGTCCACCCGGGCACCGGCGCCGGCCGGCGGCACGGCGGCGCTCTGGGCGAGGAAGGTCGCGATCAGGCCCTTGGTGGCGGCCGGGGAGAGCAGCGCCTCGCCGGCGTGCGCGATCCGGATCGCGCCGAGCAGCTCGTCCGGTTCGGCGCCCTTGCCGAGGAAGCCGGAGGCGCCGGCGCGCAGCGACTCGACGACGTACTCGTCGATCTCGAAGGTGGTGAGCATGACGATCCGGACCCGGGCGAGCTCGGGGTCGGCGGTGATCATGCGGGTGGCGGCGAGGCCGTCGGTGCCGGGCATCCGGATGTCCATGAGGACGACGTCGGGCCGCTCGGCGCGGGCGAGGGCGGCGGCCTGGGCTCCGTCGGCGGCCTCGCCGACCACCTCCATGTCGGGCTCGGAGTCGACCAGCACGCGGAAGGCGCTGCGCAGCAGGGCCTGGTCGTCGGCGAGCAGTACCCGGATCGTCATCTGTCGTCCTCCCGCGCCTCCCGGACGGTCCCGAGGGGCAACGGCAGTATCGCCTGGACGCGGAAGCCGCCGCCGTAGCGGGGTGCGGCGGTGAGGCCGCCGCCGAGGGCGGTGACCCGCTCGCGCATGCCGAGCAGGCCGTGGCCGCCGGAGGGCTCCGGGGCCGGTCCGGTGGGCGGGGTGCCGTCGTCGAGGACGGTGATCTCGACGGTACGGCCCACGAGGACGACGCTCACCTCGGCGCTCGCGTCCGGTCCCGCGTGCTTGCGGACGTTGGTCAGGGCCTCCTGGACGATCCGGTACGCGGCGAGGTCGACGGCCGCCGGCAGCTGCCGTCCGCCGTCGGAACGGGCCAGCGAGACGGGCAGGCCGGCCTTGCGGAAGCTGTCGAGGAGCCCGTCGAGGACGGCGAGGCCGGGGGCGGGCTCGGTGGGGGCCTCGGGGTCGCCGGACTGGCGGAGCAGGCCGACCGTGGCGCGCAGCTCGTCGAGGGCGGAGCGGCTCGCCTCGCGGACGTGGGCGAGGGCCTCCTTGGCCTGGTCGGGGCGCTTGTCCATGACGTGGGAGGCGACGCCGGCCTGGACGTTGACGAGGGCGATGTGGTGGGCGACGACGTCGTGGAGGTCGCGGGCGATCCGGAGCCGTTCCTCCGCGACCCGGCGGCGGGCTTCCTCCTCGCGGGTCCGTTCGGCGCGTTCGGCGCGCTCCCGGATGGCGTCGACGAAGGCGCGGCGGCTGCGGACGGCGTCGCCGGCGGCGGCCGCCATGCCGGTCCAGGCGAAGACCCCGAGGTTCTCCTGGGCGTACCAGGGGGTGGGGCCGAAGGCCATGGCGGCGACGGCGAGCGCGGTCATGGTGGCGAGGCCGACCCGCCAGGTGGTGGGGCGGTCGGTGCGGGCGGCGACGGTGTAGAGGGCGACGACGGCGCTGACGGTGACGGGGGCGGGCCGGGTGTCGCCGAGCAGTTCGACGAGGGTGAGCCCGGCGGTGAAGGCGAGGACGGCGAAGGGCCGGCGGCGGCGGAGCACCAGGGCGACGGCGGCGGCGGTCATCATCGCGACGCCGAGCAGGGTGGGGGCGCGGTCGCCGAAGGTCGGACCGGTGGCGCTGCCGTGGGGGTCCGTGAAGGAGGCGGCGATCATCGCGAGGAGGACGCCGAGGGCCAGGACGGCGTCGAGGGCGAGGGGGTGCTCGCGGAAGCGTTCGCACAGCGATGCCGCGAGGCCTGGTCCGGTGCGGGTCACCCGGAAACGGTACGGGGTGGCGGCGCGGGCGCGGGAAGCGGTGCCGTCCCGCGGGGTGGGAGGGGTGCGGGGGCACCGTCCGGCGCGCCCACCGGTCCCGCGGGTGCGGGACCGGTGGGGCCGGCCGTGTCAGCCCCGCGGGAGCGGGACCGGCGGGGCCTGCGGTGTCAGCCCGCCCCGCGGGAGCGGGGCCGGTGGGCGTGGCCGTGTCAGCCCGGGATCAGGCCGTCGTCGGAGAGCATCCCGCTGACCTCCGCCAGGGAGGCGTCGGGCGACGGGAGGATGAGTTCCGAGGGTTCCAGGGCGTCGTCCGGGAGGGGGGTGCCCAGACGGCGGACGGCGTCGAGGAGGGCGCCCAGCGTGCGCCGGAAGCCTTCCTCGTCACCGGACTGCATCTCGTTCAGCAGCTCGTCGTCGAGCTTGTTCAGCTCGGCGAAGTGGCTGTCGGCCAGCTCCAGCTGGCCCTCCCCCATGATCCGTACGATCATGACGCCGTCCTTGCCTACTGCTTGTCGAAGCGCGGGTGGGACTGCTGCTGCTCCTGCTGCGGGGCGCCGGTCGCGCCGCCCTCGATGGCCTGCTGCTGCGCCGAGGGGCCCCCGGCCAGCTCCGCCTTCATCCGCTGGAGCTCCAGCTCGACGTCGGTGCCGCCGGAGAGGCGGTCCAGCTCGGCCTGGATGTCGTCCTTGGCGAGGCCCGACTGGTCGTCGAGCGCGCCGGAGGCGAGGAGCTCGTCGATGGCGCCGGCCCGGGCCTGGAGCTGGGCGGTCTTGTCCTCGGCCCGCTGGATGGCGAGGCCGACGTCGCTCATCTCCTCGGAGATGCCGGAGAAGGACTCGGCGATCCGGGTCTGGGCCTGGGCGGCCGTGTAGGTGGCCTTGATGGTCTCCTTCTTGGTGCGGAAGGCGTCGACCTTGGCCTGGAGGCGCTGCGCCGCGAGGGTCAGCTTCTCCTCCTCGCCCTGGAGGGTCTGGTGCTGCACCTCGAGGTCGCTGACCTGCTGCTGGAGCGCGGCCCTGCGGGACAGCGCCTCGCGGGCGAGGTCCTCGCGGCCGAGCGCCAGCGCCTTGCGGCCCTGGTCCTCCAGCTTGGAGGACTGGCCCTGCAGCTGGTTCAGCTGGAGTTCGAGCCGCTTGCGGGAGGTGGCGACGTCGGCGACGCCCCTGCGCACCTTCTGCAGCAGCTCCAGCTGCTTCTGGTAGGAGTAATCGAGGGTCTCGCGCGGGTCCTCGGCCCGGTCAAGGGCTTTGTTCGCCTTCGCGCGGAAGATCATCCCCATACGCTTCATGACACCGCTCATGGGCTTCGCGCGCCCCCTTCTGACGGACTTGGCACCAGCTCTTCGTCAGGATCCACAGTACGGTCCCTGCCTCCATTACCGCACTGTTCGGAGCCGGATGCGCTCCTCCCCAAGGACGACTTGGGTGCCCTCCCGTCTCCGGCGGGAGGAGTAGACGGATCTCCGGGAGACCCCTGGCGGCGGCCCTCCGCGTCTGCTCGGTTCCCCCCGGATCCGGTGCCGGATCCCGAGCGTCCTCGTGTGCGTACCGGTTACGACGCCGGCTGTGAGCGGATCGTTCCCTCCCGGACTGGGGTTCCATGCCCGCCACCCCGTACCCTTGGGTTTTGTGTTCCGTAGCCGTTCGAAGGATGAGAAGGCCCCCACCGAGAAGGTGACGGCGGACCTCTCCAAGCAGCCCCGCGACCCCGAGGCCCCCAAGGGCCGCCCGACCCCGAAGCGGAGTGAGGCCCAGACCCAGCGTCGTCGTGCGCAGTCCGTCCCGCTCGACCGCAAGGAGGCCGCCAAGCGCCAGCGAGAGGCGCGGCGTGCCGACCTGACGCGCCAGCGCGAGGCGCTGAACAGCGGTGACGAGCGTTATCTGCCGGCCCGTGACAAGGGTCCGGTGCGCCGTTTCGTGCGCGATTTCGTCGACTCGCGCTTCGCGATCGCCGAGTTCTTCCTGCCGATGGCCGTGGTCATCCTCGTGCTCTCGCTCTTCGGCAACGCGAACCGCGCGCTCCAGAACATCTCGCTGCTGCTCTGGCTCGGTGTGATCATCCTGATCATCCTGGACTCGATCGGCATCTGGATCCGTCTGAAGAAGCAGCTCAACGAGCGCTTCCCCGACACGCCGAAGCGCGGCGCGATCGCGTACGGCCTGATGCGCACGCTCCAGATGCGCCGCCTGCGGCTGCCGAAGCCGCAGGTCAAGCGCGGAGAGCGGCCCTGAGCGCGGACGGCTCGGTCTCCGGCGGCCACGCCTTCGGCGTGGACGCCACCGGGGCGGGCGGTCCGATGCTGCCCTCCGTCGCCCACTGGCCCGCCGGTCACGGCGGGCTCCGGGACACCATCCGGCAGGAGATCGTCGCCCGCCAGGTCGACGAGCAGATAACCGGCCGCTACCCGGTGGGGCAGCGGCTGAGGATCCTCGACGCGGGCATGGGCGCCGGTACGCAGGCGTTGCGACTGGCCCGGGCCGGGCACACCGTCACGGGCCTGGAGTCCGATCCCGAGCTGCTGAAGGCGGCCCGGGAGTCGCTGGCGACCGAGCCGGCCGGGATCCGGGAGCGGGTCCGGCTGATCGAGGGCGACGGGCGCGAGACCGGCGTCCACTTCCTGCCGGGCAGCTTCGACGTGGTCCTGTGCCACGGGGTGCTGATGTACGCCGACGAGCCGGACGCGCTGCTCGCGGGTCTGGCCCGGATGCTGGCCCCCGGCGGCCTGCTCTCCCTGGTGGTACGGAACGCGGACGCCCTCGCCATGCGGCCGGGGCTCGCCGGGGACTGGACGGGCGCGCTGGCGGGCTTCGACTCGGACGTCTACCAGGACGACGACGGCGTGAAGGTGCGGGCCGACCGGCTCGACTCCCTCATGGCGACGCTCGCCGGGATCGCGGCCCCGCTGCACGCCTGGTACGGGGTGCGGGTCTTCACCGACGGCGTCCCCCCGGAGGCGGGTCTGCCCGCGGCCGAGGAGCTGGAGCGGCTGCTGGCCGCGGAGGAGCGGGCCGGCCGGACCGATCCGTACCGGCGGGTGGCGGCACTGCTGCACCTGTGCGGAGTGCGGGGCTGAGCCCCGGAGCACGACACGCATGACACGGCCGGGGGCCGGTGCGCCGACGCGGCGCGCCGGCCCTCGCGCGTGTCGCCCTGGCCTGGCCCCTCCCCTGCCCCGTCCGGCGCGGGGTACGCCTGTTCGGGGGCGTCCACCGGGACGTCGAAGGGGACGGAACGGATACTCCGGACATGGATGTCTCCCGCGCCCGTGTCCGTACCCGCACCCGCCGACTCGCCCTTCCCCTCGCCGCGGCGGTCTGCGCCGCCGCGCTGACCGCCGGCTGCTCCGCGGACTCCGGGGCGTCCGCCGTGCCCGAGCGGACCACCGCGCAGGCGGCGGCGCCGCGCGCCGCCAACGAGCTGGAGGACGACTACCAGTCCGTCATCAAGGACGTGCTGCCGTCCGTGGTGCAGATCGACGCCTCGGAGAGCCTGGGCTCCGGGGTGGTCTACGACGACCGGGGGCACATCGTCACCAACGCGCACGTGGTCGGCGACGAGCGGGCCTTCCGGGTCACCGCCGCCACCGGCGGGCAGCCGGTCGAGGCGCGGCTCGTCGCCGCCTACCCCGAGCAGGACCTCGCGGTGATCCGGCTGGAGTCGGTCCCCGACGGGCTGAAGCCGGCCCGGTTCGGCGACTCGGCGGCGGTCGAGATGGGGAAGATCGTGCTGGCGATGGGGTCGCCGCTGGGCCTGTCGGGCAGCGTCACCCAGGGCATCGTCTCCGCGACCGGCCGCACGGTCAGCGAGGGCCTGACCGGCGGCGGCACCGGCGCCACCATCGGCAACATGGTGCAGACCTCGGCGGCGATCAACCCCGGCAACAGCGGGGGCGCGCTGGTCGACCTGGACGGGCAGGTCGTCGGCATCCCGACGCTCGCCGCCACCGACCCGGCGATGGGCGGCGGCTCCGCGCCCGGCATCGGCTTCGCGATCCCCGCCTCGATGGTGAAGACGGTCGCCGACCAGATCATCGAGGACGGCAAGGTCACCGATTCGGGCCGGGCCGCCCTCGACATCACCGGCCGGACCGTCCTGGACGACGCCTACGAGCCGGCCGGCGTGGCCGTGGTGGAGGCCGAGGAGGGCGGCGCGGCGGCGGACGCGGGGCTGCGGGCGGGCGACGTGATCACCCGGCTCGCCGACGACGACATCACGACGATCACCTCGCTCGCGGAGTCCCTGGCGGACCGCAGCCCGGGCGACGTCGTGTCCGTCACGTACGTCCGGGGCACGGAGACCCGCAAGGCGGAGGTCACCCTCGGCGAGATGTGACGGGGCACGGGAAGGAACCGGCCCGGGGAGACGTCGGGGCGGGGCACGGAAAGGACCGGGGAGACGTCTGGGCGGGGAGACCCCGGGGCGGGAAGACGCCGGGGCGGGGAGAGGGCTCGTACGGACAGGGGCCGGCTCGTACGGAAAGCAGCCGGCAGGGGGCCAGGCCCCTACGGGAAGAGGCGCGTACGGGAAGCAGCCGGTACGGGAAGGGGCGGGAGCCCGTGGGTCCCGCCCCTCCTCGCCGTCAGGCGCCCTCGGCGTCCAGCGGCATCGGGCCGTAGATCTTCGTGGTGTCCTCGGAGAGGGTCACCTGGTCCGCGCCGCCGGCGAGGAGGTCGCGCCAGTGCTCCCCGAGCCAGCTCTCGGCGTCGCCCTGGGTGCCGAACTCCTCCGGCGTCACCACCGGCGCGACCTCCGTGCCGTCGGTCTTCTCGAACCGCCACGTCCATGCCATGTCCGCCTCCTGGGGCTTTCACCGGATGATCGGTTTCCTGCCCGCAGAGTAGCCGGGCGCGCACCGCGCGCGGGGGCGCGGGAGGATCAGTGCGTGGAACTGACTCTGCTCGGCACCGGCTCCCCGCTCGGCCTGCCCCGCCCCGACTGCCCCTGCGCGGTGTGCGCGCGCTCCCGCGGCACGCGCGCGCGTGCCGCGACCGCGCTGCTCGTGGACGGCGCGCTGCTGCTCGACCTCACCCCGGGGGCGGCGCTCGCCGCGGCCCGCGCGGGGCGCTCGCTGGTGGGGGTGCGGCAGGTGCTGCTGACCCATCCGCACGACGGTCCGGCGGTGGAGGTGCCGGCCGGGCTGCCGACGGCCGGGCGGGTGCCCGACGGGCGGGAGCTGACGCTGATCAGCGGGCACCGGGTGCGGGCGGTCCCGATGGACTCCCCCGGCACCGGGTACGAGGTGGTGTCGGTGGAGGGCGAGCGGCTGCTGTACCTGCCGCCGGGCGGGGCGCCCGCCGGACTGCCGGAGAACCACCAGGAGCCGTACGACCTGGTGGCGGCGGACGTGACGGGCCGGCCGGACGCGCTGGCGCGGCTGCGGGCGACCGGCGCCGTGGGGCCGGCCACGGAGGTGATCGCCGTCCACCTGGACCACGACGCGCCGACCGGGGCCGAGCTGGACCGGCGGCTCGCGGCGGCCGGGGCGCGGGCGGTGCCGGACGGGACGGTGCTGTACCTGGGCGAGTACCACGAGCTGCCGGAGGTGCCGCGGCGGACGCTGGTGACCGGCGGGGCCAGGTCGGGGAAGTCGGTCGAGGCCGAGCGGCGCCTGGAGACCTTCCCCGAGGTGGTGTACGTGGCGACCGGCGGGACCCGGGAGGGCGACCCGGAGTGGGCGGAGCGGGTGGGGCTGCACCGGGATCGGCGGCCGGCCTCCTGGCGTACCGCCGAGACCACCGATCTGGTGCCGCTGCTGACCGCCGAGGGTCCGGCGCTGCTGATCGACTGCCTGTCGCTGTGGCTGACGGACGTGATGGACCGGGTGGGCGCCTGGGACGACGACGCCTGGGCCGACGGCGGGCGGGCGGCGCTGCGGGAGCGGACGTCGGAGCTGGTGGCGGCGGTGCGGACGACCCGCAGGACGGTGGTGGCGGTGACCAACGAGGTCGGTGCGGGCGTGGTGCCGGCGACGGCGGCGGGGCGGCGGTTCCGGGACGAGCTGGGGCGGCTGAACGCGGCCTTCGCCGAGGAGTGCGAGCAGGTCGTGCTGGTGGTCGCGGGTCAGCCCCTGGTGCTGCGCGGGTAGGGTGCTGATCTCGATGGGCCCGTGTGCCGAACCTCGCTGATGTCACAAGGCGGAACCCCGATGGACGACGACCTGCACCCCCTGAACCTCGACGACTTCTCCGATCTGATCGAGCGTCCCGACGGCGGGATCCGGCGTGACGCCGAGGAGCGCCGGGAGCGGTTCGCCGTCCGCCCGGGCGCGCTCGGCCGCCTCGACGAGCTGGGCGAGTGGCTGTCCGCCGCCCAGTCGGCCGTGCGGGTGCGGGCGATCGAGCAGCCGAAGGTGGTCGTCTTCGCCGGGGACCACGGCATCGCCTCGGCGGATGTGTCGGGTCGCGCGGCCGGCACCGCGCACGTCCTGGTCCGTGAGCTGCTCGACGGGGCGAGCCCGCTCGCCGTGCTGGCGCGGTCGATGGACGTGCCGGTTCGGGTGGTGGACGCGGGCCTGGACTGCGACCCGGAGCTGCTGCCGGAGGCGGTCACGCGGCACCGGGTGCGGCGCGGCAGCGGCCGGATCGACGTCGAGGACGCGCTCACGCCGGAGGAGGCCGAGGCCGCGGTGCGGCTCGGCATGGCCGTCGCCGACGAGGAGGCCGACTCGGGCACCGATCTGGTGGTGCTCGGCGATCTGAGCGTGGGCGGCACGACCCCGGCGTCGACGCTGATCGCGGCGCTGTGCGGGACGGACGCCTCGGTGGTGACCGGGCGCGGCGGCGCGGGGATCGACGACCTGGCGTGGATGCGCAAGTGCGCGGCGATCCGGGACTCGCTGCGGCGGGCGCGGCCGGTCCTGGGCGACCAGCTGGCGCTGCTCGGCGCGGTCGGCGGGGCCGACCTGGCGGCGGCGACCGGTTTCCTGCTCCAGGCGGCGGTGCGGCGGATGCCGGTGATCCTGGACGGCGTGGTGGGCGCGGCCTGTGCGCTGGTGGCGCAGCGGGCGGCGTTCCGGGCGCCGGACTGGTGGCTGGCGGGCCAGGTGTCCGGGGAGCCGGCGCAGGCGAAGGCGCTGGACCGGATGGCACTCAACCCCCTGCTGGATCAGGGCGTCCTGGTGGGTGAGGGAACCGGGGCACTGCTCGCGCTTCCCCTCGTCCGGGCCGCGGCGGCACTCGCCGCCGAGCTGCCCGAGCGTCCGGAGCCGACCACTCCGGACGAGGTCGCCCCGGCCGGGGCGGTCTGAGGGGACGGCGTACTCCGACGGTGAGGCCCGGAGGCGGCCGCCCGCGACGCGCGGGTGGCCGCCTCCGGCGTCGCCGCACGGGAAGCGATGCCCCATATGATCGCTTTTCATGGGAGAGGTCCGTTTGTCCGCCGAAGGAACGCCCCGGGGCACCGACCGCTCGCGGCGGAGTGCCGCGTTCGCCGTCTGGTACCTCCGCGTCGTCACGTTCATCAACTTCCTGAGTGCCGTCTGGGTCTCCTTCGGGCAGGACCTGCGGCGGCACAACGAGGACAACTACTTCACGCCGTACATGCTCACGGCGGGCTTCGCCTCCGGCGTCCTCACCCTCTTCCTGGCGATCACCATGCGCCGCCGCAAGCGCGCCGCCTGGATCCTCAACACCGCGCTGAGCGGCCTCTTCCTGCTGCTCTTCGCCCTGGTGATGTTCTTCCCCGAGGTCCGGCAGCACGCCCAGAACTGGATCTCGCTGGTCCTGACCGCCGCCTTCCTCGTCTCCCTGCTGCTGGGGCGCAAGGAGTTCTACGCGAAGGGCGACCGCTCCAACCCGCTGCTCGCCGCGGTGGTCGCGGTCGGCGGTCTGCTCGTCACCTCGCTGCTCGCCGCCCTGCTCGTCACCGCCACCAACACCGCCTCCGGGCACGCCACCTTCCTGGAGCGGTGGCGGTACGGCGTGATGCGGCTGATCACACTGGCCGCCGACGACTCGCGGTTCCCGACCATCGCCACCCCGGGCTGGGTCGACGTCGTCATCAACGTGATGTCCACCCTGCTGCTGTTCGCGGTGCTGTTCGCCGCCTTCCGCTCCCGGCGGGCGGTGGACCCGCTGACCGAGGGGGACGAGGAGCGGCTGCGGGCGCTGCTCGACAAGCACGGCGACCGGGACTCGCTCGGCTACTTCGCGCTGCGCCGCGAGAAGAGCGTGATCTGGTCGCCTAGCGAGAAGGCGGCCGTCGCCTACCGGGTGGTGGGCGGGGTCTCGCTCGCCTCCGGCGATCCGATCGGCGACCCCGAGGCGTGGCCGGGGGCGATCGAGCCGTGGCTGGCCGAGGCCCGCGAGCACGGCTGGATCCCGGCGGTGATGGGCGCGAGCGAGGAGGCCGGGGTGATCTACGCCAGGCACGGCCTGGACGCCCTGGAGCTGGGCGACGAGGCGATCGTGGAGACCGACGAGTTCACCCTGGACGGGCGGGCGATGCGGACGGTCCGACAGGCGTACAACCGGGTCGAGCGGGCCGGGTACGAGGTGCGGATCCGGCGGCACGAGGACATCCCGGCCGAGGAGATGGCGGAGCTGCTGCGGAAGGCGGACGACTGGCGGGACGGGGCCACCGAGCGCGGTTTCTCGATGGCGCTCGGCCGGCTCGGGGACCCGCGCGACGGGCGGTGCGTGATGCTGGAGTGCACCGACGGCACCGGCGAGCTGCGGGCGGTGCTCTCCTTCGTGCCCTGGGGGCCGAAGGGGCTGTCGCTGGACCTGATGCGGCGGGACCGCGAGTCCGAGAACGGGCTGATGGAGTTCATGGTGATCGCACTCCTCCAGCGCGCGAAGGAGATCGGGATCACTCAGGTCTCGCTGAACTTCGCGATGTTCCGGTCCGTCTTCGAACGCGGCTCGAAGCTCGGCGCCGGCCCGGTGCTGAGGATGTGGCGCTCGCTGCTCAGCTTCTTCTCCCGCTGGTGGCAGATCGAGTCGCTGTACCGCGCCAACGCCAAGTACCGACCGATCTGGGAGCCCCGCTTCATGCTCTTCGAGAAGAGCGCCGACCTGCCCCGCATCGGCATCGCCGCGGGCCGCGCCGAGGGCTTCCTGGAGGCCCCCGGGCTGCCGAAGTGGCTGCACCGCAAACACCTGGAGAGCGGGCGTTGAGCGGCGCGGTCCGCGGGTTCGCCCTCCGTGAGTGGGGGCCCCTCCTCGGCACCGTACGGCGGGGGCTGACGGCCCGCCGGTGGGCGGCGGTCCCGCTGACGCTGACCGCGGTCTGCCTCACCGCGCTCTTCCAGTTCGTCCAGAACCAGGAGTGGGGGTACGGGCCGGTGCAGGCGATCGGCGCGGTGCGGGCCGAGGACCCGCTCTGGCTCGCCCTGCTGCGTACCCCGCTCTCGCTCTTCGTCCCCGCGCTCGACCTGCCCGTCTGGGGCGCGCTCGCCCAGGTGCTGCTGGTCTTCGGGATCGCGGAGCTCTGCCTGGGCCGGTGGCGGACGCTCGGGATCGCCTACCTGGCGACCCTGTGCGGCACGCTGTACGCGCGCGTGGGCATCGCCCTCGGTCCCGGCACCCCGCTCGGCCTGCCGGCCTCCGACGCGCACGTGGTGGACACCGGTCCGTCGGCCGCGGTGGTGGGCCTCGCCGTCTTCGTCTGCTGGCGCCGGCGGGCGTACTGGACGGGGGGAGCGGTCGTGCTCGCGATGGTGATCGAGGTGGTCGTCAAGCCGAACCTCGCGGGCAAGGAGCACCTGGCCGCCATCGCCGGCGTCCTGCTGCTGGTGGCGTTCCTGAAGTGGCGGGAGCGGGGTCAGGACGGGGTGGAGCCGCGGCCGGGGACGCGCTCCTGGAAGCCGCCGATCAGGTCCTGAACCTTCCGCCGCACCCGGGTCCAGCGCTTGTCGTGCCGGTAGGCGCGGACGGTTCCGCGGGCCCGGGCGCGGTGGCGGCGCCGGTAGAAGTGCCGCCACCACCAGGAGCCGGGGCGGGCCAGCCGGACGGCGCCGATGATCGCCAGGAAGGGCACGAAGACGCCGAGCAGCGCCATCCGCAGCTTGCCCTTGACCAGGGTGACCAGGATGAGGAGGAAGTTCAGGGCCAGGGTCAGGATGAAGCTCAGGCGGTCCTGACGCTCCTCCGCGGTGACGTCGTCGACGCCGAGCGGGGAGAAGCCGCTGAGCGGCAGCAGCATGAGGGCGGCGGTGAGGACGACGACCTCGACGCTCTGCCGCCCCTCCTCGGACCAGTACACGTCGTCCAGATGGAGGATGAGCGCGAACTCGTCCAGGACGAGGCCGGCGCCGATCCCGAAGACCACCGCGAAGGCCGCCGCGCCGAAGCCGTGCCGGCCGCTGGCGACCGCGCCGAAGCCGCCGAGCACGGTGAGGACCACGCCGGGCACCACGTGGTGGATGTGCAGGCCGCCGGAGGAGGAGACGTTCCGGAACGGCCCCTTGCCGGCGCGGATGAGCCGGGTGACGGTGCGGGTGATCAGGAAGGTGAGGACGAAGGAGGTCAGCGCGAGGAGCATCGGGAGCTTCCCCGGCTCCAGGATGTTGCGGGAGAACCAGTGACCCATGCCACCCCGTTCCGCTATGACCGATACGCACCCATACGCATCGCCTTGCGCAATCTACCGTCCGCGACCGGCGATTACCCTGCCCGGATGGACGGCCTGCGTTTCGCCTTCGGGACCCTCACCGTGTTCCCCGCCCGCATCACCCGCTGGGACCGGGACGCGGCACGCTCCGGCATGCTCTGGGCCCCGCTCGCCGGACTCGCCGTCGGCCTCGTCGCCGCCGCGGCCGGCGGGGTGCTCCTGCCGCTCGGCTCAGGGCCGCTGACCGCCGCCGTCGTCACCGTCGCCGTCCCCGCGCTGCTCACCCGCGGGCTCCACCTCGACGGCCTCGCCGACACCGCCGACGGGCTCGGCAGCGCGAAGCCCGCCGACGAGGCGCTGCGCATCATGAAGCAGTCCGACATCGGCCCGTTCGGCGTCATCGCCCTGGTCCTCACCCTGCTCGCGCAGGTCGCGGCCGTGTACGAGCTGTACGGGGAGGGCTGGGCGCACGGCGCGGTCTCCGTGGTCCTCGCGGCCACGGTCGCCCGGCTCGCCCTCACCCACGCCTCCCGGCACGGCGTCCCGGCGGCGCGGCCGGAAGGGCTCGGCGCGATCGTCGCCGGCACGGTGCCGGTCCGGTCGGCGACCCTGTGCACCGCCGCCGTCCTCCTCCTCGCCGCCGGCGGGGGCCTGCTGCTCTCCCCGTACGACGCCGTCCACGCCGTCCTCGCCACCGGCGCCGGCCTCGCCGTCGCCGCCCTCCTCCTCCGCCGCTGCGTCCGCCGCTTCGGCGGCGTGACCGGCGACGTGTTCGGCGCGGTGGAGGAGACGGCGGCGACGGCGACGCTGGTGGCGCTGACGCTGGGCTAGACGACAGGCTCTAGCAGGCCCTGCGCCAGACCCCCAGCTCGTACTTCTTCTGGATCGAGCTCAGGCCGAGCTCGCGGCTCCGGGCGCAGAAGGTCTCCGTGGACCGCTCGTACTCGGCGTGGAAGACGGGTTTGCCCGCCGCGACGAAGGGGGTGAGGCGGTGGCACTCGTCGTACTCGGCGCACTGCTCGTTGACCGCGAAGTCGAAGGCGTCGAGGAGCTGCGGGATCTGGTCGAGGTCGTTCTTGAGGCCGACGGCGAGGCCGCGGTCGTGGGCGAGGCGGGCGATCAGCCGGTTGTAGCGGAGCTGGTCGGCGGCGGTCAGCGGGAAGCCGGTGCGGTTGGCGTAGCCGTCCATGTTGTCGGGTTCGACCGCGTCGAAGCCCTTGGCCCGGCACATCTCGATCCGCTCGGCCATCAGGGGTTCGAGGACGTCGGTGCGGCGGATGTCGAGCCAGCGCTCGCCCTCCCAGCCGTTGCCCTCGCCGAGGACGGACTCGGGGAAGCGGCCGGCGTCGGGGCGGAACTCCTCCCAGGCGCCGGTGGACAGGTAGCAGATCACCTTCCGGCCGCGCCGGTGCAGGTCGGCGACGGTCTCGGCGGAGTGGTCGAAGCCGTCGATGTCGTAGACGGGGACGTCGACGGTCGGGTCGAGCTTCCCGCTCAGCTGCCACTGCCAGGCCAGACCGGCCTTCGGGCGCCAGCGTTCGCCGCGGGGTTCGGGGTCGGGCTCCGGGGCGGGGCCGCCGGTGCAGGCGGTGAGCAGGAGCAGCAGGACCGCGAGGAGGAGCGGGGGGCGTCTCATCGGGCGGGCTCCGGGAGGTCGTGCGGCAGGGTGCCCCAGGGGTGGGCGCCGGTGCCGGGGACCGCGCAGTGCACCTCGGTCACCGGGCGGGATCCGGGCGGGGCCGCGTAGACGAGGTGGCAGTGGTGCGGGGCGGCCGGCGGGTCGAGGGCGCGGTAGCTGTCCCAGGGCCCTTCGAAGGTGACCAGCAGGTCGGCGAGTTCGGCGTACCGCTCGTCGGGCCGGGTGCCGTGGTTGAGCACCAGGGTCGCGGCCCCGGCGGCGCGGGCGGCGACGGCGAGCCGCCGGTAGTGCGGCAGGGCGTCGGGCGCGGTCGCCACCTGGTCGAGGAAGGCCCCGTCGGCGCCGTACCAGTCGCGGTGGCGCAGCAGGTCGGCGACGACCTCGGCGTGCGGGCGGCGGCCGTAGGCGGTGTCCGCGTAGCCGAGGATCCGCACGCCGGCGGCCCGCAGCCGGGCGGCGGCCTCCGCGAAGGCCGGATCGGCGGCCTCCCCGGCGCCGTTCGCCGGGTTGAGGACGACGCCGTAGAGGACGGGCGCGGCGGCGAGCAGGGCCGCCCAGTCCTCGGGCCGGTCGTCGGGGTGCTCGTAGAAGGGCACCAGGAGGGAACGTTTCACTCGCTGTGGCTCCTAAGCGCGGTGGGTGGTCGGGCGTACCAGCAGAACATGACTGAGGAGGGCCAGTGCCGCCGCCGCTCCCCCGGCGGCGAGCGGGCCCGCCGCCGGCTGGAGGGTCTGGGCGGCGGCGGCCAGCAGGCAGACGGTGGCCGCGCCGAGGACGGCGCCGAAGGCCTGGAGGAGGAGTCCCAGCCAGAGCACCGTGCCGATGAGGACGAGGACGAGCAGCCGGTCCGGGGCGGGCCAGGGGGTGCCGGACCCGAGCAGGGTCGCGGCGAGGGTGAGCGCGAGCAGCGCGGTCAGATAGCCGCCGAGGCAGCCCAGCAGGGTGCCGGTGATCGCCCGGCGGAAGGCGCGGGCGGTGGTGTGGGTCCGCAGCCGGGCGAGGCTGCCGCCCCGGAAGCGGTGCAGCAGCCATTCGGCGGGTCCCATGGAGAGGGTGAGCGCGACGACCGCGCCGGTGCCGGCGGCGAGGGAGTCGCCGAGCCCGGCGTGGAGCACGAGGACCCCGCTGCCGAGGCCGAAGAGGCCGTACGGGACGGAGGCCGAGAGCGGTGGTCCGCCCCGGCCGGCGGCGCCGCGCGCGGTGCCGGGGCGCAGCGTCCGGGCGGCGATCAGGCAGGCGGCGGTGAGCGAGAGGGCCGGGAGCGCGACGCGGAGCGGGTCGGGCAGGTCCCAGCGGAGGGCGGGGAGGGCGCCGAGCAGCGGCAGCAGGGCGGCGAGCAGGGCCCGTTCGCGGCCGAGGACGAGGAGGACGGTGGCGGCGGCGAGGTAGAGGGACTGGCCCGCGGCGAAGAGCGCGGCGGGCAGTTCGCCGTCGCGGGCCGCGGCGACGGCGACGGCGGTGCCGGCGAGCACACCGGCGGGGGCGCCGAGGAGCAGGGCGCGGGCGGCGGCGGGCCGGTCGCCGAGGCCCAGCCAGGTGTGGGCGCGGTGGGAGAGGGCCTGGTTCCACACCCAGCCGGTGACGGCGCCGGCGAGCAGCGGGACGGTGCCGGCGGGGAGTCCGTACCGTCCGTGGGGTCCGGCGAGCAGGGGGCCGGCCAGGACGTGGGCGAGGCAGGGGAAGGCGAAGACGAGGCCGCGCAGCAGGCAGCCGCCGAGTCCCGCGAACCGGCCGGGGGCGGCCGGTTCGCGCCGGGGCGGCTCGGGGTGGCGCCGTTCCCCGCGTGCGTAGAGGTCCTCGGCGAGGGTGAAGGAATCGTTCCGCCCGTAGGCGAGGCGGATGTGGTCGTCGGTCATGCCGTCGGCCTCGAGGAGCGCGGCGATCTCGTCGGGATGGACGGCCGCCGCCACGAACTCGTCGAGGCGGAGCGCGAGTTCGTCGAGCGGGTCCGCGGCGGTCCCGGACGGCCCCTCGGGCCCCGGGGCGGACACGGTGCCGGGCGCGGGCGGGGTGCCGGGCACGGCCGGGGTACCGGGTGCCGGCCCCGTACCGGGTGCCGGCCACGTGCCGGGCTCAGGGCGGGCGCCCGCGGGCCCCTCCCGCCGGGGGCGGGGCAGGGCCGGCAGGGGCGGGGCCGTGGTCGGGGGCTTCAGCCAGAGGGAGCCGCTCATGCCGGGGTGCCTTCCGGGATTCGGGGCGCGCCGCGGCGCGGGGACGGGATGCTGACGCGCAGCGGCGGGACGGCGACGGGGGGCTCGGGGGCGCGGGGCGCGGCGAGTTCGCGGTAGATGCGGCGGAAGCCGTCGACCGAGCGGTGCAGGGTGAACTCGTCGACGACCCGCTGCCGGGCGCGGCGGCCGAGGTCGGCGCGGCGGGCGTCGTCGCGCAGCAGGGCGGAGACGGCGGCGGCCATGACGGCCGGTTCGCGGGGCGGGACGACGACGCCGGTGTCGCCGACCGCCTCCCGTACCCCTCCGACGTCGGTGGAGACGGTGGCCCGGCCGCAGGACATGGCCTCGATGAGCGAGAAGGGGAAGCCCTCGCTGATGGAGGAGAGCATCACGACGCTGCCGGCGGCGTAGGCGGAGGGGACGTCGGAGACGCGGCCCTCGAAGGAGACGCCGTCGGCGACGCCGAGTTCGGCGGCGAGCTTCTCCAGGCGGGTGAGGTAGTCCTCGTTCCCGGCGGGGACGGGGCCGAAGAGACGGAGCCTCAGCTCGGGGAGTTCGGCGCGGGAGATCGCGTACGCCCGGATCAGGGTCTCCAGGTCCTTGATCGGGTCGACCCGGCCGCACCAGCTGAGCGTGGGGGTCTCCGGTTCGGGTCCGGCCTCGGGGAAGAGGGCGGGGTCGACGCCGTTGTAGACGGTGCGGATGCGGTCGGCGGGGGCGCCGCCGCGCTCCTCCCAGCGCCGGTTGTACTGGTTGCAGGGGGTGATGAGGTCGGCCCGGCGGTAGCCGAGGGAGTTCAGCTCGCGGTAGAAGCCGAGCATGAGGGCCTTGACGGGCCAGCGCTGGGCCTCGGTGCGGTAGCCGAGGTAGCGCTCGCGGAGGTAGATGCCGTGTTCGGTGAGCAGGAAGGGCACCCCCTCGAAGTGCTGTGCGGCGAGCGCGGGCAGGGTGGCGAGGCCGCTGGAGACGGCGTGTGCCACGCTGCCGTCGGCTATCCGGGCGCCGAGCGGGCGGAGGGCGTGTTCCAGCAGGTCGGTGGCGGTGAGGGCGTCGTGGACGGTGGGGCCGGCCGCACGCGTCGGCAGGTGCGGCATGGTCCAGATCCACATGAGGGAGCGGAGGGCCGCCTCGGAGCGCAGGGCCGGGGTGAGCCGGCCCTCGCGGGCGAGGGCGGCCAGTTCGTAGAGGCTGCCGGCGAGGTCATGGCCGGCCTCCGGGTCGAGGAGGGCGAGCAGGAAGTGCTCGTAGTCGGCGAGGAAGCGGCGGCGTTCGCGCCCCCGCGGGGGCCGGGCCGCGCGGCGGGGCGCGGCCGGTCCCCGCTGGTGGCCCCAGAGGGGGAACGCGGTGTGCCGGGTGATGTTGGGCGGCAGCTCCCAGGTGACGGGCTCGCGGCCGCTGCCGGTGAGGGCGAGGATCTCGAAGGTGACCTCGGGCATGCCCCGGACGAGCTGGTCGCACCAGGTGCTGACGCCGCCGTGGACATGTGGATAGGTGCCTTCGGTGAGCATGGTGACGTGACGGCCACTGCTCGGCATGTGCGTGTCCCCCCAGGACGTGCTGGTCAGGCGGTCGGGAGCTGGAGCGTGACGGCGGTCTGGAGCAGTTCCGGCGCGGTCCAGTCGGAGCGGCTGCCGGCGTAGGCGGTGCCGAACGCGGTGGTGCCGAGGAGGAGTTGCTTGCGGGTGCCCTCGGGGGCGGTGACGGGGACCTGGACACCGGCGGGGGCCTTGACGGTGACGGTCGTGCCGACGCGGTACGCGGTGACCTTGCCGGCGGCGAGGGCCGCGTCCCAGGCGTCGCGGCGGGTCAGCTCGGTGCCGACGTCCTTCTGACGGGGGTTCACGAGGGGGGTGTTCGCGGCGAAGAGTCCCCGGTAGTCGGCGAGGATCCGGTCGAGGACCGGGTAGAGGAGGCGTTCCTCGGCGAGGTTGGACTGGTGGACGTAGTGCGGGCGGGGGTCGTTGGCGACGACGTGGCCGAGGGCGATGCGGGCCTCCTGCGGCACGATGTACGCCGCGTAGCCGGTGGCCGGGTCGAGCGGGGCGGGCAGGCAGGTGGAGGCGGGGTTGGACTCGCAGGCGCCGCTTCCGCCGTCGGCGCGGGAGGTGTAGATCCAGTTGTACTCGTCGGCCATCTCGGCGGCGGTGCCGACGTTGTAGTACACGTTCATGGGGTGCCGGGGCACGGTCTTCGCGGCGCCGATCGCCCGCTGGCGGGGCTCACGGGAGTTGTCGGCGGCGATCGACTTCACCCCGTTGTCGGCGAGGGCGGCGGCGAGGTTCGGGTTGTCGGCGGGCTGCTGGGGCAGGGTCCTGAGGCCGGAGTGCTCGCCGGTGACGAGTTCGGCGCGGTCGACGGAGATGCCCTTGCCCGCCGCCCAGGCGAGGTTGTCGCGGATCTGGGCGGAGAGCTCGGCGCGGCTGACCCAGAGCGTGGCGCCGGAGGCGTTCTTCGCGCACTGCCAGGGGACGGTGGTGTTGTCCTGGACGCAGCCGAGGAAGGGGTGGGTGTAGGTGTGGTTGATCCAGCGGTACTGGGCGCGGTCGGCGATCAGCCGGGCGGCGAGCGGGTCGCTGCCGCCGTGCTCGGACTTCCACTGCTCGCCCTGGCCGCCGTTGTAGACCATGTCGAGGGTGAAGCCGGAGGTCTTCTGCCAGGCGGCGGCGTGGGTGGCGTCGGCGGCCGTCATCCGGATGGGGTTCTCGGGCTCCCCGTCGCCGCCGACGCAGTCGAGGTCTCCGGGGGTGCAGTTGCGGACGGTGTCCCAGCGGGCGTCGGGGGCGAAGACGTCGTCGACGTGGACGGAGAGGTAGTTCCGGGACCGGCCGAGGTGGACGCCCTGGGTGAGCCAGTCGACGATGCCGCGGGCGAGGGCGCGGAACTGCCGCTGGTGCTGGTTGTAGGCGAAGGTGACGACGAGTTCGCGGCGCCCGTCGGCGGCGTACTCGCCGACCAGGCTGGCCCGGCCGCCGGTGCCACCGACGGGGATGTCGAGGTAGCTGGTGAAGCCGGCCCGGGGGCGGCCCGCGTAGCCGTAGCTCTCGGAGATCGCCGGGTCGTTGTCCTCGAAGGCCAGGCTGCCCGCGAGGTAGCCGAAGGGGCCGGCCTTCCCGGCGGGGGTGACGCCGGCGGTGGCGCCGTCGAGGACGCCGGACCAGCCGCCCTCGGTGGTGTAGTCGAGGCCGACGCCGGGGTGGGACCAGGTGTACGCGTCGACCTGCGGGATGCCGAAGGCGCGCTCGTACGCCTGGAGGGCGGTGTGCTCGGCGGAGTCGGGGCCGAAGGCGGTCTCGTGGGGGAGGACGACGCCCTGGTACTTGGCGCGGGGCCGGCCGTCGACCGTGTCGCTGAGGAAGCCGGCGGTGAGGACGGGCCGGTTCGGGTCGTTCAGGTCGAGGGTGCGGTACGGGACTCCGGAGCCCCTCAGCTCGGCGGTGATCGCCTCGACCGCGCTGCCGCCGTCGTCCACGACCAGGACGGTGAGGTCGATCCGGGGCGCCGGGGCGGCCGCGGCCTGCGCGGACGGCACCACGGTGGCGAGGAGCGCCGCCGCGGCGAGGACCCCCGCGGTACGGCCCGCGCGGCGCGGTACCCCCTTGTTTCCGGACTTCCTCGGCGCGGCCGCGGGCATGCGGGATCTGTTCGCGGGCATGGTGTGGTGTCCCCCCTCGGCAGGCCTCCGGACGAGGGAGGACCTGTGGAGATGAAGCGCGGGCGCGAGTGCCGCCCTTGCGTGAATGAGGCGAGTGTGGCGGCGGCGCGGAAGCCGGAAGGACAAACATGAAAGAGACACCACGGATGAGTGAACCGAAGCCGCGGTGAGCGAACCGGATGAGCGAGCGTAGGCTCGTTCTCGGCGCTCATCGGGCCGAAATACGATGCGGCGGGCTCGGTCGGCCCATCCCTCGACCGCCACAGAACTCAATGGAAGCGAGATTTCACCACCGTGACTGCTCTCACTCTCAGCACTGCCGGAGCGGCGACGCTGCGTGCCGACGCCCTCGTCGTCGGCGTCGCGAAGTCCGGGAAGACGCTCGTCGTCGCCCCGGGCGCGGAGGCCGTCGACAAGGCGTTCGACGGCCGGCTCGCCGCCGTCCTGGAGACCCTGGGTGCCTCGGGTGGAGAGGGTGAGGCGACCAAGCTGCCCGCGCCCGCCGGCCTGAAGGCCCCCGTCGTGCTCGCCGTCGGCCTCGGCTCCGCCCCCGAGGACGGCGAGCCGTTCGACACCGAGACCCTCCGTCGCGCCGCCGGCACCGCCGCCCGCGTCCTCTTCGGCTCGAAGAAGGCCGCGTTCGCGCTGCCGATCGCCTCGGCCGAGGACGCCGGCGCGATCGCCGAGGGCGCGCTGCTCGGCGCGTACTCCTTCGACGCCTGGAAGGAGGAGGTCAAGGACGCCAAGAAGCCGCTGGCCGAGGTGGCGCTGCTCGGCGCCAAGCCGCGCGACAAGGCCCACAAGGCCGCCGCGGACCGCGCCCTGGCCGTGGCCGAGGAGATCAACCGCGCCCGCGACCTCGTCAACACCCCGCCGAACGGCCTCACCCCGGCCTCCTTCGCCGCGATCGCCCAGGCCGCCGGCAAGGAGCACGGCCTGAAGGTCCAGGTCCTGGACGAGAAGGCGCTCGCGAAGGGCGGCTACGGCGGCATCCTCGGCGTCGGCGCCGGCTCGGAGAACCCGCCGCGCCTGGTCAAGGTCGCCTACACGCACCCGAAGGCGGAGAAGTCCCTGGCCCTGGTCGGCAAGGGCATCACCTACGACTCGGGCGGCATCTCCCTGAAGCCGGCCGGCCACAACGAGACGATGAAGTGCGACATGGCCGGCGCCGCCGCCGTCCTCGCCGCCGTCGTCTCCGCGGCCCGCGTCGGCCTGGAGGTCAACGTCACGGCGTGGCTGGCCCTGGCCGAGAACATGCCGTCCGGCTCCGCCACCCGCCCGGGTGACGTGCTGCGCATGTACAGCGGCAAGACCGTCGAGGTCCTGAACACCGACGCCGAGGGCCGGCTCGTCCTCGCCGACGCGCTCACCAAGGCGTCGGAGGAGCACCCGGACACCATCGTCGACGTGGCGACCCTGACCGGCGCCATGGTGCTGGCCCTGGGCAACCGCACCTTCGGCATCATGGCCAACGACGACGAGTTCCGTACCGCGCTGCACGAGATCGCGGAGGAGGTCGGCGAGCAGGCCTGGCCGATGCCGCTCCCCGCCGACCTGCGCAAGGGCATGGACTCCCCCACCGCCGACATGGCGAACATGGGCGAGCGGATGGGCGGCGGCCTGGTCGCCGGCCTCTTCCTCCAGGAGTTCGTGGGCGAGGGCATCACCTGGGCCCACCTGGACATCGCGGGCCCCGCCTTCCACGAGGGCGCCCCGTACGGCTACACGCACAAGGGCGGCACCGGCTCCTCGGTCCGCACCCTGGTGCGGCTCGCCGAGCTGACGGCGGCCGGCGAGCTCTGAGCCCGCCGACGCCGGACGGAGGCCCCGGACGCTTCGGCTCCGGGGCCTCCCCCGTTCCCGCGCCGCTGTTCGCTGCCGACGAAATCCGTAGGTTCGTACGCCCTGGTGGACGGCCGGACGGACGATCGCCCGGTCTCATCCACCGGCCCCGCGTCCCGCCGTCCGTCAACAAGTGCGAAGATGGGTTCTCGGCAGGACAGGGCCCCCACCACAGGGCCGACATAATGCGGCCGGACACCGGAGCCGCCGCCCGGTCATCGACGACCGGCGACGAGCGCACATGCATGGAGGACGTGACGTGGCGAACGACGCCAGCACCGTTTTCGACCTAGTGATCCTCGGCGGCGGTAGCGGCGGTTACGCCGCGGCGCTGCGCGGAGCGCAGCTGGGCCTGGACGTCGCACTGATCGAGAAGAACAAGCTCGGCGGCACCTGCCTGCACAACGGCTGCATCCCGACGAAGGCCCTGCTCCACGCCGGCGAGGTCGCCGACCAGGCGCGCGAGGCGGAGCAGTTCGGTGTCAAGGCCTCCTTCGAGGGCATCGACATCAAGGCCGTGCACAAGTACAAGGACGACGTGATCTCGGGCCTCTACAAGGGTCTGCAGGGTCTCGTCGCCTCCCGCAAGGTCACCTACATCGAGGGCACCGGCCGCCTGTCCTCCCCGACCTCCGTCGACGTCGACGGGCGCCGGGTCGAGGGCCGCCACGTCCTCCTCGCCACCGGTTCCGTGCCGAAGTCCCTGCCCGGCCTGGAGATCGACGGCAACCGCATCATCTCCTCGGACCACGCCCTCACCCTGGACCGTGTGCCGGAGTCCGCGATCATCCTCGGCGGCGGTGTCATCGGCGTCGAGTTCGCCTCCGCGTGGAAGTCCTTCGGCACCGACGTCACGGTGATCGAGGGCCTGAAGCACCTGGTCCCGGTCGAGGACGAGAACAGCTCGAAGCTGCTGGAGCGCGCCTTCCGCAAGCGGGGCATCAAGTTCAACCTCGGCACCTTCTTCCAGAGCGCCGAGTACACCGAGAACGGCGTGAAGGTCACCCTCGCCGACGGCAAGACCTTCGAGGCCGAGGTGCTGCTCGTCGCCATCGGCCGCGGCCCGGTCTCGGCCGGCCTCGGCTACGAGGAGCAGGGCATCGCGATGGACCGCGGCTACGTCCTGGCGGACGAGTACATGCGGACCAACGTGCCCACCGTCTCCGCCGTCGGCGACCTGGTCCCGACCCTCCAGCTGGCGCACGTCGGCTTCGCCGAGGGCATCCTGGTGGCGGAGCGGCTGGCCGGTCTGAAGACCGTCCCGATCGACTACGACGGCGTGCCCCGGGTGACGTACTGCCACCCCGAGGTCGCCTCCGTCGGCATCACCGAGGCCAAGGCCAAGGAGATCTACGGCGCGGACAAGGTCGTCGCCCTCAAGTACAACCTCGCGGGCAACGGCAAGAGCAAGATCCTCAAGACCGCGGGCGAGATCAAGCTCGTCCAGGTCAAGGACGGTGCCGTGGTCGGCGTCCACATGGTCGGTGACCGCATGGGCGAGCAGGTCGGCGAAGCGCAGCTGATCTACAACTGGGAGGCGCTGCCGGCCGAGGTCGCGCAGCTCATCCACGCCCACCCGACGCAGAACGAGGCACTCGGCGAGGCCCACCTGGCCCTGGCCGGCAAGCCTCTGCACTCCCACGACTGACGCTCACGTCACTCACAGGGCGCGACGACCAACTTCCGCAATTCGTTAGGAGCAACTGAAACCATGTCGGTTTCCGTAACCCTGCCGGCGCTCGGCGAGAGCGTCACCGAGGGCACCGTCACCCGCTGGCTCAAGGCCGAGGGCGAGCGCGTCGAGGCGGACGAGCCGCTGCTCGAGGTCTCGACCGACAAGGTCGACACCGAGATCCCCGCCCCCGCCTCCGGCATCCTGGCCTCCATCAAGGTGGCCGAGGACGAGACCGTCGAAGTCGGCGCCGAGCTCGCCATCATCGACGACGGCTCCGGCGCCTCGGCCGCGGCCGAGGCCCCGGCCGCCGAGGCCGCCCCGGCCCCTGCCGCCGAGGCCGCCCCGGCTCCGGCCGCGGAGGCCGCTCCGGCCCCGCAGGCCGCGCCGTCCACCGAGGTCCAGGAGCCCGCCCCGGCCCCGACCGCCGACGCCACCTCCGGCGGCGGTTCCGCCGAGGGCACCGACGTCGTGCTGCCCGCGCTGGGCGAGTCCGTCACCGAGGGCACCGTCACCCGCTGGCTGAAGTCGGTCGGCGAGACCGTCGAGGCCGACGAGCCGCTGCTCGAGGTCTCCACGGACAAGGTCGACACCGAGATCCCGGCGCCCGCCTCCGGCGTGCTCCTGGAGATCGTGGTCGGCGAGGACGAGACCGCCGAGGTCGGCGCCAAGCTGGCCGTCATCGGTGCCGCGGGCGCCGCTCCGGCCGCCCCGGCCCCGGCTGCCCCGGCCGCCCCCGCCGCCGCCCCTGCTCCGGCCGCCCCCGCCGCTCCGGCTCCGGCCCCCGCGCCGGCCGCCCCGGCCGCGCCCGCCGCCGCTCCGGCTCCGGCCGCGCCGGCCGCCCCGTCGATCGCCCCGGCGGTCGTCACCCCGGTCCCGGCCACCCCGGCCCCGGCCCCGGCCGCCGCTCCGGCTCCCGCCGAGGACGGCGCCTACGTGACCCCGCTGGTCCGCAAGCTCGCCACCGAGAACGGTGTCGACCTCGCGGCCGTCAAGGGCTCCGGCGTCGGCGGTCGCATCCGCAAGCAGGACGTCATCGCGGCCGCCGAGGCCAAGAAGGCCGCCCCGGCCCCCGCCGCCGCCCCGGCCGCCGCCGCTCCGAAGGCCGCCTCCCTGGAGGTGTCCCCGCTGCGCGGCCAGACCGTCAAGATGACCCGCATGCGCAAGGTCATCGGCGACAACATGATGAAGGCGCTGCACACGCAGGCCCAGCTGACCTCGGTCGTCGAGGTCGACATCACCAAGCTGATGAAGCTGCGCGCCCGCGCCAAGGATGCCTTCGCCGCCCGTGAGGGCGTCAAGCTCTCCCCGATGCCCTTCTTCGTGAAGGCCGCGGCCCAGGCGCTGAAGGCCCACCCGGTCATCAACGCCCGGATCAACGAGGACGAGGGCACGATCACCTACTTCGACTCCGAGAACATCGGGATCGCGGTGGACTCCGAGAAGGGTCTGATGACCCCGGTCATCAAGGGTGCGGGCGACCTCAACATCGCCGGCATCTCCAAGAAGACCGCGGAGCTGGCGGGCGCCGTGCGCGCCTCCAAGATCACCCCGGACGACCTGGCCGGCGCCACCTTCACCATCTCCAACACGGGTTCGCGCGGTGCGCTGTTCGACACCGTCATCGTCCCGCCGAACCAGGTCGCCATCCTGGGCATCGGCGCCACGGTGAAGCGTCCGGCCGTCATCGAGACCGCCGAGGGCACCGTCATCGGCATCCGCGACATGACCTACCTGTCGCTCTCCTACGACCACCGTCTGGTGGACGGCGCCGACGCCGCCCGCTACCTGACGGCCGTCAAGGCGATCCTGGAGGCCGGCGAGTTCGAGGTGGACCTCGGTCTCTGAGGGCTCGTAGAGCTCCACGCCTCCGAGGCAACGTAACGAGCCTCACCAGCGGTGTCCCCGTCCGGATGTGTCTCCGGGCGGGGGCACCGCCGTATTGTCTAAGGGTCACGAAACTCCCGGAGGAGCCGTTCCATGACCGTCCCCGTCGTCCACTCGCTGCGCGAGCAGATCCGCGAGCACATCGTGGAGGGGATCGTCAGCGGCCGCTGGAAGCCGGGCGAGCGGATCGTCGAGCGCCGGATCGCGACCGAGCTGGAGGTCTCCCAGACCCCGGTCCGCGAGGCGCTGCGCGAGCTGGAGTCGCTGCGGCTGATCGAGTCGGCGCCGAACAAGGGCGTCCGGGTCCGCAACCTCACCGCGGCCGACCTGGAGGAGAGTTATCCGGTCCGGGCCGGTCTGGAGCAGATCGCGGCGGAGCTGGCCGCGCCCCGGCTCTCGGCCGACTGCTCGACCCTGGAGCCGCACGTGGCGGCGCTGTACGAGGCGGACGCGACCTCCGACGGCACCGGTCAGGTCCGGCACACCGTGGCCTTCCACCGCGAGCTGGTGAAGGCCGCCGGCAACAGCGTGCTGCTGCACACCTGGGAGGGCCTGGGCATCGAGGTCTTCACCGCGCTGTCGATCCGCTGGCTGGGCACGGTGCAGAAGTCGTACGCGGAGGAGCACCAGGAGCTGGTGGAGGCCTTCCGCCGCAGCGATCCGAACATCGGGGCGCTCGTCAAGGCCCACGTCCTGGGCTGCGCCCCCCGCGCCTAGTCGTTCCCGCAGGTCAGAGCCCCGCTTCGGCGGGGCTCCGGTCGTTTCCGAATCGTTCGAAAAGTCGGCACCCGGTGCCCATTTTCGCGGCACCCTGTGCCGACTTTCTCGATCTGAAGAGGTTTCCTGCTTCAACCCTTTGATCGATCATCGATCGGCGGTTTACAGTCTTCGACGGGCCGCCACCCGGCCCTCAGCCCTGTCCTGCCAGACAAGGCACCCGTTTTTATCTCCACCCATCTGTCCGGAAGGCGGCGATCATGACCGATCCCGTAGGCAAGATTCCGAGCGAGCTCGACCAGCTCCCGGACCGTGACACCGAGGAGACCGCCGAGTGGGCGGCCTCCCTGGACGCCGTCACCAAGGCCGCCGGCCCCCACCGGGCCGCCTACCTGATGCGCCGGACGCTCCAGCACGCCGAGGGCGCGGGCCTGGCCCTGCCCAAGCTGCTGGAGACGGACTACCTCAACACGATCCCCACCTCCGCCGAGCCGGTCATCGACGGCGACGAGGAGCTGGAGCGGAAGATCACCGCCTGGAACCGCTGGAACGCGGCCGCGATGGTCACCCGCGGCTCCAAGCACGGCGTCGGCGGCCACATCGCCACCTTCGCCTCCGCGGCCTGGCTCTACGAGACCGGCTTCAACCACTTCTTCCAGGGCAAGGAGTCCCAGAGCGCTCCCGGCTCCGGCGACCAGCTCTACATCCAGGGCCACGCCTCCCCCGGCATCTACGCCCGCGCCTTCCTCGACGGCCGCCTGGACGAGTCGCACCTCGACAACTTCCGGCAGGAGTCGGGCGGCAACGGCCTGCCCTCCTACCCGCACCCGCGCCGCCTCCCCTGGCTGTGGGAGTTCCCCACCGTCTCCATGGGCCTCGGCCCGCTCTCCGCGATCTACCAGGCGCGCTTCAACCGCTACCTGACCAACCGCGGCATCAAGGACGTATCCGCCTCGCACGTGTGGGCGTTCCTCGGCGACGGCGAGATGGACGAGCCCGAGTCGACCGCGGCACTCGCGCTGGCGGCCCGCGAGGGTCTGGACAACCTGACCTTCGTCATCAACTGCAACCTGCAGCGCCTCGACGGCCCGGTCCGCGCCAACTTCAAGATCGTGCAGGAGCTGGAGGCCCAGTTCCGCGGCGCCGGCTGGAACGTCGTCAAGAGCCTCTGGGGCAACGCCTGGGACGAGCTCTTCGCGCTCGACACCACCGGCGCGCTGGTCCGCCGCCTCCGCGAGGTGCCGGACGCGCAGGTCCAGACGTACCAGACCCGCGACGCCGCCTACATCCGCCAGGACTTCTTCGGCAAGGACCCGGCGCTCGCCGCGATGGCGCAGCTGATCTCCGACGACAAGATCCTGGAGTGCTTCCACCTCTCGCGCGGTGGCCACGAGCCGCGCAAGGTGTACGCCGCGTACAAGGCCGCCCTGGAGTTCAAGGGCGCCCCGACCGTGATCCTGGCGCAGACCGTCAAGGGCTTCACCCTCGGTGAGGGCTTCGCGTCGAAGAACGCGAACCACCAGATGAAGAAGCTGACGACGGACGAGTTCAAGAACATGCGTGACCTTCTTGAGCTCCCCATCTCGGACGCGCAGTTCGTCGACGGCGTGGTGCCGTACGGCCACCCCGGCGCCGACTCCCCCGAGGTCCGCTACCTCCAGGAGCGCCGGGCGGCCCTCGGCGGTCCCGCCCCGGCCCGCCGCGTGCACCCGGTCGCCCCGCTCCCGGCCGCCCCGGAGAAGGCGTTCGCCTCCTTCGACAAGGGCTCCGGCTCGCAGTCGATCGCCACCACGATGGCCTTCGTCCGCCTGGTGAAGGACCTGGTCCGCGACAAGGAGACCGGCAAGCGCTGGGTCCCGATCGTCCCGGACGAGGCCCGCACCTTCGGCATGGAGTCCCTCTTCCCCTCGCTCGGCATCTACTCGCCGAAGGGTCAGACGTACGAGCCGGTCGACCGCGACCAGCTGATGTACTACAAGGAGGCCGTCAACGGCCAGATCCTGAACGAGGGCATCACCGAGGCCGGCTCGATGGCCGACTTCATCGCCGCGTCGACCGCGTACTCCACGCACGGCGAGACGATGATCCCGTTCTACATCTTCTACTCGATGTTCGGCTGGCAGCGGACCGCCGACCAGATGTGGCAGCTCGGCGACCAGCTCGGCCGCGGCTTCCTCGTCGGCGCCACCGCCGGCCGCACCACCCTGACCGGTGAGGGCCTCCAGCACGCCGACGGCCACTCCCCCGTCATCGCGGCCACCAACCCGGCGGCGCTGACCTACGACCCGGCGTTCGCCTACGAGGTCGCGACCATCGTCAAGGAGGGTCTGCGCCGGATGTACGGCGAGGCCGCGCCGGACGAGGACCAGGACGTCTTCTACTACCTGACGGTCTACAACGAGCCGATGCCGCAGCCGGCCAAGCCGGGCCACGCGGGCGTCGACGAGGGCATCGTCAAGGGCCTCTACCGCTTCAACACCGCCGAGTCGGCCGGGGTGACCGTGCCGGTCAACGCGCCGCGGATCCAGCTGCTCGGCTCGGGCACCGCGATCCACTGGGCCCTGGAGGCGCAGAAGCTGCTCGCCGAGGAGTGGGGTGTGGCCGCCGACGTGTGGTCCGCCACCTCCTGGACCGAGCTGCGCCGCGACGCGCTGGAGGCGGACGCCGCCCTGCTGCGCGGCGAGGAGCGCGTCCCGTACGTGCGCCAGGCCCTCGCGGGCGTCGAGTCGCCGGTCCTGGCGGTCTCCGACTACATGCGCCAGGTCCCGGACCAGATCGCGCAGTGGGTCGAGCAGGACTACTCGTCGCTGGGCGCCGACGGCTTCGGCCTCTCGGACACCCGCGCCGCCGCCCGCCGCCACTTCGGTGTCGACGCGCAGTCGATCGTGGCCGCCTCCCTGGCCCAGCTCGCCCGCCGCGGCGAGGTCCCGGCCACCGCGGTGAAGGAGGCGCGCGAGCGCTACGGCCTGTAGGCCGGTGTGTCGGTGGCGGGGCGCATGATGTCAGTCATGCGCGCCGCCCGACTCATCAAGATGGTCCTGCTCCTCCAGAACCGCCCGTCCATGACGGCGGCCGAGCTCGCCGCCGAGCTGGAGGTGTCGGAGCGGACCGTCACCCGTGATGCCCTCGCCCTCTCGGAGGCGGGGGTTCCGGTGTTTTCGGAGCGGGGCAGGGCCGGTGGGTACCGGCTGGTCGGCGGGTACCGGACGCGGCTGACCGGGCTCGCGAAGGACGAGGCGGAGGCGCTGTTCCTCTCCGGGCTTCCGGGGGCGCTGCGGGACATGGGGCTCCAGGACGCGGCCTCGGCGGCCCGGCTGAAGGTGTCGGCGGCGCTGCTGCCCTCGCTGGCGGACGCGCCGGGTTCGGCGGCCCGCCGGTTCCATCTGGACGCGCCGGGCTGGTACCAGGAGCCGGTGACGCCGGAGCTGCTGCCGTCGGTGGCGGAGGCGGTCTGGGACGACCGGCTGCTGTCGGTGCGCTACCGGCGCCGGGACGGCGAGGAGGTCGAGCGGGAGCTGGCGCCGTACGGACTCGTCCTGAAGGCGGGGGTCTGGTACGTGTGCGCCCGTGCGGGGAGCGCGTACCGCACCTACCGGGTGGACCGGTTCACGGCGGTCGCGGTCGGCGGGGAGCGCTTCGAGCGGGACCCCGGTTTCGAGCTGGCGGTGTTCTGGGCGGAGCGCGCGGCGGAGTTCGCGCGCTCGCTGCTGCGGGCCGAGGTGGTGGTGCGGCTGACGGAGGCGGGGGCGCGCCGGCTGCCGTACGTGACGGACCGGGCGGCGGCGGAGGAGGCGCTGGCGGGTGCCGTGCCGGACGCGGAGGGCCGGGTGACGGTGACGCTCCGGGTGGAGGGCGAGGACGTCGCCTTCGCCCAGTTGTTCGGGCTCGGTCCGGAGGCGGAGGTGGTGGCCCCCGCCTCCCTGCGGGCCCGCTTCGCCGAGGCGGCGCGGGCGGCGGCGCGGCTCTACCGGTAGTCGGCCACGTCCGGCGTGCCGGTCTCGCCGGCGACGATGAAGCCCCAGGCGTCCGGCCGGGAGCCGTCCGCGTCGGTGAAGCCGTACTCCTTCGCCAGGCCGCCGCTGGAGAGCGACTGTCCGGTCCAGCGGTGCCGGTCGGGGTCGGCGGCGAGGGCGGCGACGGCCCGGCCGACGTACACCGGGGACTCGGAGACGGCGAAGTCGGGGAGCTTCGCGGTGGCGTCGCGCCAGTTCTCCTCGGTGACGCCGAAGGAGGCGAGCATCTGCTCGGACCTGAGCCAGCCGGGGGTGACGGCGACGGCCGTGGCGCCGTACTCCTCCAGTTCCTTCGCGAGGCCGAAGGCCATCCGGATCGGCGCGTTCTTGGTGAGGTCGTAGTAGAGGTTCTCGCGGAAGCGGGTGGCGTTGTAGGCGGCGGTGCCGTCGGTGACCTCGACGACGAGCCCGCCGGGGTTGCGGATCAGCAGCGGGAGCGCGAGGTGCGAGGTGATGGCGTGGGTGCGCACGCCGAGTTCGAGCATCCTGAGTCCGTCGGCGAGGTCGTTCTCCCAGGTCTTCTTCCCGAAGACGAGGAGGTGCTCGCCGCCCCAGACGTCGTTGACGAGGACGTCGAGCCGGCCGTGGTCGCGGTCGATCCGGTCGAGGAGGGCGCGGACCTGATCGGGTTCCAGGTGGTCGGTGGGGACCGCGATGCCCTCGCCGCCGGCGGCGGTCACCAGTTCGGCGGTCTCCTCGATGGTCTCGGTGGCGCGGCCGACCTCGCTGACCTTGTCGCGGGTGGTGCGGCCGGTGACGTGGACGGTGGCTCCGGCGGCGCCGAGCTGGACGGCGATGGCCCGTCCGGCGCCCCGGGTGGCCCCGGCGACCAGGCAGATCCGTCCGTGCAGCGGCTTCGTTTCGATGGTCATGGTTCTCAGGCTGACAGCGATACCCGACATCTTCTGTCCGGATGGGATCCGGACTTTCCGGGTGCGTCGCGGTCGCGGAGACAGGATGCTGGAGCCGTGATGGACGAGACCGAGTTCTGGGAGATCATCGACGCCACCCGCGAGGACGCCGAGGGCGACCCCGAGGAGCAGGCGGATCTGCTCGTGGAACGGCTGACCCGGCTGGATCCGGACACGGTGCTCGACTACGCGCGCCATTTCGAGGCCCGCTTCAACCGCGCGTACCACTGGGACCTGTGGGGCGCGGCGGCGGTGCTGCTCGACGGGGCGGGGGTGGCCGAGGAGGGTTTCGACGCGTTCCGCTGCTGGCTGATCGGCCAGGGCCGGGAGGTGTACGAGGGCGGTGTGCACGATCCGGACGGGCTCGCGGACCTGCTCGACGCGTTCGACCCGGAGCTGGACGGGGACGGCGAGGAGATCGGTTTCGCGGCGGACGAGGCGTACGAGACGCTGACCGGTACGGAGACCCCGGACCTGGGTCTCGTGATGCCGGACGGGGAGCCGGAGGGCGCGCGGCTGGACGTGGCGGACGAGGCGGCGCTCGCGGCCCGGCTGCCCCGGCTGTGGGAGCGGTTCGGCGCGGAGTAGGCCGAGGGCCCGGGCGGGGGAACCGGGGCCCTCGGCGGCTCGGGATCGGCCGCTCCGCGAGGAGGCGGCCGTCAGAAGTGGGTGCCGCCGTCGATGCGGACCTCGGTGCCGGTGATGAACCTGCCGTCCTCCGAGGCGAGCATCGCGACGACGCCGGCGACGGTCTCGGGGCCGGCGAAGCCCTGGCCGAGGGCGGGGGCGAGCTTCATGAAGAGCGACATGTCGGCGTCGGCGGGGAGGCCGGGGCCGAGGGACTGCCTGCTGGCGCCGGAGCCGTCGGTCATGCCGGAGGAGATGGAGCCGGGCTGGACGGCGGTGAAGCGGATGCCCTGCTTGGCGTACTCGGCGGCGAGGGCGTGGGTCATGGACTGGATGCCGCCCTTGCTGGCCGCGTAGGCCGCCATGTAGGGGTGGGCGAAGTGCGCGGAGGTGGAGGAGAAGTTGACGACGGCCGGGCCGTCGCCCTCCAGGAGGGCCGGGATCGCCTCGCGGATCATGAGGAAGGTGCCGGTCAGGTTGATCCGTATCACCTGCTCGAAGGAGTCGAGGCCGGTCTCGTGGGTGTGCGAGGAGCGGAGCACGCCGGCCGCGTTGACCAGTACGTCCAGGCCGCCGAGGGTGCTGACGGCGGTGGCGACGCCGGCCCGTACGGACGCCTCGTCGGCGACGTTCACCAGCACCGTGGTGAGGCGGCCGGCCGCGTCGCCGGCCTTGGCGGCGGTGTCCTTCAGGCCGTCCTCGCTGATGTCGGCGGCGACGACCCGGCCGCCCTCGGCGAGCATGCGCAGGACGGTGGCCTGGCCGATGCCGGAGCCGCCGCCGGTGACGAGTGCGCGGCGTCCTTCGTAGCGGGTGAGCTGGTTCATGGCGGCAACCTCTCGATGTCAAGCTTCTTTGCTGATGACCACCGTACGCCTAGGTGGCACGTTTTGCCACCACTGCACATCGCGCACTCTCTGCATCCGGAGGCGTACCCTCGTACGGTGACGCACCGACCCGAGCCCGCTCCCGCGACGCCCTCCCTGACCCAGCGCCGCAAGGCCGCCACCCAGCTGGACATCGCCCGCGCGGCGGCCGAGCTGTTCACCGAGCACGGGCCCGACGGCACCACGGCCGAGTCGATCGCCCTGCGGGCCGGGGTCGCGCTGCGCACCTTCTACCGCTACTTCCGCTCCAAGCAGGACGCCGTCGCCCCGCTGCTCGCGGGCGGCGCCGACCGCTGGCGGGAGTCGCTCGCCGCCACCGCCCCCGGCACACCGCTGCCGGCCGCGCTGGAGGGCTCGATCGCGGACTCGCTCACCCCGGAGGACGAGGCGGCGGCGGAGGGGCTGCGCTGGACCCGCGGACTGCTGCGCGCCTCCGAGGAGGACCCCGCCCTGCGGGCCGTCTGGTACCGGGTCAACCAGGAGTCGGAGGAACGGCTCCGCGAGGTCCTGGGAGAGCTGGCGGGCCCGGCGGCCGACCCCCTGGAGGTACGGCTCGCCGCGGCGGCGGCCACCGACGCCATCCGCATCGCGCTGGAGAGCTGGGCCGAGTCCGACGCGCCCGTCGACGGCCCCGGCTCCCCCGCCGCCCTCGCCCTGCGCTGTCTGCGCGAGCTGATGGGCGGGGTGGCGCTGTGGAGTACTAGCTGAGCCGCCGGCCCATCAGGACGTCGTCGACCGGCTCGCCGTCGAGGACGAACTCGCCGGGCAGCACGCCCTCGACCGCGAAGCCCTCGGCCTCGTAGAGCGCGCGGGCGGGGACGTTGTGCCCGAGGACCCGCAGGGTGACGCGGCTCGCGCCGTCGGCGCGGGCCTTCGCGAGGGCGGCCCGCAGCAGAGCGCGGCCCACCCCCTGGCCCCGGGCCTCGCCGGCGACCGCGAGGCCCTGGATCTGCCGCACGTGGGCGTTGGAGGCGAGCGGGGTCGGCGGGACCACCCGGATGTACCCGAGGAGCGTCCCGGCCCGCTCGGCGACGAGGAAGTCCGCGGGCCGGTGGCGGTCGTCGAAGAAGGGCTCGTACGGCTCCGAGGGCGGGGGCAGCACCGCGTGCAGCGGGGACCAGGTCGCCCGGTCCAACTCGCCCAGCGGTTCGGCGTCGCCCTGCCGGGCGCCTCGGATCACGAAGGTCTCCGGCTCGGTCATGCCGCCACTCTGCCATGCCCCGGTCGGCGACGGACGGCCGGGCGCCGGGCAGGATGGGCGCATGCAGCCTTCCGCCCTCCGCAAGCGGGTCGCCGTCACCGGAGCCTCCGGGCTCATCGGCGCCGCCCTCGTCCGCTCCCTGCGCGCCGACGGACACGACGTCCTCCGGCTCGTCCGCCGCCCGGCCAGGACCGCCGACGAGGTCGAGTGGGACCCCGGGCGGCTGTACGTGGACGGCGCCGGGCTCGTCGGCGTCGACGCGGTCGTGCACCTGGCGGGCGCCGGGGTCGGCGAGCGGCGGTGGACCGAGGCGTACAAGCGGGAGATCCGCGACAGCCGGGTGCTCGGCACCACCGCGATCGCCCGGACCCTCGCCGGGCTCGCCGAGCCGCCGGAGACGCTGGTCTGCGGCACGGCGCTCGGCTGGTACGGGGACACCGGCAGCCGCGCGGTGGACGAGAGCGCCCCGGCCGGCACCGGCTTCCTGCCCTCGGTCTGCGTCGAGTGGGAGGCCGCGGCGGCTCCCGCCGAGGAGGCCGGGATCCGGGTGACGTACGCCCGCACCGGTCTCGTGGTGGCCCGTCAGGGCGGCGCCTGGGGACGGCTCTTCCCGGTCTTCAAGGCCGGCCTCGGCGGGCGGATGGGCGACGGCGGCCAGTACTGGTCCTTCATCTCGCTCCACGACGAGGTGGCCGCGCTGCGGCACCTGATGGACACTCCGTCGCTCTCGGGCCCGGTGAACCTGACCGCCCCCGAACCGGTCACCAACCGCGAGGTCACCGCGGCCATGGGCCGGGTGCTGCGCCGCCCGACGCCGTTCCCGGTCCCCGCCGCCGCCCTGAAGCTGGTCCTCGGGGACTTCGCGGCGGACGTCCTCGGCTCCCAGCGGGTGCTGCCGGGGCGGCTGCTCTCCTCCGGCTTCAGCTTCGCCTTCCCCACCATCGACGCCTCCATCCGGGCCGCCGCGGCCCGCTGAGCGGGCGCCGGGGGCGGCCTCGCCGACCGGACCGGACCGGGGACGCCGCGCGCCCGGACCGACCGGCCGGGCGCCCCCCGGCGCCCCCTGCGCTCCCCCGTGCTCCGGGAAGCCCGCCGCGCGCGGGCCCGCTGCCGTGGGAGCGCTGCCTAACCTCGGTGCCCACCAGTCGACATGGATCGCGAACCCGGGCATTCCGGGGGCCTGTTGGGGGCATAGGCCACCAACAGGCGGCGCAGACCTGGGAGGGGCACGTGCTCAGTACCGCACGCAGCGCACAGCAGGCACAGCACGCGGACGGCGTCACGGAAGGCGGCTCCGGTCCGGAGGCCGCGCGGGGCACTGTCGTCCCGCGGCCCCGGCAGGCGGAGCACGGCGGGGCAGGCGGCGGAGTCGGGGACGTCGACGTGGTCGTCGTCGGCGCCGGGATCGCGGGGCTCGCGGCGGCCCGGCGGCTGACCGGGGCGGGGCTCTCGGTCGCCGTCCTGGAGGCCGAGCCGTTCCTCGGCGGCCGGCACGCCACCGGCGAGACCGACGGCTTCCGGCTCGACCGGGTGGGCCGGCTGCTCACCCTCGCCCCGGAGGAGCTGCGGGCCCTCCCGGGCCTCGACGGCGTGGTGCCGCGCGCCTTCGCGCCCGGGGTGCTGGTCCACTCCGACGGGCGGTACGCGCGCTGGGGCGCCCCGCCCCCGCGCAGCCGGAGGGGCGCGTTCACCGTGGCGCGCGCCCTCGCGAGCGCCCCCCGGCATCCGGCGGCCTCGCTGGACCAGGCACGGCTCGGCGCCTCGCTGGTGCGGCTCGCGGCGACCCCGACGCACCGGCTGCTCGCCCGGCCGGAGCGGACCGCGCGGGAGGCACTGTCGGGCCGGCTGCCGGCCAGGACCGTGCAGGCGGTGCTGCGGCCGCTGCTCGCGGCGCTCCTCGCCGATCCGGACCTGGAGGTGTCGAGCCGGCGCGCGGACCTGGCGCTGCGGGCCTTCGCGCGGGGCCGGGTGTCGGTGCCGGAGGGCGGTTCGGCTGCGGTCCCGTCCCACCTCGCGGCGGTGCTGCCGGAGGGCACCGTACGGACCGGGGTCCGGGTCACGGAGGTGTCCGCGTCGCGCGTCGGCACGGCGGAACACGGCACGGTCGGCTGCCGGGCGGTGGTCCTGGCGACGGGGGCGCGGACGGCGGCCGGGCTGCTGCCGGGGCTGCGGGTCCCGGCGTACCACCCGGTGACGGTGCTCCACCACACGGCTCCGGTGGCGCCCACGGCGGATCCGACGCTGCTCCTGGAGGCGGACCCGGGCGGGCCGGTCGCGCACACCGCGGTGATGAGCGCGGTGGACCCGACGCGGGCCCCGGCCGGCCGGCCGCTGATCACCTCGACGGTGCTCGGGACGCCGCCGGACGACACCGAGCGCCGGGTCCGCAAGCACCTGGCGGCGCTGTACGGCACCTCCACGGACGAGTGGGAGCTGCTGGCCCTGCACCACACCCGGGACGCGGTCCTGGCGACGCCCCCGGCCCACGACACGTGCCGCTCGGTGCGGCTGCTCGCGGGCCTGTACGTCGCCGGCGACCACCGCGGGGCGGGCACCCTGCGCTCCACCCTGGCCTCCGGGGAGCGGGCGGCCGGGGCCGTCCTGGCCGACCTCGGCCTGTGCGCGCCGGTCCTGGAGGAGGCCGAGGAGGAGGCGGCCTGAGGCCTCCGTCGGGTCAGCCGAGGGCGGCCACCCGGTCGCGGTAGGTGCGGACGGGCGGGGCGTCGCGGTAGGGCTCCAGGCGGCGCTCGAAGTCGCGGACGTACTCGATCGCGCGGGCCGAGCGCATCTCGGCGGCCTGCTGGGCGGCCTCGGCGCCGAGCGCGCACGCCTGGTCCAGCTCGCCGAGGGCGAGCCGGGCGGTGGCGAGGACGACCCGGCAGAAGAGGCGGCTGCGGGCGTAGCCGGGGGCGCGGAGCTGGAGTGCCCGCTCGGCGTGCTGGGCGGCGGGGCGGTACTGCTGGAGGTCGCGGTGGCAGTGGCCCAGCTCGTCGGCGAGCTGGGCCTCGTCGAAGGAGCGGGCCCAGGAGGGCACCTCGTCGCCGGGCCGGGCGGCCTCCAGGGCCCGCTCGGCGCGGACGAGGGAGGCGCTGCACGCGCGGGCCTCGGAGAGGACGGCGTGGCCGCGGGCCTCGACCGCGTGCAGCATCGCCTGGACGACGGGCGGGGCGGCGGATCCGACGCCCTGCTGGGCGACCCGGGCGAGCTGCACGGCCTCGCGGCCGTGGCCGAGGTAGACGGCCTGGCAGCTCATGGTGAGCAGCACGTAGGAGCCGTACCCCCGGTCCCCCGCGGCCTGCGCCAGGCGGAGCGCCTGGACGAAGTAGCGCTGGGCGAGGCCGTGGGCGGCGATGTCGTACGAGGTCCAGCCGGCGAGCCGGGTGAGGTCGGCGGCCGCGGCGAAGAGGCGCCGGCCGGTGGCCTCGCCGTAGCTGCCGCGGAGCATGGGCTCGGCCTCGTGCTCCAGGTAGCGGACGAGGGCCTGGCGCGCGTGGCCGCCGCCGTAGGCGTGGTCCAGCGTGCGGAAGAGGTCGCCGACGGAGCGGAGGGCGGCGATGTCGCCGCCGGTGACGCGCTGCCCGGGGCCGCGTTCCGTGCCGCGCTGGCGGGGGACGGAGAAGCGGCCCTGCGGGGGCACGCGCGGGTCGGTGCCGATGGCCCGGACAGGTCCGCCCCCGGGGCGGACCACCGGCACGGGGGCGGCCGGCTCGCCGCGGGCGACGCGGTCGTCGGCACGGCCGATGAGCCAGTCGCGGCTGGGCACGACCAGTCCGGCGGGGGTGAAGGCGATCTTGCGGAGCTCGGCGTGGCTGCCGGAGTCCTTGCGCCAGAGGCCGCTGACGATGTCCACGGCCTCCTCGGGGGTGGCGGCGAACTCCAGGCCCGCGTAGACCGGCGCGCAGGCGTCGAGGCCCAGGTCCTGGGCGGAGAGCCGGCGGCCGAGCCGGCGGGTGAAGACCTCGGCGATGAGCGCGGGCGTGGTGCCGCGCGGCTGCTGCCCGCGCAGCCACCGGGTCACGGAGGTCTTGTCGTACCGCAGGTCGAGCCCGTGCTCCAGCCCCAGCTGGTCCACCCTTCTGGCGAGCCCCGCGTTCGAGAACCCGGCTTCGGCGATGAGCGCGGCGAGCTGGCGGTTCGGGACGCGCTGCGGTGGTCGTTCCGTCATCGGCTGTGCGGTCTCCTGCCTTCGGGCGCAGGTGGCAGCCCGTTTCGACCCTCATGGAACGGCGTGAATGTAGCGGTCATCCCGGCCCGTACCGCCAGCTTCGCCCCACATTCATCCGATCGTGTGAGGAACCGGAACCCTCGTTGCCACTCCGCGCTGACCGGGCCACCCCCTCCGGGCGCCCCGGCCCCGGATCCACCTGCCCGAAGGGTTCCGGGCGTGTCGCCGTACAGTGGCAGGGGCGCGTATGACGCAGGGTGCCGGGCCGGCTCCCGCCCCGGGACGATCCCCGGAACCCGGCCGCGGGCACCCAGGAGGAGGCATGGCCGTGAGTGAGCTGCAATTCGTCCGCCTGGGCTTCGGCGAGGACGCCGTCGAGTACCGGACGGCCTGGGACAAGCAGCGCGAGGTGCACGCCGCGCGGTTCGCCGACGAGACCGGCGACATCTGCCTGCTCCTGGAGCACCCCCCGGTCTACACGGCGGGCCGGCGCACGGCGGAGAACGAGCGTCCGCTCGACGGGACCCCGGTCGTCGACGTCGACCGCGGCGGCAAGATCACCTGGCACGGCCCCGGCCAGCTCGTCGGCTACCCGATCCTCAAGCTGCCCCGCCCGGTGGACGTCGTCGCGCACGTGCGCCGGCTGGAGGAGGCGCTGATCCGCACCGCCGCCGACTTCGGCGTCGCGACCACCCGGGTCGAGGGGCGCAGCGGCGTCTGGGTCCTGGGCGACCCGGTCGAGCGGCGGCCGGCCCTGGGCGGGCTCTCGCTGGACTTCGACCCCCGGCTGACGGACGACGAGTTCGACCCGCGTCTGAACGGCCCCGAGTACGCCCCCTCCAACGCCGGCCAGCGGCGCGAGGACCGGAAGCTCGCCGCCATCGGCATCCGGGTCGCCAAGGGCGTCACCATGCACGGCTTCTCCTTCAACGTGAACCCGGACAACGCCTGGTTCGACCGGATCATCCCGTGCGGCATCCGCGACGCGGGCGTGACCTCGCTCGCCAACGAGCTGGGCCGGGACGTCACGATCGAGGAGGTGCTGCCGGTCGCCGAGCGGCACCTGCGGGACGTGCTGGAGAACGCGGAGCCCAGGCCGCGCGAGATCGCGCGCGAGACGGAACGGGCCTCGGCCTAGGAATGCCTGGCTCTGGCCATGGGTTGGCCAGACGTAGCAAGGCATGGAAGCAACGGGCGTACCCTGGTGTGCGCCGAAGAATCGAAGCTACAGGAGCCGATGTGTCCGCAGTCGCACCCGACGGACGCAAGATGCTGCGCCTGGAGGTCCGGAACGCCCAGACCCCCATCGAGCGCAAGCCCGAGTGGATCAAGACCCGCGCCAAGATGGGGCCCGAGTACACCAAGATGCAGAGCCTCGTGAAGAGCGAGGGCCTGCACACCGTGTGCCAGGAGGCCGGCTGCCCCAACATCTTCGAGTGCTGGGAGGACCGTGAGGCGACCTTCCTCATCGGCGGCGACCAGTGCACCCGGCGCTGCGACTTCTGCCAGATCGACACCGGCAAGCCGGAGGCGCTCGACCGCGACGAGCCGCGGCGCGTGGGCGAGTCGGTCGTCACGATGGACCTGAACTACGCCACCATCACCGGCGTCGCCCGCGACGACCTGGAGGACGGCGGCGCCTGGCTGTACGCCGAGACCGTGCGCCAGATCCACCAGCAGACCGCCGAGCGCGCCGACGGCCGCACCAAGGTCGAGCTGCTCGCCCCCGACTTCAACGCGGTGCCGGAGCTCCTGGCGGAGGTCTTCGCCTCCCGCCCCGAGGTCTTCGCGCACAACGTGGAGACGGTGCCCCGGATCTTCAAGCGGATCCGCCCCGGCTTCCGCTACGAGCGCTCGCTGGACGTCATCACCCGGGCCCGTGACTACGGTCTGGTCACGAAGTCCAACCTGATCCTCGGCATGGGCGAGACCCGCGAAGAGATCAGCGAGGCGCTCCAGCAGCTGCACGACGCCGGTTGCGAGCTCATCACGATCACCCAGTACCTGCGCCCCTCGCTCCGCCACCACCCGGTGGAGCGCTGGGTGAAGCCCCAGGAGTTCGTGGAGCTGAAGGAGGAGGCCGACGAGATCGGCTTCTCCGGCGTGATGTCGGGCCCGCTGGTCCGCTCCTCGTACCGCGCCGGCCGCCTGTACCAGCAGGCGATCGAGAAGCGCGGGACGACGGTGGAGGCCGTTCAGGCGGTGTGAGTCGCCGCACAGATGAATACCCGCCGGTAGGGCGGGTGGGAGAGCGGCCCGTGCGGCCCCGCAGTTCAGCGGGGCCGCACGGGCCGCTCCGCCGTACGGAGGGTCGCCGCCGGCGTTTCATCAGTGTTTGACCGCCGGGTCATGCCCTGGTAACACCGTTCTGTGAGCATGGATCCACACAACGCCACCTTCCGCTCACTCCCCCACCTCGTCTCATCCGCATGCGAGAGAGGACCCCTCATGCCGGCCGCATCGACCCACGTCCGGGCCGCCGCCCTCCCGTCCGTCACGGACGCCCTCCGCGCCGTCGAGGGGCTGCTCCTGGGCGCGGGACAGCGCACCGCACGGCGCAACGCCTGGACCTCCGTCCTGGAGGACCGCCGCCGCGCCAAGGACCGCATCGAGGCCCAGCACGTCCTGGAGGCCGCGTCGGGCCGGACGTCCCGGGCCACGTAGACTTCAAGGCATGGCGAGGAAGGCAAACACGGGCGGCGCTGACGCCGCGAACCCCGGGCGACTGAAGCAGATCGCCCTCACGTACAAGATGACCCGGAAGGCCGACCCCAAGGTCGGGCTCGTCGTGGCCGGCGTGGGCATCGTCGTACTCGGTGTCCTCCTCGGTATCGGCTTCCTGATCGGACACCCGGTCTACCTGGGCATCCTGGGCTTCGTCCTGGCGTTCCTGGCGATGGCGATCGTCTTCGGGCGGCGCGCCGAGCGGGCGGCCTTCGGACAGATGGAGGGCCAGCCGGGCGCCGCCGCGGCGGTGCTGCAGAACATCGGGCGCGGCTGGACCGTGACCCCCGCGGTCGCGATGAACCGCAGCCAGGACGTGGTGCACCGGGCGGTCGGCCGCCAGGGCATCGTCCTGGTCGGCGAGGGCAACCCGAACCGGCTGAAGCCCCTCCTCGCGGCCGAGAAGAAGAAGATGGCCCGCGTCCTGGTCGACGTGCCGGTGACGGACCTCGTCGTCGGCAACGACGAGGAGCAGGGCCAGGTCCCGCTCAAGAAGGTCCGCACCAAGATGCTGAAGCTGCCCCGGCTGCTCAGCGGCCCCCAGGTGACGGCCGCCAACGACCGGCTCCGGGCGATGGGTGACCTGATGTCCAACATGCCCCTCCCGAAGGGCCCGATGCCCAAGGGCATGAAGATGCCGCGCGGCGGGAAGATGCGCTGACCCGCACGAGAACGAGAACGGCGGTGCCCCGGACCTCATGAGGTCCGGGGCACCGCCGTTTCGCGTCCGGTGGGCGCGGCAGGTCAGACGCGCACCTGGACCGCGCCCGCGAGGCGGTCGTGGAGGCCGCGGCCGTCCCGGTCCCAGATCAGGGCGGGGATCGCCAGGCAGGTGAGGGCGGCGCGGAGCACCGCGCGGGGCAGCGTGATCCGGCCCCCTCGGACCGAGACGACCCGCAGGCGGAAGAGGAGCTTGCCGGGGGTGGCGCCGACCGTGCCCACGGTCAGGGCGTTCAGGACGAACAGGATGAGCAGGGCCCAGTTCGCGGTCGCCTGGTTGTAGCCGTCGGTGAGGAGACCGTATGCGATCAGCAGGCACAGGCCCCAGTCCACGGCGAGCGCCCCGAGCCGCGCCCCGGGACGGGCGATCGAGCCCGGTCCCTCCTCGGGGAGGCCCAGCTGCTTGCCCCGGTGGCCGAAGTCCACGCCTGCTTGCTCCGCCGCGGCGCGGGGGCCGGAGAGCCACGATCCCAGTGCTTGCCTGTTGTCCACCCGACCACCGTACTGCGCCCGTTTTCGATCACTTCGGTCCGGGTACGCGTGGGGCGCGCCCCGGACACGGCGGGAGCCGGGTCCGGGGCGCGACACGGAGTGCCGCCACCCGCCCCGGTTAACTTCGACGAAACAAATGGGTCATGCTTGAGAAATCCCGACTGCCTAGGGTCGGGTCCGAGCGTGCGCCACCGCACTGGCCGCATCACCGAGCTGCAACCCCGCCCCTCCCCGGGCCGGGAGTAGGAGGAGTTGGATGTCCAAGCACGGGTTCCAGAACGCCGAAGAAGTCGCGAAGTTCATCAAGGACGAGGACGTCAAGATGGTCGACGTCCGCTTCTGCGACCTTCCCGGCGTGATGCAGCACTTCTCGATCCCTGCGACGGCCTTCGACCCGTCCGAGGAGCTGGCCTTCGACGGCTCGTCGATCCGCGGCTTCCAGGCCATCCACGAGTCCGACATGTCGCTGCGCGCGGACCTCTCCACGGCCCGCCTGGACCCGTTCCGCCGCGACAAGACGCTCAACATCAACTTCTTCATCCACGACCCGATCACGGGCGAGGCCTACAGCCGCGACCCGCGGAACATCGCGAAGAAGGCGGAGGCGTACCTCGCCTCCACCGGCATCGCCGACACCGCGTACTTCGGCCCCGAGGCCGAGTTCTACGTCTTCGACTCGGTCCGCTTCGAGACCTCGGCGAACCAGGGCTTCTACCACATCGACTCCGAGGCCGGCGCCTGGAACACCGGTGCGGAGGAGAACAACCGCGGCTACAAGGTCCGCTACAAGGGCGGCTACTTCCCGGCCCCGCCGGTCGACCACTTCGCCGACCTGCGCTCCGAGATGTCCCTGGAGCTGGAGAAGGTCGGCCTCCAGGTCGAGCGCCAGCACCACGAGGTCGGCACCGCCGGCCAGGCCGAGATCAACTACAAGTTCAACACGCTGCTCGCCTCGGCCGACGACCTGATGCTGTTCAAGTACATCATCAAGAACGTCGCCTGGCGGAACGGCAAGTCCGCGACCTTCATGCCGAAGCCGATCTTCGGCGACAACGGCTCGGGCATGCACGTCCACCAGTCGCTGTGGTCCAACGGCGACCCGCTGTTCTACGACGAGGCCGGCTACGCGGGCCTCTCGGACACCGCCCGCTACTACATCGGCGGCATCCTCAAGCACGCCCCGTCGCTGCTCGCCTTCACCAACCCGACGGTGAACTCCTACCACCGCCTGGTCCCGGGCTTCGAGGCGCCGGTCAACCTGGTCTACTCGCAGCGCAACCGCTCCGCCGCCATGCGCATCCCGATCACGGGCTCGAACCCGAAGGCCAAGCGCGTCGAGTTCCGCGCGCCGGACCCGTCCTCGAACCCGTACCTCGCCTTCTCCGCCCTCCTCCTCGCGGGCCTCGACGGCGTCAAGAACAAGATCGAGCCCATGGAGCCGATCGACAAGGACCTGTACGAGCTCGCCCCCGAGGAGCACGCGAGCGTCCCGCAGGTCCCGACCAACCTGGAGGCCGTGCTCAAGGCCCTGGAGGAGGACAACGACTACCTCCAGGCCGGCGGCGTCTTCACCTCCGACCTGATCGAGACCTGGATCGACTACAAGCGCACCAACGAGATCGCCCCGATCCAGCTGCGCCCGCACCCGCACGAGTTCGAGCTCTACTACGACCTCTAGACCGCGAGGCGCACCAGACGCACAGCTGAGGGCCGCCGCCCCGGAACCACTCCGGGACGGCGGCCCTCGCCGTCGTGCGCGCCGGCCGTCGCGTCAGCGGGTCTGGCGGATGAAGGTGCGGACCAGACGGCAGGTGGTGTCGGAGGGCGGGTGGATGCCTATGCGGACGGCCGTGGTGCGGATGGTCGCGTTCGTGGCCTTCGACGGGACGTAGACGCCGGCGTCGAGGAGGGCGATCGCGAGGCGCATGGCCTTGAGGCGGCGGTTGTGCGAGATGTACCACGCGCGCGGGCGGCCGGCCGGGAGGGGCTTCTTCAGGAGCGGCGTGAAGGGTTCGATGGACGGCCTGCGGATCACGGCTGTTGCCATGGGCTACCTCCTGGCGAACGGTGGCGGGGGCCCTCCCCGGGGCCCTTGCCTTCAGCTCCTATTTTAGTGGCTGCCACTGACAATCGGCCCTGGTCGGACGGGGTTCAGGGGTAGTTTGGGGGGATGGAGATCTGGATCAATCCCGCCTGTTCCAAGTGCCGCGGCGCCCTCACCCTGCTCGACGCCGAGGGGGCCGAGTACACCGTCCGGAAGTACCTGGAGGACGTGCCCTCGGCGGAGGAGATCCGGGGCGTCCTGGAGCGGCTGGGGCTGGAGCCCTGGGACATCACGCGGACCGGCGAAGCCGTCGCCGGGGAGCTCGGCGTGAAGGGGTGGGGGCGGGCCCCGGAGGACCGCGAGCGGTGGATCGAGGCCCTGTCCGCCCACCCGAAGCTCATCCAGCGCCCCATCATCACCGCCGACGACGGCACGGCCGTCGTCGGGCGCTCGGAGGAGGCCGTGCGGGAGGCGCTCGGGCGGGGTTAGGGCGTCCCCCGCCGGATCGGGCCGGGTCAGACGCCGGGGCCCGCGCCGGGGCCCGTCAGGCATCGGGCCCGGTCGGGCGCCAGGCCCGCACCGGGCCGCGTCAGGCGCCGGGCCCGCGCCGGGTCGCGTCGGGGGCGCTTCAGGTGGTCGCCGCGCGGGTTTCCGCCTCGGTGAGGAGTTCCGTGAGGCGGAGGGCGAAGCGGGCGTCGCAGGGGTGGGGCGTGCCGGTGCGGGCCGCCGCGAGGAGGGCGTCGATGGCGTGGGTGTACGCCTCCGCCGCGCCGTTCCACCCGGGGAGCTCGACGCGGCCCGCCGTGCCGTACAGGGTGATGGCCGCGCCGGCCGCCGCCGGCGGGGCGCTGAGGGTGAGGGTGGCGGTGCTGCTCGCGCCCGAGGTGTGGCGGAGGGTCAGGTGGTGGGTGTCCTCCGGACCCCGCACGGCCGTCAGCGAGGTCACGTCGCCGAGGACCGGCAGGAGGACCGAGAGGACGTGCGGGCCGACGTCCCAGAGGCCGCCCTTCTCGCGGCGCCAGGGGGAGGCGGCGTAGGGGCTCTCGGAGCCGGCCGCGTAGAGCGAGCCGAGCCAGCGGGCCTCGGCGACGTACCAGCCGCCCGCCGCCCGCTGCTCCTCGATCCAGCGGGCGGTCTCGGGGGCGAAGCGCAGGGTGCAGAAGACGACCGAGGCGACGCCCGACTTCTCCGCCGCCTCCACGACCTCGCGGGCCCCGGCGACCGTGGTCGCGAGGGGCTTGTCGAGGAGGAGGTGACAGCCCGCTTCGGCCGCGCGGACGGCGACGCCGGCCTGGACGTCAGGCGGGAGCGCGACCGCCACGGCGTCGCATTCCGCCAGGAGCAGGTCCAGGTCCTCGTACGCGCGGGTGCCGAAGGCCTCGGCCAGCTCGGCTGCCGCCTCGGGGCGCCGGCCCCACACCCCGGCGAACTCGACCCCCTCGTGCGCGGCGAGTGCCGGTGCGTGGGTGCGGGCGGCCCAGGGGCCGGTGCCGACGAGTCCGATTCGGGGGCGCTGGTGTGCGGGGAGGAGAGCCATGGGACCAGTCTGCCCGCCCCGGGCGCGCGACCGATATCCGGTGGCCGTGCTCCCCCGGGCCGGTGTTAGCGTGCACGGGTGCCGGCCGCGGGACTTCGGCGCGACTTCCGGAACCTGCCTCGTAAAGCAACGTCTTCGCTGATCGCGCTCCCCTTCCCCGGCCGGCACGCCGACACGCGAGAAGGGGGACGCCGTGTCCGAGCTCGTCGCCGCCGAGGACGTGCTGCTGTTCGTCAACGCGGCCGTCACCGCCACCGGGCAGCGGGAGTTCCGCTCCTCCGCCGTCGAGCAGCGGCTGTCGCTGGACTTCGTCCACGAGTACGTACGGGTCAACTACCGGCCGCTGTACGCGGCGTCCCTCGCGCTCGACATCAACGACCACAACGCGGCCCTCGTCGTCGAGCACCTGCTGCGGACGCCCGGTGAGGCCGGCGACGGTGAGGGGCGGCTCGTCGCGGCCCGGCTGGCGCGGATGGCGCCGCAGCGGGTGTACCGGCTCTTCCGGCGGCTGCGGCAGGCCGGGGTGAACAACCGGCGCACGCGCGCGATCGTGCGGGAGTGGCTGGCGGCCCGGCCGGATCCGGCGCTCGACGCCGTGAAGTACCGGGCCGGGGTGAAGGCCGTCCTCAAGCACGCGCACGTGCCGGCCGCCGACGCCGAGACCGGGGACTTCCTCTTCGCTCCGGGGCGCCGGGTCCGCTACGAGGACCGGACGCTGGAGGCGTACCGGCGGGCGCGGTACGACGAGAGCGCGCTCTACGGCCTTCCGTTCACCGTCGCCGAGGGCTTCGCGGCGAAGCACGGGGTGGACCGGGCGGTGTTCCTGGAGCGGATCGCGCCCCGGATGACCCGTCTCGAACGGCTGCGGAGCGAGCGGGCGTCGGGGCGCGGCGCGGGGGCCTCGGACCTGGCCGTGATGCCGCTGACGCGGCTGGCGCTGTACGTGCTGTCGCTGCCGTTCGCGGAGCGGGCGGCGCGCCGGGAGGAGCTGACCGGGGCGCTGCGGGCCGCGGCGCGCCGGGCGGCGGGGCCGTACGCGGGGAGCTGGGGGCGGGTCGCGGCCGTGCTGGACGACAGCTTCTCCTCGTCGGGTTCGGCGGTGAAGCGGCGCCGGCCGCTGGCGGTGGCGCTCGGCGGCCACTTCCTCCTGGAGGCGCTGGCGGCGCCGGGCGCGTACACCGGTCTGTGGACCTCGGGCGGTACGGATCCGCTGCTGGTCCGGCCGTACGGGCCCACCCCGCTGGGGCTGCGGATCCTGGACGCGCTGGACGGCGGGCCGGAGCGGCTGGTGATCGTCTCGGACGGCTGGGACAACGCGCCGCCGGGGCTCGCGGGCGAGGTGCTGCGGGTCTGGCGGTCGCGGCTCGATCCGGAGCGGCGGACGGCGGTGGTCCATGTGAACCCCGTATACGACGCGGGGGTGTTCGACGTGCGCCGGCTGGGGCCTTCGGTGCCCGCGGTCGGGATCCGGGACGCGGAGGACCTGCCGGCGCTGGTGGAGATCGCCGGGTTCGCCGAGGGGCGGACCGGGCTGACGGAGCTGCGCGCCTACCTGGACCGGCGGGTGGCGGACTTCCTGGCGGCGCACGCGAAGGGGGCGGGGGCGTGACGCGGATCGACCTGACCGGCCTGGAGGTGCGGCCCTCGCAGGTCTGGGGCGGGGTGCGGCTGGTGCCGCTGGTGCGGGCCGAGCCGGTCGGGGGGCTGCGGCTGCACCGGGAGGTGTACGGGAGCGCGGCCCGGTACGACGGAGGGGGCGGGGACGGCGGGTACGTCCCGCGCCTCGCCCTCCCTTCCTCCGTGGACGTCGGCGACGGCTCCGTCCACACCTCGTACATCCCGCACGGCTTCGTCGCGGACTGGTCGGGGGCGGAGCGTGAGGAGGCGGCGTACGGGACGCGGCTCGGGGACGGGCCGCCGGCCACCGTGCCGCTGCGCGCCCCGCACCACCGGCTGGCGAAGCGGCGCCGCGGCGAGCGGCGGCTGCGGTTCCTGCCGCTCCACCTCGCGCTGGACGGCTATCTCTCGCTGCACTTCGGCGGGCCTTCGGTGCTGTGGGAGGAGTGGTCACGGGAGGCGCTGCGGCGCGGGCTCTCGCCGCGGGCGGAGGCCGCGTACGCGGGCGTGGACGTGCCGGGGCTCGCGGAGGCGCTGCGGATCTTCGAGCTGCATCCGGGCCAGTGCGGGATCCTCGTGTACACGGCGGACGCGCTGGCCGGGGCCTTCGTGGTGCCGCACCCGGAGGACTACCGGCTGCTGCACCCGACGCTGGTGGAGGACCTGTACGGCGAGCTGGTGCACCAGTACGCGTACTACGGCGGTCCGGTGCCCGAGTTCGCGGCGCGGATCCGGGACGGCGCCGGCGGCGTCCGGGACCTCGCGGACCTGCGGGCGGCGGCCCGGGAGCAGGAGCGGCGCTGGGCGGTGGCGCACGACGGGCTGATGGCGCGGGACCTCCTGGAGACCCCGTACGCCTTCGAGCGGGTGTACCGGATGGGGTCGTTCGAGCTGCACCGCTTCCTGCCGCCGTTCCTCCGGGACGGGCGGGAGCAGCACATCGGCGAGCTGATCACCGACCACAAGGGGCGGGCGGCCTATCTGAAGACCTTCCGCCTCTCGGACGCGCAGGTCAGGCGGGGGTACCTGCTCCGCAGGCTGGCGGCCTGCGACTGGCATCCCGGCCGGACGGCCGAGGAGCTGGGGACCTCGCGGGACGAGCTGGTGCGGCGGATCCGGGCGGCGGGCTTCGGGGCGCTGCTGGACGCGCACGGGCTCGCACAGGCGGCCCGCAATGCGCAGGAAAGCTGAGTAACACGGGGTTCACAAACGGGCAACCGAAGGGAAATCCCGTGTTGCGAAGCTGCGGTCACACGAAAGGCGCAGTCACGGCGGGCCGGGTACCGGTCGGGCGGTCGGCGCCGACACCGCAGCTCTCGCAGCGCCGCGAGCCGCCGCGGACTCCCGCAGCAGCACGCCACGCCCTAAGGATGACCCCGTGACCTTCAAGGCTGAGTACATCTGGATCGACGGCACCGAGCCGACCGCGAAGCTTCGCTCGAAGACGAAGATCATCGCGGGCGAGGTCCTGCCGCTGGCGGAGCTGCCGATCTGGGGCTTCGACGGTTCCAGCACCAACCAGGCCGAGGGTCACGCGTCGGACCGCGTCCTCAAGCCGGTCTTCACCTGCCCGGACCCGATCCGCGGCGGCGACGACATCCTGGTGCTGTGCGAGGTCCTCAACACGGACATGACCCCGCACTCCTCCAACACCCGCGCCGCGCTGGTCGAGGTCGCCACGAAGTACGCCGGCCAGGAGTCGATCTTCGGTATCGAGCAGGAGTACACCTTCTTCGAGGGCACCCGTCCGCTCGGCTTCCCGGTGAACGGCTTCCCGGCCCCGCAGGGCGGCTACTACTGCGGCGTCGGCGTGGACGAGATCCACGGCCGTCCGATCGTCGAGGCGCACCTGGACAACTGCCTCAAGGCGGGCCTGGGCATCTCCGGCATCAACGCCGAGGTCATGCCCGGCCAGTGGGAGTTCCAGGTCGGCCCGCTGGCGCCGCTGGAGGTCTCGGACCAGCTGTGGATCGCCCGCTGGCTGCTCTACCGCACGGCCGAGGACTTCAACGTCTCCGCGACGCTGGACCCGAAGCCGGTGAAGGGCGACTGGAACGGCGCCGGCGCGCACACCAACTTCTCCACCAAGGCGATGCGCGAGGGCTACGACGCGATCATCACCGCCTGCGAGTCGCTGGGCGAGGGCTCGAAGCCGCTCGACCACGTCAAGAACTACGGCGCCGGCATCGACGACCGTCTGACGGGTCTGCACGAGACCGCCCCGTGGGACCAGTACTCCTACGGCGTCTCGGACCGCGGCGCCTCGGTCCGCATCCCGTGGCAGGTCGAGCAGGACCAGAAGGGCTACATCGAGGACCGCCGTCCCAACGCCAACGTGGACCCGTACGTGGTGACCCGCCTGATCGTGGACACCTGCTGCGAGGCCCTGGCGAAGGCCGGCCAGGTCTGACCGTCCCGCTCACGCGCTTCCCGGGAGGGGCGCCCACCGTTCCGCACGGTGGGCGCCCCTCTCGTCGTGCGCGGTCGTCCGGCACGGGTGCGGGGCTTCGCCATGTGGTCGGCGCGACAGGGGTTTTGGGTTCCCGGGGCTGCCCGCCGGACTTCCCTCCTGGTTTAATAGGGATATGGCCAGCATGGAGCGGGACGAGAGCGCGCGGGGTCGCCATGACCTCGAACCGTTCTGGCCTTCCCGCCAGCACCACGACTTCGACCGGTGCTGTCGGCGCGTGAGGAACGCGCCGGCCCTCTAAAGCCCCGACCGGGCGGATTCCGGTCCCCGGCCTTCGGCCGCCGCGCATGACGCATGACGTACGACCTCCGGTCCGTCCCGCACCTCGCGCGAGAGAGCTGAGTCCTCCCATGGCCCACACCCAGGCTGCCGCCACCCCGCTTCCCACCGCCACCCGTCCCCGCCTGCGCGCCGTCGCCCCCGACGAGGTCGCCGGGCTGGCCCGGGTCGCCGACTTCCTGCCGCCGGGCGCCACGCTGCTGCCCGCCCCTCCGCACGCCCTGCCCACGCTGCCGGGCCGGCCGCCGATGGTCGGCTATCTGGTGCTGCTCCCCGCCGAGCAGGAACCGCTCCCGCCCGCGCCGCCGGGGCCGGAGGCCGAGGGGCCGGTCGGCATCGACGGGGAGCGGCGGATCGCCACCGTCGACGGGCGGGCGCTCGACCTGACGTATCTGGAGTTCGAGCTGCTCGCCCATCTCGTGACCCACCCGCACCGGGTGCACACCCGCGACCAGCTGGTGCAGACGGTGTGGGGGTACGGGCACGTGGGCGACGGGCGGACGGTCGACGTCCATGTCGCCCGGCTGCGGCGCAAGCTGGGCGCCGAGCACCGCCACACGATCCAGACCGTGCGGCGGGTCGGCTACAAGTACCTGCCCTGACCGTCCCCCGGGCAGTGTCCTAAGAGGCAGAGGCCCGCCGCCTCCTCGCCCTGGCCGTCAGGGCGAGGACCGCCTCGGCGGCCAGCAGCACCAGCAGGCTGATGCCGAGCAGCGGGACGAACCAGCCGATGAGCGCGGTCGCCGCGGCGAGCGGCAGCAGCATCGTCACCGGCACCTTCCGCCAGGCGCCCCGGCCCACCGGGCGGCGCGGGCGGCGCAGCCACCACATGCGGTACCCCCAGAGGATCATCAGGGAGAGCGCGAGGGCGAGGGCCGCGAGGACCAGCTGGTTGAACAGGCCCAGGGAGACGCCCATGTGCGCGTCGATGCCGATCCGGGTCAGCTGCGCGAGGAGCGGGTACTCGGCGAAGGCGAGCCGGTCGAGGACCGTGCCGTCGGCGGGGTCCAGCGCGACCGAGTCCAGCTCGACCGGGAACTGCTTGTCGGTCTCCTTGACGACGTAGCCGCTGCCCTCGGCGGGCAGGGTGACGGCTATCGAGGAGCTGTCGACGCCGGCGGCGCGGGCGGCCTCGACGGCCCGGTCGACGCCGATGTCGGCGGTCTCCGGGGCCGGGTCGGCCGGCTGGTGGCCGGGGCCGTGACCCGCGTGCTCGCCGCCCGCGCCGCCGGCGGCGCCCGCCGAGAGGGTGGGGGTGGCGCCGCCGAGCCGGTCCTGGAGGGTGCCGATGTTCTCGCCGGCGTACCGCGACCAGGTCAGGCCGGTCGCGGAGAGCAGCAGCAGGCCGAGTGCGGCCCAGAGGCCGACGGAACCGTGCCAGGAGAGGGTGCGGCGGCGGGACTTGGGGCCTCCCTCGGGCAGCAGGAGCGCACGCCGCCTGGTGCGGCGCCGGGCGAACCACAGGACCAGGCCGCCGAGGACCAGCACCCACAGCCAGCTGGCGGCGAGTTCGCTGTAGATCCGGCCGGGCTCGCCGAGGTGCAGGTCGCGGTGGAGTCCGTCGATCCAGGTGCGCAGCGGCAGGGCGCCGCTGCTGCCGTAGCTGGGCAGCTGCCCGCGCACCTCGCCGGTGTACGGGTCGACGAAGACGGCGAGCGAGGTGCCCTCGGGCGCCTCGGGGTCGGCCATCAGGACGCGGGTGGTCGCGCCCGGTTCGGCGGCGGGCCAGACGGCGGTGACGGTGCCGTCCGGGTTCGCCGCGCGGGCGATGTCGGTCTGGCGGTCGAGCGGGAGGACGGTGTCGCCGACCGGGACCTCCAGCTCGTGCGCGTAGACGACCTTCTCCGCCTGGTACGAGAGCGCGTAGAGGAATCCGCTGAGCGCGGCGACCAGGAGGAAGGGGGCGGTGAGGAGCCCGGCCGTGAAGTGCAGCCGGAGGAGGAGCGGGCGCAGCGCGCTCCAGGCGCCGGGGCGGCGGGGGGTGGCGGGTGCCTGTGGTGGCGCTTCGGCCGTGTCGGGGCGTGCGGGATCGTCGATGGTCATGGCTGTGCGTCCTCGGAGTCTCGTGAGGTCTGCCGTAGGGCAGGGGGAAGCGGCCCCCGGCGTCAGACGAGCGGACCGAGGACCATGGCGCGGGGGACGGACGGCCGGGGCGGGCCGCGCCGGGAGAGGACGTGCGCGAGGACGACGACGTGCGGGCGCCGGGCGTTCCGGCGGGGCCGGCGGACCGGGCGGCGCGGGTCGGCGGGGACGGCGGCGGGGCCGAGCGGGATCGCGAGCAGGTGCCGGAGCGGGGTGAGCGCGGCCTCCGCGAGCGCGAAGAAGGCGGCCTCGCCGCGGGCCAGCCACACGCCGCAGACCAGTGCGGCCAGGAGGTGGACGGCGAGCATGCCGGGGCCGCCGTCGGCGACGGGGGCGAGGAGGGCGGCGAGGCCGTCGGTGGTGGTGGCGGCGGTCGCGGTGGCCGTGGCCGGGGCGTCGTGGGACAGGTGCGCCGCGTGCTCGGCGTGCGCCGCGTGGCCCGCGTGCCGCGCGGCGGGGGCGGTGGGCGGGGCGGCGTGGGCACCGGTCAGGGAGAAGGCCGCGTGGAGGGCGCCCTGGGCGGCGAGGAGGCCGCCCGCGCAGCCGGCCGGACCGCGCCGGCGGCCGGCCGCGCACCAGGCCGCGGCGGCGGTGGCGGCGAAGGCGGCGAGAAGGGTGAGCGGGTCGAGCGGATGCGCAGACAGGGACGAATGCCCCACCGCTGTCAGTACGACGCACACGACCGCGAAGAGGGCGGCTCGCAGGGCGCGCAGCGGCGACAGGGGATGCGTCATCGGGGGACATGCTGCCACCCGCCCCGAGGACACGCGGGAGCACCTCCCGGTGGTACGGAACGGACTACTTCCGGGGCGGGGGGTGGAGCGGGGCGGGGTGGTCGGGGCGGCGGGTGGGGTGGGGTGGGGCGGGCGGGTCCGGGCGGGCGGGGGGTGGGTGGGCTTGTGGTGCCGGGGGGCGGTGGGGCCGTTACCGTCGGGGGGAGCCCTGTCACGGGAGGAGACCCAGCCATGGCCGCGATCGCCGCCACCTCCGTCGCCAATCTGCGGGACCTCGGCGGCCTGCCGCTGGGCGGCGGGCGTTCCGTACGGGCCGGGCTGGTGCTGCGGTCGGCGCAGCTCGACCGGCTGGAGCCCGAGGAGGAGGCCGTCAGCGGGCTGAAGATCCGTACGGTCGTGGACCTGCGGACGGCCGCCGAGCGGGCCGACCGGCCGGACCGGCTCCCGGACGGGGCGCGGGCGGTCGTCGCGGACGTGCTCGCCGACCATCTGGCGGCGAGCGGGCTGCCGCCGGCCGCTCGGCTCAAGGACCTGCTCTCCGATCCGTCGCTCGCGGAGCGGCACCTCGGCGGCGGACGGATCCTGGAGGCGATGCGGAGCACGTACCGCGCCTTCGTGACCAGCGTGTCGGCCCGCGCCTCCTACCGGACGCTCCTCACCGAGCTGGGCACGCCCGGCGCGGGGCCGCTGCTCTTCCACTGCACTGCAGGCAAGGACCGCACGGGCTGGGCGGCGACGGTGGTGCTCGCGCTGCTCGGCGCGGACGGGGCGACGGTGCGGGAGGAGTACCTGGCGGTCAACCCGGCGGTGCGGCAGGCGTTCGCGCCGATGATCGAGGGGTTCGTCACCCAGGGCGGCGACCCCGATCTCGTCCTCGCGATGATCGGCGTCCTGCCGGAGTACCTGGACGCGGCGCTGACGGAGGTCGAGGACCGGCACGGCTCGATGGAGGCGTACGTACGGGACGGTCTCGGCGTCCCCGACGAGCTCGTCGCGCTGCTGCGGGAGCGGTTGACGGTGTACGCGGTGTGAAAGGCGGGCGCGGGGCGCGCGGGGCTCCGGGGTGACCATCGGAAGAATCGCTCGTTCTGCTGAACGTGACCACCCAGGATCTCGTTCCGTCTCCCGCGGGCCCCGTCGACGTCGAGCAGGCCGAGGCCGCGCTCGTCGAGCGCTATCCGCGCCTCGTGCGCATCGCCTATCTGGTCCTGCCGCCGACGATGGGCCGCAACCGGCGGGTGCTGACCGCGCACGCGCTCGTCCAGCGCGCCCTGCCGCGCCGGCGGGTGCCGGGACCGGCCGTGCCGGAGGCCCGGCGGCCCGAGGACGCGGTGGATCCCGGGTACGCGTACGTACGGGGCGAGGTGCTGCGGCAGGCGCTGGTGGCCGCGCTGCCGCTGCGGCGGCTCGCGGTGCCGCGCCGGGCCCAGCTGCCGCCGCTGCTCCCGCAGGTGTGGGGGCTGCGGCTGTTCCCCCGCGCGGGCGGGGCGGACGAGCTCGCCCTGGACCAGCTGCTCGCCGGCCTCTCCGCGCCGGCCCGCGCCGCGTACGTGCTGCGCGGGCTGGAGCGGCAGGGCGACGCGGAGGTCCTCCGCGTGCTGGCCGCGGCCGGCGCCGACGACCCGGCGGCTGCCCTCGCCGAACTGGCCGCGCTGGAGGACGAGCCGGCCCCGGACGGGGCGGAGGCGGACGGGGCGGACGGGGCGGACGGGGCGGAGGCGGGGACGGGGCGCGCGCCGGACCTCCCGGCCGCCCCGCGCGGCGGCGAGCGCCCTCCGCGCGTGGCCGAGCAGCCCGGCCCGGGCCGGACCCGCGGCGGCGGCCCGGTTTCCGGCAATGCCCCGGGCTCCGGCGACGCCCCGCCCTCCGGCCGTACCCCGGGCTCCCCCGGCCGCCGGGCCGATCCCGGAGCACCCGCCGCGCGGGCGCGTTCCGCCGGGAGGCGGGTCAGCGGGGCCGCGCTGCTGGAGTCGGCCGAGTTCGATCCCTGCACGCTCCAGGCGCGGCCCGGCGACCTGTTGCGGCGGCGGCAGCACGGGCGGGCCGCGCTGGTGGGGGTGGCGGCCCTGCTGGTGTGCGGGGCGCTGCTCGGACTACCGGGCGACGGGTGGGGAAGAAACGGTGCTGCCGCGCCGAGTTACGCCCGCAACCCCGCCGCCGAGGCCGCGCTCGACCCGGCGAAGGTGAAGCGGGTGAACGCCGCCGTGTGGCCGGGGGCGGTGCGCCGGGACTTCTCGGTGTGGCCGGCGCGCGGGGAGCTCGCCGGGGACGCGGGGCTGCTGCGGCGGGCGCTCGCCGTGTGGGCGCGGCCCGGCGGGGCGGTGGAGTCGTCGGCGACCCCGGGGACACCCGTCGGGCCGCCGATGGGCCCGCCCCAACTCCTCTTCGCGGGGCGGGTGGACGCGGCCCGGGTGGTGCTCCTCCACGACGGGCTGCGGATCGTGCGGTACGCCGAGCCGGTGGTGGGGACGGCCGGAGCGGCGCTCGACTTCGCCCGGACCGACGCGGCCGAGGGCCCCGGCGCCGCGGCGGTGGTCGTGACGCGGGCGGCCGGGAACGTGCGGTATCTGACCGCGCCCTGGGTGACCGGCGCCGCCGTGCGGGACCTGCTGATGCCCGGCAAGGAGCCGTGGCCGCTCGGCCGGGACGCGCGCGGGGTGACGGACGCCCTGCCCAGCCCCGCGCAGGCGAAGGAGTGCGCGCGGTGGAACACCCTTCAGCTGAGGGACGGTTCCGGCAGCCGGCTCCTCGGCGACCTCGGGGAGCTGGTGCCCGCCCGGCTGCTGTGGGGCTCCCCCGACGCGCCCGTGGACGCGACCGGCCGCGAGGCGCGGGCGGCCTGGGCGCGGACGGCCTGCCAGCTGAGCACGCTCCTCGGGCAGGGTGTGCGGTCGGCGCAGGCGTGGGCGTTCGCCCGGCAGACGCTGCCGGAGGGCGCGGGCCGGGCGACCTGGGTGTGCACCCGGGCGGAGACCTGGCGGGGCACCGGCAGCCGGGTCCTCGCCCAGTTCCTGCCGCCGGAGCGGAAGGTGCCCGCCTCGCTCGCCGCCCGCGCGCAGGACGCCCCGGCGTGCGGGGCGCGGGAGCCGAGGGTGCTGGCCGGGGCGCTGTGGCAGGCGCCGGGCGGCGGTTGGTACGTGCTGGCGGCGGGCGGCCCCGACGTGGCGTCGGTGGAGGTGACGGGCGGCGTGAAGGCCCGCGCCGAGGGCCCGGTCCTCGCCGCGGCGGCGCAGGCGGGCGCCCGCGCCGAGCTGAGCGCCACCCTGGAGGACGGCCGCCGGATGCCCGCGCTGAGGTAGCGACGACACCGGCGCACCGGCCGCAGCGCCAGCGGAGGCAGCGGCGGCGGCGGAGGTACGGGAGCCGGGACCGCGTACCGGCAGCGGAGGTACGAGAGCCGGGGTCCCCGGATCGGCCGCCGGGCACCGCAGCGGGGCGCGCCGGTGGCCGCGGGGCAGGGGTCCGGTACGGCGTGTCCGCCACCGCGACGACGGGCGCGGGGCGGCGTGCCGTCCCCCGGGCCGTACCGGCACGGCCCGGGGGACGGGCGGCCTTCCGGCCGTGGGCCGAAAAAGGCGGTGCACGGCCCTGTCGCGCGTGTCTACTCCTCAGTACATTGACGGCATGTCTAATACGCAGCCTGCACCGGTGGCGTCGGAACACGTCGAGCTCAAGGCCCGCAAGGTCGCCTTCGACTGGCAGGAGACCCCGCTCCACTGGGTTCCCGGCGACCCCTTCACCACGCACACGATCAACGTGCTGCACCTCCTGCTCCCGGCCGGCGAGCGATGGTTCGTGCACGTCTACCAGCAGGCGCTGCCGTACATCACCGACGACCGGCTGCGCGAGGACGTCATCGGCTTCATCGGACAGGAGGCCGTGCACTCGCAGGCGCACGACGACGTCCTGCCGCACCTGCGCCGGCAGGGGCTCGACCCCACGCCGTACACCGCCCAGGTCGACTGGTTCTTCGAGAAGCTGCTCGGCGACCGGACGCTGCCTCCGGGCCGGCCGCGCCGCTGGTGGCTGATGGAGCGGGTCGCGATGATCGCCGCGATCGAGCACTACACCGCCTTCCTCGGCGACTGGGTGCTCAACGCCGAGGAGCTGGACCGGCGCGGCGCCGACCCGATGATGATGGACCTGCTCCGCTGGCACGGCGCCGAGGAGGTCGAGCACCGGGCGGTCGCCTTCGAGCTCTTCATGCACCTCGACGGCGGCTACCGGCGGCGCGCCCGCACCTGGGCGCTCGCCTTCTCCGCGCTGGTCTTCCTCTGGCAGCGCGGGGTCCGCTTCTTTCTGGAGAACGACCCCACCCTGCTCGACCCCAAGGCCTCCTGGGCGGACTTCTACCGCAGGGGCCGCGAGGGCGTGCTGCCGTCCACCCCGGCCATGCTGCGCTCGATACCCCGCTACCTGAGCCGCGCCTACCACCCCTCCCAGGAGGGCGACACCGCGCAGGCCGTGGCCTACCTGGCCTCCTCCCCCGGCGCCAACGGAGGCCGCTGATGCCCCGGTTCGCCACTGTCGCCCTCGCCGCCGGCGCCGCGCTCCTCGTCCGCCGGGCGGTCCGCTCCCGGATGACGAGCGCCCCGCTCTGGCCGCTGCCCTCCCTGGAGGAGCCCGTCTCCGGTTACGGGCGCGGGGCGACCGTCCCGCGCCGGGTGCTCGTCACCGGGCGGGCCGTCCCCGCCGAGGGCGTGGTCGAACTGCGCCTGGAGGGCGAGCGGCTGCCGTCCTGGGAACCGGGCGCCCACCTCGACCTCGTCCTGCCCTCTGGCCGGATCCGGCAGTACTCGCTCTGCGGCGACCCCGCCCAGCCGGACGTGTACCGCATCGCGACCCGGCTCGTCGAGGAGGAGCGGGGCGGCCGGGGCGGCTCCCACGAGGTGCACGAACAGCTCCACGAGGGCGTCGAGATCGAGATCCGGGGCCCCCGCAACCGCTTCCCGCTGGTCCCCTCCCCCGCGTACGTCTTCGTCGCCGGCGGCATCGGGATCACCCCGGTCCTGCCGATGGCGCGGGCCGCGGAGGCGGCGGGCGCGGAGTGGCGGCTGGTCTACTGCGGCCGGTCCCGCGCCTCGATGCCGTACCTGGCGGAGCTGCTACGGCTCGGCGGGGAGCGGGTCAGCCTGGTCGTGGAGGAGGAGTCGGGCCACCCCGACCTGTCCTTCCTGGGGTCCGTGCCGGACGGCACGGCCGTCTACTGCTGCGGGCCCGAGGGGCTGATGGACGCCGTCACCGCCGCGATGCCGGCGGGCCGGGCCCCGCGTCTGGAGCGCTTCTCGGCGGTCGCCCCGGCCGACGGCACCCCCTTCGAGGTCGAACTCCGGCGCTCCGGACGCACGGTGGCCGTCGCCGCCGACCAGTCCGTGCTCGCGGCGGTGCGGGAGGAGGTGCCGGGCCTCATGTACTCCTGCGCGCAGGGCTTCTGCGGCACCTGCCGGCAGACGGTGCTGGAGGGCCGGGTCGACCACCGGGACGAGCTGCTCACCGACGCGGAGCGGGCGGACTCGATGCTGATCTGCGTCTCGCGCTGCGCCGGGAAGAAGCTCGTCCTGGACCTCTGAACGTCAGGGCAGGATCAGCCAGTCGAAGGCGAGGGCAGCCGCGAGGCCGCCCACCAGGAGCCAGGTGGCGAGGCGGGTGCGGCCGTTGCGGGCGAGTTCGATGACGATGCCGCAGAGGATCATCGCCAGACCGTAGACGCCGACGACGAGCACGGAGGTCCGGCTCGCGAGGCGGACCACCAGGATGACGCCCATCACCACGAGCAGGACCGAGGCGGCGGCCACGCGCAGCCGCCGCGCCTGCTTGGGGGTCATGCCGTCGACGGGGGCCTCGTCGTCGAGTTCGTCGTCGTCCTGCTCGTCGTCCTCGTCGTCATCGTCGCCGCGTCCGGTGTCCGCGACGTCCGCGACGTCCGCGTCGGGTCCGTCGGTCTCGTCGGGCCGCCCGGCCGCGGCGGGCTGCCCGGCTCCGGCGGGCTCCGCCGTCTCCGGGGCCTGGCCGGTCTCCGCGACCTTGTCGGCCCCGTCGGCCCCGCCGGACCCGGCGGCGGCCCCGGCGGTGTCCTCGGCCTCGTCGGGCTCGTCGGTCACGGGACTGTCGGCGGCCAGGCTGGACCGGTCGGAAGCGCTCATGGACGAGGAGCGTAACGGACCCCGATAGGCTGTTCGTATGACGACCGGTGTACGGCGCAGGATGGGCGTCGAGGAGCGCAAGCAGCAGCTGATCGGGGTGGCCCTCGAACTCTTCAGCAGCCGCTCCCCCGACGAGGTCTCCATCGACGAGATCGCCGCCGCCGCGGGCATCTCCCGGCCGCTGGTCTACCACTACTTCCCCGGCAAGCAGAGCCTGTACGAAGCCGCCCTGCGGCGCGCGGCCGACGAGCTCGCGGCCCGCTTCCTGGAGCCGCCGCAGGGCCCGCTGGGGGCGCGGCTGCTGCGGGTGATGGGCCGGTTCTTCGACTTCGTCGACGACCACGGGCCCGGCTTCGCGGCGCTGATGCGCGGCGGTCCCGCGGTGGGTTCGTCCACGACCAACGCGATGATCGACGAGGTGCGGCAGGCCGCGTACGAGCAGATCGTCGCCCACCTCGGGGTGGCGGAGCCCTCGCCGCGGCTCGAACTGGTGGTGCGGTCCTGGGTGTCGCTCGCCGAGTCGACGGCGCTGCTGTGGCTGGACGGGCGGCGGGTGCCGCGCGCGGAGCTGGAGCAGAAGCTGGTGCACGACTTCGCCGCCCTGACGGCGGTGAGCGCGGTCTACGACGAGCAGACGGCGGGGGTGCTGGCGGCGATCCTGGCGGAGGAGCCGGCGGACGGGCCGTTCGCGCAGCTGGTGGGCCGGCTCCTGGAGCTGGCCCCGGCCGCCGCCGTATCGGATCAGCGCTTGCGGTAGGAGTTCTCCAGGTCGCGCACCTCGACCGAGAGGCGGACCCCGTCCGTCGTCTTGAGGTGGCGGGGCAGCAGGTCGAGCACGGCCTCGGCGAGCCGGGCCTGGATCGCGTCGGTGCGCCCGAAGAGCAGGGCGATCTCCACGTGGACGACGACGTCCTCGGTCGACCCGTCGCCGACGACGGTCTCCTCCACCTCCCGGAAGCGGGTCTTGCAGGAGTCGAGCGCGGTGTCGACGGTCCCGACCAGCAGGGCGTGGAGGTCGAGCGCGAATCCGCGCCGGTCCAGGGGCGCGGAGTAGTCGACGGTGATCTGCGGCATGACGGTGTCTCCTGCTGGTGCGGGGTGTCGGGCCACAGCTTTACGGCGCGGGCCCCGGCCGCACAAGTGGCGGCCGGGGCCCGTGCCCCTGAGGAGGAGCGTCAGCCGGTGGCCTTGAAGACGGCGACCGTGCGGGCCGGGACCGTGAAGGTGCCCGAACCGGTGTCGTACGAGGCCGTCCTGGTGACGGCGTCGGAGCCGTTCGCCTGGACCGGGTGGAGGGTGTGGGCCGTGCCGGCCAGGCCCGTGACCGTCTGCTTCGCCTCGCCCGGGGTCGCGTTGAACACGACCACGAGGCCGCCGAGGCGCATGGTGATCACGCCCGGGGTCTCGTCCTCGCCGGAGAGCGGGAAGGAGAGGGCGGACTGCACCTGGCCGGCGGTCGCCAGGGAGAAGGCCGGCTCGGTGGTACGGATCTTCTGGAGGTCCCGGTAGGCGGCGGAGGCTCCGTCGATCTGGGCGCAGCCGACCGTCAGGTTCGGGTTGGTGAGGAGCGGCTTGCCGTAGCCCCACTTGGCCTGGTTGTCGGCGGCCGGCGGGAGGCCGATGCCGAAGCCGTTGCCGGCCCGGCAGTCCCAGTGGATCGAGTTGAACCAGTCGCCGCTGTCGTAGGAGTTGCGGTCGAGGGACTTGGAGCGGAGCAGGTCGGAGCCGGCCTGGGAGAGCGCCGGGCCCTGGGAGAGGGTGGCGGTGGCCATGGCGAGGACCTGCATGCGGGCCCGGTCGGCGGCGGAGGTGCCGGCGGGGAGTTTGAACGCCAGGGCGTCGTAGAGGGTCTCGTTGTCGTGGGCGTCGGCGTAGGCGAGGGCGTCGCCGGGGGCGGCGGCGTAGCCGGCCGGGGAGCCGTTGTAGTCGACCTCGGAGCCCCGGACGGTGCGGCCGGAGGTGTCGGTGAAGGTGTAGCCGGCGAGATTGCCGCTGAGGCCGACCTTGATGAGGTCCTGGTAGTGCAGGAGGCGGGCCTTCTGCTCGGCCGGGGTGCCGTTGGCGGTCGAGGTGTTGGGGTCGGTGTAGAGGCCGGAGGCGAAGCCCTGGACTCCCGGGTCCTCGTCGAAGGGGCCGCCGCCGCGGACGGCGTCGCGGGCCCGGTCGGAGAAGGTGGCGACACCGGTGCCGGCCATGTTCTTCTGCGTGGCCTGGACGAAGCGGGCGTCGTCGGCGATCTCGCCGAAGTTCCAGCCCTCGCCGTAGAGGACGATCGCCTTGCCGTCGACGCCGTCCTTCGCGAGGGTCAGGGCGTCGAGCGCCTCGCGGACGGCGAGGATGTTCTCCTTCGGGTGGTGGCCCATGAGGTCGAAGCGGAAGCCGTCGACCTTGTACTCCTTGGCCCAGGTGACGATCGAGTCCACGACGAGCTTGCCCATCATGGCGTTCTCGGGCGCGGTGTTGGCGCAGCAGGTGGAGGTGGCGACGGAGCCGTCGGCCTGGAGGCGCTGGTAGTAGCCGGGGACGATCCGGTCGAGCACCGACTTGTCGGACTGTCCGGCGGCGACGGTGTGGTTGTAGACGACGTCCATGACGGTGCGCAGGCCCTGCCCGTTGAGGGCCTGGACCATCTGCCGGAACTCGACCGTGCGGCGGGTGCCGTTCGGGTCGGTGGAGTAGGAGCCCTCGGGGACGGTGTAGTGCAGGGGGTCGTAGCCCCAGTTGTAGGCGTCCTTCGCGGCGGCCTCGGCGACGCAGGCCTGCTGCTCCTCGGAGTCGGGGGCGTAGACCTTCAGGTCGCAGGCGGGTTCGGTCTGCGCGGACTTCTTCTCGGGGACGGTGCCGATGTCGAAGGCCGGGAGGAGGTGGACGTAGGAGGTGCCGGAGTCGGCGAGGGCCTTGAGGTGCTGGGAGCCCTTGCTGTCCTTGTCGGTGAAGGCGAGGAAGGTGCCCTTGTGGGCGGCCTTCGCGGTGGGGTCGGCGATCGAGAAGTCGCGGACGTGGAGTTCCTGGATCTGGGCGTCGCGCAGCGGCACGGCGGCCGGCTTCCGCAGGCTCTTCCAGCCGGCCGGGGCGAGCTTCGGGTCGGCGAGGTCGACGACGAGGCTGCGGGCGGAGTCGGTGGTGAGGGCGGTCGAGTAGGGGTCGGTGACGCGGTTCTCGACGAGCTTCTGGACGGTGGGCGCCCAGACCTTCACGACGTACCGGTAGGGCTTGCCGCTCCAGGACTTCGGGCCGGTGGCCGTCCAGACGCCGGAGGCGTCGTCGCGGCGCATGGGCAGGGTCCTGCCGTCGATCTCCAGGGCGACGGACCGGGCGGTGGGCGCCCAGAGGGAGAGGGTGGGGCGGCCCTTCCGGTCGAAGACCGGTCCGAGGTCGGCCTCGACGGCCTTCTCGGCGTACAGGTCGTCGAGGACGCCGGCGGTCTGGACGCCGGTGGCGGCGAGGAGGGCGCCGTTGGCGGCGCGCTGGGTGGCGATCAGCTGGCCGCGCAGGGAGGAGCGGACGCGGTCGGCGTCGCGCGGGTCGACGGTGAAGGCCGGGAAGTCCCTCAGGTGCGGGAACTTCGCCTTCTGGGCGTCGGTGAGCGCGGTCTGGTTCAGCCGCAGCCACTGGCCCTCGCTGCTGAGGGCGCCGTCGGTGACGGTGATGCCGCCGTCGGGGGCGTACACCAGCTGCTGGCTGGTGGAGTCGTTCGTCCTCACCTTCCAGACGACGGTGTTCCGGTCGATCCACTGCGCCTCGGCCTTGGCGAGGTCGAGGGCGGGGGCGCCGCCGGAGGTCGGCAGGAGGTACTTCGGCTGCCCGGCGAGGAGCCAGACCTCGTGGCCGGTGGCGGCCAGGTCGAGGGACTGGTCGGTGGGGAGGTCCTTCTGGTCGCCCTTGTGGAGGATGTACGAGAGCGTGGTGGCGCCCTCGGCGAGCGGCACCTCGTAGACGGCGCCGTAGGCGTCGACGCGGGCGGGCAGGAGGGGCTTGGACCAGTCGGTGGGCTGGGCGGCGCCGGTCCACAGGTGGAGGCCCCAGCCGTCGTAGTTCCCGTCCTCGCGCTGGTAGTGGAGGACGGCCTTGGTCCTGTCCCGCGGGGCGGGGGCCGGGGCGGTGTCGGACTGGCCGTCCTGGCCCTGGGTGATCCAGACCTCGCCGGTGCGGCCGAGGCTGATGGTGCGCTGCGGGCCGTCGGCGGTGCCGGCCTTCTCGACGGTGTACGGGACGGTGGAGGCGCCCTCGGGGAGCTTGACCCAGGCGAAGGCGCCGTGGGCGTCGCGGCCGGTGAAGGCGGCCTCCTGGCCGGCGGCCCTGAGGGTCCAGCCGTCGTAGTCGCCGTCCTCGCGCTTGTAGTGGACGATCGCGTACGGGCGCTCGACGGCGACCGGCTTCTCGGGGGCCGGGGGTGCGCCGGCGGTGGTGGCGGCGGTGGCGCTCGCGGTGCGTCCGGCGGCGTCGACGACGACGGCCTTGTAGCGCAGCGGGGTGCCGGCGGGGGCGGTGACGTGCTGGGTGACCTTGTAGGGGGCGTGGTCGGCGGTGCCGAGGGTCTGCCAGCGTCCGTTGCCGACCTGGGCGGCGAAGACGACCCGGTTGAGCCCGCCGCCGTCGACGTCGGCGCTGATCTCGACGGTGCCGGTGGAGCCGGCGGCGGGAGCGGCGAGGGTGACGTCGGGCTTCGCGGTGACGGCCGGGAGCGGCCGGTCGGCCTTGAGGACCAGGGTGGAGAGGGCGGGGACGGTGACGGTGACCTTGCCGTCCCGGGCGGTGACGGCGCCCTGGCCTCCGTACAGGGTGCGGAAGGAGGCGGAGTCGACGGGGACGGTGACTGTCCTCGCCTCGGTTGAGCTGTTGGCGGCGACGAGGTACTCGACGCGCTGCTTCGCGTCGGTGCGGGAGGCGGCGTACACGGAGCCCTCGGCGTACCGCTGCTGCTGGACGCCGTCGCGGAGGGCGGGGTGTTCGCGGGTGAGCTTCGACAGGGCGGCGATCGACCGGTAGACGGGGTGGCCGGTGTCGTACGCGTCGGTGGCGTGGGTGCGGTCGGTGCCGAGCTGGTCGTCGTCGAGGTAGTCGGCGACGCGGGAGCCGAAGAGGGTCTGGCGGGCGTCCTTGTCGCCGCCGGCGCCGGTGAAGCCCTGCTCGTCGCCGGAGTAGACGACGGGGTTGCCCCGGGAGAGGAACATCAGCTCGTTGGCGAGGCCGGCGCGGCGGAGGAGTTCGGCGTCGGAGGCGTTCGGGTTGTCCTGCCTCAGGAAGGTGCCGAAGCGGCCCATGTCGTGGTTGCCGAGGAAGGTGACCTGCTCGTAGGCGTTGGCCTTGTCGGTGGTGTAGCGGTAGTCCTCGGCGAAGACCTTGGCGAGGCGGTCGGCGCCGGCGCCCTGGGAGGCGAAGGCGCGGGCGGCGTCCTGGAAGGGGAAGTCGAGGGTGGCGTCGAGCCGGCCGCGGGTGACGTAGGGGGCGGTGACGGTGGTGTCGGCGGAGTACACCTCGCCGAACATGAAGAAGTCCTCGCGGCCGCGCTTCCTGGCGTAGGCGTCGAGCGCGGTGGCCCACTGGGTCCAGAAGTCCAGGTCGACGTGTTTGACGGTGTCGATGCGGAAGCCGTCGATGTCGAAGTCGCGGACCCACGTCTCGTAGATCCGCTTCATGCCCTCGACGACCTCGGGGCGCTCGGTCCACAGGTCGTCGAGGCCGACGAAGTCGCCGTACTCGGCGGATTCGCCCTGCCAGGTGGAGTCGCCGCGGTTGTGGTACATCTCCGGGTCGTTGAGCCAGGCCGGGACCTTGGTGCCGGCCTTCTCGACGGGGGTGTACGGGAAGGAGTCCGCGTCCACCTTCCCGATCGCGGTGCGGTCGTCGAAGGGCCGCCCGTCCTTGTCGAGGTACGGGTAGGCGCCCTTGGGGCGGTAGCCGTACTTCTTCTCGGCGTAGTCGACGGTGTCGGCGGTGTGGTTGGTGATGACGTCGAAGAAGACCTTCATGCCCTTGGCGTGGGCGGCCTTGATGAGCTTCCTCAGGTCGTCGTTGGTGCCGAAGTGCGGGTCGACCTGGGTGAAGTCGGTGATCCAGTAGCCGTGGTAGCCGGCCGAGGCGTCCTTGCCCTCGCCCTGCACGGGCCGGTTCTTGAAGATCGGCGCCATCCAGATGGCGGTGGTGCCGAGGCCCTTGATGTAGTCGAGGCGCTGGGTGAGGCCCTTGAGGTCGCCGCCCTGGTAGAAGCCCTTGTCGGTGGGGTCGAAGCCGGTGGCGGTGCGGCTGCCGGTGAGGCCGCCCCGGTCGTTGGAGGTGTCGCCGTTGGCGAAGCGGTCCGGGAGCACGAAGTAGAACTGCTCGCGGGTGAGGTCCTGGCGGGCCGGTTCGGCGGCGAGCGCCCGGTCGGACGGGGGCGCGGGCGGGCGGGGCGCGGCGGTGGCGGGGAGGGCGGGCACGAGGGCCGCGCACAGGGCGGCGGCGAGCGCCACGGCCGTTCTCTTGGGTATCACGGGGGCTCCCTGGAGGTACGGGAAGAGGGGGCCGCCCCGGTCGGGGCGGCCCTGCGGAGGGAGGGGCTCAGCTGCGGAAGGTGTCGTTCAGGACGACCTGGCCGGAGGCGGGGACGGTCGCGGTGCGGTTGGCACCGGACTCCCAGGTGACGTTCCCGGCCGCGTCCTTGCGGATGTACTTGTACTCGAAGGCCGTTCCCGCGGGCAGGTTCACGGCCAGCTTCCACACGGGGTAGGTGGCCGGGTCGAGCTTGAGGGCGGCGGCCGGGGCCCAGTTGCCCAGCTCGGCGCGGTTGCCGGTGACGTAGATGTTCTGGCCCATCACCGTGGTGGCGGTGGCGTTGAAGGAGGCGCCCGCGGTGGCGGGCGGCGTCGTGGGCGGGGTGGTGGGCGGGGTGGTGGGGGTGGTCCCGCCGCAGTTCACGGCGCCGGTGTGCAGGGCGACGGCGGTGTTGGCGCCCAGCGTGGCGGTGAACTGGCCGTTCGTACCGACGGTGACCGGGGTGTTCGACTGGACGTCGCAGTAGGTGCCGGCCGGCAGGGAGGTCTGGAAGGCGCGGGTGAGCGGGGACGACTCGTGGTTGATCGCCACGTAGGCCTTGGACCCGCGGCCGAACGCGATCGCGTTGTTGCCGTTGTCCCACCACTGGGTGACGGCCTCGCCGCGGGCGGTGTTGCGGAAGGCGACCATGGAGGAGATCTCGCGCCAGGCGTGCTGGCACTTCCAGCCGTCGGTGTAACAGGCGTTCACCTGACCGCCGTTGGGCGGCCCGGCGTCCTTGTCGGTCCACTCGTAGCCGGAGTGGACGTCCGGGGAGCCGTAGGGCCAGGCGAGCATGAAGACGGAGGCGAGGGTGTAGTTCGCGCCGTCCTTGTAGCTGAGGGTGTCGCCGCCGCGCTCGGTGTCGTGGTTGTCGACGAAGACGCCGGACCGGCCGGAGGGCATGTAGCCCCAGGACTCGCCGAAGTTCTTGAGGTGGGCGAGCTTCTCGTTCTGGAGGACCCGCTTGAGGTCGCGGGCGTAGCGGAACTCCTGGACGTCGCCGCTGCCGAGGTACTCGCTCGGGGAGACGGCCTCGCCCGCCCCGAAGATGGCCTCGTGCTTCCAGTGGACGTTCGGGTTGCTCAGCCGGGACTTGATGTCGGCCAGGTCAGCGGCCGGCATGTGCTTGGCGGCGTCGATCCGGAAGCCGTCGACGCCCAGCGAGAGGAGGTCGTCGAGGTAGCCGGCGATCTTTCCGCGGACGTAGTCCTCGCCGGTGTCGAGGTCGGGGAGGCCCACGAGTTCGCAGTTCTGGACGTTCCCGCGGTCCTGGTAGGTGGAGATGGTGGCCCGGCAGTCGTCCATGTCGGCGCCGGAGTAGAGGCCGGGGTAGTCGTACTTGGAGAACGGCGTCCCGGCCGTTCCCGTACCGGAGCCGTTGGCCATGTGGTTGATGACCGAGTCGGCTATCACCTTCACGCCGGCCGCGTGGCAGGTGTCGACCATGTTCCTGAAGGCGGTGCGGTCCCCGAGCCGTCCGCCGATCTTGTAGCTGACGGGCTGGTACGAGGTCCACCACTGGGAGCCCCGGAGGTGCTCCTGGGGCGGGGAGACCTGGACGTAGCCATAGCCGGCGGGGCCGAGGCGGTCGGTGCACTCCCGGGCCACCGAGGCGAAGTTCCATTCGAACATCACGGCGGTGACGTCCCTGGTCCCCGGCGGCGTGGCCTGGGCCGGGGCGTTCACCGTGACGGCCGCAGCGGCTCCCGCCACGAGGGCGAGTGCAGCGGCCACGGTCTTTCTTGCCATGCTTCCTCCTGTACGACGTCCCTGTCGCGTGTGAGAGCTGTTCGCAAGAAGTTGCCGAAACTCTCAGCAACTGTTTTCAGCCGCGACCGTAGGGGCGTACAGGCGTGCGGTCAATACTTCCGACACCGCGATCGCCGGGGATCACGCAAGGAGTTGCGGCGGCTGCGCGGTGGACCCGCGCACGACCAGCTCCGGCTGGAAGACGAACTCGGTGCGCTGCACCGGGCTGCCCTCGATCTCCTCCAGGAGCGCGCCGACGGCCGCCGTCGCCATGGCCTGCACGGGCTGGCGCACGGTGGTCAGCGGCGGGTCGGTGAAGGCGATCAGCGGGGAGTCGTCGAAGCCGACGACGGAGACGTCCCGGGGCACGTCGAGGCCGCGGGCGCGGGCCGCCCGGACGGCGCCGAGCGCCATCAGGTCGGAGCCGCAGACGATGCCCGTGCACCCCTCGTCGAGCAGGATCTCGGCGGCGGCGTGCCCGCCCTCGACGCCGAACAGGGTGGGCCGCACGAAGCGTTCGGCCTCGGCCCGTTCCACGCCGAGCATCTCGTAGAGCTCGGCGGCGAAGCCCTCCGCCTTGCGGCGCGAGGGCACGTACCGGGTGGGGCCGATGGCCAGGCCGATCCGCTCGTGCCCCAGCTCGGCCAGGTGCCGCACGGCCATCCGGGCGGCGGCGCGGTCGTCCGGGGAGACGAAGGTGGCGTCGATCCGTTCGTGGTAGCCGTTGATGAGGACGTACGGCACCCCCCGCTCGGTCAGCCGGGCGTACCGTGCCGGGTCGGCGGAGGCGTCCGCGTGCAGCCCGGAGAGGAAGACGATGCCGGCCACCCCGCGCTCGACGAGCTGGTCGACCAGCTCGTCCTCGGTGGCCCCGCCGGGCATCTGGGTGCAGAGCACCGGCGTGTAGCCGTGCCCGGCGAGGACCTGCTCGACCACCTGCGCGAAGGCCGGGAAGATCGGGTTGGTCAGCTCGGGCACCACGAGCCCGACAAGGCCCGCGCTCCGGCGTTTCAGCCGGACCGGACGCTCGTATCCGAGCACGTCGAGCGCCGCGAGGACCTTGTGCCGGGTCGCGCCGGCCACCCCCGCCTTGCCGTTGAGGACGCGGCTGACGGTGGCCTCGCTGACCCCGGACTGTGCCGCGATGTCCGCGAGCCGCGGGGCGCCGTTGCCGGTGCCCCGCGGCGGAGGGATCGTCACACCGCCCACCAGACGGTGGTGTCGGCCGGCACCTCTGCGGCGCCGTCCGCGATCCTGACGTCCTCGTTGGAGAGGAGATACCGGCCGGGCAGCGGGACGGAGATGGCCCGGCCGGTGGTGTTGGCGGTGCAGACGAAGCCGTCGCGACGGAAGGAGAGCACACCCTCGGGCGCCTCCAGCCACTCCACGGCCTCGCCCGCACCGAGCTCGGGACGCTCGCGGCGCACGGCGAGCGCGCTGCGGTACAGCTCCAGGGTGGAGCCGGGGTCGCCGGTCTGGGCCTCGACGCTCAGTCCGCCCCAGGCGGCCGGCTGCGGCAGCCAGGAGCCGCCGTCGCCGAAGCCGTACGAGGAGCCCTCGGCGGTCCACGGGATCGGCACCCGGCAGCCGTCGCGGTAGCCGTCCTGGCCGCTGGCGCGGAAGAAGGACGGGTCCTGGCGCACCTCGTCGGGCAGGTCGGTGACGTCCGGCAGGCCCAGCTCCTCGCCCTGGTAGACGTAGGCGGAGCCGGGCAGCGCCAGCATCAGCAGCGTCGCGGCGCGGGCCCGGCGCAGGCCGAGCGCGCGGTCGCCGGGGGTGCGGAGCTGGGTGCCGAGGCCCGCCGGGTTGGCGAAGCGGGTGGCGTGCCGGGTGACGTCGTGATTGGAGAGCACCCAGGTGGTGGGGGCGCCGACCGGGCGCATCGCGGCGAGCGAGGCGTCGATGACGGTGCGCAGCTCCGTGGCGTCCCAGTGGGTGCCCAGGTACTGGAAGTTGAACGCCTGGTGCATCTCGTCGGGGCGCACGTAGTTGGCGGTGCGCTCGACGGTGGGGGTCCACGCCTCGGCGACGAGGACGCGCTGTCCGTCGTACTCGGCGAGGATCTGCCGCCAGGAGCGGTAGATCTCGTGGACGCCGTCCTGGTCGAAGAAGGGCATGACGTCGTTGCCGAGCAGCTTCAGCTGGTCGTGCGCGCCGATGTCGGGCAGGCCGGGGGCCTTGACCAGGCCGTGGGCGACGTCGACGCGGAAGCCGTCGACGCCCATGTCGAGCCAGAAGCGCAGGATCGAGCGGAACTCGTCGCGGACGGCCGGGTGGTCCCAGTCGAAGTCCGGCTGCTCGGGGGCGAAGAGGTGGAGGTACCACTCCCCGTCCTCGACCCGGGTCCAGGCGGGGCCGCCGAAGATGGACTCCCAGTCGTTGGGCGGGAGTTCGCCGTTCTCGCCCTTGCCGGGGCGGAAGTGGTAGCGGTCGCGCAGCGGGGAGCCGGGGCCTTCGCGCAGGGCGCGCTGGAACCACTCGTGCTGGTCCGAGGAGTGGTTCGGGACCAGGTCCACGATGATCCGCAGGCCGAGCCCGTGGGCCTCGCGGATGAGGGCGTCGGCGTCGAGCAGCGAGCCGAACATCGGGTCGATGGCCCGGTAGTCGGCGACGTCGTACCCGGCGTCGGCCTGCGGCGAGGCGTAGAAGGGGGAGAGCCACACGGCGTCGACGCCGAGCTCCTTGAGGTACGGCAGCCGGCTGCGGATGCCCACCAGGTCGCCCATGCCGTCGCCGTTTCCGTCGGCGAAGCTGCGCGGGTAGACCTGGTAGATCACCGCGTCTCTCCACCAGCCCGTGTCGGTGCCGGTGGTCGGGGCGGCGGCGGGGGTGGCGAGGTGCTGGGTCATGTCTTCCCTGGGAGGTAAGGAGGGGCGTACGGGTTCGGCGCTCAGGGCCGTCAGCCCTTCACCGCGCCGGCGGACATGCCGGTGACGAGGTGGCGCTGGGCGAGGAGGAACACCAGGGCGGCGGGGATGGCGATGAGGACGGAGGCCGCCGTCATCGGACCCCACTGGGCCCCGTACTGGTTGACGAACTTCTGCAGACCGCCGGCGAGCGTGAGGTTCTCGTCGCCGACCATGAAGGCGGAGGCGTAGGCGACCTCTCCCCAGGCGGTGATGAAGGAGTAGAAGGCGGTCACCGCGATGCCCGGCTTGGCGAGCGGCAGGATCAGCCGCCAGAAGGTGCCGAAGGGCGTGAGCCCGTCGACGTACCCCGACTCGTCGATCTCGCGCGGGATGCCGTCGAAGAAGCCCTTCATCATCCAGGCGCAGAAGGGGACGGCGATGGTCAGGTAGGTGATGACCAGGCCGGCCGCCTGGTTGAGCAGCCCCAGCGACGCCATGATGTTGTAGATCGGCACGATGAGGACGGCGACCGGGAACATCTGCGTGATGAGCAGGGTCCACATCAGGCCGCGCTTGCCGGCGAAGCGGAAGCGGCTGACGGCGTAGCCGGTGGTGGCGGAGATGAACACGCCGACGACGGTGGTGAGTCCGGCGATGAGGAGCGAGTTCCCGAACCAGGTGAGGAACGGGGTGTCCCTCAGCAGGTTCGTGTAGTTCTCGAACGTCGTCTCCTTGAAGAAGTCCGTGGTGGTCGCGTACTTCGCCGGCTTGAGCGAGGTCAGCAGGACCCACAGCACCGGGAAGACGGCAATCACGGAGGCGACGATCAGGGTGAGGTGCAGCGCCACCGAGGCGAGCGGCGAGCGGCGGCCCCGGACCGGGGCGTTCATCGCCCGGGGGGCGGGGTTCGTGGTGGTCACCAGACTTCTCCCTGCTTGCGGAGGACGCGCTGGTAGATCGCGGCGAAGATCATCAGGAGCACCAGGATGAGGACGCCCCACGTGGACGACTGGGCGAAGTCGCGCGGACTGATCTCGAAGGAGAACTTGTACGCCTGGGTGACGAGGATCTGGGTGGCCTCGCCGGGTCCGCCCCGGGTGAGCAGGAAGATCACCGGGAACATGTTGAAGGTCCAGATGGTGGAGAGGAGGACCACCGTCGTGGAGACGGACCGGAGTCCCGGCATGGTGATGTTCCGGAAGCGCTGCCAGGCGTTGGCGCCGTCCATCTCGGCGGCCTCGTAGAGCTCGCCGGGGATGGACTGGAGGCCGCCGAGGAGGGCGACCATCATGAAGGGGATGCCGAGCCAGACGTTGACGGCGATGACGGAGAACTTGGCCCAGGTGGGGTCGTTCAGCCAGGGCACGCCGTCCATGCCGACGCCGGAGAGGATCTGGTTGAGCATGCCGCGGCGCTCGTCGTAGAGGAAGCGCCAGGCGAAGACCGAGACGAAGCCGGGGACCGCCCAGGGGAGGATGAGCATCATCCGGTAGGCGGAGCGGCCGGCGATCTTGCGGTTGAGGATGTTGGCGAGGGCCAGGCCGAGGGCGAAGGTGATCGACACGCAGGCGACGGTCCACAGGACCGTCCAGCCGAGCGTCGCCCAGAACTGGCTGCCGTTGATGGCCGTGACGTAGTTGTCCAGGCCCACGAACTCGTAGGTGGCCGGGATCTCGTTGACGCCGATACTGCGCGCGACGTTGCGCTCGGTGGCGTCGGTGAGCGACAGGTAGATGCCGCGGATCAGCGGGTATCCGATGATCACGGCGATCACGATCACCACGGGGGCGACCATGGCCCACGCGTACCAGTGGGTGGCGAGGGAGCGCTTCGGCGCCCGCCGCTTCGGACCAGTCCCGCGGCTCCGGCCGCGGGCGACGTCGTCGCCCGCGGCCTTCGCCACCGACTGGCCGGTGGTGTCCACAGCCATCAGCCGGTCAGCCTTCCTCTTACTTCCAGTCCTTGAGGAGCTTGCGGTAGCCCTCGCCGACCGTCTTCGCTCCCTGCTCAGGGGTGGCCTGGCCGGTGAGGACCTTGGTGTACTCGGTGACGAGCGGCGCGAAGAGGCTGCCGCCCTCCGGGATCCAGGGGCGCTCGACGGCCTTCTCGACGGCCGGCTTGAAGAAGCCGACCTTCTCGTTGCCCGCGACCTCGGACTCCAGGTAGGCGGACTGGCGGGTCGGGAGGAGGCTCAGCTCCTTGGTGACCTGGGCCTGGGCCGCGGTCGAGGTCATGTACTCGGCGAAGGCGTAGGAGGCGTCCAGGTTCTTGGAACCGGCGTAGACGGCGAGGTTGTGGCCGCCCTGCGGGGCGCCCTGGCCGGCGGAGCCGGCCGGGACCGGGGCGATGCCCAGGTTCGCCTTGTCCGCGAACTCCTTGCCGGCGTACGTGTCGGCGAGCGCCCACGGGCCGTTGATCATCATCGCGACCTTGCCGTCCTTGAAGGCGGCCTGCATGTTGTCCCAGCCGTTGGTCGCGTCCGTGATCGCGGCCTTGGAGTCGACGAGGTCCTTGACGGTCTTGAAGGCCTTGACGCCGGCCGCGTTGTCGATGGTGATCGTCTTGCTCGCGGCGTCGACCATGTCGCCGCCCTCGCCGTACAGGAAGGAGAGGAACCAGTAGGCGTCGTCGCCGCGGAGGTACAGGCCGGACTTGCCGGTCTTCTCCTTGATCTTGGCGGCGGCGGCCTTCAGCTCGGTGATGTTCTTGGGCGCCTCGACACCGGCCTCCTTGAGGATCTTCTTGTTGTAGAAGAGGCCCATGGAGTCGATGACCTGCGGGACGGCGTAGGTCTTGTCCTTGTACTTGGTGGACGCGGCGGCCTGCGGCAGGAAGTCGTCCTGGTTCTTCAGCGCCGGGGTGCCGTCCAGCGGGGCGAGGTAGCCGAGGTCGGCGAACTCGGGGGTCCAGGCGACCTCGGAGCGGATCACGTCGGGGGCGCCGGAGCCGGACTGCGCGGCGTTCTTGAACTTGTTCTGGGCCTCACCGAACGGCACGTTCACGTACTTGACGGTGACCTTCGGGTGCTTCTTGGTGAAGTCCTCGGCGACCTTCTTGAAGACCTTGTCCTCGGAGCCGACCGTGGAGGTGTCCCACCACGTCACGGTGCCGGAGAGCTCGCCCGAGCCCTTCGATGCACCGTCGGAACCGCTGTCGCTCCCGCCGCACGCCGCCAGGGTGACGCCCAGGGCCGCGACCAGCGCGGTGGCCGCTATGCCACGCCGCATGTGAACTCCTTCAACATGATCCCGGGGTGACGAGGGGCTGGAACCTTCCTCATTGCGACCGCTCCCTCGCGGCGCTCCGGGTTGCCAGGAACGTAACAGGGATGAAAACGAGCCGAAAGAGCTTGCGGCGAATTTCTGCAAGGACCGGGGATCGTTACATCCGCGTGTCCCGAAGGTTGCCGTCGGGCCGCTTGACAGCGGCCCGGAAGCGCCCCTTCCCCCCTTTCGTCCGGATTCTCCGGCCCGGATCGGCTCGACAGAGGCCCTCATCACCCTGCGGAACCATCCATTCCGCAGCAACCGTCACCCACGCCCCACCGCAAGACCTGCAAGACCTTGCGATCACCTTCCACCGGGGCCGCGGCCAGTCCCCCGGCGAGCGGGGCCTCCCCCACTGGTGGGCAATACGCGCTGTGACCGGTACAGTCCACTCCCATGACCGCGCGGCTTGCCGACATCGCAGCCCAGGCGGGGGTCAGTGAAGCCACAGTCAGCCGCGTGCTCAACGGCAAGCCCGGTGTGGCCACCGCCACCCGCGAATCCGTCCTTGCCGCGCTCGACGTGCTCGGCTACGAGCGTCCGGTACGGCTGCGCCAGCGCAGCGCCGGCCTCGTCGGGCTGATCACCCCCGAACTGGACAACCCCATCTTCCCGGCCCTCGCGCAGGTCATCGGGCAGGCCCTGACCCGCCAGGGCTACACCCCGGTGCTCGCCACCCAGACCCCCGGCGGGTCCACCGAGGACGAGCTCACCGACATGCTGGTGGAGCGCGGGGTGGCCGGCATCATCTTCGTCTCCGGGCTGCACGCCGACACCACGGCCGACACCTCCCGCTACGACCAGCTGCGCGGCAAGGGCGTCCCGTACGTCCTCATCAACGGCTTCTCCCCCAAGGTGCAGGCGCCCTTCGTCTCCCCCGACGACCGGGCCGCGATGCAGCTGGCGGTCACCCACCTCGCCGCCCTCGGCCACACCCGGATCGGGCTCGCCGTCGGACCGAAGCGCTTCGTGCCGGTGCTCCGCAAGATAGAGGGCTTCCAGAAGGGGATGCGGGACCGCCTCGGCCTCGCCCCCGAGGAGTCGGAGGAGCTGATCCAGCACTCCCTGTACACCCTGGAGGGCGGCCAGGCGGCGACCTCTGCCCTCATCGCCAAGGGGTGCACCGCGATCGTCTGCGCCTCCGACATGATGGCGCTCGGCGCGATCCGCGCGGCCCGGCAGCAGGGGCTCGACGTGCCCAGGGACGTCTCCGTCGTCGGCTTCGACGATTCCCCCCTCATAGCCTTCACCGATCCGCCGCTCACCACCATCCGGCAGCCCGTGCAGGCCATGGGCCAGGCGGCGGTCCGCGCCCTCCTGGAGGAGGTCGGCGGCACCCCGGCCCCGCACTCGGAGTTCGTCTTCATGCCGGAGCTGGTCGTCCGCGGCTCCACGGCCTCGGCGCCGCCCCCGGCCGCCCGGTAGTACCCGGGTACCTCGTCCTTGAGACGGAGAGGGTGCGCCGCACACCCGACCGGGGGATGATCGGTCGGGGGGCGTGGATCTGGCAAACTCTCTGCCTATGGGTGAAACGACCGTGAAGAGTTTGGACGACCGGACGACCCCGTCGTCACCCATCGTGGCCGACGGCCGGTGGGCGTGGCTGCGTGCGCGCAGCCCGCGACGTCCCCGCATCTGGTTCGAACTGCTGCTGATCGCGGTCAGTTACTGGGTGTACTCGCTGATCCGCAACGCGGTGCCGGAGCAGAAGGCCGAGGCGCTGAGGAACGCGGACTGGATCTGGCGGACCGAGGAGTCCCTCGGCCTCGCCTTCGAGCACGCCGTCAACCACGCCGTGAACTCGGTGACATGGCTCATCGTCTCGATGAACTACTACTACGCCACCCTGCACTTCATCGTCACCATCGGTGTGCTCGTGTGGCTGTACCGATGGCAGCCGGGCCGTTACGCCGCGTTTCGGACCGTCCTCTTCGCCACCACCGCCGTGGCCCTGGTCGGCTACTACCTGTATCCGCTGGCGCCGCCGCGGCTGATGGAGAGCAAGGACTTCATCGACACGGTCCTGGTGCACCACACCTGGGGCTCGATGGCCTCGGGCGACCTCAAGCACATGTCGAACCAGTACGCGGCGATGCCGTCGATGCACATCGGCTGGTCGACGTGGTGCGGCCTGACGATCTTCTTCCTGGCGAAGGCCCCCTGGGCCCGCATCCTGGGCCTGCTCTACCCGGCGCTGACCCTGGTCGTGATCGTCGCTACCGCCAACCACTTCTGGCTGGACGCGGTCGGCGGCTGGATCTGCCTCGGCTTCGGCTTCCTCGTCGCCTACTTCTGGTACGGCACCTGGCCGCACCGCCTGTCGAAGCAGGTGGAGCCGCTGACCGCCGTCGCGCCGGCGGCGTCCGCCCCCGCACGGGGGACGGACGCGCGCGAGGCCGCGGAGCGCGAGGAGCCGGTCGGCTCCGGAAGGTGATACGGACGCCGCTGAGCGTGAGCAGGACCGAGGCCCCCGCCGTTTCGTCGGCGGGGGCCTCCGTCGTCTCGTCGGCGGGGCCTCCGCCGGGATCCCCTGGGCCTGTCGTCAGGCGGTCGCCTCCGCCGGGACGGCGTCGCGGTGGTCCTGCCGGGCGACCCGGCGGCGGCGGGAGGGCAGGCCCATGGTCGGGTTCGCGACGCCCCAGACGGCGCTCCTGCAGATGAGCTCCTTGTAGAGCGCGGCGGTGCGGCCGGTCAGGGCCTTCTCCTTGGCCCGGTCGCCGGCGGTGACGAACTGGACCAGGGCCTCCTTGCGGCCCAGCGACACGCACTGCTGGAAGTAGCGGATCGCGATCTCGGGCACCTTGACGCCGGCCAGGCGGGCGGCGAGGGCGTCGGCGGCCTGCCAGGCCATGGGGACGCCGGAGGCGCAGGACATCCGCAGCGGCTCGCCCCCGGGTCCGGCGGCCATGGCCGCGTCGCCGACGGCGTAGACGTCGGGGTGGGAGACCGAGCGCATGGTGGCGTCGACCGCGATCCGGCCGTCGGGGGCGAGCTCCAGAGCGGTGGCCGCCGCGACGGGGTGGACGGCGAAGCCGGTGGTCCAGACGGTGACGTCGGCCGGGACGGCGGTTCCGTCCTCGGTGGTCACCCGGTCCGCGGCGACGGCGGCGACCGTCCGGTGCTCGTGGACGGTGATGCCGAGCCCCGCGACGACCTTCCGCAGGTGGCCGCGGCCCTTCTCCGAGAGCCAGTCGCCGAGGGCGCCGCGGACGACCAGGGCCACGTCCAGGTCGGGGCGGCTCTCGGCGATCTCGGTCGCGGCCTCCAGGCCGGTGAGTCCGCCGCCGACCACCACCACGGTCCGGCCGGCCTCCAGGGTCGCGAGCCGGGCGCGGAGCCGGAGGGCGCCGGGGCGGCTCGCGAGCTCGTGGGCGTGGTCGGCGGCGCCGGGGACGCCTCCGTCGTTCCAGCCGCTGCCGAGGGCGTAGACCAGGGAGTCGTACGCCAGCTCCTCGCGTCCGGCGGCGCCGTCGACGGTGACCGCCCTGCGGTCGACGTCGACGGCGGCGACGCGGGCGAGGGTCAGCTCGACGCCGGTGCCGGCGAACATCTCGTCGAAGGGGCGGGGGGTGAGGTCCTGGCCGGCCGCGAGCTGGTGCAGGCGGACGCGCTCGACGAAGTCGGGCTCGGTGTTCACCAGGCGGATGCTCACGTCCTCGCCCCGCAGGCGGCGGGCGAGGCGGCCGGCGGCGACGGCTCCGGTGTAGCCGGCTCCGAGGACGACGATGCGGTGCTGCATGACCGAACTCCTGTCTGCGCGGGGTCCGCGCCGTTTCTCCGGCGTGGTCTCGCCCCTTGAACCGGGCGGCCCCGCGTTCTCTGACAGGATCTCGATGTGACCTGCGTCACACCCTTCGGCGAGGAGTCAGAAGGCGAACAGCGGGGCCTCGTGCGCCTCCTCCGCCCAGCGGTCGGTGGCCCGGTCCAGCTTGTCGGGGTTGACCTGGCTGCGGACGGCGAGGATGCCGTCCGGCGTGACCTCCAGGCAGGTGATCCCGACGACCCGGCCGTCCACCACGGCGACGAGCGCGGGGCCGCCGTTCGCGGTGGACGCGTAGAAGGCGGGCGAGCCGCCGACCAGCGCCCGCTTGGCGTCGCTCGGCCTGAAGAGGCCGCGCAGGAAGGTCGCGACCGCGACCGCCCCCTCGAAGGCCCGGGCGCGGGCGGGGACCTTGCCGCCGCCGTCGCCGATGGCGGCCGCGTCCTGGGTGAGCAGCTCGATCAGCGGTTCGGTACGGCCGCTGGTCGCGGCGGCCAGGAACTCCTCGACGATCCTGCGGGCGGCGGCCTCGTCGATCTCGGTGCGGGCCCGGCCCGCCGCGACGTGCTTCTTGGCGCGGTGGAGGATCTGCTGGCTGGAGGCGGTGCTGATGTCGAGGATCTCGGCGATCTCCCGGTGCGCGTAGCCGAAGGCCTCGCGGAGCACGTAGACCGCGCGCTCGGCCGGCGTCAGCCGCTCCAGGAGGACGAGGACGGCGTACGAGACGGACTCGCGCTGTTCGGCGGTGTCGGCGGGGCCGAGCATCGGGTCGCCGGCGAGCAGCGGCTCCGGGAGCCACTGGCCCACGTAGGTCTCGCGCCGGGCGCGGGCCGAGGTGAGCTGGTTGAGGCAGTAGTTGGTGAGCACCTTGGTGAGCCAGGCCTCGGGCACCTCGATGCGCCCGATGTCGGCGGCCTGCCAGCGCAGGAAGGTCTCCTGCACGGCGTCCTCCGCCTCGGCCGAGGACCCGAGCATCCGGTAGGCGATGGCCTCCAGCCGCGGCCGGGCCGCCTCGAACCGGTGCACGTCGCTCATGATCAGGGCCATGCGGCGATCGTATCCGGCCGGGCCCCGGCCGCGTCGGCCGGATCACGCCACCGGCCGCGCGGGGGCGGGGCGTTCGGCCCGGACGGCCTGCCGTGCGGGGGCGGGGGCCCGGGCGACCGGCCGTGCGGAGGCGGGGCCTCGGGCTCGCGCCACCGGCCGCGCGGGGGCGGGGCGTTCGGCCCGGACGGCCGGGTGGGGCGGTCGCCCGGCTCAGGAGCCGTAGAAGAGTTCGTCGACGACCGCGCGGGCCCGGCGGGTGATCCTGCGGTAGTCGTCGACCATCTCGCCGACGTGCCCGGGGCCGTATCCCAAGTAGCGGCCCACGGCGGCCAGTTCGCGCGGGTCGGAGGGGAAGGTGTCGCCGGGGCGGCCGCGCACCAGCATGACCGCGTTGCGGACCCGGGTGGCGAGGACCCAGGCCTCGTCGAGGGTCTGCGCCTCCTCGGTCGGGATCAGGCCGGCGGAGTGCGCGGCGGAGAGCGCGGTGCGGGTGCGGGTGGTGCGCAGCCCCGGTTCGGCCCAGCCGTGCCGCATCTGGAGGAGCTGGACGGTCCACTCGACGTCGCTGAGGCCGCCGCGGCCCAGCTTGGCGTGGAGGGTGGGGTCGGCGCCGCGCGGCAGCCGCTCGGACTCCATGCGGGCCTTGAGGCGGCGGATCTCGCGGGCCGCGTCCTCGCCGAGGCCCTCGACGGGGTAGCGGAGCGGGTCGACCAGCTCGATGAACCGCTGCCCGAGGTCGGCGTCGCCCGCCATGGGGGCGGCGCGGAGCAGGGCCTGGGACTCCCAGACGAGCGACCAGCGGCGGTAGTAGGCCTCGTAGGAGGCGAGGGTGCGGACGAGCGGCCCGTTGCGCCCCTCCGGTCGCAGGTCGGCGTCGATCAGCAACGGCGGGTCGGTGGTGGGGAGCTGGAGGAGCCTGCGCATCTCGGTGACGACCCGGTTGGCGGCCTTGGCGGCCTCCTGCTCGTCGACGCCGGGGCGCGGCTCGTGGACGAAGAGGACGTCGGCGTCGGAGCCGTAGCCGAGTTCGTGGCCGCCGAAGCGGCCCATGCCGATGACCGCGAAACGGGTGGGGAGCTGCTCGCCCCACTCGGCGCGGACGGCGGCCCGCAGGGCGCCGGCGAGGGTGGCGGCGTTGAGGTCGGTGACGGCCTCGCCGACCCGGTCGACCAGCGCGCCGGGGTCGGAGGTGCGGGGGCTGTCCTCGGTGCCGTACGAGTCGATGAGGTCGGCCGCGGCGGTACGGAACAGCTCGCGGCGGCGCACCCCGCGGGCGGCGGCGACGGCCTGTTCGGCGTCGTCCGCGCGGCCCACGGCGGCGAGGACCTCCTGCTCCAGGTGGTCCCGGCCGCGCGGCCTGAGCCCCTCGGGGTCGCCGAGTATGGCGACCGCCTCGGGGGCGCGCAGCAGCAGGTCGGGGGCGAGCCGGCCGGCCGAGAGGACCCGGGCGAGGTTCTCGGCGGCGGCGCCCTCGTCGCGGAGCAGCCGCAGGTACCAGGGGGTCTTGCCGAGGGCGTCGGAGACCCGGCGGAAGCCGAGGAGGCCGGCGTCCGGGTCGGCGGAGTCGGCGAACCAGCCGAGCAGCACCGGCAGCAGATGGCGCTGGATGGCGGCCTTGCGGCTGACCCCGGAGGCCAGTGCCTCCAGGTGGCGCAGGGCGGCGGCGGGGTCGGCGTACCCGAGGGCTTCGAGGCGCTGGCCCGCGGCCTTGGGGCTGAGCCGGATCTCGCCGGGGGCGAGCTGGGCGAAGGCGTCGAGCAGCGGCCGGTAGAAGATCTTCTCGTGGAGGCGGCGGACGACGGAGGCGTGCCGCTTCCACTCCTTGTTCAGCGTGGCGACCGGGTCGGTGCGCAGGCCGAGGGAGCGGCCGAGGCGGCGCAGGTCGTCCTCGCCCTCGGGGACGAGGTGGGTGCGGCGCAGCCGGTACAGCTGGATGCGGTGCTCCATCGCGCGCAGGAAGCGGTAGGCCTCGTCGAGCTGGGCCGCGTCGGCGCGGCCGACGTAGCCGCCGCCGGCGAGGGCGGCGAGCGCGTCCAGGGTGGAGCCGCTGTGCAGGGTGGCGTCGCTGCGGCCGTGCACCAGCTGGAGGAGCTGGACGGCGAACTCGACGTCCCTGAGGCCGCCGGGGCCGAGCTTCAGCTCGCGGTCGACCTGGGCGACCGGGATGTTGTCGACGACCCGGCGGCGCATGGCCTGCACGTCGGTGACGAAGTTCTCGCGCTCGGCGGCCTGCCAGACCAGCGGGGAGACGGCGTCCACGTAGGCGCTGCCCAGTTCGGGATCGCCTGCCACCGGCCGGGCCTTGAGGAGGGCCTGGAACTCCCAGGTCTTCGCCCAGCGCTGGTAGTAGGCGAGGTGGGAGGAGAGGGTGCGGACGAGCGGGCCGTTGCGGCCCTCGGGGCGGAGGTTGGCGTCGACCGGCCAGATGGTGCCCTCGACGGTGGTCTCGGAGCAGATCCGCATGAGGTGGGAGGCGAGCCGGGTGGCGGCCTGGATCGCCTTGGCCTCGTCGGCTCCCTCGACGGGCTCGCCAACGAAGATCACGTCGACGTCGGAGACGTAGTTCAGCTCGTGGCCGCCGCACTTGCCCATGGCGATCACGGCGAGCCGGCACTGGGCGGCGTCGGCGGGTTCGGCCGCCCGGGCGAGGGCGAGGGCGGCCCGCAGCGTGGCGGTGGCCAGGTCGGCCAGCTCGGCGGCGGTCTGGGCGACGTCGGTGGTGCCGCACACGTCCCTGGCCGCTATCCCGAGGAGGCAGCGGCGGTAGGCGACCCGCAGGGACACCGGGTCGGTCGCCTCCGCGAGCCCCCGCTCGAACTCGGTGACCCCCGGGTGCAGGTCGACGGCCTCGTAGGTGACCAGGGTCGCCCAGTCCTCCGGGTGCCGGGCCAGGTGGTCGCCGAGCGCCTCGGAGGCGCCGAGGACGCCGAGCAGCCGGTCCCGGAAGGGCTTGGCGGAGAGCAGGGTGGTGGTGAACGTCTGCCGTTCGGTGTCGGACTGCGCCTCGACCAGCCGGACCAGGCCGCGCAGGGCGAGGTCGGGGTCGGCGGTGGCGCCCAGCGCGTCGAGCAGGACGGGGTCCCCGCGCAGCGCGGCGAGCTCGGGCAGGTCGAGCAGCCGTTCGGCCCCGGACGGATCGGTGAACCCGTGCCGCAGCAGCCGTGAGAACGTACTGCTCCTGCGCCCCGGCACCGTCATCTCCGCAGCTCCCTCCAGCCCCGCACGCCCGACGGATCGAGCCTATCCGCAGGGAGCGGGCGGGGCGTGCGCGACGGGCGCGGACCGGGCCGCGGGCGAGGTCCGGGAGCCGGCGGGCAACCTGTGCCACCTGCCCGGATCCGGCACGGATCACACGTGACGTCGGGCACATCGGGCCGTTTTCGGAACCCTTCGGCCGCTTTGGCCCTGTACCCATGTGAGTCGTTCGTCCCGTCGCCGTCGCCGTCGCGAACCGCCGTCGCTCCCCGACGCGCCCCCGCCGCCCAGGTAGAGAAAGCCCTCCCCCGCCATGCCCGTCCGCAGCCCCTCACGCCTCATACGCCCCTTCCGTCACCGCAGGTCCGTCGTGACCGCGGCGACGGTCGCCGTGCTGACGGGCGGGACGCTCGCGGGCGTGCTCACGGCGACGTCCGCCACGGAGGAGGCGCACGGCGCGGCCGTCGCCCCGTCCTCCGTCGGCGTGCGGGAGGCCGTCCCCGACCCGCGGCCGCCCCGCGGCGCCGTGCGGGGCGTGGCCCAGGAGCCCGCCGGGGACGCCCCGGCGGGGAAGGGCGACCGCGCCGCCGCCCGGCTCGCCGTCGTCCAGTTCGTCTCCCACCCCGACGACGACCTGTACTTCATGAACCCGGACACCGCGCAGTCGCTGGCCGACCGGGCCCCGCTCACCACCGTGTACATGACCGCGGGCGAGTCGAACGGCGTCAACGCCCGCTCCGGCCGGGCCTCCGCCGTCACCCTGCCGGACAAGCCCGCCTTCGCCGAGGCCCGGCAGAACGGCATACGCGCCGCGTACGCCGAGATGGCGACCGGCGACCGCACCAGCCCCTGGGAACGGACCGTGATCCCCACGGCCGGCGGGGGCGCGGCCGAGCTGGACACCCTGCGGGCCCGGCCCGAGCTGCGGCTGGTCTGGCTCCAGCTGCGCGAGGCCGGCTCGACCTCGGCCGACCGCCCGGTGAGCCTGCGCGGCCTGTGGCACGGCCGGATCCCCGCACTCGGCTCCCAGCTCTCCTCGGGCACGCCGGTCGCCGCGGACTTCGCGTACTCCAAGGAGCAGGTCGTCGCCACGCTGGCGGGGCTGCTCGACCGCTTCCGGCCGACCTTCGTGCGCACCCTGGACCCGACGCCCGGCACCCACGAGGACACCGGACGGCTGCGGGACCACCAGGACCACGCCTACGGGGCGCGGTTCGTGCAGGCGGCGCTGGCCCGGTACGCGGAGCGGCCGGGGAACCCGCGCTTCGGGGTGCAGAGCTACATGGGCTACCCGAACACGGACCTGCCCAGCGCGCTGGACAGCCGCACCGCCGAGGAGAAGCTGCGCAGCCTGGAGACGTACGCCTGGCTGGACGGGGCCGACTGCGGCAGCCCGGCGGGCTGCGGCGACCTGAAGGCGTCGGGCCGGCCGGGCGGGCGCGGCTGGACCGGGACCGTGCGGTACGCGCGCGGCTCCTCGACCGGCTGGATCCAGCCGGCCTCGGACGGCGGGCTGCTGGCCTTCGGCGTCCAGGACGGGCGGCTCGCGACCTGGCACCGGGCGCCCGGCGGCGGCTGGAAGGGGCCGGAGCTGCTGGCCGGCGGCGGTCTGGACGGCGGGGTCAACACCGTACGGCTGCGGGACGGCCGGATCGCCGTCTTCGGCACCCGGACCTCCTTCGAGGGCCCGGCCGGCTACCGGCGCGAGGTCGTCGCGGTCGAGCAGACCGCGCCGGGCGGCCGCTTCGGGACGTGGCGCTCGCTGGGCACCCCCGGGAAGCGGGACGAGGCCGACCGGACGCCGGACATCAGCGCGCCCGCCGTGACCGTGGACGGCACCGGCCGGGTCTCGCTCTTCCTGCGCGACGGCGAGCACCGGCTCTCCGGGCGCGAGCGGACCCCGGGCGGCGCCTGGGGTCCGTGGCGGAGCCTCGGCGGGGCCGATCTGCACGGCGACCCGGTGGCGGCGACGGACGCCCGGGGGCGGACGTACGTCTTCGCGGGCACCCCGCTCTCGGTCCTGATGTGGACCGGCGCGTCGGGCGGCGGCCCGGTGGCCGGGCCGCTGCCGACCGGTCTGCCGGCGACGACGCTGGCGCTGAGCGCGGGCCCGTCGCCGGTCGGCGACGGCATCCGTCTCTGGTCGCGCGTGCCCGCCACCGGGGCGCCGCAGGCGGCCGACTTCCAGGGCACCGTCCGGCTGGCGCCGGTCGTCCCGCCGGCCGGCGGGATCGCGGGCTTCGGCCCGGTGAGCGCGGCGGACGGTCTGGTCGCGGCCCGGTCCAGGACGGGCCGGCTCGCGGTGGCCCCGCTCCCGGGCGGCGGCACCTGGCGCCTCTCCGACTTCCCGCTGGCGGGCGCGCCGGCGGCGGGCCCGGGCGGGGTGGCCGCGCTCGGCCAGGACGGCCGGCTCCACTGGACCCCCGGCCCGGCGCCGAGCCCGCGGACCTGACGCCGGAGCGGCTCAGGCATCCGGCAGCACGCGGGCTCGGGCGTCCAGCGGCACGCGGGCTCGGGCGTCCAGCAGCACGCGGGCCCATGCGTCCGGCGGCACGCGGGCTCAGGCGTCCAGCGGCACGCGGGCTCATGCGTCCAGCACGCGGGCTCAGGCGTCCAGCAGCACCGGGAAGGACTCCAGGTCGTTCTGGGTCATCACCGGAAGGTTGCGGAGCTCCTCGTCGGGCACGGCGAGCCTGAGGCGGGGGAAGCGGGCGAAGAGCGCCGGGAGGGCGATGCCCGCCTCGACGCGGGAGAGCGCCGCGCCCGGGCAGATGTGCGGGCCGTGGCCGAAGGTCATGTGCCGGACGGGCGCCGGGCGGGTGATGTCGAAGGCGTCGGCGTCGGGACCGTGCTGCTCGGGGTCGCGTCCGATCGCCCGGTACGAGATCACCACGCCCTCGCCCCGGGGTATGACGGCGTCTCCGACCTGGACGTCCTCGGTGGCGAAGCGCATCAGCAGGTGGGTGGTGGGGGTGTCCCAGCGCAGGGTCTCCTCGATCACGGCGTCCCAGGAGACCTCTCCGGCGAGCACCCCGCGGAGCTGGTCGGGGTGGGCGAGGAGGGCGCGCACGGCGTTGAGGACGAGGCCGATGGTGGTCTCGTGGCCGGCGGCGACCATGGCCTTGAGGTTGCCGACGACCTCCTCCTCGGTGAGCGGTTCGCCGCCCTCGTCGGCGAGGATGAGCGCCGAGGTGAGGTCGTCGGTGGGCAGGGCGGTCTTGGCGCGGACGAGGTCCGTGTAGAAGACGTCGAGGTCGGCGAGGAGGGCGAGCCGCTCGTCCTGCGGCGTGAGCATCGAGAAGAACTTCTTGTACTGCCGGGTGAGCATCGCGTTCGCCGCGGGGTCGACGCCCATCAGCATGCCGACGACCCGCATGGGCAGCGGCTGCGCGAAGACGGCCTTGAGGTCGACGACGGCGCCGTCCCGGCCGCCCTCCTCCAGGGCGTCGAGGAGTTCCGCGGTGAACTTCTCGATGTCGGGTCGGATCGCCTCCAGGCGGCGCGGGGTCAGCGCCTGCGAGGTCTTGGCGCGCAGCCGGCGGTGCTCGTCGCCGTCGACGGTGAACATCGAGCGGCCCGCGTCGATCATCCCGATGAGCGGCCAGGCGTGGGTGACGGTTCCGGAGGTCCACAGGTCCCAGGCGTTCAGGTCCTTGACCAGCCGGGGGTCGACCAGGAGACGCCGGGCGTCGGCGTGGCGGGTGACGGCCCAGGCGGGCACGCCGAGCAGGTCGATGCGGGCCAGCGGACCGGCGGCGGCGATCCGGGCGGTCTCGCCGTCGAGGTCCCGGACCATCGGGTCGACGACGACGGGTGCGCCGCCCTGGGCGGCCGCGTGCGGGCAGGTCACGAGGGGTCTCCTGTCGGGGGTACGGGGGTGAACCGGACGGGCAGGGCGGTGGTGCCGCGCAGGAAGGCGGACGGGCGGCGGACCAACGCCTCTTCCGGTACGCCGAGTTCGAGGTCGGGCAGCCGGTCGAGGAGGACCTCGATGCCGGTCCCGGCGATGGTCTCGGCGATCTCCTGGGCGGGGAACGGGCAGCGGTACTCGCCGTGGCTGAAGGCCAGGTGGGCGCCGCCGCCACCGCGCCCGGCCGGGGCGCCGCCGGGGGCGCCCGCGCGGATCACCGGGTCGGTGTTGGCGGCGCCGAGGCCGAGCAGCAGCAGGTCACCGGCCTTGACCGCGCGCTCGCCGAGCCGGGTGTCGCGGACCGGCCAGCGGCCGGCGAGGATCTGCGTGGGGCCGTCCTCCCACAGCACCTCGTTCATGGCGTCGGCGACGCTGCGGCGGCCGCGGGCCATCGAGTCGGCGAAGGCGTCCTCGGTGAGCATCAGCCGGACGGAGTTGCCGATCCAGTCGGCGGTGGTGAGGTGCCCGGCGGCCGTGACGGCCATCAGGTCGAGCGTGTACTCCTCGTCGGTGAACTCCTCGGGGAAGGCGAGCATCCGGCTGGTGACGTCGTCGCCGGGCTCGGCGCGCCTGGCGGCGACCAGCCGGGCCATGTGTCCGGCGAACCGCTGGTGGGCGGTCTGCGCCTCCGGTCCGCCGTCGGCGAGGTCCTTCAACACCCGTGCGATGTCGGCGCCTTCGTCGTCGGGGAAGCCGACGAGCCGGGCGAGGACGAGGACCGGGAGGGGTTCGCAGAAGTCGGCGACGAGGTCGGCGGTGCCGCGGGCGCAGAAGGCGTCGATCAGCCGGTCGGCCAGCTGCTCGCAGTGCCCGCGGACCTCGAAGGGGTCGACGGCCTCCAGGGCGGGCACGAGCATCCGCAGGTGACGCCGGTGCTCCTCGCCCGCGCTGAAGTAGACGGAGGGCAGGGGGCGTCCGACCATGGGGAGGAGCGGCCAGTCGTCCGGGACGTGCGGCCACTGGTTCCACAGTCCGACGTCCCGGGGGAAGAGCTCGGGGTCGCTGGTGACCCGGTGGACCTCGCGGTAGCCGATGACCAGCCAGGCGGGGAAGCCGCCGGGGAGTTCCACCGGGACGACGGGGCCGTGCTCGCGGCGCATGGACCGGTAGAGGGCCTGCGGGTCGGTGTGGAAGCCGGGGCCGGAGAGCGGGACGGCCGCGGGGCACCCGGACGGGGGTGCCGGATCGGGTACGGGACCTGCGGAGGGGGAGCTCGTCATCGGTCCTGTCTCCTGTGGCGAACCTGCCGTCGGCACGCCTGGTGCGGCCAACGCGTGGTCACTATAAGGAAGTTGTGTGTCGCCGAACCGGTCATCGGTGATCCGTCCCGACCCTCGGCCGAAAAGATCAGGTCACCCGGTCGGAGGGAAGACGCATGTCCGTCAGGTCGAAGACGTGCGGCGTGCGGCGGGGTGCGGGACGGTGGTCCCATGAACTGGACACTGGAAGTCGTGCCCGTCCCCGTCACCGACATGGACCGGGCGAAGGAGTTCTACGCCGAGCAGTGCGGCTTCGCCGTCGACCTGGACGACGAGGTCGCCCCCGGGACCCGGATCATCCAGCTGACCCCGCCGGGCTCGCGCTGCTCCCTCGCGCTGCTCTCCGGCATGCCGCCGATGCCCGGCACCACGCAGATGACCCCGGGCTCCCTGCAGAACCTCCAGATGTGCGTCACCGACATCGAGGCGGCGCGGATCGCGCTCGTGGAGACCGGGGTGGACGTCTCCCCCGTGATGCGCCTCGGCCCGAACGGCTGGGAGGAGGGAAAGGGCGAGACCTGGAACTCCTTCCTCTCCTTCCAGGACCCGGACGGCAACGGCTGGATCGTCCAGGAGGCCCCCTCGGAGCTCACCGAACGCTGAGCGGCCACCGCCGAAGCTCCAGCGGGGCCCAGAGACGGCCCCGGCCGGGCGGGACGCCTGAGGGCCGACGGTTCGCGACCGTCGGCCCTCAGCCTCAATTCCAGGGTCTACCTGTCCTGACCTGCGCTTACAGCACCGGCAGGTTCTTCCGCAGTTCGAAGGCGGTGACCTCGGAGCGGTACTCCTCCCACTCCTGCTTCTTGTTGCGGAGGAAGAAGTCGAAGACGTGCTCGCCGAGGGTCTCGGCGACCAGTTCGCTCTTCTCCATGAGGGAGATGGCCTCGCCGAGGTTCTGGGGGAGGGGCTCGATGCCCATGGCGCGGCGCTCGGAGTCGGAGAGGGCCCAGACGTCGTCGTCGGCGCCGGCGGGGAGTTCGTAGCCCTCCTCGATGCCCTTGAGGCCCGCGGCGAGGAGGACCGCGTAGGTGAGGTAGGGGTTGGCGCCCGAGTCGATGGAGCGGACCTCGACGCGCGAGGAGCCGGTCTTGCCGGGCTTGTACATGGGGACGCGGATGAGGGCGGAGCGGTTGTTGTGGCCCCAGCAGATGTACGAGGGGGCCTCGCCGCCCGAGCCGGCCGTGCGGGAGGAGCCGCCCCAGATGCGCTTGTACGAGTTGACCCACTGGTTGGTCACGGCGGAGATCTCGCCCGCGTGCTTCAGCAGGCCCGCGATGAAGGAGCGGCCCACCTTGGAGAGCTGGTACTCGGCGCCCGACTCGTAGAAGGCGTTCCGGTCGCCCTCGAAGAGGGAGAGGTGGGTGTGCATGCCGGAGCCCGGGTACTCGGAGAACGGCTTCGGCATGAAGGTCGCCTGGACCCCCTGCTCCAGCGCCACCTGCTTCATGACCAGGCGGAAGGTCATGATGTTGTCCGCGGTGGAGAGCGCGTCGGCGTAGCGGAGGTCGATCTCCTGCTGGCCCGGGGCGCCCTCGTGGTGGGAGAACTCGACCGAGATGCCCATCGATTCGAGCATGGTGATGGCCTGCCGGCGGAAGTCCATGCCGACGTTCTGCGGGGTGTGGTCGAAGTAGCCGGAGTTGTCGGCCGGGGTGGGCCGGGAGCCGTCCAGCGGCTTGTCCTTCAGCAGGAAGAACTCGATCTCGGGGTGGGTGTAGAAGGTGAAGCCGAGGTCGGACGCCTTGGCGAGGGCCCGCTTGAGGACGAAGCGCGGGTCGGCGAAGGAGGGGGAGCCGTCCGGCATCAGGATGTCGCAGAACATCCGCGCGGTGCCGGGGGCCTCGGCCCGCCAGGGCAGGATCTGGAAGGTGCCCGGGTCCGGCTTGGCGATCATGTCGGACTCGTAGACCCGTGCGAAGCCCTCGATCGCGGAGCCGTCGAAGCCGATGCCCTCGTCGAAGGCCTGCTCCAGCTCGGCGGGGGCGACGGCGACCGACTTGAGGAAGCCGAGCACGTCGGTGAACCACAGGCGCACGAAGCGGATGTCGCGCTCTTCGAGCGTACGGAGCACAAATTCCTGCTGCTTGTCCATTTACACACCCATCCTCGCTGGTCAGGCCGCCTGCTCCCACCGCCTCGGGCACATCGGGGGGCACCTGAGCATCCCACCACATGGTTTCGCGCACGTTGCACACCCATACTGCCTGTTCGGGTGTGACACAGGTAACCGAGGACCTCCGCAATCCGTACCCCGTTCGGCCCACGGAGCCCCCTCGCCCACTACGATCTGCGCCCATGGGAGCCCTGCGGCTCGAACGCCCGTCCCGGCACGCGCGTCCCCTGGCACTGGTGAGTGCCGTGGCGACGCTCCTCGGCGCGCTCTTCGTCTGCCTGGGGCCCGGACCGGCCGGTCCGGGCCGCCATCCGGGTCACGAGCGGGCCGCCGCGGCGGCGACCGCGGCGGCCCCGGGTCCCGCCGCCACCCCCGTCCCCGGGGGCGACCGGAGCGCGTACGTCTGCCCGTACGACCGCGGCGACTGCTCCCTCTTCCCGTCCCTCTCCCCCGCGGTGCTCAGCGCCCCGCCCCTCGATCCGCCGCTGCACACCGAGGACCGGCTGCCGCGTGTCGACGCGCTCGCCGGCGACGGTGCGGCGGGCGGCCCCGGGGTCCGGCCGCGCGCCCCGGACCTGCACGTCCTTCAGGTCCTCCGGACCTAGGGCCCTCCGCCCTCCCCCGCCCGACGACACCCCCTTTTTTCTTTCCCAGAAGGACGACACCACCATGGCCGCCAACCGCTCCACCACCGCCGACCGCCGCGCGCGAATAGAGGAGATGCGCCGCGCCGAGCAGGCCCGGGAGCGCCGCAACCGCTTCCTCACCATCGGCGTCTCCGCCGTCGTCGTGCTGAGCCTCGTCGGCTTCGGCACCTTCGTGCTCATGAAGAAGTCCGACGAGGAGGACGCCAAGGAGGCCGCCGCCAAGGCCCCCATCGCCGGCGAGAAGAGCTGGGACGCGGCGAAGCTCGGCCGCAACCACGTCGAGACCGCGGTCAAGTACGACACGAAGCCCCCGGTCGGCGGCGACCACCACCCGGTCTGGCTGAACTGCGACGGCGACGTCTACGACAAGGCCGTCCCCGAGGTGAACGCCGTCCACTCGCTGGAGCACGGCGCCGTCTGGGTGACGTACAGCAAGAAGGCCGCCGAGGCCGACGTGAAGAAGCTGAAGGACAAGGTCTCCGACACCCCCTACACGCTGATGAGCCCGGTCGACGACCAGACCGGCGCGATCATGCTCTCCGCGTGGGGCAAGCAGGTCACCGTGGACGGCGCGAGCGACCCGCGCGTCGACGCCTTCTTCACCAAGTACGTCCAGGGCAAGCAGACGCCCGAGCCGGGCGCGGCCTGCACCGGCGGCGTCGGCGCCGACGGCATGGGCGGCGCCGGGATGGGCCAGTGACCCCCCGCCGCACCCGCTACGCGGCGATCACCGCGGTCGCCCTCTCGGTGCTCTTCGCCGCGGGCGCGGTCACGGTCGCCTCGGCCGAGCGCGAGGAGGCACCCCGCACCCCGGACACCGCGTCGGCGGACGCCGGCTTCGCCCGGGACATGTCGGTCCACCACCAGCAGGCCGTCGAGATGTCCTTCATCGTCCGGGACCGGACGCGGGACGAGTCGGTGCGCCGGCTCGCGTACGACATCGCCAACACCCAGGCCAACCAGCGCGGGATGATGCTCGGCTGGCTCGACGTGTGGGGACTGCCGAAGGTCGAGTCCGGCACCGCGCCGATGACCTGGATGGGCATGCCGGTCACCGGTGACGCCGCCGCCAAGGACGGCGCGCTGATGCCCGGCATGGCGACGCGGACCCAGCTGGACGCCCTGCGGAAGGCGTCCGGCAAGGACGCCGAGATCCTGTACCTGAGGCTGATGACCGCCCACCACAAGGGCGGGGTGCACATGGCCCAGGGCTGTGTGCAGAAGTGCTCGGTGGACATCCAGCGCGACCTCGCCCAGGGCATGGTCGACGCCCAGGAGTCGGAGATCGCGCTGATGGCGGACATGCTCCGCAAGCGCGGCGCGACCGCCTGAGTCAGGCGCGCCCGGCCCCCGTGACCGCTGCGGTCGCGGGGGCCGACGCGTGCCCGGAGAATGAGAGGCGCTCGGGGAGTTCGTACGACGTAGTTCGACGAAAGGTACGCACCCCATGACCACGGCGAAGGACATCATGCACCCGGGAGCCCAGTGGATCCCGGCCCACGAGACGCTCGACCGCGCGGCGCAGATGATGCGCAACCTGAACGTGGGGGCGCTCCCCGTCGCCGACGAGAACGAACGTCTCTGCGGCATCGTGACCGACCGCGACATCGTCGTCCGCTGTGTGGCGATGGGCCACGACCCGTCCGAGGTGACCTGCGGCGAGATCGTGCAGGGCACCCCGCGCTGGATCGACGCGGACGCGGACGTGGGCGCGGTGCTGGAGGAGATGCAGAGCCACCAGATCCGGCGGCTCCCGGTGATCGAGGACAAGCGGCTGGTCGGCATGATCAGCGAGGCCGATCTGGCCCAGCAGCTCTCGGACGAGCAGCTGAAGGCGTTCTGCGCGAGCGTCTACGCCGCTTCCTGACCCGACTCCAGGACGACCCGGGCGACCGTGTCCGGGGCGTCCCGCATGACCAGATGGCCCGAGGGCGCGGCCGCCTCGTAGCGGGCGCCGAGCCGTCGGGCCAGTGCGCGCTGGCGGCGCTCCCAGCGGGCGGAGCCGCCGGGGGCGGCGAGGACGGTGACGGGGGCGGCGGGCGGGAGGGGGTGGGTGCGGCGGAGGGCGTCGAGCTCGGCGGCGACGGAGCCGTAGCGGGCGTTCTCGCGCAGGGCGCCGCGCCAGACGCGTGAGCTGCGGTAGACCCGGCGGACCTCGGCGGGTGGGGCCGGGTCGGGGTGGACGGCGAGACGGCGGAGGGCGGGGCCGAGAGCCGCGGGCAGGCCGAGGGCGGTCAGGGCGGTCCCGGCGGGGACGGTCCAGCCGAGGAATCCGGGGCGGGGACGGTCCTCGACGGAGGAGTCGACGAGGACCAGTCCGGCCGTGCGGTGCGGGTGGAGGCGGGCGAAGCCCTCGGCGTGGAAGCCGGCGATCGAGTGGCCGACGACGGTGACGGGGCCGGGGAGCCGGAGGGCGTCGAGGAGGGCGGCGATCCGGTCGGCCTCGCCGGCGAGGGTCGGGGGCGCGGTGGTCCCCTGGGTGAGGCCGTGGCCGGGGCGGTCGAAGCGGACGACGGTGCGGTGCGGGGCGAGCAGCGGGACGACCGGGTCCCAGTCGAACCAGCCGAGGCCGAGCCCGGCGGAGAGCACGCAGACCGGTCCCTCCCCGTCGACGGCGACGTGGTGGACGAGGCCCCCGAGGCGTACGAAGCTCATGGTGCGGTGCTCCTTCCGGTGCCGCCTCCGGCGCCGGCGCGGCGGGCGGTGCCCTCACGCGCGAGCGACACGGCGAGCAGGCCGGTCCAGACGGCGACGAGGAGGACCTGGAGGCGCTGCCCGGCGCCGAGGGCCCACAGGCCCTTGCCCGCCTCGAAGGAGGCGACCTCGGCGAGCGTCCAGGCGGTGGCGGCGAGTTCGAGGGCGACGAGGAAGGGACCGATGCGGGCCAGTGGCCGCCAGCGGCCGTAGCGGCGGGCGGCGACGGTGAGGAGGACCATGGCGAGGATCGCGCCCGTCATGGCGAGGCCGGAACTGACGGCGTGGGCGGTGTGGGTGGCGGGGACGAGCCCGGCGGTCTCGCGAGCGGCGCACTCCGGGTCGGCGGTGGGGGTGCAGCTGAGCGGCAGGCGGGAATCGACGGCGGTGGCGGCGCCGAAGAGGGCGAGGGCGGCCCAGCCGGCGAGGAGCCAGGGGCGGCGGCCGGGGGGCCGGGGGTCGGTGCGGGCCCAGCTGGGGGTGCCCGGGTCGGACGGGGGTCCGGCGGGGGCGCGGGAGGCGAGCAGGCCGAGGACGGCGCCGGCGAGGACGAGGAGCCCGGCGACCAGGTCGGTGGCGCGGAAGAGCCCGCCGAGGGGCTGGTCGGCGGCGGCGAGTTCGGAGACGTAGGTGCGGACCGGGTCGAGACCGGTCCGCACGACGACTTCGAGGACCCAGGCGGTGTACGCGAGCGCCCCCAGGAGCAGCAGGACGGCGGAAGCGCGCGTGATCTTTCCGGGCATACGGGGTCTGACGTCAGGGAGTCCCGGAAGGTTCCCGGCGCGCGGGGCGGACCCGCGCGGGGTGGACCCGCGCGGGTCCGCGGAACCCGAGGAGGAGGCCGGGGGCGACGCGGCCCGGGAAGAGGCCGGGGACGACGCGGCCCGGGAAGAGGCCGGGGACGACGCGGCCCGGGAAGAGGCCGGGGACGACGCGGCCCGGGAAGAGGCCGAGGGCGACGCGGCCCGGGAGGAGCGGTCCGCCCGCGGAGGCGAGCCGGGGCGGGGCGACGCGGCCCCGGAGGACCGGTCCGCCGGCGCAGGCGACCCGGGGCGCGGCGGCGACCCGAGGGGCGGCGGAGAGGGCCGTCGTGTCCTCGCCGGTGGCGGGCCGCGCCGACTCCGCCGGGTCGTCGGTGGTCGTCATGGGCTCATGGTCAGCGGGGTGGACGCTCTCCGCATGTCGGGGCGAACGGGGCGGCGGCAGGGTCGAGCCACGATTCCCGGGACATAGCGTCGATTTGACGATTAGACTGCGACGCGTGCATCGACTACGCCTCGCGCTGAATCAGATCGACTCGACCGTCGGGGACCTCGCCGGGAACTCCGAGGCGATCGTCCACTGGACCCGGCACGCCGTCGGGCAGGGCGCGCACCTCGTCGCCTTCCCCGAGATGGCGCTGACCGGCTACCCCGTCGAGGACCTGGCCCTGCGGCCGTCCTTCGTCGAGGCCTCCCGGGCGGCGCTGCTCGCGCTCGCGCGGCGGCTCGCCGACGAGGGCCTCGGCGAGGTGCCGGTGGTCGTCGGCTACCTCGACCGCACCGAGCGGGCGGTGCCCCGGCTCGGGCGCCCGGCCGGGTCGCCGGAGAACGCGGCGGCGGTGCTGCACCGCGGCCGGGCCGTGCTCCGCTTCGCCAAGCACCACCTGCCCAACTACGGCGTCTTCGACGAGTTCCGCTACTTCGTGCAGGGCGACACCCTGCCGGTGCTGCGGGTGCGCGGGGTGGACGTGGCCCTCGCCATCTGCGAGGACCTGTGGCAGGAGGGGGGCCGGGTGCCGGCGGCGCGCAGCGCCCGCGCCGGGCTGCTGCTGTCGGTGAACGCCTCGCCGTACGAGCGGAACAAGGACGACACCCGGCTCGAACTGGTCCGCGGGCGGGCCCAGGAGGCCGGCTGCACGACCGCCTACCTGGCGTCGACCGGCGGGCAGGACGAGCTGGTCTTCGACGGGGACTCGATCGTGGTGGACGCGGCGGGCGAGGTGATCGCGCGGGCCCCGCAGTTCACCGAGGGCAGCGTCGTCCTGGACCTGGACCTGCCGGCCGCCGACCCGGAGGCGCCGGCGCCGGGGACGGTGGTGGACGACGGGCTGCGGATCGACCGGGCGGTCCTCACCGGGGAGGCCGGGGAGCCCGTACCGGAGTACGACGCGGAGCTGACGGGCGGTTACGCGCAGCGGCTCGACGACGACGAGGAGGTCTACTCGGCGCTCGTCATCGGGCTGCGCGCCTATGTCGCGAAGAACGGTTTCGGCTCGGTGGTGATCGGCCTCTCCGGCGGGATCGACTCGGCGCTGGTCGCCGCGATCGCCTGCGACGCGCTCGGCGCGGACCGGGTGCACGGGGTGTCGATGCCGTCGCGGTACTCCTCCGACCACTCGAAGGGCGACGCGGCCGAACTGGCCCGCAGGACCGGCCTGAACCTCCGGACGGTCCCGATCGGGCCGATGTTCGACGCCTTCATGGCCTCACTGGATCTGACCGGGCTCGCGGAGGAGAACCTCCAGTCCCGGCTGCGCGGCACCACCCTGATGGCGATCTCGAACCAGGAGGGCCACCTCGTCCTCGCCCCGGGCAACAAGTCCGAGCTGGCGGTGGGCTACTCGACCCTCTACGGCGACTCCGTCGGCGCCTACGGCCCCATCAAGGACGTCTACAAGTCGGACGTCTTCCGGCTGGCCCGCTGGCGCAACCGGGCCGCCGAGGAGCGGGGCCAGACCCCGCCGATCCCGGAGAACTCGATCGCGAAGCCGCCCAGCGCCGAGCTGCGCCCGGGCCAGGTGGACACGGACTCGCTGCCGGACTACGACGTGCTGGACCGGATCCTCGCCCTGTACGTGGACGGGGACGAGGGCACGGACGCGATCGTGGCGGCCGGCTTCGACGCCGAGCTGGTGGCGCGGACGCTGCGGATGGTGGACGCGGCGGAGTACAAGCGGCGCCAGTACCCGCCGGGCACCAAGATCTCGGCGAAGGGCTTCGGCAAGGACCGGCGGCTGCCGATCACGAACCGCTGGCGCGAGACGCCGGCTCCCTGACAGGGGTCTCCCGGCCGGAGAGGGGGCTTCGCGCGACGACGTGCGAGGCCCCTTCCGCGCTCCTGCCCGTACGGTCGAGGAGCCCGGCGGCGACGGCGACCGCGAGGCCGGCGGCGGCGAGGCCCGCGCCGACCAGGGCCGGGGAGGTCCAGCCCCAGCCTGCGGCGATGGCCGCGCCGCCGGCCCAGGCGCCGCCCGCGTTGGCGAGGTTGAAGGCCGAGTGGTTGGAGGCGGAGGCCAGGGTGGGGGCGTCCTTCGCCTTCTCCATGACGAGCATCTGGAGCGGGGTGGTCGTCATGAAGCCGACGGCGCCGAGCACCACCACGGTGACCAGGGCGAGCCAGGGCACGTGGACGGTGAAGCGGAAGGCCACCAGGGTCAGCGCGAGGGCGGCGAGGGAGCCGTACAGGGTGGGGCGCGGGGCGCGGTCGGTGAGCGGTCCCGCGGCGAGCGCGCCGGCCGTCATGCCGATGCCGAAGAGGGCGAGGACGATCGTGACGGTGGACTCGCCGAAGCCCATCACCTCGGTGGTCATGGAGGCCAGGTAGGAGTAGACGGCGAAGACGCCGGCGAAGCCGAAGACCGCGGTGAGCAGGCCGAGCAGCACCTGCGGGCGGCCCAGCGCGCGCAGTTCGCGGCCGAGACCCTGGCGCTCGTCGACGGGGAGGTCCGGGATCATCCGGGCCAGGGCGGCGAGCGAGACCAGGCCGATGACGGCGACGACGAGGAAGGTGGCGCGCCAGCCGAGGTGCTGGCCGAGCAGGGTGGCCGCGGGGACGCCGAGGATGTTGGCGACGGTGAGGCCGAGGAACATGGTGGCGACCGCGCGGGCCTGCCGGTCGGGGCGGACGAGCCGGGCGGCGACGACGGCGCCGACGCCGAAGAAGGCGCCGTGCGGGAGGCCCGCGAGGACGCGTCCCGCGAGGAGCCAGCCGTAGCCGGGGGCGAGGGCGGAGGCGAGGTTGCCGACGGTGAAGAGGGCCATCAGCAGGATCAGCATCCGCTTGCGCGGGATCCGGGAGCCGAGGGCGGTGAGCAGCGGGGCGCCGACGACGACGCCGAGGGCGTAGGCGGAGACGAGGTGGCCCGCGGTGGGGACGGTGGTGCCGAGGTCGCCGGCGACGTTGGGCAGCAGGCCCATCATCACGAACTCGGTGGTGCCGATGCCGAAAGCGGAGATGGCCAGGGCGAGCAGGGCCACGGGCATGGGTGGGAGACCCTTTCCGGATCCAGGGGTTTGTTTTCTTACAAAACAAATTGTGGCAGATCCCGGAGGGTCCCCCGGTCACCGGGGGATGAAGAAAGGGTTTCGGACGCCGTACGCCCGGCTTCGCGCGGTCGTCGGCCGGTCGCCGGCGGGTCGGTCACCCGGTCGCCGGCGGGTCGGTCGCCCGGTCACCGGCCGGGGCGTCCGTCGGGTCAGAGGGTGATGCGGGCGGCGAGCGGCAGGTGGTCGCTCTTCGTCTCGGGCAGCGCCCAGGACGAGACCGGCTCGACACCGCGGACCAGGATCTGGTCGATCCGGGCCATCGGGAAGGAGGCCGGCCAGGAGAAGCCGAAGCCGTCGCCGGCCGCGCCCTGGGTGGAGCGCATCTGGGCGCTGACGGCGTTGAGGGCGCGGTCGTTCATGGTGCCGTTGAGGTCACCGAGGAGGACGATCCGCTGGGCACGGTCGCCGGCGATGGCCGCGCCGAGGGCGTCGGCGCTGGTGTCGCGCTGGCTGGCGGTGAAGCCGGCGTCGAGGTTGACGCGTACGGAGGGGAGGTGGGCGACGTACACCCGCAGCTCGCCCTGGGGGGCGACGACGGTGGCCCGCATGGCGCGGGTCCAGCCCAGGTGGATGTCGACCGGCTTGGGGTCGCGCAGCGGCAGCCGGCTCCACAGGCCGACGGTTCCCTGCACCGAGTGGTACGGGTACTTCTCCGCCAGTTCCCGCTCGTAGACCGGCACCATGTCGGCCTTCAGCTCCTCCAGGGCGAGCACGTCGGCACCGGAGGCGGCGAGCTGCCGGGCGGTGCCCTCGGGATCGGGGTTGTCGGCGTTGACGTTGTGGGTCGCGACGGTGAGGTCGCCGCCCGCGGTCGACTTGTCGGCGACGAGCCCGCCGAAGAGGTTGAGCCAGACGACCGCCGGGAGCAGCAGCGCGATGAGCGCGGTGGCGGAGCGGCGCAGCAGCGCGAGGAGGAGCAGGACCGGGACGAGGAGGCCGAACCAGGGGAGGAAGGTCTCGGTGAGGCTGCCGAGGTTGCCGACCCGGTTGGGGATCTGCGCGTGGAGCGCCATCAGGAGCGCGAGGACGATCGCGAAGGCGGCCAGCAGGATGCCGCGCCGCCAGATGCCGGGGTCGCGGCGCAGGCGGCCGAGGGAGGAACGGAACCGGCCCTGGGCCCCGGAAGGGGCACCTCCCGTTCCGCCGTGCTCCGTCCCCGTCATGTCCACCCGCGCCATCGCTGCCCTCGCTCGTCTTGCCGTGCCGTGCGTCGTACCCGTCCGTGCTCCGAGACCCGGTCCCGACCCTAGGCGATGCCGGGCCCCGCGCACTCCCCCAAGGACGGACACGGCGTGTGACGGGGTTCCCGGCGGCGCGGCGATGAGGGCGGGCTGTGACAGAACGCGCACATTCGTACGGGTCTCCGGCCCGGGTCCGGCGGCGGCCGGTGTGGTCAGTTTCTCGGTCGGACCCCGTCGAGGATGGTGTCGGCGACGCGGGCCGGGAAGTCCGGCGACAGGTCGGCGTCGGGCTGGAGGACGGTACGGAGCAGGAGCGGCCCGACGAAGAGGTCGTTGACCAGCTCCAGGTCGAGGTCGGCCCGGACCTCGCCGGTGGCCACGCCGCGCTCCAGGACCTCGATGCCGCGTCGGCGGCGGGGCTCGATCGCGGTGCGGTGGTACTGGTCCCAGAGCCGGGGGTGCGCCTGCATCTGCGCGAACATGTTCCGCAGGAGCGCGGAGGTCCGCTTGGCGAGTCCACGCCGCCGCATGAACTCCAGGAGCATGACGAGGTCGTCGCGGACGGAGGTGCCGGGCAGCTCGGGGTCCGGGGGCTCGACGGAGCGGATCAGCTCGACGAGCAGATCCTCCTTGCCGGCCCAGCGGCGGTAGATCGTGGCCTTGCCGACCCCGGCGGTGCGGGCGATCCGCTCGATGGAGACGTCCCCGAGCGGCACCCCGCCCTCCAGGAGCCCGATCACGGCGTCGAAGACGGCCCGCTCCACCCCCTCGCTCCGCGGCCGCCCCCGCCGCGGCCCGCCCTCGGCCCCGGAGCAGCCGACGGGCGCGTCGGGGGTGGGGGCAGGCTTGGGGCCGGGGGCGGGGACGGGCTTGGGGTCGGGGACGGGGTCGAGGACGGGCTTGGGGTCAGGGCCGGGATCGGGGCTGGGATCGGCGCCGAGATCCGGACCGCCCGGACCGGCGGCGACGGGCGCGTCGCCGCCGGGACCGGACATGGCCGGAACCAGCGGGACGGCCGGGACGGCCGGAACCTCCGTGACGGCCGGGACGGCCGGGGGCCGCCGGTCGGGGGCCGGGCCGGCCGGTTCGCCGGGATTCTCGCCGTCCGCCAAGGACACGCGCGTCGCCTCTCGTCGTGGGAAAGCTGAGTCCCCTTCATTCTCACCCCCCGAGCGCGGCCCCCCGGGCCCTGGCGGGGCAGGGCGGGGCAGGGCGGGGCGAAGCCGGCCCTGCGGGTCCCGGGCGAGGCCGGGGCCCGGGGCGGGCGAGGCCTGGACCTGGCGGGCCGGGGGGCACGGCCCAAGGCCCGGGCCCGGGGGCCGAGGCCGGAGCCGGGGGCCAAGGCCCGGGGCCGGAGCCAGAGCCGGGCCCAGGCCCGGACCCCGGCTCAGCGGTGGGCCGGTTGCGGGTGGTCCTGTTGGTCGGTGGTCGGGCGGGGCGGGGTGCCGGGCGGCGCGGTGCGGCCCGGGAGGAAAACGGCGACGACGACCGCGCCGACGGCGGCGATGCCCGCGGAGGCCCAGGCCGTGACGTGCATGGCGTCGAGGAAGGCCTGGTGGGCGGGGGCGACGAGGGCGTCGGCGCCCAGCTTCTCGGCGACCGCCAGGGTCGCCTCCAGGGACTCGCCGGCCGTGGTGCGCACGGCGGCCGGGAGGGCGCCGAGGTGGCCCTCCATCTCGCCCCGGTAGACGGAGGAGAGGACGGAGCCGAGGACGGCCACCCCGAGCGCGCCGCCGACCTGGCGGAAGGTGTTGTTGATCGCGGAGCCGGAGCCCGCCTTCTCCCGGGGCAGCGTCTGCATGATCGCGACGGTGACCGGCGGCATGATGTGCGCCATGCCCGCGCCCTGCACCAGGAAGACCAGGCACAGCACCCAGACCGGGGTGTCGGCGTCGAAGAAGGCGAAGGCGCCGAGACCGAGGGCGACGGCCGCCATGCCGGTGGCGCAGACCGTCCGGGCGCCGAAGCGCTCGACGGCGAGCCGGGCCCGGGGCGCGAAGACCATCTGGGCGAGGGCGAGCGGCAGCAGGAGCAGACCGGAGTCGAGGGCGCTGTAGCCGCGGACGCTCTGGAGGTAGAAGGCGGAGAAGAAGGTCACGCCCATGAGCGCGAAGAAGACCAGCGCGATGGCGGCGACGGCGGCGGAGAAGACCGGCTTGCGGAAGTAGGAGACGTCCAGGGCCGGGTGGTCGCTGCGCTTCTCGTACAGGACGAAGGCGGTGAGGACGGCGAGGCCCGCCACGACCGGCACGAGGACTCCCGCCTCGGTGAAGGACGCCTGCTCGCCGCCGCGGATGATCCCGTACACGAGGAGGACGAGGCCGAGGACGGAGAGGAGCACGCCGACGACGTCGATGCGGCCGGGCGCCGGGTCCCGGGACTCGGGGACGAGCCAGATCATCAGGCCGAGGGCGAGGAGCACCACGGGCACGTTGATGAGGAAGATCGAGCCCCACCAGAAGTGCTCCAGGAGGACGCCGCCGGTGATCGGGCCTATCGCGATGGCGAGGCCGACGCCGCCGGCCCAGATGCCGATGGCCCTGGGCTGCTCGTCGCGCTCGAAGACGTTCATGAGGACGGCGAGGGTGGCGGGCATGACGAAGGCGGCGCCGAGGCCCATCACGGCCCGGAAGGCGATGAGCTCGCCCGGTGAGCCGGAGAAGGCGGCCAGTGCGGAGCCGGCCCCGAAGACCACGAGGCCGAAGAGGAGGGACCTCTTGCGGCCGAGCCGGTCGCCGAGGAGGCCGGAGGCGAAGAGGAGCCCGGCGAAGACGAGCGTGTAGGAGTTGATGGCCCACTCCAGCTCGCTCTGGGTGGAGCCGAGACCGGTGGGGGCCGGGGTCGAGATCGTCTTGACCGCGACGTTCAGGATCGAGTTGTCGAGGACGACGATCAGCAGGCTGAGCATCAGCACGCCGAGGACGGCCCAGCGGCGGCGGTGGACGGCCTCGGGCAGGGAGCGGGCGGGCGCGGACGGGGTGGGGACAGGCATGTTCTCCACTGTAGACGCGTTTCGATACGGGTCCGTCTCGTATTGAAATTCATGACCGACCCTTTACGTGCCCCCGACCCAGCAATCGAACGCTTATTCGTCTGTGAACAGCGCCACTCCGGCCCACTTCCCCGCCCGCCCGGCGAAGTGCCACCATGGATGTGGTCCGGGGACGCCGTCAGGGCGCCTCGAGATGACACAAGGAGCCGTGCACCATGACGCTTCAGGCTGCCCAGAAACCGCCCGCCGACAGCACGAGGACGCTGTACGGGGGCAAGGGCTCGCGCCGACTCACCGTCCACGACATCGCCGCCGCCAAGACGCGCGGCGAGAAGTGGCCCATGCTCACCGCCTACGACGCCATGACCGCGTCCGTCTTCGACGAGGCCGGGATCCCGGTGATCCTCGTCGGCGACTCCATGGGCAACTGCCACCTCGGCTACGACACCACCGTGCCCGTCACGATGGACGAGATGGCCCTGCTCTCCGCCGCCGTCGTCCGGGGCACCCGGCGCGCCCTCGTCGTCGGCGACCTGCCCTTCGGCTCGTACCAGGAGGGCCCCGTGCAGGCCCTGCGCAGCGCGACCCGGCTGGTCAAGGACGCGGGCGTCCAGGCGGTCAAGCTGGAGGGCGGCGAGCGCTCGCTGCCGCAGACCGAGATGCTGGTCCAGGCCGGCATCCCCGTCATGTCCCACCTCGGCCTCACCCCGCAGTCCGTGAACACCATGGGCTACCGGGTGCAGGGCCGCTCCGACGAGGCCGCGCACAAGCTGCTGCGCGACGCCAAGGCCGCCCAGGACGCGGGCGCCTTCTCGCTCGTCCTGGAGCTGGTCCCGGCCGAACTCGCCGCCGAGGTCACCCGCTCGCTGCACATCCCGGTCATCGGCATCGGCGCGGGACCCGACACCGACGCCCAGGTGCTCGTCTGGACGGACATGGCCGGGCTGACCGGCGGCAAGGTGCCGCGCTTCAGCAAGCAGTACGCCAACCTCCGCGAGACGCTCGGCGACGCCGCCCGCGCCTTCGCGGAGGACGTGGCCGGCGGGGCCTTCCCCGCCGAGGAGCACACCTTCCACTAGTCCGCTCCCGGCACCACCGACAGCCCGCCGACAGCCCCCGTCGGCGGGCTGTCGGCCGTCTGTCGGAAGACTGTCAGTGGTCGCGTGTTCCATGGTGTCCATGACGCGATCACAGACCAACGCCATCGAGGTCAGGGGCCTCGTGAAGCACTTCGGCGACACCAAGGCCCTCGACGGGGTCGACCTGGACGTCCGCGAGGGCACCGTCCTCGGCGTCCTCGGCCCCAACGGCGCCGGGAAGACCACCCTCGTCCGCTGCCTCTCCACCCTCCTCGTCCCGGACGCCGGGACCGCCACCGTCGCCGGCTACGACGTGGTGCGCCAGCCCCGCCAGCTGCGCCGCACCATCGGCCTCACCGGCCAGTACGCCTCCGTCGACGAGAAGCTCTCCGGCTTCGAGAACCTGTACATGATCGGCCGGCTGCTCGACCTGTCGCGCGCCGACGCCCGCCGCCGCGCCGACGAGATGCTGGAGCGCTTCTCCCTCACCGAGGCTGCCAAGCGCCCGGCCGTGAACTACTCCGGCGGCATGCGCCGCCGCCTCGACCTGGCCGCCTCGATGATCGGGCAGCCGGCCGTGCTCTACCTGGACGAGCCGACCACCGGCCTCGACCCCCGCACCCGCAACGAGGTGTGGGACGAGGTGAAGCGGATGGTCTCCGAGGGCGTCACCGTCCTCCTCACCACCCAGTACATGGAGGAGGCGGAGCAGCTCGCGAGGGAGCTGACCGTCGTCGACCGGGGCAAGGTCATCGCCAAGGGCGAGGTCGACGAGCTCAAGGCGAAGGTCGGCGGCCGGACCCTCAAGGTCCGCCCGGTCGACCCCGACCAGCTGCCCGCGATGGCGGCCGCGCTCCGCGAGACCGGTCTCGACGGCGTCGCCGGCGCGACCGTGGTGCCCGACGAGGGCGCGCTGTACGTGCCGATCCTGACCGACCAGCAGCTGACCGCCGTGGTGGCGCTGCTCGGCGCGCGCGGCTTCGGCGTCGCCCACATCGGCACCCACCTGCCCAGCCTGGACGAGGTGTTCCTGGCCATCACCGGCCAGAAGACCGCCGTCTCCGACGAGATCCCCGAGGAGGTCGCCGCGTGAGCACGACCACGGTCACCAAGTCCCCCGCCGTCGCCCCGGGTCCCGCCGAGGTCCGGCCGGTCCGCACCGAGACCGACGGCCGCATCGGCCTGCGGGCCAACCTGCGCCACATCGGCGCCCTGGCCCGGCGGAACGCGCTCCAGATCAAGCAGGACCCGGAGTCGATGTTCGACGCCGTGTTCATGCCGATCATCTTCATCCTGCTCTTCGTGTACGTGTTCGGCGGCGCCATCTCCGGCAAGGGCAACAACGACCTCTACGTGAACTACGTGACCCCCGGCCTGATGGCGATGATGGGCATGAACATCGCGATGGGTGTCGGCGTCGGCATCAACGACGACTTCAAGAAGGGGGTGATGGACCGGTTCCGGACGATGCCGATCGCCCGCTCCTCGGTCCTCATCGCCAAGATCGTCGTCGAGCTCGGCCGCATGATGATCGCCACGGCGATCCTGCTCGGCATGGGCTTCCTGCTCGGTCTGACGATCCACACCTCGGTGCTCCACCTCCTCGCCGCGATCGGCCTGTCGGTGGTCTTCGGCGCCTCGCTGATGTGGATCTTCATCCTGCTCGGCCTGAGCCTCGGGTCCGCGCAGGCGGTGCAGGGCATGGCGATGATGGTGCTGATGCCGCTCCAGTTCGGCTCGTCGATCTTCGCCCCGACGACGACGATGCCCGGCTGGCTGGAGACCTTCACGGACTACAACCCGCTCTCCAACCTCGCCGACGCGGCCCGCGCGCTCATCAACGGCGGCGCGGTCGCCCACTCGGTGTGGATGGTGCTGGGCTGGTCCCTGGTCATCACGCTCGTCACGGCGCCGCTCGCGGTTTCCAAGTTCCGCAAGAAGACCTGACGGGACCGGCCCCCACCGGCGGGGGATCAGGGCTCGGCGCGTCCGGTGATCGCGTCGGCGGCGCGACCGAGCAGGGCGGCGGCCTCCTCAGCGGAGAGGCCGCCGCCCTCGGCGTGCGCCGCCTCGAAGACGGCGTCGCCGAGCGTCGCGCGGGCCAGCTCCGTCGCCCGCGCCAGGTTGTCCCGTTCCATCGCCGGCTCCCGGTGCCCCTCCGGCACCAGGGCGTCCCGCACGCCGAGGAGCACGGCCGCCGTCCGCGCCCGCTCGCCCCCGAGCCCCGCGAGCGCCCAGGCCCCCACCGCCAGATGGATCCCGGGCATCTGCGGCATCACCATCATCGACAGCGGGCCGAGGGAGCGCTCGTACGCCTCGAAGGCGCGTCCCAGCGCGGCGGCGTACTCCTTCTCCAGGACGTCGAGCCAGGCCAGGATGCCGAGCGTGAACCCCTCGAAGACGGACAGGGTCTCGCTGCTGAACTCCGCCAGGAGGGCCGTGAGGTACTCCCGCGCCTCGCCGGTCCGACCCGTGCGCCCCAGCGCGATGGCCAGGAAGAGCCGCGCGCCGAGCTGGGGTTCGTGGCCGGTGGAGTGGTCGCCGATGATCTCCCGCAGGATCGCCTCCCCCTCCTCGACCCGGCCGGCCTCCACGAGGGTGTCGGCGTACCGGGCGCGCAGCAGGGCCCGCTGCGAGGGGGCCCTGATCCTCTCCGCGTAGTCGATGGCGGCGGCGAAGTCCCGGGCCGCCAGGTCGTAGGCGAGCTGCCTCTCATGAGCCTCGGCGCGGGCGGAGAGCGCCTCGGCCGCCCCCCAGGCGTCCCCCAGCCGCTCGAAGAGGTCCAGGCTCTCGTCGGCGTCCGCGATGGCCCGCTGGGCCCACTGCCCCCGGTTGGCCCGCATGTTGGCGCGCATGTGCAGGATGTGGGCGAGTTCCCAGGTGTAGCCGTTGCGGCGGCAGGCGTCCACGGTGACGTCGAGCAGTTCGTGCAGCCGCTCGGGCTCCCCCATGATGAGGACGGCGAAGACGGCGAAGGAGCCGGGGAGCCGGCAGGTCTGCGGCAGTCCCGGCCGGTAGACGGCGGTGATCTCGCGGAGCCGGTCCTGGCCCTCGGGGCTCATCCAGCGCGCGGTCTCGTGGTCCATGTTGATCAGCTCGACCAGCCGCACCCCGCGCCGGGCCTCCCAGCGCTGCTCCTCGGAGAGCGGCGGCGGGGCCGCCGTGCAGGGCTCGGCGAGCGGGACGAGGGGCGCGGCGGGCGGGGAGAAGGGGTCGGGGCCGAGGGCGGCCACCGCACGGACGGCGTGCAGGGCGTCGGAGCGGTGGTCGCGCAGCTGCCAGTACCAGAGCAGGGCGTGGACGAGGACGAGGGCCTCGTCCTCGTCCCGGGCGGCGACGGCCCGGCCGAGCGCGGTCCTGACGTTGCCGTACTCGGCGTCCAGCCGGACCATCGCGGCGATCTGCCCCGCCCCGCGCAGCTCCGGGTCGGTGCGGCGGGCGAGTTCGCGGTAGTACGTGAGGTGGGCCCGTTCGGCGTCCGCCCTCTCCTCCGCCTGGTCCAGGCGCTCCGCCGCGTACTCGGCCACGGTCTCCAGGAGCCGGAAGCGCATCCCGGACTCCTCCGGCGCCGACACCACCAGCGACTTGTCCACCAGCGCGCCCATCACGTCGAGGACGTCCGCGTCCTCCGGTCCGGCGCAGACGGCCTCGGCGGCCTCCAGGTCGCAGCCGCCGGTGAAGACGGCGAGCCGCCGCAGCACCGCCCGCTCCGGCTCCTCCAGGAGCTCCCAGGACCAGTCGACGACGGCCCGCAGCGTCTGCTGGCGCGGCAGCACCGTGCGCGCCCCCGAGGTCAGCAGCCGGAAGCGGTCGTCGAGGCGGTCCGCGATCTGGCGCGCCGACAGCATCCGCAGCCGGGCCGCCGCCAGCTCGATCGCGAGGGGCAGCCCGTCGAGCCGCCGCACGATCTCCCGCGCGGCCGCCGGGTCGTCGGTCGCCTCGAAGCCGGGCCGGGCCGCCGCGCCGCGCTCGGCGAGGAGCCGCAGCGCCGTCTCCTCGGGCAGCGGTCCGAGCGGTCGCAGCCGCTCCCCCGGCACGCCCAGCGGTTCCCGGCTCGTCGCCAGGATCCGTACCCCCGGGCACCGGGCCAGGAGGGACTCGGCCAGCCGGGCCGCCGCCCCCACCACGTGCTCGCAGTTGTCCAGGAGCAGCAGCATCCGCCGCCCCGCGCAGTGCTCCACGAGGCGGGACAGGGGGTCGGCCGCGGTGCGCAGTTCCTCGGCGCCGGCGCCGCGGAGCACGGTCTCGCGGGCGCCGAGGGCGGCGAGGACGGCCTCGGGGACGGTCTCCGGGTCGCGGACGGGGGCGAGTTCGGCGACCCAGACGCCGTCGGGCCAGGCGTCGGCGACCCGCTCGGCCGTCTCCTGGGAGAGCCGGGTCTTGCCGGCGCCGCCGGGTCCGAGCAGGGTCACGAGCCGGGCCGCGGCCAGGTCCTGGCGCAGGGCGCCGATCTCCGCGTCGCGCCCGACGAAGGAGGTGAGCCGGGCCCGGAGGTTTCCGGGGGCGGAGGCGGGGGCCGGCGCGGGGGCGGGCGGACCCTCGGGGGCGGGCGGACCCTCGGGGGCGGGGGTCACGGGCTCCGCCGGCGGGGCGAGCAGCCGCTCGTGGAGGGCCCGCAGCGCGGGGCCCGGGTCGGCGCCGAGGCGGTCGGCGAGGGTCCGGCGGACCTCCTCGTAGGCGGCCAGCGCCTCGGCGCCTCGGCCGGTGTCCCGCAGGGCGCGGATCCGCAGCAGCTGAAGGGGCTCGTCGAGCGGGCGGTCGGCGCAGAGCGCGGTCAGTTCGGGGAGCGCGTCGGCGGCCCGGCCGAGCGCGAGGGCCGCGTCGAGGCGGGTGCGGCGGGCGTCCAGCCGGCGGGCCTCCCAGCGGCCGGCCTCGGCGTGCCGGTCGGGCAGGTCGGCGAGGACGGGGCCGTGCCAGAGGCCCAGAGCTTCGTCGAGGAGCGCTGCGGCCCGCCCGGGGTCCCCGGCGGCGAGGGCGGCGGAGCCCTCGGCGGCGAGCCGTTCGAAGCGGAACAGGTCGACGTCCTCGCGGGCGGCGCCGAGCCGGTAGCCGCCGCCCTCCGCGGAGTGGACCCGGTCGCGCCCGAGCGCCTTCCTGAGCCGCCCGACCAGGGCCTGGAGGGCGGCGACGGCGTCGGCGGGCGGTTCGTCGCCGTACCAGACCTCGTCGACGAGCGCGGCGACGGGCAGCGCCCGACCGGGCCGCAGGGCGAGCGTGGTGAGCAGGGCGCGGACGCGCGGGCCGCCGACGGACAGCTCGTCGCCGTCGGCGGTCAGCACGCGGGTCGGTCCCAGGAGGCAGTAACGCACGCCCCCATTCTCCGGGAGAGCCGCGGGCGCGCGAGGAGGCGGGGGAACCCGGGGGCGGAGCGGTACGTTCTCCCGCACACAGTCCGCGTCCCGTCCACCCGCCCGAACCGTCCGCACCGGACCGGCGCCCGCACCCGGCCCGCCGTCCGCACACGGGCCGGCCCTCGCGTCCGGCCCGCCGCACGCACATCGCACGCACACCGTCCGCAGTCCTTCCGCGGCCCGTCCGCCGGGCCCGCGGGTCCGTCCCCCGGGGAGTCCGTGATGAGTTCGGCCGCCGTCCGCCGCCACGAGCGCCGGATCAGTCCCGTCTTCCTGGCGGTGCTCGCCGTCATGGCGGTCACCGGATGGGCGGTGTGGGTGGACTTCGCGGCCCTGCCCGGGGTGGCGGTCTTCCTCTTCGTCGTCTCGGCGTGGGTCGTGTCGCTCTGCCTGCACGAGTACGCGCACGCCCGCACGGCCCTCCACAGCGGGGACGCCTCGGTGGGCGCCAGGGGCTACCTCACCCTGAACCCCTTCGCGTACACCCACGCCGTCCTGAGCGTGATCCTGCCCGTGCTCTTCGTGATCATGGGCGGGATCGGTCTGCCGGGCGGCGCGGTGTTCATCGAGCAGGACCGGATCCGGGGCCGGTGGAGGCAGAGCCTGGTCTCGGCGGCGGGCCCGCTGGCGAACGTGCTGTTCGCGGTGGCGTGCACGGCCCCGTTCTGGCTGGACGCGCTGGACGGGGTGCCGCCCGCCTTCCGGTACGCGCTGGCCTTCCTGGCGTTCCTCCAGGTCACGGCCGCGCTCCTGAACCTGCTTCCGGTGCCGGGCCTCGACGGCTACGGGATCATCGAGCCCTGGCTGTCGTACGAGGTGAAGCGGAAGATCGCGCCGTACGCGCCGTACGGCTTCTTCGTCGTGATCGGCCTGCTCTTCGTGCCGGCGGTCAACGGCGCCTTCTTCGACGCGGTCGACGCCCTGATGCGCGCGCTGGGCGTCGACGGGCTGAACCGCTACTGCGGCTCGGAGCTGTTCCGCTTCTGGCAGGGCACGCCGGCCCCGGAGTACTGCCCGCTCTAGCCGGTGACGGCCGCCGCCTCGGCCGACGCGGCCTTCTCGGCCTTCGCGCGGCGGACGTAGTACCAGGCCATGTTGGAGGAGAGGCCGGCGAGGAGGACCCAGACGATGCCGATGAAGCTGCCGTTGACGAAGGAGATCACGGCGGCGGCGACGGCCAGCGCGCAGACCGCGAGGGCGTAGAGGGCGAGACGGGGCATGGGGGTCGGCTCCTGTCGGGTACGGCTGACGGTGCCCGACCAGTGTCCCCCATGCCCCGAAGCGTCCGTTCTCCGGCTCCGCCCCGCGCGCGGCGGGGCTCCCGGACGGCGGCGGCGCGCCGGGCCCGCGGGGCTCTCAGACGTCGGTGACGCGCAGGCCCGCGTGGGCCTTGTAGCGGCGGTTCACCGAGATCAGGTTGGCGACGAGCGACTCGACCTGGTGGGCGTTGCGCAGCCGGCCGGCGAAGACGCCGCGCATGCCGGGGATGCGGCCGGCCAGGGCCTGGACGATCTCGACGTCGGCGCGCTCCTCGCCGAGGACCATCACGTCGGTGTCGATCTCGGCGATCGAGGTGTCCTTGAGGAGGACGGCGGAGAGGTGGTGGAAGGCGGCGGCGACCCGGGAGTCCGGGAGGAGCGCGGCGGCCTGCTCGGCGGCGGAGCCCTCCTCGGGCTTGAGCGCGTAGGCGCCCTGCTTGTCGAAGCCGAGCGGGTTGACGCAGTCCACGACGAGCTTGCCGGCCAGCTCCTCGCGCAGCGACTCCAGCGTCTTGGCGTGCCCGTCCCACGGCACGGCGACGATGACGACGTCGCTGCGGCGGGCGCACTCGGCGTTGTCGGCGCCCTCGACGCCGTGGCCGATCTCGGCGGCGACGGCCTCGGCCCGGTCGGCGGCGCGGGAGCCGATGATCACCTGCTGGCCGGCGGCGGCGAGGCGGTAGGCGAGGCCGCGGCCCTGGTCGCCGGTGCCGCCGAGGACGCCGACGACGAGCCCGGAGACGTCGGGAAGGTCCCAGGGGTCCTTGGGGGTACGGGGAGGAGTCGAGGAAGTCATGGGGCGACCCTACCCACCGGTTCGGTCCCCGTTCGGGTGGATCGGGGACAAGCCCCGGCGCGCGGGCGTCCGCTGGGGCAGGATGCGGCGCCATGGATGCCGTACGGGTCGCGTTGCTGCGGGAAGTGCTCGCCGGGACGGAGTGGCCGGCGGCCGCCCGCCGCTTCGCCGGGGCGCTGCGGGGCTCGGTGGTGCCGCACCGGGGCGGGCTGCTGCTCGTCGGCACGGAGACGTACGAGCCCTGGCACCTGGCGGCCCATCTGGTGGACGAGGCGGCCTGGTCCGGGCTGCCCGAGCTGGCGCCGACGCTGGTACGGCACCGGGCGCGTCCGGGCGACCCGGCGCACCTGGCGGTCGGCCCGGGCCGCCTGGCGGCGGCGGGCCGGGGCGCGACCCTGCTGGTGGTGGCGCCGGAGCGGCCCGGGGCGGAGCTCCTCCAGCGGGTCCACGACGCCCGGCGGGCGGGGGCGACGGTGCTGTCGCTGGACGGCGGGGACGCGGAGGTGCGGGGGCTGGCGCACGAGACGCTCACGGTCGACGAGGCGGCGGGGGTGGACCTCGACACGGTCCAGCACCTGGTCAGCGCGGCGGCGGGCGAGAACGCGCTGCCGTCGCCCCGGGGGCGCCGCTTCCGCGACCGGCTCTCCGTGCTGGCCGACCGGCTCACCTCGCCGCCGCCCGCCCGCTGGTGACCGAATCCGGTTGCCTCAGGCGATCGTCGCAGCGCAGGATGGCTTCTCGTGTCCTCCTCCGCTCCCTCCCCCGCTCCGCCCACGCTTCGCGCCCGGCTCGCCGGCCTGCTCCCCGACACCGCGCCCTGGCGTTCCTCACGGGACTTCCGGCTGCTGTGGGGGCAGGGGCTCGTCACCTTCTTCGCCAGCGCCATGGCGATGGTCGCCCTGCCGCTCCAGATCAAGGAGCTGACCGACTCACCGCTCGCCGTGGGCGCGATGGGCGCCGTGGAGCTGGTGCCGCTGGTGGTCTTCGGACTGTACGGCGGGGCGCTCGCGGACGCGGTGGACCGGCGGCGGGTGATCATCGGCACCGAGGCGGGCCTCGGACTGCTCGCGCTGCTGCTGCTCCTGAACTCGCTGCTGGACGAACCGCTGCTGTGGCCGCTGTACGTGGTCGCGGCCGGGGTGTCGGCGCTGGCCGGGCTCCAGCGGCCCGCCCTGGACTCGCTGATGGCGAGAATCGTGCCGCACGCCCAGCAGACCGCCGCCGCGGCGCTCAACTCGCTGCGCTGGCAGCTGGGCGCGATCGCGGGCCCCTCGCTGGCGGGCCTGGTGGTGGCCTACGCGGGCCACGCCCCGGCGTACGCGGTGACGCTGGCCGGCTTCGCGGTGTCGGTGCTGATGTGCCGGCGCCTCTCCCCCGCGCCGCCGGCCCACGACGCGGAGAAGCCGTCGCTGCGGTCGATCGCGGAGGGCGCGCGGTACGCCTGGTCGCGGCCGGTGCTGCTGGGCACGTACGCGATCGACCTGGCGGCGATGTTCTTCGCCTTCCCGAACGCGATCTTCCCCTTCCTCGCCGACGACCTGGACGCGCCCTGGGCGCTGGGCCTGATGTACGCGGCCGGCTCGGTCGGCTCGCTGGTGCTCGGGCTGACCAGCGGCTGGACGTCGAAGGTGCGCCGGCACGGGCTGCTCGTGGCCGGCGGCGCGGCGGGCTGGGGCCTGGCGATCGCGGGCGCGGGCTGGTTCGGGAACGTGTGGCTGGTGCTGCTGTGCCTGGCGTTCGCGGGCGCGGGCGACATGCTGAGCGGGCTCGGCCGGTCGACGATCTGGAACCAGACCATCCCGGAGGAGCTGCGCGGCCGGCTCGCGGGCATCGAGGTGCTGTCGTACAGCGTGGGCCCGCAGCTCGGCCAGGTGCGGGCGGGCGTGATGGCGGGGTGGACCGGCACGCGGACGGCGGTGTGGGCGGGCGGCGTGGCCTGTGTGGCCTCCGTGGGCCTGCTCTGCCTGGCGCTCCCGAAGCTCCTCCGGTACGACTCCGCCACGGACGAGGACGCGCTGCGCCGCAAGGCGCAGCAGGAGGCGGCGGCTGCCGGGGCGGCGTGAGCCGCGACGAGGCCGGACCGGGCGGGCGGCGACGAGGCCCGGAGCCGTGCGAGCGGCGGTGGGGCGAGCCGGGCGAGACCGAGGCCGGGGCCGGGCAGTGTGAGTCGGGGCGCCACGGCGCCAGGGCCGGGCGGGCGGCGACGGGGGCAAGGCCCGGTGGTGCGGGCCGCGGCGACGGGGCCGGGGTCGTGTGGGCCCCGGCCCCGGCCGTCCGCCGCCGTCAGTCCCGGTTCTCGTCCGGGCCGGGGGCGTCGTGCCAGCGCGGGTCGGTCTCCCACTCCAGGTTCCGCTCGCGGGCGGTCTCCATGGCGTGGGTCGCCTCGTCACGGGTGGCGTAGGGGCCGAATCGGTTCTTCGCCGGGCACTCGGGCCCTTCCTCCACCTTCTTGTGCTCCAGGCAGTAGTACCACTCGCCCGGCTTTCCGGCCGTGCGCTTCTTGAACAGGGCCATGGTCGTCGGCTCCTTCCCTCGGGACCATGCTGCCCCAGACACGGTCGTTAGACTCGCTGGTATGTCTGGCCAGTCGCTTCTCGTTCCGGGGGAGCTCTCCCCCACCCGCTCCGTCCCGGGCTCGATCCGCCGCCCCGAGTACGTCGGGAAGCCCGCCCCCACCCCGTACACGGGGCCCGAGGTGCAGGATTCCGACACCATCGAGCTGATGCGGACCGCCGGCCGCATCGCCGCGCAGGCGATGGAGGAGGCCGCCAAGCACATCGCCCCGGGCGTCACCACCGATGAGCTCGACCGGGTCGCGCACGAGTTCCTGTGCGACCACGGCGCCTATCCCTCGACCCTGGGCTACCGGGGCTTCCCCAAGTCGCTCTGCTCCTCGGTCAACGAGGTCATCTGTCACGGCATCCCGGACTCCACGGTGCTGCGCGACGGCGACATCGTGAACCTGGACGTCACGGCGTTCATCGGCGGCGTCCACGGCGACAACAACGCCACCTATCTGTGCGGCGACGTCGACGACGAGTCCCGGCTCCTCGTCGAGCGCACCCGGGAGTCGCTGAACCGCGCGATCAAGGCGGTGAAGCCCGGCCGGCAGATCAACATCATCGGCCGCGTCATCGAGTCGTACGCCAAGCGGTTCGGCTACGGCGTCGTGCGGGACTTCACCGGGCACGGCATCAACTCGTCCTTCCATTCCGGCCTGATCGTCCCGCACTACGACTCGCCCCACCACACCACCGTCATCCAGCCCGGCATGACCTTCACCATCGAGCCGATGCTGACCCTCGGCACCCACGAGTACGACATGTGGGAGGACGGCTGGACGGTGGTGACCAAGGACCGCAAGCGGACTGCCCAGTTCGAGCACACCCTCGTGGTCACCGAGACCGGAGCGGAGATTCTTACGTTGCCCTGACCACCCCCGGGGGTACAAGCTTTACCGACAGGTCGTCGGGAACCAGTTGACTTAGGCAAGCCTAACCTTGCAAAATCGGGTCAACTGGTTCCCGCCCCATCGGTCCCGGAGGCACGCCTTGGACACGCCCTTCTCCACCCTCATCCGCACGGCCTCGCACGAGCAGCACACGGAGGCGGAGACCTCGTCCTTCATGGGCGACCTCCTCGGCGGACGACTGGGCGTGGACGCGTACGCCCGCTACACCGAGCAGCTCTGGTTCGTGTACCAGGCCCTGGAGGAGGGCGCGGAGGCCCTGCGCGAGGACCCGGTCGCCGGGCCGTTCATACAGCCCGAGCTCTTCCGCACGGCCGCCCTGGAGGCCGACCTCGCCCACCTGCGCGGCCCCGACTGGCGCTCCGGCGTCTCGGCGCTGCCGGCCACCGTGGCGTACGCCGAGCGGGTCGCCGAGTGCGCCCGCACCTGGCCCGCCGGGTACGTCGCCCACCACTACACGCGCTACCTGGGCGACCTGTCGGGCGGTCAGATCATCCGCGACAAGGCCGAGCGGACCTGGGGCTTCGACCGCAAGGGCGACGGCGTGCGGTTCTACGTCTTCGACGCGATCGGCAACCCGGCCGCGTTCAAGCGGACCTACCGCGAGCTCCTCGACCAGGTGAACGCGGACGACCTGGAGAAGCAGCGGATCGTCGACGAGTGCAAGCGGGCCTTCGCCTTCAACACCGGCGTCTTCCGCGAGCTGGGCGTCGAGTTCCCGCTCAGCGCCTGAGACCCACGGGGCACGCCCGGCACGTGGACGCCTCGCGTCGCGCGGGGCTCAGCGCGTGAGCGTGCCCTCCAGGCGGACCCGTCCGCCCAACTCCACGATGCCGTCAGGGCCGGGGGCAGTGAGCAGCTGCGAACCCCGGCCCTGTGTGATGTTCAGGGCCCGGCCCAGCTCCGCCGTGAGCAGCAGCGCCGCCGCGCCGGTGGCCTCGTCCTCGTCGATGCCGTCGCCGCGCCCGGGGAAGGCGCGCGCCCTGATCCGTCCGGCGGCCTCCTCCTCCCACGCCCAGGCGTAGATCCACTCACCCGGCGGCGGGACCTCCAGGGCCTCCACCTCGGCGGCCGAGCCGTACCGGCGCAGGGTGCGCGGCGGCGCCCACTCGGCGCGCGCCTCGATCCAGGTGAACTCTCCGTCCCCACGCACCCAGACCTCGCCCGCGGGCGGGTGGACGACCTCCAGGTCGAGCAGCCAGGCGGCGCCGACGAGCGGGTGCCCCGCGAAGGGGAGCCGCAGCCCGGGGGTGTAGATGTCGACGACGCCGCGCTCGGGGTCGTCGACGAACACGGTCTCGCTGTAGCCGAGTTCCTTGGCGAGCGCCTGCCGGGACGCCTCGTCGGGGTGGGTGCGGCCGTCCCGTACGACGCCGAGGGCGTTGCCGTGGCGGCCGTCGCCCGCGCAGAAGACCCGCAGGACGTCGATCTCCGTGACGTCGGTGGCAGTCGTGTTCATGGCGGAATTGAACCATCCAGGGGCATGCGGCAGGGCCGCACCTCCGTTTCCGGGGTGCGGCCCTGCCTGTTGGGGGGTGGCGGTCTTCGGGTGACGCGGGTGCTGCTGGTGCTGCGGTACTGCTGGTGCTGCGGTGTTACGGGCGGTCAGCTCTCGGCACCGCCGGTACGACGGCGGGCGGCGACGACGACCGCACCGCCCGCCGCGACGATGAGCGCGGCGGCACCGGCCAGCAGGCCGGTGGGGGTGGAGGAGCCGGTGGCGGCGAGGGCGCCGGAGCCGCCGGCGGTGCCACCGCCGACCGTGCCACCCCCGCCGACCGTGCCGCCGCCGCCGACCGTGCCCGCTCCGGTGGTGCCGGAGCCGGTCGTGCCCGAGCCGGTCGTGCCCGAGCCGCTGGTGCCGGTGGAGCCCGTGGAGCCCGTGGAGCCGGTGGAGCCGGTGGGCGGCAGGGTGGCGTCCTTGTCCAGGGCGAGGGAGACGGTCACCGGCTCCAGGGCGAGGCCCGCGTCGTAGAAGGACGCGCCGCCGGGGGCGGCGAAGAGGGCGGCGCCGTCGGCGGTCAGCTTCGCCGGGAGGGCGGCGAGGGTGACGACCCCGTCCTTCGGGGTCCAGTCCGCCTTCGCCAGGTCGAGCTCGGCGAAGCGCACGCCCTTCTTCGTGCCGTCGGCGGTGGTGACGTCGGCGGTGATGCTGCCCTTCGTGCCGTCGGCGGCGATCTTCACGCCGCCGATGCGCCAGTCGATGCCGTGCGCGGCGCAGACGAAGTCGACACGGCCGGTGAAGGAGGCGGCGAGGGTGCGGGCGTTCGCGTCGAGCTCGGCCTCGTCGACCTGGAAGGCGTACGCGGAACCGGACTTCGTCGCCCCGGCGGCCGGGGTGACGCTGCCGCCGCAGCGCTCGGCGACGTACACGCGCCAGCGCTCCAGGACGCCCCAGGTGAGCCGGCCCGCGACGACACCGGGCTCCTCGGCGGGCGTGGTCGTGGTGGAGGTCGGGCTCGGCGCGGTGGTGGTCGGGGCCGGGGTGGTGGGGGGCGCGGTGGTGGGGGCGGTGGTGGTCGGGGCCGTCGTGGGGGTGGTCGGCGCGGTGGTGGGCGGCGTGGTGGGCGGGGTGGTCGGGGGCGTGGTCGGCGGGGTCGTCGTCGGCGTGGCGGTGGGCGGGGTGGTGGGCGGCGTCGTGGGCGGGGTCGGGCGGGGGCCGGCCTTCACCGTGAGGGTGGCGGCGTCGAGGGCATCGCCCTCCTTGTAGAACCCGGCGAACGCGGCGGCGCCCTTCTCGGTGAGCTTGGCCGGTATGTCCTTGAAGACCATCGCGCCGCCGGGGCCCTGGCCGGGCCGGACGCCGGTCATGTCGAGCGCGGCGAAGGAGACGTCGTTGCGGGTGGTGAAGGTGCCGTCCTTCTCCTTGGTGACGACGTCGGCGGTGATCTCGCCGGTCGGGGCCGCGGAACCGGCGGTCTTGAGCCTGACGTCCGAGATGCGGATGTCGAGGGCGCCGTCGTGGGCCTCGAAGTGCACGCCGCCCTTGAAGGCGGTGGCCGTGGCGTGGCTCGTCATGTCGTAGGTGCCGGCACCGTCGACGAAGGTGAAGACACCGTTGCCCGCGGCCTGGGTCGCGCCGCCCTCCATCGTCGTCCTGCCCTTGCTGAAGGGCTGCGCGAGGTAGTTGCGGAAGGACTGCTTGATGCCCCAGTCCAGGGTGCCCTCCACGAGGGGGAGCGGCGGGGCCGGGGTGTCGGCGGCGGCCGCGGGGAGCGCGAGGGTCAGGGCACCGGCGCTCAGGGCGGCGGCCGTGGTGACGGCGGCGGCCAGAGTGACGGGACGGCGCATACGGGTGGCCATGTCGGGTGGTCTCCTAGGCGGGAACGGGGGGTTCGGGGGGTGTGCGGGGGCGCACGAGGGTGTGGGGGGCCGCCGCACGGGCGTCTTGCGCGGGCCTGTGCGGGGTGGGACTCGGGGTGGGGGCTCGGGGGGCTCGGGGGGTCAGTCGGTGGGCTTGGGCGCCCCGTTCGTGTCACCCGGGCCGGTCGCGTCCGCCGGCTGCGCGGTGCGGCGCCGGCGGAGGAGGAGCACGTACGCGGCGACGGCGACCGCCAGGAGGCCCGCGCCGATCCCGGCGTAGACGCCGACCGGCGTGCCGGAGTCCGAAGAGGCGGCGGCGGTCACCGGCGCGGCGGAGGCCGAGGGGCTCGCGGCGGACGGGGTGGCCGCGGCGGACGGGGTGGCCGTGGGCTCGCTGCCCAGGTCGGGCAGGGCCGGGAGCGCGGCGGCCGCGTCGACGGACACGGCGAGGGAGACCGGGTCCATCACGGTGCCCGCCTTGTACATCCCGCCGAAGGCGCGGGCGCCGCCCGCGGTGAGGGTGGCGGGTGCCTCGGTGACGACGGCGAGGCCGTTCTTCGGGGCGAGTCCGCGGGCGGGGAAGGTGACGAGCGGGACCTTCTTCTCGGTCTTCCCGGCGCTGGTGACGTCGGCGGCGAGGGTGCCCGTGCCGCCGGTCACCTTGACGGTGACCTCGGCGAGGGTGAGGTCGAGGTGGGTGCCGGTGAAGCGGACGCTGCCGGCGAAGGCGGCGTCGAGGGTGCCCGCCGCGGGGTCGAAGCGGCCGGTGCCCGAGGGGAAGCGGAAGAGGGCTCCGCCGTCCTGGGCGCCTTCGGCGAGGGTCCACTTCCCCTGCGCGATGGCGCCGGTGACGTACTCGCGGAAGGTGCGGCGGACGCCCCAGTCGACGGCGGCGGTCCTCAGCGGGGTGCCGGCGGTCGCCGTGGGCTTCGCAGTGGCCGTGGCCGGAGCGGTCGTGGCCGGAGCGGTCGTCGGCGGGGCGGTCGTACGCGGCGGGGTGGACGGGGCCTTCGTCGCCGGGGCGGCCCGCACGTCCACGGTGAGGCTGATCGGGTCGAGCGCGGTGCCCGCCGGGTAGTAGCCGGCGAAGGCGGAGGCGCCCTGGGAGGTGAGCGTGGCGGGGACGCCGGCGAGCGAGACGGAGCCGGTGCCGCCGCGCATGTCGATGCCGCCGAGGTTCAGGCTCGCAAGCGGAACCTGCGCGCTGACGGTCGTGCGCCCGCTGCCCTTGGCCTTGCTCGCCATGTCGGCGTAGAGGGTGCCGGCGCCGCCCTGGATGCGGATCCGGGGCCGGCTGATGGTGAGGTCGAGCTCGTTCGTGCCGTCGGCCTTGCGGTGTCCGGTGAAGTGGACGCCGCCGCCGAAGGCGGCTTCGAAGGCACCGGTCTCGGCGTCGTACGAGCCCTGCGCGGAGTGGAAGCGGTACTGGGAGCCGACCGTGGCCGCACCCCCGGTGAGGTTCCAACTGCCTTGCGCGATGGGGCCGGTGACGTAGCTCTGGAAGGAGGACTTGATGCCCCAGTCCAGTCGGCCGCCCTGCACCGGGCGGCTCTCCGCGTGGGCGCCGGCGGCCGGCACGAGGGCGGCGAGCAGGGCCGCGAACAGGGTCACGGCCAGTGCGCGGCAGGGTCTGGACAGCAGCATGGAGCACCCCTCCGAGGGCTAGCGGGTGAGGTAAGGCTAACCTAAGGTATCCCTGGTCCCGGCGGGAACCCCTCCCACGGAAGCCGGGCCACGAACTTCCGAAGCGGAACGACAGGACGGTGTCCGGTGCGCAGAACTCGCCTCGCGGGAGCGCTGACAGCAGTAATCGCCCTCGCCCTCACGGCGACCGGGTGCGGCGGCGGCGACTCTCCGAAGGCCGCCCCCGCCGCGAAGGCGGCGGCCGCCCCCGACCGGGTCGAACCGCTCTCCTCCCCCGCCTCCCCCCAGCTCCCCGTCACCGTCGGCTCAGCCGACGGACGCCGGGTGACCGTCGACTCGACGGAGCGGATCGTGCCGCTCAGCGGCTCGCTCAGCGAGATCGTCTTCACCCTCGGCCTCGGCGACCGGGTCGTGGCCCGGGACGTCACCGCCACCTTCGAACAGGCCGCGGACCTCCCGGTGGTGACCCGCGCCCACGACGTCTCCGCCGAGAGCGTCCTCTCGCTCAAGCCGACCCTCGTCCTCGCCGAGTCCACCACCGGACCCGCCGAGGCCATCGCCCAGATCCGCGACGCCGGCGTCCCGCTCGTCGTCGTCCCGGCCGCCAAGGACCTCGACGACGTCGGCAGCCGCATCGACGACGTGGCCGCCGCCCTCGGCGTGCCCGCCGCCGGCGAGGAGCTGCGCGAGCGGACCGCCGAACGGCTCGACGCCGTGAGGGAGAAGATCCCCGCCCACGCCGACAGGCCGCGCGTCGCCTTCCTCTACGTGCGCGGCTCGGCCGCCGTCTACCTCCTCGGCGGCGCCGAGTCCGGGGCGAGCTCGCTCCTGGAGGCGGCCGGCGCGGTCGACGCGGGCAAGGAGTCGGGGCTGAAGAAGGACTTCACCCCCATCACCACCGAGGCCCTCGCCCAGGCCGCCCCCGACGCGATCCTCGTCATGACCAAGGGCCTCCAGTCCGTCGGCGGGGTCGACGGACTGGTGAAGATCCCCGGCGTCGCCGAGACCCCGGCCGGCGCCGACCGCCGCGTCGTCTCCGTCGACGACGGCGTCCTCCTCAACTACGGCCCGCGCACCGACCAGGTGCTCGCCTCGCTCGTGGACCAGCTGTACGGGGCGAAGAAGTGACGGCGCTCCAGGAACGCGCGGCCTCCCCGGCGGACCCCGCGGACCCGACGGCCGCCGAGGGCCCCGGGAAGACCCCCGGCCCCGCGCACCGCCGCGGCCGCACCGCGCTGCTCACCGGCGGGCTGCTCACCGCGCTGCTGCTGCTCGCCCTGCTGTCGGCCGGCATCGGCGCGTACGAGATCCCGCTCGGTGACGTCCTCGCCTCCGTCCAGCACCGGATCGGCCTCGGCGGGCACGCTCTCGACCGGACCGCCGAGAGCGTGCTGTGGAACATCCGCCTGCCCCGGGTGGTGCTGGCCCTCCTCGTCGGCGCCTCCCTCGGCTGCGCCGGCGCGCTGATGCAGGGCGTCTTCGGCAACCCGCTGGCCGAACCCGGCGTCATCGGCATCTCCTCCGGCGCCGCCGTCGGCGCGGTCGGCGCGATCGTGCTGGGCGCGGGATTCCTCGGCACCTGGACGGTGACCGTCTTCGCCTTCGCCGGCGGGCTCGTCACCGTCGTGCTGGTGTACGCGATGTCCCGCTCGGGCGGCCGGACGGAGGTGGTCACGCTGATCCTCACCGGCATCGCCGTCACCGCCTTCGCGGGCGCCCTCATCGGGCTCTTCATCTTCTTCGCGGACAACGCGCAGATCAGCCAGATCACCTTCTGGCAGCTGGGTTCGCTGGCCCAGGCCACCTGGCCGAAGGTGCTCGCGGTGCTGCCGTGCGCGCTGCTCGGCCTCGCCGTCGCCCCGCTCTACGCCCGCCGGCTCGACCTGCTCGCGCTCGGCGAGCGGCCCGCCCGGCACCTGGGCGTGGAGGTGGAGCGGCTGCGGATCGCGCTGATCCTGGTGGTGGCGCTGCTGACGGCGGCGGCCGTCGCGGTCTCCGGCATCGTCACCTTCGTCGGCCTGGTGATCCCGCACGTGCTCCGGATGGCGAACGGCCCCGGACACCGCTTCCTGATCCCCGGCAGCGCGCTCGGCGGCGCGGTCGCCCTCACCGCCGGCGACCTGGCGGCCCGCACCCTCGCGGCCCCCGCCGAACTCCCCCTGGGCGTCCTCACCGCCCTCATCGGCAGCCCGTTCTTCTTCTGGCTGCTCCGCAGGACCCGCAGGAAGCAGGGTGGTTGGGCGTGATCGACGTGTTCAGGAGGCGTACGAAGGCGCTGCCGACGCCCGTGGAGCCCGGCGGGTCCGTCGCCGACGCGGACGGGATCCGGGTGGTGCGGGGGCGGCGGGCCGTCCTCGACGGGGCCCGGATCGGGGTGCGCGCCGGCGAGGTGCTGGCCCTGGTGGGGCCCAACGGCGCCGGCAAGTCGACCCTGCTGTCCGTGCTCGCCGGGGACCTGGCCCCCGAGGCGGGGACGGTACGGATCGGGGGCCGGGCCGCCGACGCGTGGAGCGCGCCCGAACTGGCGCTGCGGCGGGCGGTGCTGCCGCAGACCGCCGAGCTGTCCTTCCCCTTCCCGGTGGCCGACGTGGTCCGGATGGGCCGCGCCCCGTGGGCCGGGACCGCGCGGGAGGCGGACGACGAGACGGCCGTGGCGGAGGCGATGGCCGCGACCGAGGTGACGGAGTTCGCCGCGCGCCCGTTCTCCGCGCTGTCCGGCGGCGAGCGGGCCCGGGTGGCGCTGGCCCGGGTGCTGGCCCAGCGGACGGGGCTGCTGCTGCTCGACGAGCCGACGGCCGCGCTCGACCTGCGCCACCAGGAACTGGTGCTGCGGGTCTGCCGGGAGCGGGCGGCGGCCGGGGACGCGGTGGTGGTCGTCCTGCACGACCTGGGGCTCGCGGCGGCGCACGCGGACCGGGTGGGGATCGTGCACGGCGGCGGAGTGGCCGCCGACGGGCCGCCTGCCGAGGTCTTCGACGAGGAGCTGCTGAGCCGGGTCTACCGGCAGCCGGTGGAGGTCTTCCCGCACCCGCGCACCGGCGTCCCCCAGGTCGTCCCGCGGCGGGACGGACATCACCCGGACCGGCCGGCGGTGCCCGCCGGCTGAGCCGGCGCGGGGCCCGACGGCCCCTCAGGTCACGGTGTGGGCGCTGTATCCGGTCCCGGCGCTCGCGCCCTTCCCCGCCCCGATAGGGTCGGGTCCGTCCGTGCGCGTGGAGAAGCAGAAGGCGACCGATGAGAAGGCTGAGGCTGGAGCGGCAGACCCGGCGGTCCGGGGAGCGGCGGGGGCGGCGTCCGGCGAGGGCCCTGGCGTCCGTCGCCGCGGTGACCGCCGTGGCGCTGACGGCGAGCGGCTGTGTGACCGTCCACGGCGGGACCGCGGTGGTGCCGGGTGCGACGGCGGAGGAGGCGACGGCGGCGCTGGCCGGTTTCGTCACCGCGTTCAACCGCGCCGACAAGGCCAACGACCCGACGCTCGACGCCCGCCAGGTGACCGGCCCGCTCGGGGCGATCAACCAGGCCGGCCTGAAGTCGAAGTCGGTGACCCAGCCGGGGGGCAACCCGGACCACAAGCCGCTGGAACTGCGCGACGCCCGCTTCCTGGTGCCCCGGAAGGCGGGCTGGCCGCGCTGGTTCGTCGCGGACACCGACGCCAACCGGGACGACAACACGGCCGGGGCGGAGAACCGCTGGCTGGTGGCCTTCGTCCGCAACGGCCCGGACGAGGCGTGGAAGGCCGCCCATCTGGTGATCCTCGGCCCGGACGAGGTGCCCGAGTTCGCCGAGGCGGAGGGGGACGAGGTGTCGGTCGCGGCCGACACGGGCGCGCTCGCGGTCGCCCCCGGCGCGCTGAGCGCGCGGTACGCCGCGTACCTGAAGGACGGCGGGGCCGGTCCGTTCGCCGCCGGTCCGCACACCACCGAGTGGCGCGACAAGCGGGCCCGTACCGCCGCGCGGCCCGGCCTGGCCGTCCAGTTCATCGACCGGGCCGCCGACACGGGCGACTTCGCGCCGCTGGCGCTGGGCACGAAGGACGGCGGGGCGCTGGTCTTCTTCGCGAGCCGCCACTTCGAGCGGCAGACGACGGCGAAGGGCTACCGGCCGAAGCTGGGCCCCGAGCTGCGGGCCCTGATGAAGGGCGAGATCGTGAACACGGTGACCAAGGAGTGGGTGTCGAGCCAGGTCGTCCTGGTGAAGCCGGCGGGCTCGGACCGGGACGCGGTCACGTTCGCGGGCCGGCTCCAGGGCGTGGTGGCGGTCGAGGGCTCGTAGCCCCGACGACAGCGGCGGCGGGTGAGCGCGCCCGGCGGGCTCGACGGGTGAGGGTGATCCGGCGGGGTCAGCGGGTGAGGGGCCAGGCGACGGAGTGGGCCGCGTGCTCGTCGCCGTCGGCCTCGCGCTGGGCGGCGTGCCGGGCACAGGCGTCGGTGAGCGTCTCCAGCAGGTTCAGCGGGTCGGGCAGGGCGTGCTCGGGGCCGCGGACCCAGCCGACGACCGGGTGGTCGTCCTCGTCACCGGGCAGCCGGGCGGGCGGTACCAGGACGTAGCTGCCGCGGCAGTGCCAGCGCAGGCCGGGATGCTCGTCCATGGTCTCGGGATGGCAGTCCAGCTCGCAGGGCCACCACTCGTCCTCGTCCTCGGGGGTGCCTCGGGTGGCGGTGAAGAAGAGCATCCGGCCGCCGTCGCCGGTGCTGTCCGCGGACTCGGCGACGGGCCCGACCTCGACGCCCTCGGCGAGGAGGCGGTCGAGGGCGGCGCGGCCGGCGGCCAGCGGCACGTCGAGGACGTCGTGGACCATGCCGGTGGCGGTGATGAAGTTCGCCTCGGGCTGGTTCCGTACCCAGCGCTCGATCTGCGCGCGGTCGGTGGTCGACTGGGTCTGCCAGGCGAAGGAGACCGGGTGCCGGGCGGGGGTGGGACAGCCGATCCGCTCACAGGAGCAGCTGTAGCCGACGGGGTGGGCGGCGGGGGCCAGGGGCAGGCCTGCGGCGGCGACGGCCAGGAGCAGCGTCTCGCGGGTGTTCCCGTCGTCGGCCGCGGTGCGTTTCGGGCGCCTGCGCAGCCACTGTGCGAGTTTGCTCTCCGTGCCGCGGTAGCGGCCGATGCCGTCGCCCATCTATCCCCTCACACCTCATGCTCGCCCGTTCGGCTCTTGCCCATGGTCCCACCATCCTGCTCCCCGGGTGACCGGAGTGGGGAACCGGGGGCCGGTGACGACGCTCACGCCCGTCACGCGCGGGGCGTGAGGCCGCGCAGGGCGAGGTCGACGAGGGCGTCGGCGTAGGCGTGGGTGAGCGGGCCGGTGCGGTGCAGCCAGCGGTGGTGGAGAGGGCCGACGAGGAGTTCGGTGGCGAGCCGGGGATCGACGCCGGGGTCCGCCTGGCCGGCGGCCTGGGCGGCCTCGATGCGGCGGGCGAAGACGTTCAGCTGCGGTTCGAGGAGGCTCTCGGTGAAGCGGGCGCCGAGCTCGGGATCGGTGGAGCCCTCGGCGGCGAGCGCGCGGGTGGGGGCGTCGTAGCGGGGGTTGGCGAGTTCGTCGACGGTGGCGCGCAGGACGAGCCGGAGGTCGGCGGCGAGGTCACCGGTGTCGGGCAGCTCGGTCTGCCCCTCCGCCGCGCCGGCCTCCTCGGCGGCGCGGGCGGCGAGGTCGAGGAAGGCGTCGAGGAGGACGGCCGCCTTCGAGGGCCACCAGCGGTAGATGGTCTGCTTGCCGACGCCCGCGCGGGCGGCGATGCCCTCGACGGTGGTCTTCGCGTAGCCGGTCTCGGAGACGAGGGCGAGGGCGGCGTCGAAGATGGCGCGGCGGGAGCGCTCGCTGCGGCGGGAGGCGTCCGGGGCCTTGGCGGCGGACGTCCTGGTGCCGGAGGAGGCCTTCGCGGCGGACGTCCTGGCAGTGGAGGCCTTGGCGGCGGGCGTCTCGGCGGCGGGGACCTCGGCGGAGTCCTGGTGTGCGGGCATGGCGCCCAACCTACCACCCGGCGAGACGACCCGTCTCGTCCCTCGTGATCACGGCACCGCGCCCTCGCGGCACCGCCGTATCGCCCAGGTGTGCGGGGCACGAACCACCCGAACGGTCCACTGCGCTCCGGGCCCCGAGAGCGGACCATGGCTCCACCGATCCACGGTCCGCTCCGGCGGGCCGCCGTCCGTGAGGAGGCCCGATTGCGCTCCACTCCGCGCGAGTCCTCGCCCCGCCGCTACCTGATGTGCCCACCCGCGCACTTCTCGGTGACGTACTCCATCAACCCGTGGATGGACCCGACGAAACCCGTCGACCTGCCGCTCGCCCTCGCCCAGTGGGAGGACCTGCGCGACCGCTACCTCGCCCTCGGGCACACCGTCGAACTCCTCGACCCCGACCCGGCGCTGCCCGACATGGTCTTCGCGGCGAACGGCGCGACCGTCGTCGGCGGAAGGGTCCTCGGCGCCCGGTTCGCCTACCCCGAGCGGACGGCGGAGGCCGAGGCGCACCTGGACTGGTTCCGCCGGAGCGGCTGGGCGGAGGAGGACCTGTGGCTCCCCCGGCACGTCAACGAGGGCGAGGGCGACTTCGCCGTCACCGCGTCCTGGATCCTGGCCGGCACCGGCTTCCGCTCCAGCCCGCTCTCCCACGGCGAGGCCCAGGAGTTCTTCGGACGGCCGGTGATCGGCCTGGAGCTGGTGGACCCGCGCTACTACCACCTGGACACGGCGCTGTGCGTCCTCGACGAGGCGGCCGACGAGGTCATGTACTTCCCCGACGCCTTCTCCCCCGGCAGCCGTGCCGTCCTCGCCCGGCTCTTCCCCGACGCCCTCCTGGCCACCGACGAGGACGCGGCGGCGCTCGGCCTCAACGCGGTCAGCGACGGCCGGCACGTGCTGCTGCCGCAGACGGCGACCGGCCTGTTCGCCCCGCTGAGGGCCCGGGGCTTCGACCCCGTCGGCATGGACCTGGGCGAACTCCTCAAGGGCGGCGGCAGCGTGAAGTGCTGCACCCAGGAGCTGCGGCCCTAGCGTCCTGACGCCCTCCCGACCCCGACCCCGACCCCGATCCCGCCCCTGACCCCGACCCCGATCAGGCCTGGTCCTCGATCAGGCCCGGTCCTCGGTCAGGCCCGGTCCTCGGTCAGGCCCGGTCCTCGACCGGCTCCGGCGGCCAGGAGTCTCCCCACTCGGCGTCACGGGCCCGCTTGTAGAGGGACCCGTGGCGCTTGGTGACGGTCTCGCGGCCCAGCCCCCCGGGGCCGCAGAGGTCGAGCTGGACGAGCCCCTTGCGGAGCTGCGGCTTGCGGATGACGCGGGCGGGGGCCGGGGTCACGGGAAACCTGGTCGCGGCGACGTACGCGTACTTCTCGTCCTCGTACGGGAGCGAGCCGCCCTTCACCTTGCGGTGCAGCGAGGACCGGCTGACCCGGGCCGCGAAGTGGCACCAGTCGGTGCCGGGTTCGATCGGGCAGGCGCCGCTGTGCGGGCAGGGCGCGGCGACGGTGAGGCCGGCGTCGATCAGGACGGAGCGGGCGGCGATGATCCGCTCGTAGCCGTCCGGGGTGCCGGGTTCGACGATCACGACGGCGCCGCGCGCGGCCCGGGCCGCCTCGGTGACGAGCGCGACCCGGTCGGCCTCGGTGAGCTCCTTGAGCACGTACGAGACGGTGACCAGGTCCGTGTCGGCGAGCCGGAGCGCGGTGCCGATGCGCTCGCGGCGCCATTCGGCGTCCAGGGTCCCGGCGGCCAGTTCGCGGCCGAGGGCGAGCGCGGGCTCGGCCCAGTCGAGGACGGTGGTACGCGGCGGGGCCCCGTCCCACGCCTCGGCGACCGCCCAGCTCGCGGCGCCCGTCCCGCCGCCGACGTCCGTGTGGCCGCCGGGCACCCACCCGGGCGCGGCGGCCCGCAGCGCCCCGAGGGCGGCGCGGGCGGCCTCGAAGGTGGCGGGCATCCGGTAGGCCGCGTACGCGGCCACGTCCGAGCGGTCCCGGAGCACGGGCGCGTCGGTGGGGGTCGTGCCCCGGTAGTGCGCGATCAGCCGCTCCACGGCCTTGGCGGTCTGCGAGGGCGGAAGCCCGTCCAGCAGCCCGGCGAGGGCGGCACGCAGGGACTCGGCGGAGGGGGTGGAGGCGTTCACCGATCCAGTCTAGGCGTCGCCTCCGCGCCCCCGTCCCGCCGCGGACCGCGGCACCGGTCCGCCCCGGTCACGCGTCCCCGTCACGCGCCCCGGACGTCGCGCCGGGCGGACATCGCCCTGTTCCACTGCTCGCCCGTGAGTTCCGTGAGGGAGGCGGGGAAGAGGCCGTCCTCCTCCTTGGCGATGTGGTCGTGGAGCTCGGAGACCGCCGAGACGAAGGCCTCCCGCTGCGCGGGCTCGTCCAGGTCGAGGCCGGTGAGGAAGGCGTCGAGCTCGCGGTGCTCGGTGACGAGCGCCGCCACGTACCCCGCGTACTCCTCGTTCTCGGCCATGACGCGGAAGAGTCCCGCCTCCTCGCCCGCCCAGTGCCGTCGCAGCAGCACCGTCATCTCGGCGGCGAGGGACGCCGCCCGCGCGCGGTCGCCCGCTTCGAGGGCGCGGACCGCGTCGCCGCCGAGGTCGGTGACGGCCTCGTGCTCGGCGATGAACTCCTTGATCAGGGGGATGTCCCGGCAACCGCAGTAGTGGCACACCCCCGGATCGTCACATCAGACCGCGGCCGGACCCCGGGCGGCGCGCCAGGGGCGGCACAGGAGGAGGAAGCAGGCGAGCGCGGCGACCGCGCAGGCGAGCTGGACGACGGCCATGGGGACGGCGGTGTGCTCGCCGGCGATGCCGACGAGCGGCGAGGCGATCGCGCCGATGAGGAAGGACGAGGTGCCGAGGAGCGCGGAGGCGGAGCCGGCGGCGTGCGGGGTCCGCATCAGCGCCTGGGCGTTGGTGTTCGGCATGGCCAGACCCATCGCGGACATGAGGACGAAGAGTCCGGCGGCGATCGGCACGAGGCCGACCTCGCCGAAGACGCCGCTGGTCATCAGGAGCAGCGCCACCGCGGCGAGGAGGATGACGGAGAGGCCCCAGCCGAGTGCCTTGTCGAGGCTGACCCGGCCGACGAGGAGCTTGCCGTTGATCTGGCCGACGGCGACGAGGCCGATGGAGTTGAGCCCGAAGAGGAGGCTGAAGGTCTGCGGGGAGGCGCCGTAGATCTCCTGGACGACGAAGGGGGAGGCGGAGATGTACGCGAAGAGGACGGCGAAGGCGAGCCCTCCGGCCAGCATGTAGCCGGTGAAGACCCGGTCGGCGAGGAGGCCGCGCATGGTGCGCAGGGCCTGCCCGACGCCGCCCTCCTGGCGGCGCTCCGGGGGCAGCGTCTCGTGCAGGAAGCGCCAGACGACGACGGTGAGGGCGACTCCGATGAGCGCGAGGACGTGGAAGACGCCCCGCCAGTCGGTGATCCGCATGATCTGGCCGCCGATGAGCGGGGCGATGATCGGCGCCACGCCGGAGATCAGCATGAGGGTGGAGAAGAAGCGGGCCATCTCGACGCCGTCGTACAGATCGCGGACGACCGCGCGGGCGATGACGATGCCGGCGGCGCCGGCGAGGCCCTGGAGGAGCCGGAAGGCGATGAGCAGCTCGGCGGTGGGCGCGAAGGCGCAGACGGCGGTGGCGAGGACGTAGACGACCATGCCGGCGAGGAGCGGCCTGCGGCGGCCCCACTTGTCGCTCATGGGGCCGACGACAAGCTGGCCGAGGGCCATGCCGGCGAGGCAGGCGGTGAGGGTGAGCTGTACGGTCGCGGCGGGGGCGGCCAGCGAGCGGGTGACCTCCGGGAGTGCCGGCAGGTACATGTCCATGGACAGCGGGGGGAGAGCGGTGAGCCCGCCGAGGACGAGGGTGACGAGCAGCCCGACCCGCCGGGCGGCGGGGGCGGAGGCGGCCGGGGAAGGTCCGGCTATGTTTCCTTGTGTTGTTCTCTGGCCGCTTTCCGGCATCGACCGCTCCATTTCGTTGAAACCTTGCCTATGCTCTCAGCTCGATCGGACGGGACGAAACCAGTGGGGTGGGACGGCATGGGCGACGGCATACGGTGGGGCGTTCTCGCGACCGGCGGGATAGCCGAGCGGTTCGCGACGGATCTGGCGGAGCTGGACGGCGCCGAGGTGGTGGCGGTGGCGTCGCGCACCGAGGCGTCGGCGCGCGCCTTCGCCGACCGGTTCGGGATCGCCCGGGCGTACGGCGGCTGGGACGGGCTCTTCGCCGACCCCGAGGTCGACGTGGTGTACGTGGCGACCCCGCACCACGCCCACCGGGAGGCGGCCGGCCGTGCCCTGGAGGCGGGCAAGGCGGTCCTGTGCGAGAAGGCCTTCACGCTGAACGCCCGTGAGGCCCAGGAGCTGGTCGGCCTCGCCCGGGACCGCGGCCTCTTCCTCATGGAGGCCATGTGGATGTACTGCAACCCGCTGATCCGGCGGCTCGCGGAGCTGGTTCGGGACGGGGCCGTCGGCGAGGTGCGGACCGTGCAGGCCGACTTCGGGCTCGCCGGCTCCTTCGGCCCGGACCACCGGCTGCGGGACCCCGCGGTCGGCGGCGGGGCCCTGCTCGACCTGGGCGTGTACCCGGTGTCCTTCGCCCACCTGCTGCTCGGCGAGCCGGACTCGGTGCAGGCGCACGCGCGCCTCTCCCCCGAGGGCGTCGACCTGAACACGGGCATGCTGCTGGGCTGGGAGTCGGGCGCCTCGGCGCTGCTGTCCTGCTCGCTGGAGGCGGACACCCCGCTGACCGCCTCGGTGACCGGCACGAAGGGCCGGATCGAGGTGCCGCGCGGCTTCTTCTTCCCGGAGCGGTTCACGCTCCACCGGGAGGGCGCCGAGCCGGAGGAGTTCGCGAACACGGACGACCCGCACTCGCTGCGCCACGAGGCCGCCGAGGTGATGCGCTGTCTGCGGGCCGGGGAGACCGAGTCGCCGCTGGTCCCGCTCGACGGCACCCTCGCGGTGATGCGGACGCTCGACGCGGTGCGGGACCGCGTCGGCGTCCGCTACCCGCAGGAGGCGGGGCTCACGCGGGCGTGAGCCCCGGGTCGCCCGCCACCGTCACGAAGGAGCCCGCGGTGGTGACCGGGGCGCCCGGCGTCGTCACGTGCGTGACGGTGCGGAAGTCGGCGCGGGCGCTCTCCTCGCCGAGCTCCACCGTGACGTAGCCGCGCCGCCCGTTGAAGAACCTCAGGTGCGGGTTGGACCGCATGAGCGTGTCGTGGTTCGACGGGCGGTCGGCGCCGTCCTTGCCGCTGGCGATCGAGGTGGCGACGATCTCGGTGCCGACGGTGCGGGAGCCGGGGTCGCGGAAGTCGGCCTTGAGGTCGAAGCCGTACCCGACGTGCACGTCGCCGGTGAGGACCATCAGGTTCTCCACTCCCGCCGCCTGCGCGCCCGCCAGGATCCGGGCGCGGGAGGCCGGGTAGCCGTCCCAGGAGTCCATGGAGACCTTGAAGTCGGCGGTCGGCCGGTCCCGGCGCTCGGCGAGGACCACCTGCTGGGGCAGGACGTTCCAGCGGGCGTCGGAGCGGCGCCAGCCGTCGAGGAGCCAGCGCTCCTGGGTGGCGCCGGTCATGGTGCGGGCCGGGTCCTCGGAGAGCGGGCCCGGGACCTGCCAGCCGTCGCCGTACGCCTGGTCGGAGCGGTACTGGCGGGTGTCGAGGATGTCGAACTGGGCGAGCCGGCCGAACCGCAGCCGCCGGTACAGCCGCATGTCCGGCCCCTCGGGCAGCTGGGGGCTGCGCAACGGCTGGTGCTCCCAGTAGGCGCGGTAGGCGGCGGCGCGGCGCAGCAGGAACTCCTCCGGCGGCACGCCGTTCTCGGGGGTCCCGCCCGCGTAGTTGTTCTCGGTCTCGTGGTCGTCCCAGGTGACGACGAAGGGGTGCGCGGCGTGCGCGGCCCTCAGGTCGGGGTCCGACTTGTAGAGGCCGTAGCGGAGCCGGTAGTCCTCCAGGGTGACCGTCTCGCGGGCGAAGACGGCCGGGAGGACGCGGTCGGTGTAGGCGCGGGCGCCTCCGGTGGCGTTCACGGCGTACTCGTAGAGGTAGTCGCCGAGGTGGAACACGACGTCGAGGTCCTCCTCGGCGAGATGCCGGTAGGCCGTGAAATAGCCGTCGTGGTAGGCCTGGCAGGAGACGGCGCCGAGCCGCAGCCGGGCCGGCCGGGCCCAGGGCGCGGGGGCGGTACGGGTGCGGCCGACCGGGCTGGTCCACTGCCCCGCGCGGAAGCGGTAGAAGAACTCCCGCCCCGGCTCCAGGTGTTCGACCTCGACGTGCACCGTGTGGGAGAACTCGGGGTGGGCGGTGGCGCGTCCGCGCCGCACCGGCCGGGTGAAGCGCTCGTCGCGGGCGAGCTCCCAGTGGACGGACACCCGCTCGGCGGGCAGGCCGCCGCCGGGCTCGAAGGGGCGCGGTGCGAGCCGGGTCCACAGCAGGACGGAGCCGGGGTGCGGGTCGCCGGAGGCGACGCCGAGGGTGAACGGGTCCTCGGTGATCCGGCGGCCGTCCAGCTCCGCGGCGGCGGCCGTGCCGGCCGAGGGCAGCTGGACGGCGAAGGCGAGCGCGGCGGCCGCACCGGTCGCGGTGAGGAACCGACGGCGGCCGAAGTGGCGTGCTGCGGCGCGGAGTTCCTCGCTGTGGGCCGAGGTGTGGTGCGGTGCGGGTGTCATGTGCCCCTCCCCTGACGGTTGCTGTCCGTCGGTATTCGAGGGGTCCGGGGCGACATCGCCTTGTCGGGGACAGGTCATCCACGTGTCGGACGGATGAGTTCATGGGGCACACGTCTGGCGTACGCTGCGCGGCCGGGGGCGACACGGAGCTGGAAGGCGGGTTCGGCATGGGCGTCGCGGTGGTGACGGGAGCGGGTTCGGGCATCGGCCGGAGCGTGGCACGGGCCCTGGCGGAGGCGGGCTGGTCGGTGGCGCTCGCGGGCCGGCGGCTCGCGCCCCTGGAGGAGACGGCCGAGGGCCTGGCGCGGGACCGCGTCCTCGCCGTGCCCACGGACGTGACCTCACCGGAGGCGGTGGCGGCCCTCTTCGACGCGGTACGGGACCGCTTCGGCCGCGTCGACCTGCTCTTCAACAACGCGGGGACCTTCGCGGGCGGCGGCACCCCGGTGGAGGAGCTGTCCTACGACACCTGGCGCGCGGTCGTCGACGTCAATCTGACGGGCGCCTTCCTCTGCGCCCAGGCGGCCTTCCGCGCCATGAGGGAGCAGTCCCCGCAGGGCGGCCGCATCATCAACAACGGCTCCATCTCCGCCCATGTGCCGCGCCCGCACTCGATCGCGTACACCGCGACGAAGCACGCGATGACGGGCCTCACCAAGTCGCTGTCGCTGGACGGGCGCCCGTACCGGATCGCCTGCGGTCAGATCGACATCGGCAACGCGGCCACCGAGATGACGGCCCGCATGCAGACCGGCATCCTCCAGGCCAACGGCGAGCTCGCGGCCGAACCGGTGATGGCCGCGGCGGACGTCGCCGCGACCGTGGTGCACATGGCGGCCCTCCCGCTGGAGGCGAACGTGCAGTTCGCCACCGTGATGGCCACGACCATGCCCTACGTCGGCCGCGGCTGACGGCCCGCCCGCCTACTCCGCGGGCGCCTGACCGGTCTCGAAGCGGGCCACCTTCCCGTCCTCGACGGTGAACCGCCAGGCGGTCCGCATCGCGCCCCAGGTGTCGTTGCTGTAGGTGGCGACGAGCGCGAGCCCGTTCTCGTCCTCGCTCTCCACCGCCATCCGCCCGTGCGAGGCGAACACCTCGCGCTCGGTCCACTCCCGCAGGTCGCGCTCGGAGCCGTCGTCGGACATGGTCGCGCCGGGCGCGAGGGCGTCGGCGAAGGCCGCCCGGTCGTTCGCGTTCAGCGCGGCGACGAAGGCGCGCACGGCAGGCTCACGGAGTCGTTCCACAGGAAGGGTCATGCCCCAGCCGTACCCGCCGGAGCGCCCCGCGCCCCGCTCCGGCGCCGGGGATGGGCCAGTCGGGCGAGCCCCCCGACAGCCTCCGGCGACCCGGCGGGGGCCCCGGGCAGTATCGGGGACACCAAACCGCCCGTCCCCGCTGGAGGAGCGATGTCGGAGCACGACCGGATCGTCAGGCTGTACGCGAAGGGGGCCCCGGTCGGGGTCCACGAGGGCACGCTGGTGGGCTTCCCCGCCGAACGGCACCGCACCGCCGAGTGGGCAGTCGGGGCCGCCGACGGCGGCTTCCGCCTCACCGTGAAGGGCACCGAGGACCGGGTCACCGCCCCCGGCACCGACCGCTCCCCGGCCCTGGTCCGCCCCGACGACACCCCCGCCTCGGTCTGGCGCCTCCAGCGGATCACCCCCGACGGCGTCACCACCGTCACCGATCTCGCCGCCCTCGGCACCGGCACCTACGTCATCACCCAGAACGGCCTCGCCCTCGGCCGCGACCTCTTCGAGGAGCCCACCCCCGCCCCCAGGCCGGTCGTGATCCGCACCGACGACCGCGAGCCCCACTGGACGGTGGAGGTCCTGGCCTGAGCCCTCCCGCCCCACGCGAGAAGGGCCCCTTCCGGGGCCCTGAAGGGGCAGACGAGTCGGGCTGTACGCCGGGTTCTGTCGGCGCGGCGCCATGACCTGCACAAACGTGCAGGGAGGGCCCTTCCGTGGCTCCTTCGGCGACTACACGGCAGAACGTCCCCACCCGGCCAGGACGGGGACGTCGCCGCTCCTGACGTCAGACGGCCCGCTCGATACGTTCGAAGATGTCCGCGTCCGTCTCCTGCTGCCAGGCCGGCAGGTCGGCCCAGTCGGCGACGTATCCGGGCTTCGGGTCCTCGAAGTGCCTGAACATCTGGGCGGTCCAGCAGATCGCGACGAACCGGCCCTTCTGCTCGCGGGTCAGCCGGGCCGCATGCCCGCCGCTGACCTCGATGAAGTCGCGCACCTGCCCGTACACAGCGGCTGCGGCCCCGCGCTCCCACTCCGGCGTCTCGTCCCACGGCGTGACGTAGCCGGGTTTCGGCTCGCCGGGATAGTGCTTGTTCACCCCGTCGATCCACGCCTCGCGGAAGATCCGGCCGTCGTTCATACGCGTGCCCCTCTCGTCATGCGCTGCGCGGAAGCGCCGCGATTCGGTGATCAAGAATCGAGACTCGGTCATCGGACACGAACGGGGCAAGACGCCCGCGAAGCGCGTCCAGCTTCTTGCCGATGAATCCCGAATCGGACCGGTCGGCCAGTCCGAGTGCCTGCTCCGCGTAGTGCACGACCTGGTCGATGTCCCGCCTGTGCGCCCCCAGCACGGCGAGGTCGCTCAGAACAGCGGCGCGGCGACGCAGGGACAGCGGCTGGGCAAGGGCCGCGGTGAGCGCTTCCTCAGCGAGATCAGGGCGCCCCAGTTGGAGGTAGCAGGCCCCTCTTTCCTCGGCCAGGCGGGAGCCGTCGAAGCGGAGCCAGCCGCCGTTGTGCGAGTGGGCACCGTCGAGGGCTTGCACCTTCTCGGCTTCGTCCAGAGCCCGGTCGCACGCGTCGAGATCGCCCACGGCCGCGTACGCCTGCGCCTGGACGGCCGCGACCCAGTGACGGGTGGAGAGCGTGTGGTCTCCGCTCCGGGCGATACGGAACGCTGCCGCGAGCAGGGGTTGGGCCGCGTGCGCGCGGCGCGCGTACAGCTCGACGTACGCGTGACGGGTCATGGCACAGGCCCACAGGTCGTGGTCGCCACCGGCATGGGCCGCGTTGGCGGCCAGCGTGTAGCACTGCGCGGCGTCGGTGTACCGGTTGGCGTCGAAGAACAGCTCACCGACGAGCTGGTAGAGGTCGGCCGTCATCCGACACAGCCGAGACCGCTCCGCAGCGGTACGGGGCTCGGTCAGCCCCTTCGCCATCACATCGAGCTGTGCGCGCACCGCGGGGAAGACGCTCTGCTTCGAGTCCGACAGCGCGTAGACCTGCCAGAGGCTGCGATGCAAGGCGTCCCCCGTCTCCAGGAGCGTCGACGCAGCCCGCCCTCGGGCGGCCTCGCCGGAATCGGGAAGGGCGACCAGAGCACCCGTGACGGCGAGCAGACCCAGGACTTCGCGGCGCTTCATGTCGTCATCATCACCATGGAGGAGGGGTGGAGCAGCGGAGAGCCCGGCCGTCTCGGCCGGCTGCTCGTCGGAGAGAAGGGCTTCCAGCTCGGGGAGGGTCACTCCCAACAACTGTGCGATACAAGGCCGTTGGTGGGGGCGCGGGGTGGCGCGGCCACTTTCCCAACGGACCACGGTGGACGCGGCCGCCGAGAGCGCTGCCGCGAATTCCTCCTGAGAGTAACCCCGGGCCGCACGCCGTTCCGCGAACTGTTTACGCCTCGACGCCATAGGTCTCCCCTCACGAGAACCCTTTCACGCACTCGTACCCGCCATGTACCAACGCCTGGAAAACGCCCGGGTATTGCGCGAGGTCAGCTCTGGGAGAAGGTAACGGATCGTCGTTCACTGGTCACACATCGCTCGGAGGCCGAAGGGGCCTCCGAGCGACTCCCTCACGGAGAGGAGCGCCGGGTGACGACCTCCGGACCGCCCCGCAGAGCCCCTGCCGCCAGCGGCCGTACGTACACGCCGCCGGAGCCCCGGCCGGGTGCGCCGAGCCGGGCTCTGCGGCTACGAGCTGCCGGCGGCCGGCAGAGATTCATGCGTCGCGCCGAGGCCAGGCGGGAGCCGGAGAAGTGAATCCGGTCGGTTCCGACGGCTACGAGCACCACCCGCTCCTGGACACGCGTGTCCGTGACATCGCCTCGCGTGGGGAGGGTGTGCTCGTCGCCGTCACACACGAACTCCACAGCCACGGCACAGTCCGCATCGCGCACATCCGGCCGGCGTCCGGAGTCGAGTGGACGACCGCGGCCGACAACATCCAGCCCGCTCGCCCCTGAGCCGCGCCCCGTGGATCGCCGTCCGCGGCCCCTGGCACAGGCTTCCCGCACCACACCTTTCGCCCCAAGGAGTCCCATGACCACCTCTGTCGCACTCCCCTCCCCCACGCGGCCGTGGGGTGCGGGCCGGCTCGCGCCCTACCCGGCGGTCATCCGCCGGCCCCACGCCACGGTCGCCATCGACCCCACGACGCAGCTCGGGGTGTTCCGCGACCCTGCCGGGCGGGTGGTCGAGATGGGCAAGCACGGCACCAGCTCCGGCACCGAGACCTCCACGACGACGAACTCGGACTCCCGGAACGACCAGGGTCACGACCAGGACAGCACGCAGGACTGATGGCCATCACCGAGGACAGGCCGGTTCTGGTGGCCACCGAGGCGGACGACATCACCGCCGACATGGTGATCACCGAACTCAACCGGCGCGATGTGCCGGTGGTCCGGTTCAATCCCGCCGACATCGGCGAGAACCTCACGGTCTCGGCCCTGTTCGGCACCTGCCCGGCCTCGGTGGTCGGGCAGGTGCGCACCCCGACGAGAACCGCTGATGTGACCCAGGTCCGGTCGGTGTACTGGCGCCGCCCGGAATGGCCTACGTTTCCCCACCTGTCCGCCGACGATTCCCGGTTCGCGGCGGCGCAGGTCCGCTACGGACTCGGCGGCACCCTCTACGCCCTGAGTGGCCCGCTGTGGGTCAACCACCCCCTGCGCGTCGCCGCAGCAGACTACAAACCCGCGCAGCTCGTTCTCGCCCGGCAACTCGGCTTCACCATCCCTCCCACCCTTGTCACCAACGATCCGGACGAAGCCCGCGATTTCATCCGGGCTCAGGAGCAAGCGATCTTCAAGACACTCCGATGGACCCCTTACACGCGTGACAACGTGCCGGTGACCGGCTGGTCGGACCCGGTCACCGCCGACGAGATCGACGACAGCGTCCGAGTCGTCCCCCACTTGTTCCAGGCCCGTGTGGACAAGGTCGCCGACGTCCGCGTGCTGATCGTCGGCCGACAGACGTTCGCCGTACGCATCGACTCCGCCCTCCTGGACTGGCGCAAGGACTACGGCGCCCTGACCTACACCGTGGAGCACCTTCCCGACCGGGTGACCGAGGGACTGCATGCCTACCTGGGCCGACTGGGTCTGGTGTCGGGAAGCTTCGACCTCGCGGTCGACCGCACCGGGGACTACTGGTGGCTGGAACTGAATCCCAACGGACAGTGGGGGTGGCTGGAGACCGAGACCGGCCTCCCGATGTCCGCTGCCTTCGCCGACCTGCTCGCACAAGGAGACCGCCGATGACCGACCCGACATCAGAGCGACGCCGCATGGCGACCGCGCTCATGAAGGCGGGGGTCCTGAAATCCCCCTGGCTGCGTGCAGCCGTCGAGAGTGTCTCCCGCGAGCGGTTCCTCCATCCGGGAGTCTTCCTGGACGAGGGGCGGACCTGGCGGCCCGTCACCGCCGCGAACACGGACCCGGGCGAGTGGCTGAAGATCGCATACAACGGCGACACCCTCACCACCCAGCTCGACGGCCACCTCACCGCCGACCGGTCCGGCGGACCCGTCGTGGGTGTGCCCACGTCCTCCTCGACCGCCCCGGCAACCGTCGTCGGCATGATCGAGACTCTGGACCTCGCGAGGGGCCACCGCGTCCTGGAGATCGGCACGGGCACCGGCTACTCCGCCGCCCTGATGTGCCACTGCCTCGGCGAGGACGACGTCACCACGGTGGAGGTCGACGCACAGGTGGCCGCGCGCGCCGACGCCGCACTCGAAGCCGCCGGCTTCTCGACGTGGACGGTGACGGGCGACGGTCTCCTCGGCCACCCGTACCGGGCACCGTACGACCGGGTCATCGCCACCTGCGCGGTCCGCCGCATCCCGTACGCGTGGATCAGGCAGACGAGAGCCGGAGGCGTCGTCCTCGGTACGGTCGGCTCGTGGCCGTGGGGAACCGGCCTCGCGAGACTGACGGTCGGCGACGACGGCACCGCCGAGGGCTCGATCATCGGGCGCTCCTCCTTCATGCAGGCGCGGGCCCAGGCAGTGGCCCCCGTGGCCGGCGATCTCTCCGCCCGGACCGCGTACGCGGACGGTGAGCGGCGCACTCAGGTGTCTCCTCTTGTCCTGGAGGAGTGGATGCCCGCCTTCCTCGCGCAATTGGCGGCGCCCGGCGCTCAGTTCGTCCGCGCGACGGACGGTGACGGGGCGCCCTTGCGGTACCTGTTCGATCCGGAGAGGGAGTCGTTCGCCGAGTTCCTCGTCGACGACGAGAACTGGACCGTCCGCCAAGGCGGCCCGGTGGCCCTGTGGGACGACGTGGAACGTTCCCTCGTCGCCTGGCGGGCCGCAGGGACGCCGGAGATCGACTCCGTACGGCTCCGCGTGACGCCCGCGTCCCACCTGTACTGGATCGACCAGGCCTCTTCCCTGCGATGGGAGCACCGGATCACCTGACCCACTACGCTCCGGCCATGGACGACGAACCGCTCGCGGAGTGGGCCGAGCGCCGGGACGCGAGGATCGGGCAGCTCCGTGCCGTGCCCCTCGTGACCGGAGACGGCCCGCGGGCATCGCATCTGAACCCCGACGCTCCCCGCGCGATCCAGCGGTGGAACGGCCACCTGTGGGAGCCGTACGGCTTCGCGACGAACCTCGCGGAGGCAAGGCTCCTTCTCTTTCCCCACACCGAGGCTGCCCCTCCCTCCGTCCCCGGGGCGACACCGCAGCTCGGCCCCGGGACCGGCAGACATCGGAGACCTCCGACACCCCGGTGACTCGGCGGGAGAGTGGCGTCCCATGAAAAAAGGCCCCTGGCCTGCGATGCGGCAGGTCGGGGACCGAAGGGGCAGACGAGTCGGGCTGTACGCCGGGTTCTGTGCCCCGGGACCTCGCGGTCGCCGGGGTGACGGCCATCCATCTAGGGCCGGCGTCGCCGCCGGCCTCGTGCGGTCTACCCGCGAACTCGGGCGAGCAGCCCTCGATCGTTCGCGCAGGGACACCGGGGTGTCCCCTCTTGACCTTGCTCCGGGTGGGGTTTACCTAGCCGCCTGAGTCACCTCAGGCGCTGGTGGTCTCTTACACCACCGTTTCACCCTTACCGTGGGCCGAGGCCCCCGGCGGTCTGTTCTCTGTGGCACTGTCCCGCGGGTCACCCCGGGTGGCCGTTAGCCACCACCCTGCTCTGTGGAGCCCGGACGTTCCTCGGGGAGATCCGGGGATCTCCACGCGGCCGCCCGCCCGGCTCGTCTGCCGTGCCGACCATGCTACCTGCCGGGAGGGACGGGCTTGACCTTGCCGCGGCGTCAGGGTTTCTACTGAGGGCATGCGGATCGGCGAGATCGCCGCACTCGTCGGGGTCACCCCCCGCGCGGTGCGGCACTACCACCACCTGGGGCTGCTGCCCGAGCCCGAGCGGCTGCCCAACGGCTACCGGGAGTACGGCGTCCGGGACGCGGTGCTGCTCGCGCGGGTGCGACGGCTGACCGAGCTGGGGCTCGGGCTCGACGAGGTGCGCGACGTGCTCGCGGACGACGAGGGGCGGGAGCTGGTGGACGTGCTGGAGGAGCTGGACGCGGACCTCGCGCGCCAGGAGGCGGTGATCCACGGGCGGCGGGCGCGGCTCGCCGGGCTGCTCGACGCGGCCAGGGCCGGGCGGCTCACCGCCGAGGGACCGGTCTCGCCGGAGCTGGCCGCGCTGCTCGCCGGGGTCGGCGAACTGCCGGACTCGCCCATGGCGGTGAAGGACCGGGAGATCCTCGCCCTGCTGGACACGGTCGTGCCCCCGGCGGAGCGGGCCCGGCTGATGGAGCTGATGCACGAGGTCGCCGGGAGCGCCGGGCACGTGTACGGGCTCCTCGACGCGCTCGTCGACGCCCCGGCCGACGACCCCCGGGTCGAGGAGGCCGCGCGGGCGCTCGCCGCGGCGCTGCCGGACGGGATCGGCGGCTTCGAGCTCCCCCCGGAGGGGTCCGGGGGGCTCGCCGACGTGTTCTTCGCCGATCTGGCACCGGCCCAGGCGGCCGTCGTACGGCGGGCGCTCGGACTCGTGCGGGAGCGACAGGAAGGGGAGACGGATGACGGGGCGTGAGCGGGGGCCGGTGCTGCGGGTGCTGCGCGCGGTGGCGTACGTGGCGCTGCCGGCCGAGCTGGTGGTGCTGGTGCTGCTCCTCGGCGGGGTGCGGATGCCCGGGGCGGTGCTGGTCGGCACGGAGCTGCTGATGGGCGTGCTGCTCACCGCCGAGGCGGTGGTGTGGACGCGGCTGCGGCGGCGGGGGCTCTCCCGGCGGGAGGCGCTGGCGGAGCTCGTACCGGAGCGGGTGCTGCGGCTGATCGCGCACGAGCTGACGCTGCTCGCGAGCCTGTGGCGGTGGGCGGCGCGCCGGCCGCACGGGACGGCGGGGGCCGAGGGCGTCTTCCCGCACGCGCGGGACCAGGCCGCCCTCATGTACGGCTTCGCCTTCGTCTGTCTGGTCGAGACGGCCGGCATGTCGTGGCTCCTGGCCGATCTGCCCGTCGTGCACGCGATCGTCCTCGTCCTGGACGTCTACACGGTCCTCTTCGTCCTCGGGCTGCACGCGGCTTCGGTCACCCGGCCGCACGTGCTCGGCGACGGGCGGCTCCGGGCCCGGCAGGGCGCCCACGTGGACGTGTGCGTCCCGCTGGACCGGATCACCGCCGTACGCAGGGAGAACCGTTTCACCCACGAGAAGAGGGACGGCGAGCTGAACCTCGCCGTCGGTTCGCAGACCTCCGTCACCCTGGAGCTGGGCGAGCCCGTCGACGTCGTCGGACTGCTCGGCGGGGTCCGGCAGGTGACGACCGTCCGGCTGCACGCCGACGACCCCAGGGCGCTGTACGAGGCGGTCCGCGACGCGGTCGCCGTCACGCGGGCGCGAACAGCACCTTCGCCCGGCCAGGATCCGCTTCCGACAGCCTGACCCGCAGCCACTCCCCCAGCGGCAGCGGCGCGGTGCCGCCCTCGACCCGGGCGACGACCGCCGGATCGTCGAGGTGGACGGTGCCGACGGACGGTTCCTTCTCCTTCACGTCGATCACGTACGCGTCGAAGAGCTCCCCGACCCGGCCGCTGAGCAGCGCCGCCTCGACGACGTCGACGCTCTCCCGCTCCACCGCGTTGGCGCGGCGCGATCCGGCGGCCATGGTGTCGGGCAGGCCGGGCAGCGCGGCCCGCACCCACTCGGGCGGCTCGTTCCCGGCGACGGCCGCCACGCACAGCTCGGAGGCGTACCGGTCGACGAGCCGGCGCAGCGGGGCGGTGCAGTGGGTGTACTCGTCGGCGACGGCCGCGTGCACGGCCGGGTCGGGGAGCCGCCCGTCGGTGAAGACGGTGTAGCCGGCGCCGCGCAGCAGGGTGGTGCACTCCTGGAGGAAGGCGGCCTGGCGCGGGTCGGCGGGGTCGGCGTGGCGGACCACCTCCGCGTACGGCACGTGGTGCGGCCAGGCCACGCCGAGCGCCTGCGCGGAGCGGCGCAGCCGGGCGACGGCCCCGTCGGGGGCGACCGGCAGGGTGCGCAGGATGCCGGTGCCGGCGGCGGTCATCAGGTCGGCGGCGGCCATGCCGGTGAGCAGGGAGATCTGCGCGTTCCAGCTCTCGGCGGGGACCGGCGCCCGGTAGGCGAGCGTGTAGCCGTGGTCGCCGGGGACCTCGACGATCTCCTGCTCGGGCACGTCGAGGGAGATCCCGCCGCGTTCGATCTCGCGCTCCTCGCGGAGCCGGCCGATGTCCCGGAGGAGGGCGAGGGGTTCCTCCGCGGTCCCGGAGTCGATGAGCCGCTGGACGCCCTCGTAGTCGAGCTTGGCGCGGCTGCGGACCAGGGCGCGGCGCACGTCGGTGGCGACACGGCGGCCCTCGGCGTCGAGGTCGATCCGCCAGAGGAGGGCGGGCCTGGTCGCGCCGGGGAGCAGGCTGGCGGCGCCCTCGGAGAGCACCGGCGGGTGGAGGGGGGCCTTGCCGTCGGGGAAGTACAGGGTGAGGACCCGCCGGTGGGCCTCGGCGTCGATGGCCCCGCCGGGCGCGACGAAGGCGGCGACATCGGCGATGGCGTAGTGCACGCGGTAGCCGCCGTCGGCCCGGCGGGCCAGGTGCATGGCCTGGTCGAGGTCGGTCGAGGTCGGCGGGTCGATGGTGAGGAAGGGCAGGTCGGTGGCGTCGTACGCGGGAAGGCGCGGGTTCTTCGCGGCGGCTTCGGCCTCGGCGAGGACGGCGGGCGGGAAGCCCTCGGGGACCGCGAGCTCGGTACGGAGTGCGCGCAGGGCGGCCCGCAGCGGAGCCTCGGCTGCGCCGGTCACGTGGATGTGGCGGCGGGGCATGGAACCGAGCGTAGGGCGGGAGGAGGGGGGCGGCATGTCGTGGGGTGGGGGCGGGGCAGCTTGTCGTGGGGCGGGAGCTGGGGCGGTACGCCGAGGGGCGGGGGCGGTACGCCGAGGGGCGGGGGCGGTACGCCGTGGGCGGGGACGGCGGGGGCGGTATGCCGTCGGCAGGGCCGGGGGCGGGGGGGGGGGGCGCCGGGGGGTGCCCGGTACCTCGTACGCTGGCATCCGGGGCCGCACCCCTCTTCCCCGTCCGTACTGAAGGAGAACCACCGTGCTCGTGCTGTTGCCGCCCTCCGAAGGCAAGGCGCCCTCCGGGCGCGGGGCGCCGCTCAAGCCGGAGTCGCTGTCGCTGCCGGGCCTCGCGGAGGCGCGGGCCGCGGTCCTGGACGAGCTGGTCGAGCTGTGCGCCGCCGACGAGGAGAAGGCGCGCGAGGTGCTGGGCCTGAGCGAGGGGCTGCGCGGCGAGGTCGCGAAGAACGTCGGGCTGCGCACGGCGGGTGCCCGGCCGGCCGGCGAGGTGTACACGGGCGTGCTGTACGACGCGCTGGGCCTGGCGACGCTGGACGCGGCCGCCCGGAAGCGGGCCGGGGCGTCGCTGCTCGTCTTCTCCGGGCTGTGGGGCGCGGTGCGGCCGACCGACCGGATCCCGTCGTACCGCTGCTCGATGGGGGTGAAGCTGCCGGGGCTCGGCGCGCTGGGCGCGCACTGGCGCGGGGCGATGGCCTCGGTGCTGCCGGAGGCGGCCGGGGACGGGCTGGTGCTCGACCTGCGCTCGTCGGCGTACGCGTCGGCGTGGAAGCCGAAGGGCGAGGTGGCCGCGCGGACCGCGACGGTCCGGGTGCTGCACGCGCCGACCCGGAAGGTGGTCAGCCACTTCAACAAGGCGACGAAGGGCCGGATCGTGCGGAGCCTGCTGGAGGCGGGCGCGGCCCCGGGGACTCCGGCGGAGCTGGTGGAGGCCTTGGGCGACCTCGGGTACGTCGTGGAGACGGGCGCGAAGGCGGGGGCGCTCGACGTGCTGGTGGACGAGATCCACTGACCGGTCGTTGCGCAGGACGCAACGGACGTTGCATGGACTGGTGGCGCCGGTCAGGATGAGGTCATGCTCAGCACCCCCGGTCTCTTCGCGCTCGCCCCGCACGCCCCGGTCGTCCCCGTCGTGGTGGTCGAGGACGCCGCCGACGCCGTGCCGCTGGCCCGCGCCCTGGTGGCCGGCGGGCTGCCGCTGATCGAGATCACGCTGCGCACCCCGGCCGCGCTCGACGCGGTGCGGGCCGTGGCGGCGGAGGTGCCGGAGGCGTTGGTGGGCGCGGGGACGGTGGTCTCGGCGGCAAACGCGGCCGACGCGGTACGGGCCGGGGCGCGGTTCCTTGTGAGCCCGGGATGCTCGGGGCGGCTGCTCGGGGCGCTGCGGGAGTCGGGCGTGCCGTTCCTGCCGGGCGTCTCGACCGCGTCCGAGGTGCTGGCGCTGGTGGAGGAGGGCGTCACGGAGCTGAAGTTCTTCCCGGCGGAGGCGGCGGGCGGGGTCCCGTATCTGAAGTCCCTGGCGGGTCCGCTGCCGCAGGCCCGCTTCTGCCCGACCGGCGGCATCTCGGCCGCCTCGGCCCCCGGATACCTCTCCCTGCCGAACGTCGCCTGTGTCGGCGGCACCTGGATGCTGCCGCCGGACGCGCTCGCGGCCCGCGACTGGGGCCGGGTGGAGGCGCTGGCGCGGGAGGCGGCGGGGCTGCGGACGCCCGGGAGCCGCCCGGCGGACCCGGGTCGGCCCCGCCGGTGATCCGCCCCGGCCCTACGGCCGGGGGATGAAGCGCACGCCGAGGTGGTCGCCCTCCGGGCGGTAACCGAGGCGCGGGTAGAGGGCGTTGCTGGTGGGGTTGGAGAGGTCGGTGAAGAGCAGGACCTGCGCGGCGCCGGCGCCGAGGGCGGCGCGGGTGACGGCGGTGGTGACTCCGGCGGCGTAGCCCCGGCCGCGCTCGGCGGGCGCGGTGTAGACGAGGTGGACGCGGGCCTGTCCCTCGATGACGCGGGAGACGGCGGCCATCGCCACCGGCCGCCCGTCGGGGGCCTCCCAGACGTGGAGGCGGTCCTCGGCGATCCGCTCGGTGAGGAAGTCGGTGTAGTCGTCCCGCGGCTCGTAGCGGTGCACGGCGGCGAAGTCGGCGGCCCACTCGCCGAGCAGCGGGAGGTCGGCCGTGGTCGCGGTCCTGGCCCGCCCGGCCGGCGCCGGGTGCTGCGGGGTGAGCGCGTCGAGGCGGAAGAGCCGGATGTCCATGACGGGCTCCCAGTCGAGGCCGGTGGCAGCGGCGTACGCCTCCACCGCCGCGGTCTCCCCTCGCAGGGTGGCGGGCTCGGTGCCGTCCGGCAGGGCCAGCGCCTCGGCCGCCTCCACGGGCATCGCGCCGAAGGTGAGGACGGGCGGCGGGGACGCGGCGAGGACGCCGGTCACGGTCCCGTCCGGGCCGGTCCACCAGCCGAGGAGCTCCGCCCCGTCCACCATGGTCAGCACGGCGGTGTTCCGGGCGGGTTCGGCGGCGAGGAGCGCGCGGGCGGCGGTGCGGAAGGTGTCCGGATCGGTGGTGAAGTGCCAGGTCATACGGGGATGGTGGTACGGGACCCCGCCCCGGCGCCACCGGTTTGGGCGGCCTTCAGCGTCGGAGGTGCGAGGTGTCGTTGAGGAGGCGCACGGACGCGTTGCCGTCGGCGTAGTAGGCGACGGCGGAGAGCGAGGCGGCGGACAGCTCCATCTTGAACAGGGACTCCGGCGGGGCGCCGAGCGCCAGTCTGACCAGGGTCTTGATGGGCGTGACGTGGCTGACGAGGAGGACCGTGCGGCCTGCGTGGGCGTCGGCGAGGCGGTCGCGGGCGGCGGCGACGCGGCGGGCGACGGCGGTGAAGCTCTCGCCGCCGCCGGTGGGCGCGGCCTTCGCGGAGGCGAGCCAGGCGTCCATGTCGTCCGGGTAGCGCTCGCGGACCTCCGCGAAGGTGAGGCCCTCCCAGGCACCGAAGTCGGTCTCGCGGAGGCCGGGTTCGACGACGACGTCGAGGCCGAGTCGGGCGGCGACGGCCTCCGCGGTCTGGCGGCAGCGGACGAGCGGGGAGCTGACGATGTGCTGGATCGTGCCGCGCGCGGCGAGCGCGTCGGCGACGGCGGCGGCCTGGCGGCGACCCGCCTCGGACAGCTCGGGGTCCGAACCCCCGCTCCCCGAGAACCGCTTCTCGGGCGTGAGCGCCGTCTCGCCGTGCCGGAGGAGGACGAAGGTGGCGGGGGCGGAGAGGTCGGGGGGCGGCGCGGCGGCGACCCGTCCCGGTGCCGCGGCGACCCGTCCCGGTACGACGGCCGGGCTCGCGGCGGTGGCGGCGGCCGGCGTGCGGTCGGCGGGGGCGGCCGGCGCGCGGTCGGCGGGGGCCGGTGCCTCGGCCGACGCCGGTGCCGGTGCGGTGGAGGACGTGGGGCTCGCGGCGGCCAGGGCCTCGCGGGCACGGGCGGCGCCCGCCCGCGCGTCGCCGGGCGGGCCCGACGGGGGCGGGGCCGCCGCGTTCCGCGCGGCGGCCGTGTCGCGCGGGGCCCACTGCTCGCCGCGCTTGCCCGCGTCCATCGCCTCGTTGGCCAGCCGGTCGGCGTGCTTGTTGCGCTCGCGGGGGATCCACTCGTAGCGGACCCGGTCGGACGGGAAGGCGCGGGCCGCCTCCGCCGCTAGGGGCTTCATGTCGGGGTGCTTGATCTTCCAGCGGCCCGACATCTGCTCGACGACGAGCTTGGAGTCCATCCTGACCCGGACCGTGGCGTCGGGCGCCAGGTCCAGGGCGGCGCGCAGGCCCGCGATGAGGCCCTTGTACTCGGCGACGTTGTTGGTGGCGACGCCGATGTACTCGGCGGCCTCCGCGAGCGTCTCGCCCGTGGCCGGGTCGAGGACGACGGCACCGTAGCCGGCGGGGCCGGGGTTGCCCCGGGAGCCGCCGTCCGCCTCGACCACGAGCTCGCGCATTACAGGCCGGACTCCGCCGTGCGGACGAGGATCCGGCGGCAGTTCTCGCACCGTACGACCGCGTCCTTGGCGGCGGCGCGCACCTCGTTCAGCTCGGTGATGTTGAGCTCGATGTGGCAGCCCTCGCACTTGCGCTGGTACAGGCGGGCCGCGCCGACGCCGCCCTGCTGCTCGCGCAGCTTCTCGTACAGCTTGATCAGGTCGGCGGGGACGGAGCCGGCCACGACCTCGCGCTCCTTGGCGACGGTGGCGGACTCCTCGTCCAGACCGGCCTGGGCGACGTCCCGGCGGCCGGTGGCGTCGTCCACCTTGGCCTGGACGGCGGCGACGCGCTCGGTGAGCTCGGCGACGCGCTCCTGGGCGGACTCGCGGCGCTCCATCACCTCCAGGACGATCTCCTCCAGGTCGCCCTGGCGCTTGGCGAGCGAGGTGATCTCGCGCTGGAGGCTCTCCAGGTCCTTCGGCGAGGAGACGGCGCCGGAGTCGAGCCGCTGCTGGTCGCGGGCGGCGCGCTGGCGGACCTGGTCGACGTCCTGCTCGGCCTTGGTCTGCTCGCGGGCGCAGTCGCTGTCCTCGGTCTGCGCGGCGACGAGCAGGTCGCGCAGCTGGGTGAGGTCCTTGGTCAGCGCCTCGATCTCCGCGTGCTCGGGCAGCGACTTGCGCTTGTGGGCGAGCTGCTGGAGGCGGACGTCCAGGGCCTGGACGTCGAGGAGGCGGATCTGGTCGGCGGGCGCGGCGTTCAGTTGGGGGCTCCAGGAGAGGTGTGGTGGGAGGACCAGGGGTCCGTGACCGTCTTCGAGACGTGGACGCGGAGGTCCCAGCCGTGACGGTCGGAGATCTCGTCGAGCTGGGCGGCGGCCAGCTCGCACCAGGGCCATTCGGTGGCCCAGTGGGCGGCGTCGACGAGGCCCAGCGGAGAGTGCTGGGTGGCCTCGGAGACGGGGTGGTGGCGCAGGTCCGCGGTGAGGAAGGCGTCCACCCCGGCGGCCCGCACGGCGTCGAAGAGGCTGTCGCCCGAGCCGCCGCTGACGGCGACGCGGCGGACGGGCATGTCCGGGTCGCCGGCGACCCGGATGCCCTGCGCGGTCGCGGGCAGCCGCTCGGCGGCGCGCGCGGCGAACCGCGCGAGGGTCTCCGGCTGGTCGAGCTCGCAGATCCGGCCGAGGTTGTTCTCGGGGACGAGCGGGCCGGTGACGCGCAGGCCGAGGGCGCCGGCGAGGGCGTCGGAGACGCCGGGGTCGGCGGTGTCGGCGTTGGTGTGCGCGACGTGCAGGGCGATGTCGTTCTTGATCAGGGTGTGCACGACGCGGCCCTTGAAGTGGCCGGCCGCGACCGTCGTCGTCCCGCGCAGGTAGAGCGGGTGGTGGGTGACGACGAGGTCGGCGCCGAGGGCGACGGCCTCGGCGGCGATCTCCTGGACGGGGTCGACGGCGAAGAGGACACGCGTGACCTCGGCGTCGGGGTCGCCGCAGACGGTGCCGACGGCGTCCCACTGCTCGGCCCGCTGGGGCGGCCAGAGAGCGTCGAGCTCGGCGATGACTTCAGACAGACGGGGCACGGGGGAAAGGCTACCTGTCCCGCGTGCCCCACCGTCCTGGCCTGTGGACAACCGGCCGCCCGGGGCCCTCCGCCTCACCGGAGTCCTCCGCGGGAGCACCCCGCCGGGGCACTCCGCCGGGCGTCCCCACCGCTCCCCGCGCGGGTGCGTACCTCGGGTATCCCTGGCCCCGCCAGCACAATCGGCCCCCTCCACTCAATGGAACACGCGGACCGCCACCCTTATGTGTGAAGTGCGGGGGCTCGTGTTGTTCGGCTGGAAGTGCGAAAACTAGCTTCGTGGCCGGAGGTGACGAGTCGATGACAGCGTGTGCCATCGAGACCACGGCCGAGGACGGCGACCACGACGGGCCGGCCGTCCACCCCCCGGCGGGGTTCGCGATCACGGCGAACGGCGCGTACGGGGCCAGGCTCGCCGGTTCCGGGGACGCCCTGTACGCGGAGCGGTGGACGCTCGACGGCCCGGAGCCGTACGCCGTCCCGCTCCCGATGGACCAGCCCGAGGAGCCGGGGACCCGGCTGCTGCCGCTGGCCGACGGCCGGGTCCTGGTGTGCCGCCGGGTGGACGGACGGCGCCACACCTTCTCCCTGCTCTACCCGACCGGCCCCGGGACGGGAGAGCTGCGGCTCGGCTCGGTGGAGGCCCCGGGCGAGGAGCGTGTGGAGCTGCTGCCGCCGTCGCCGGACGGCATCTGCGCGTACGCGATGCAGGCCGGACCGGAGTCCACCACGCTCTGGCTGGTGGCGGGCGGGGCCTTCGGCCCGGAGCGGGTCGCGGAGATCCCGGGCCACTGCTCGGGCGGGGTCTGGCTGGACCGTACGGGGCGGATACTCGCCCTGGACCGGCGGCTCGGCGGCGGACCGGTGAAGGCGGTGGCGGTGGACCTGGAGCGGGGCGGCGAGGTGTCCCCGCTGCTCCAGATCGCCGAGGCCAGCCACGACCGGCTGCTCCTCGCGGACCCGGACAGCGGGCTGCTCCTGATCCGGTCGGACGCGCCCTCGCCGGGGCACGAGCGGCTGGGCTGGGGGGTGCTGGGGAGCCTCCTGCCGGTGCGCTTCCCGGACTGCCTGCGGCTGGACGACGCGGCGGTGACGCCGTTCGCGATCCAGCCGGGGCAGGTCCTGATGCCGGAGAGCTGCGGGGTGGCGCTGCGGATCGACGCGGCGGCCGGCAGCTGGGTCGGCCTGTGGCGGCCGGCCGGACGGCGGATGCACCAGGTGGCGGCGCCGCCCGGGTGGGTGGCGGGGGCCGGGTCGTGGTCGCCGGAGGGCATACTGCGGCTGCCGTGCTCGACGCGGGAGCTGCCGTGCGCGCTGGCGGGCCTGTCGGTGCCGGAGGAGCCCGAGCCGGAGCCGGAGACCGGGGCCGCGCCCTTCCCGGAGTCCGCGGCGGGGGGCGGCGGGGAGGACGCGCGCCCGCGCGCGTGCCGGCCGGTGCCGCTCCAGCAGGCGCCCCTGACGGACCGTAAACCCGCTGGTTAGACTCACCGCCGACCACAGCACAGCACAGCGGAAGCACGTTTCGACGGGGTGAGTACGTCCATGACGGACAACAGCACGGAGGCGACGCAGGAGTCGCAGGGCACGACTGCCGGACGGCACCGCGGTTCGGCCGCGGCGGAGGAGTCCTCCTCCGCCGCGCACGGCCGGCACCGCCGCGAGGCGGACGAGCGGTAGAGCTCCGCACGCGCGCGCGTGGCGAAGGGCCCCGGGGGATCCGCTCCCCCGGGGCCCTTCGCCTCCCCGCCCCCCGGGGCAGGTTCAGCCCTTCTTGAGCCCCAGAATCTCGGAGGCCGCGAAGGTCTCGCCGGGCGGGCGCTCGGCGAAGTACGGGGTGAGCAGTCCGTCCAGCTCCTCGAAGCCGAAGGCTTCCTTCGCGGTGTCGAACTTGGCCGCCACCCGGGGCCGCTCGACGACCGCGACCATCCCGCCGTGGACGACCAGCAGCTGTCCGTTGACCCGCGCCGCGGCCGGGGAGGCGAGGTAGCCGACGAGCGGTGCCACGTGTTCCGGCGACAGCGGGTCGAGCTCGTCCTCGGCGGCCGGCTCGGCGAAGCCGGCGAAGACGTCCTCCGTCATGCGCGTGCGCGCGCGGGGGCAGATCGCGTTGGCGGTCACGCCGTACCGGGCGAGGGCGAGCGCGGTCGAGGTGGTGAGGCCGACGATGCCGCCCTTGGCCGCCGCGTAGTTGGGCTGTCCGGCCGAACCGGCGAGGAAGGCCTCGGAGGAGGTGTTGACGATCCGGCCGTACACGCCGGTCTCCCCCGCCTTGGAGCGTCCCCGCCAGTGCGCGGCGGCGAAGCGGGTGGTGTTGAAGTGGCCCTTGAGGTGGACGCGGACGACCGAGTCCCACTCGTCCTCGCTCATCGAGAAGACCATCCGGTCGCGCAGGATGCCCGCGTTGTTGACCAGGACGTCCAGCTTGCCGAACTCGGCCACGGCCAGGTCGACCAGGCCGCGCGCGGTCGCGAAGTCGGAGACGTCGCCGCGGTGGGCGACGGCCCGGCCGCCGGCCGCGGTGATCTCGGCGGCCACCTCCTCCGCGGGGGTGGCCGACGCCTCCCCGGAGCCGTCCCGGCCGGGCTGTCCGTAGTCGTTGACGACGACGGCGGCGCCGAGCCGGGCCAGTTCGAGCGCCTCCGCGCGGCCGAGCCCGCGCCCGGCGCCGGTGACGATCGCGCTGAGCCCCTCAAGAGGCAGTGACATGGCGGGTCCTCTCAGATCTCGATGCAGGTACGGAGGGACGCGCCGGTCCGCATCTGCTCCAGGGCCTCGTTGATGTTCGCCAGCGGAACCCGGTGGGTGATCAGCGACTCCAGGTCGATGCGGCCGGCCCGCCAGAGCGCGATGGCCCGCTCGTACGACCGGAGCACGTCGCCGCCGCCGTACATGGAGGGCAGGATCCGCTTCTCGTCGAAGAACAGCTCGAACATGTTGAGCTGGAGGTTGTCGTCCATGGCTCCGGCGCCGACCACGCAGAGGGTGCCGCCCCGCCGGGTGGTCTCGTAGGCGGTGCGCGCGGTGGCCGACTTGCCGACGACCTCGAAGACGTAGTCGAAGCCCTCGCCCGCGGTGATCCGCTGCTTGGCGTCGCCGAGCGCCTCGGGGGCGACGGCCTCGGTGGCGCCGAAGCGGAGCGCGGCCTCGCGGCGGGACTCGACGGGGTCCACGGCGACGATCTGGGCGGCGCCCCGGAGCCGGGCGCCCTGGATGGCGGAGATGCCGACGCCGCCGCAGCCGATCACGGCGACCGACGAACCGGCCTCGACCTTGGCGGTGTTGATCGCGGCTCCGAGGCCGGTGGTCACGCCGCAGCCGATGAGGGCGGCGATGTCGAAGGGCACGTCGTCGGGGATCGGGACGGCGCAGCCGGCGTCGACGACGACCTCCTCGGTGAAGGTGCCGGTGCCGGCGAAGCCGAAGACGTCCCCGCCGGGGCGCTTGAAGTTGGGGGTGCCGGCGTTCATGAAGCCGGCGAGACAGAGCTGGGTCTGGCCGCGCCTGCAGGCGGCGCAGCTGCCGCACGCGGGCAGCCAGCAGAGCAGGACGCGCTGACCGGGGGTGAGGCCGGTGACTCCGTCGCCGACGTCGACGATCTCGCCGGCGCCCTCGTGGCCGGGGACGAACGGCGCGGGCTGGGGCAGGACGCCGCTCATGGCGGAGACGTCGGAGTGGCACAGGCCGGTGGCCCGCACCCGGATCCGCACCCTGCCGGGGCCGAAGCCCACCGCCTCGACGTCGTCGAGGACTTCCAGTTTGTCCTGGCCGATCTCGTGCAGTACGGCTGCGCGCATGGTGCGGCTCCCTCCGGAAGCGGTTCTACGAGTGTTCGACGAGGGTGTCGGCGAGGACGGGGGCGTCGTCGCGCTCCGCGGCGGTCACCGCCACCTGGACGCGGCCGTCCCCGGCCCACATCCGGATGCGCAGGGTCTCGCCGGGGAAGACGATCCCGGCGAAGCGGGTGTGGTAGGCGCGGACGCGGGTGACGTCGCCGCCCAGCACCGTGTCCACGACGGCCTTCAGCGTCATGCCGTACGAGCAGAGGCCGTGCAGGATCGGCCGGTCGAAGCCGGCCAGGGCGGCGAAGTCGGGGTCGGCGTGGAGCGGGTTCCAGTCGCCGGAGAGCCGGTAGAGGAGGGCCTGCTCCTCGCGGATCGGGCGCTCGACGGTCTTGTCCGGCTCGCGGTCGGGCACGTCGAGGCGCTCGGAGGGGCCGCGGTCGCCGCCCCAGCCGCCCTCGCCCCGGACGAAGATCTGGGCGTCGGAGGTCCACAGCGGGCCCTCGTCGTCGGCGGCCTCGGAGCGCAGCACGAGGATGGCGGCCTTGCCCTTGTCGTACACGGCGGCGACGCGGGAGGTGGAGACGGCCCGGCCGCCGGTGGGCAGCGGGCGGTGGAGGGTGATCGACTGGCCGCCGTGCAGGACGGCGGCGAGGTCGATGTCGACGCCGGGGGCGGAGAGTCCGCCGACGACCCCCATGCCGGCCCCGGCGACGGTGGCGAAGCTGGGCAGCACGTGGAGCCGGGATTCGAGGGTGTAGCGCAGCTCGGCGGGGTCCGTGGCGGGGCGGCCGGCCCCGAGGCCGAGGTGGTAGAGCTGGACGTCCTTGTGGTCCCAGGCGATCTCGGCGCTGCGGGGTTCGGCGGCGAGGGCCTTGGCGGGGTCAATGGGCATCGACTTGCTGCTCCTTGGAGGTCCTTGGAGGGGAAGACCTCGGCGCGACCGTCCGCACCGTCGGTCACGCCGAGGCCGTGCGGGAACCGCTCGGAGCGCGTCGTCTAGAACGCGTTCCAGTTCGGTGTCCCCCATGTATAGCGGAGCCCCGATGGGTTGGGAACCCTCGCAGACGACACTTCTGACGGTACGTCAGAACGCTCTGTGAGGGGTACCCGGCGGGAGGCGCGACCGCGTCGACCCGGGACATCCGCCGCGGCCGAGCCTAGAATTCCGCTTGTGAACGAGATGCCGCGGGACCATCGGCCGGGCAAGTCCATCCGGGTGCTGCTCGCCGAGGACCGGGGGGTGACGCGCGGGGCGCTCGCGCTGCTGCTCGGGATGGAGGCGGACATCGAGGTGGTCGCCCAGGTCGGACGGGGCGACGAGATCGTGGAGCGGGCGCTGCTGGCCCGGCCCGACGTGGCACTCCTCGACATCGAGCTGCCGGGCCGGTCGGGGCTGGACGCGGCGGCGGAGCTGCGGGACGAGGTGCCGGACTGCCGGGTGCTGATCCTGACCACCTTCCGCCGGCCGGAGTCCCTGCGGCGGGCGATGGAGGCGGGAGCGGCCGGGTTCCTGGTGAAGGACGGGCCGGTGGAGGAACTGGCGGAGGCGGTCAGGGCGGCGCTGCGCGGCGAGACCGTCATCGACCCGGTGCTGGCCGCCGCCCCCGGTGACGCCGAACCCGCGGACGGCGCCTGAGCGGGAGGGCGTGGCGCCTGCGGGTGGGGCCTGAGCGGGAGAGTCCGTCGCCGGTGGGCGGGCGCGTCCGCGGGGCCGGCTGTCGCTGCCGCTCCCGGGGTCGCTCTCGGGGCCGGCTCCCGCTGCCGATCTCGCTCTCGGGGTCGACCGTACGGAGTCCCCGCCGTCCGCGATCCGGGAGGGCGCCCGGAGCCTTCCGGGCACCCTCCTAGAAAAGGTCCCGGCCGTTGTCGGCGCCCGGGCGGACCAGGCCCGTCTCGTAGGCCAGGATGACCAGTTGGGCCCGGTCGCGGACGCCGAGCTTGGCGAGGGCGCGGGTGACGTGGGTCTTGGCGGTCAGGGGGCTGATGACGAGGCGGGCGGCGATCTGGTCGTTGGAGAGGCCGGTGGCGATCAGGCGGGTGACCTCGCGTTCGCGGGCGGTGAGGACGTCGAGGCGTTCGGGGGTCTCGGCGGGGGCGGCCGGGCGGTGGGCGAACCGCTCGACCACCCTGCGGGTCGCGCCCGGTGAGAGCAGGGCGTCCCCGGCGGCGACCGCGCGGACGGCCTGGCGCAGGTCGTCCGGTTCGATCTCCTTGGTGAGGAAGCCGCTGGCACCCGCGCGGAGCGCCGCGAAGACGTACTCGTCGGTCTCGAAGGTGGTGAGGACGATGACCCGGCATCCCGTCAGGGCGGGGTCGTCGACGAGGGTCCGGGTGGCGGTGAGGCCGTCGGTGCCGGGCATGCGGATGTCCATGAGGACGACGTCGGGGCGCAGAGCGCGGGCGGTGCGGACGGCCTCGTCGCCGGTGCCGGCCTCGCCGACGACCTCGATGTCCTTGGCGCGGCCCAGGAGGCTGCGGAAGCCGGCCCGCACCAGGGCCTGGTCGTCGGCGAGGAGAACCTTGATCGTCATGCGCGGAAGCCTGGCACAGGGAGGACGGCCCGGACGAGCCATCCGCCGCGGTCGCCGCGCGCACCGGCGGTGAGTTCGCCGCCCAGGGCGTGGACGCGTTCGGCCATGCCCCGGATGCCGTGGCCGGGGGTGTCCGCGGCGGCGGGGGCGGCGGTGGCCCGGCCGTCGTCGGAGACGGTGACCTCCACGCGTCCGCCCGCGCTGCGGACGGTGACCTCGGCGCGGGAGGCGCCGGAGTGGCGGACGGTGTTGGTGAGGGCTTCCTGCACGACGCGGTGGACGGCGAGGGAGACCGGCGCGGGGAGCGCGGCCGGGTCGCCGGCGGTCTCCAGGGCGATGACGAGGCCGGGGGCGCGCATCCGGTCGACGAGGGCGGCGAGTTCGGGGATCCCGGCGGCCGGGTCGACCGGGGCCGGGGACTCCCCCGGTGCGCGCAGGACGTGGACGAGGGCGCGGAGGTCGCGGACGGCGGCGGTACGGACCTCCTGGGCGGTGTCGAGGGCGGCCCGCGCCTCGGCCGGGGAGTCCTCCAGGGACTCGGTGGCGACGCGGAGCTGGAGGCCGACGACGGTGAGGGTGTGGCCGACGACGTCGTGGAGCTCGCGGGCGATCTCCAGGCGGGCCTCGGCGATCCGCCGGCCGGCCTCCAGGTCGCGCTCGCGGGCCTCCCGGAGCAGCCGGGCGTCGAGTTCGGCGCGCCAGCGGAGGCGGTTGCGGTAGGCGGTGGCGGCGGCGAGGAGCAGCGCCAGCCACAGGGCCTCGGCGCCGAAAGAGGCGAGGGCGTCCCTGGGTCCGGTGCCGGCCGTGGGCACCTCCCAGGCGGCGGCGAAGGCGAGTTCGGCCAGTCCGACGCCCGCGGCCCAGGGCAGGCCGGGCCGGCCGGGGCGGTCGTCGGCGGCCAGCGCGGCGTACGCGACGGAGGCGGGCCACACCCAGCCGATGTCGGTGAGGCCGGAGGTGCGGAGGACGACGACGGCCTGCACGGAGAGGAGCAGGACGGCGAGCGGCCGGCGTCGGCGGGCGAGGAGCAGCAGGCCCAGCCAGAGGGCGAGCGGCAGGGCGCCGGCCGCGTCGAGCCGGCCGCCGAGGCGCGCGGTGCCGGCCAGGACCGCGACGGCGGTGCCGGCGGCGAGGAGGCCGTCGGCGGGGCGTATCGCGCGCAGGGCGGCGGCGGTACGGGCGAGCGGTCGGTCCATGCGCCGATCATCCACGACGGCCCCGCTCTCCGGCGCCGGTCACGACGAGGGCGACGGCGACCCAGGCCAGGTCTGCGGCGATCACGAGTCGTTCGACGAGGCCGAGGAGGGTGGGGGCGCCTGCCACGCCGAGGGAGGGTCCGCCGTCCATGACGTCGACGAGGAGAACGGCGAGCACGGTCGTGCCGAGGAGGGAGGCGGCGGCGAGGGCGTCCAGGGCGGTACGCGACCGGGGCCGGGCCGCCGCGAGCGTCCGGCGGAGCAGCAGGGCGGCCACCGGGAGGGCGGCGAAGGCGAGGAACGCGGCGGAGCCGTGGACGAGTTCGGAGGTGGAGGGGCGGTGGTGGTGGCCGGGCGGATCGGCGGGGAAGACTCCCGCGATCATGATGCCGGCGGCCCACAGGGCGACGGCGACCCGGCCGGCGCCGGCGCGGAGCCGGGCCGCGAGGACGGCGGACGCCGCGCCGACGGCGAGGAGGGCCGCGGGGAGCAGCGGGCCGGCGATGCCGTGCACGTACCGGCTGAGGACCTCGCTCACCGGGTCGTAGCCGGGGTTCAGGAGCTCGACCGCCGCCATCGCCAGGGCTCCGGCGCCGATCAGCCCGAGCGGAACCCGCACCCGCGCGGCCGTCGCCCTCCTCGCCGTCGTCGTCTGTGCGGTGCCGCCCGCCGTCGTCGTCCTTGTCATGTCGGCCCCCTCGTGCTCGTGGTCGCTTCCGGAGGTCCGGAAGCCGGTGCCCCGGACGCTACGGAGGGGGAAGGCACGGCCGCGTCCTCCCGGCGCGGTCACTCCGGCGTACACCGGACGGTGGCGGCGGCTAGGCCTTCTGCACCGTTCGGTGTACGGCGCCGGGCAGCCAGGCCGTCATCAGGACGGCCGCGGTGAGCAGGACGCCGGCCGAGACACGGAAGGCCATCGCGTAGCCGGGGACCAGGTGGGAGCCGTCCGGGAGGCCGATGGCGGAGAGGTCCGGGCCGGGCACGGAGACGGAGGCCGCCACGGTCGTCAGGACGGCGAGGCCGAGCGCGCCGCCCATCGTGCGGGAGGTGTTGACGAGGCCGGAGACGAGGCCGGCGTCGCCCGGGGCGGCGCCGGAGGTGGCGAGGGTCGCGAGCGGGGTGGTGGCGAGGCCGATGCCGCCCATCATGAGGATGCCGGGGCCGAGGATGGTGGTGAGGAAGGTGCCGTCGGCGGTCAGCGTGGACTGCCAGGCGAAGCCGGCGGCGGCGGTCAGGATGCCGGTGACGGCGAGGGGCTTGGCGCCGGTGGCGGCCATGAGGCGGGGCGCGGCCTTGGAGCCGATGAGGACGGCGAGGGAGCTGGGGACGAGGGCGAGGCCGGCCTGGAGCGGGGTGAAGCCGAGGACGTTCTGCGCGTACACCGTCATGAAGAACCACATGGCGAAGGAGGCGGAGCCGCAGAGCAGGATCCCGGCGTTGGCGGCGGACACCGCCCTGTTGCGGAAGATGCCGAGCGGGACGAGGGGTTCGCAGGTGCGGCGCTCGACGGCGACGAAGACGGCGAGGAGGGCGAGGCCGCCGAGGAGCGGGAGGAGGGTGGCGGCGGAGGTCCAGCCGCTCAGTTCGGTCTGCACGATGCCGTACGCGAGGGTGGCGAGGCCCGCGGTGACGAGGACGGCGCCGGGCAGGTCGAGGCGGCGGCCGGTGGTGGCGCGGCCCTCGCGGAGCCAGAGCGCGGCGGCGGCGAGGACCAGGGCGCCGACGGGGACGTTGACGAGGAGGACCCAGCGCCAGTCGAGCAGGTCGACGAGGAGGCCGCCGACGAAGCCGCCCGCCGCGCCGCCCGCCGCGCCGACGGCCGTCCAGGTGGCGATGGCCCGGGTGCGGGCGGCGCCGGCGGGGACGGCGGAGGTGACGAGGGTGAGGGTGGCCGGGGAGAGCGCGGCGGCGCCGAGGCCCTGGGCGGCCCGCGCGCCGATGAGGTAGGAGCCCTCGGGGGCGATGCCGCCGACGACCGAGGCCGCGGTGAAGAGCCCGAGGCCCGCCAGGAACATCGTCTTGCGCCCGTACAGGTCCGCCGCCCGGCCGCCGAGGAGCATGAAGCCGGCGAAGGCGATCGAGTAGGCGTTGAGCACCCACTGGAGGCCGACGGTGCCGAGGCCGAGGTCGGCCTTGAGGGAGGGCAGGGCGACGTTCATGACCGACACGTCGAGGACGACGAGGAACTGCCCGGCGCAGGCGACGAGGACGACGAGCCAGGGGCGGGGGGCGCGGAGGGGGGCGAGGGCGGGGGTGGATCCGGTGGCGGAGTCGGTCTGCGGCATGGATGTCATGGTCGCAGACCTGATTCGCCCCGTACATGAGGGAAAGGGCCCGGTCGCGGAGGGAAGAAGGACCTAGGGCTCCGCGGGCGGGGGTCCTAGGGCTTCGCCGGGAGGACCTGGGGCTTCGCCGCGAGGACGTGGGGCTTCGTGGGGAGAGCCCGGGGTCCTCGCGGGGCGGGGACAGGGTCCTCGCGGGGAGAGCCCAGGGCCCTCGTGGGGCGGGGACAGGGCCTCGCGGGGCGGGGACGGGGTCTCGTGGGGCGGTTCTACGCCTTCCGCAGGAGGGTGACGACGGCCGCGCCGCCGAGGCCGATGTTGTGGGCGAGGCCGACGCGGGCGCCGGGGACCTGGCGGGCGGCGGCCTCGCCGCGGAGCTGCCGGACGAGTTCGGTGGCCTGGGCGAGGCCGGTGGCGCCGAGGGGGTGGCCCTTGGAGATGAGACCGCCGGAGGGGTTCACCACCCACCGGCCGCCGTAACCGGTGGCGCCGGACTCCACGAGCTTGCCGGAGGCGCCGTCCTCGCACATGCCGAGGGCTTCGTAGGTGAGGAGTTCGTTGATGGAGAAGCAGTCGTGGAGTTCGATCACGTCGACGTCCTCGATGCCGAGTCCGGAGGCCGCGTACGCCTGCCGGGCGGCCTCCCGCGACATGGGGCGGCCGACGGCGTCGACGCAGGAGCCGGAGGCGAAGGACTCCCCTGTGTCGGTGGTCATGGCCTGGCCGGCGATCTCCACGGCCCGCCCCTCCAGGCCGTGTTCGGCGGCGAAGCGCGCGGAGACGACGAGGACGGCGGCGGCGCCGTCGGAGGTGGGCGAGCACTGGAGCTTGGTGAGGGGGCGGTGGACGGTCCTGGCGGCGAGGATCTCGTCGACCGTGTGGACGTCCTGGAACTGGGCGTCGGGGTTGCGCGAGGAGTGCAGGTGGTTCTTGGCGGCGACGGCGGCGAGCTGCGCCTCGGTGGTGCCGTACCGCTCCATGTGCTCGCGGGCGGCGTTGCCGAAGATCTGGGCGGTGGGCGGGGACGCCTCGAAGCCGTGGCCGGCGGCCATGATCCCGTAGTGGCGGGCCACGGGCGAGGTCGCGAAGTCGCCCGCGCCGCCCGCGCCGCCGCCGCCGCCGCCGAGGGAGCCCTTGCTCATCTTCTCGAAACCGAGGGCGAGGACGCAGTCGGCGATGCCGCCCTCGACGAACTGGCGGGCGGTCATGAGGGCCGTGGAGCCGGTGGCGCAGTTGTTGTTGAGGTTGTAGACGGGCAGGCCGGTGAGGCCGAGCTCGTAGACGGCCCGCTGTCCGGCGGTGGAGGCCTGGAAGCAGTAGCCGACGACGGCCTGCTCGACCTTCCCGTACGGGATCCCGGCGTCGGCGAGGGCGGCGGTGCCGGCCTCGCGGGCCATGTCCCAGTACTGCCAGTCGCGGGTCTCGGGCTTCTCGAACCTCGTCATGCCGACCCCGGCGATGTACGACTTCATGGCGTGCCCTCTCAGTCCCTGGGGAGGCCGAGCAGCCGCTCGGCGACGACGTTGAGCTGGACCTGCGTGGTGCCCCCGGCGATGGTGAGGCAGCGGGACATGAGGAACCCGTGGACGGCCGCCGCGCCGGGTCCCTCGCACACGGCGCCGTCGGGGCCGAGGAGTTCGAGGGCGAGTTCGGCGGTCTTCTGCTGGTGGAGGGTCTGGACGAGCTTGCGGACGCTGGCGCCGGCGCCGGGGTCGAGTCCGGAGACCTGGAGGAGGGTGGTGCGCAGGCCGATGCAGGCGAGGGCGTGGGCCTCGGCGAGGAGGGCGCCGGTGCGGGCGCGGACGGTGCCGTCGGCCTCGGCGGACGCCTTGATGAGCGCTTCGAGGCCGGTGTCGAAGACGACCTGGTCGGCCATGTGGACGCGTTCGTTGCCGAGGGTGTTGCGGGCGACCCGCCAGCCGTCGTTCACCTCTCCGACGACGGCGTCGGCGGGGAGGAGGGCGCCGTCGAACCAGACCTCGTTGAAGAGGGAGTCCCCGGTGATCTCCTTGAGCGGGCGGATGTCGATGCCGGGCGTGTTCCTCATGTCGACGAGGAAGTAGGTGAGCCCCTGGTGCTTGGGGGCGCCGGGGTCGGTGCGGGCGAGGAGGATGCCGTGGTCGGCCCACTGGGCGGCGCTCGTCCACACCTTCTGGCCGGTGATCCGCCAGCGGCCGTCCTCGGTGCGTTCGGCGCGGGTGCGCAGGGAGGCGAGGTCGGATCCCGCGCCGGGCTCGGAGAACAGCTGGCACCAGCGCTGTTCGCCGCGGAGGGTGGGCCCGAGGTGGCGTTCCTGCTGCTCGGGGCTGCCGTGGGCGAGGAGGGAGGGCACGACCCAGGTGGCGATGCCGAGGCCGGCGACGGTGATGCCGGCCTCGTCGAGTTCGCGCTGGACGGCGAGTTGCTGGAGCGGGCCCGCGCCGAGGCCGTACGGCTCCGGGAGGTGCGGGGCGGCGTAGCCGGTGGGGGCGAGGGCGCGGCGGGCGGCGGCGGGGTCGAGTCCGGCGGCCGGGGCGAGGGCCTCGCGGGCGGCGGTGCGGTACGGCTCCGCGGCGGGCGGCAGGTCGAGGCGGAGGCCGCGGCGCACTCCGGTGGCGGCGTGCCGGAGGGCGTCGAGCCGGAAGCGGTCGCCGGTGCCGAGGAGTTGGCGGGCGACGAGGGCGCGGCGCAGCAGGAGGTGGGCGTCGTGCTCCCAGGTGAAGCCGATGCCGCCGAGGATCTGGACGCAGTCCTTGGCGCAGCTGTGGGCGGCGTCGAGGGCGGTGGCGGCGGCGAGCGCGGCGACGAGGGGCCGGGCGGGGTCGTGGACGGCGCGGGCCGCGTCCCAGGTGAGGGCGCGGGCCTGTTCGAGCCGGACGAGCATGTCGGCGCAGAGGTGTTTGACGCCCTGGAACTGTCCGATGGGCCGGCCGAACTGTTCGCGGGTGCGGGCGTGTTCGGCGGCGGTCTCGACGGCACGGGCGGCGGTGCCGCAGGCGTCGGCGGCGAGGAGGACGGCGGCGAGGTCGTGGACGAGGCCGCTGTCGAGGGCGAGGACCCGGTCGGCGGGCACGTGGTGGGCGGCGGCGGTGACCTCGGCGGTGGGCCGGGTGGGGTCGGCGGAGGCGTGCGGCCGGACGGTGAGGCCGGCGCCGGGCTCCGTCGCGGACGGCACCCGGGCTGCGGCGGGGGGCTCCGTCGCGGACGGCTCCGCGACCGCCGTCACGGGGTCCGTCGCGGACGGCTCCGCCGTCGAGCCGGGGTCCGCCGAGGACGGCTCCGCCGCCTTCACGGGGGTCGTCGAGGAGTGCTCCGTCGAGCCGGGGTCCGTCGGGGAGGGCTCTCCGGCCGTGCCGGGCGCGTCGACGGCGAGCCAGACGGTGCCGTCGGCGGTGGTGGCCTGGAGGAGGAGCAGGTCGGCCTGGCCGGCGCCGAGGACGGGGGGCGCGGTCCCGTCGAGGACGTACCCGCCGCCGGTGCGGACGGCGGCGAGGGTGCCGGTGCCGCCGAGGGCGACGGCGCCGGTCCTGCGGCCTTCGGCGAGGTCCGCGAGGAGCCGGGGGAGGGAGGGGCCGGAGGGGCGGAGAGAGCGCGCGCGGTGCAGGAGTTCGGCGGCGAGGACGGTCGGGAGGTAGGGCCCGGGGAGGAGGGCCCGGGCGGTCTCCTCCACGACGACGGCGAGGTCGTCGAGGCCGCCGCCCCCGCCCCCGTACTCCTCGGGTACGTGGATCCCGAGGAGGCCCTGCGCGGCGGCGGCGTCCCAGTGGGCGGGCCGGCCGGCCGGCGGCTCGGGCGCGTCGAGCCACCGGCGGAGTTCCTCGGGGGGTGCGGCGCGGGTGAGCCAGGCGCGGACGGACCGGGCGAGGTCCCGCTGTTCGTGCGTGATGGCGATGCCCATGGCGCGCAGATTAGAACACGTTCCATTCTGACGGAAGGTCAGATACGAAGCGGATCGCGGCGCGCCGGAGCCGTCAGTCGCGCCCCTCGGCACCCTTTGGGCCCTCGGGGTCCCCCGGGGCCCCCGCGTCCCCCGCCTCGCCCCCGGCCGGCTTCGACAGCAGGATCTCCCGGGCCTGTTCGGCGGCGCGCACGATCTCCTCGCCGACGAAGTCCATGAAGCGGGCGACGTTCTCCAGTCGGGCGGCGGCCGGGGTGCCGGCACCGAGGACGGCGACGCCCTGCCGGGCGATCTCGACCATCCGCTCGTTGGCCTTGGCGGAGGCGATCATCGACTGGTACCAGAGCTCGTCGTCGACGACGTAGCGCTCGCGGCGACGGTCGTCGCGCTCGCGGCGGATGAGACTCTGGCTCTCCAGGAAGGCGACGGCCTTGGAGATGGAGCCGGCGCTGACCTGGAGCCGCTCGCCGAGCTCGCCGGCGGTGAGGCTGCCCGCGTCGGTGGCGTAGAGGGCGGCGAGGACCCGGGCCGTCATGCGGGGCAGACCGCCCTGCATGAAGACGGTGGCGAACGCCTCCTCGTAGTCGCGCACGGCCGCCGCGTCGCGCCCGTCGCCCCGGGCGACCGGGCGGGCGTCACCGCCGGGCCGGCGACGGCGGGCCCGGCCCTCGGTGGCGCGGTGGGCGAGGTCGGGGCGGTAGGCGGTGGGCCCGCCGTTGCGCATGACCTCGCGCGTGACGGTGGAGGTGGGGCGGTCGAGACGCCTGGCGATCTCCGCGTAGGCGAGCCCGTCGCCCAGTCCCAGCGCGATCTGCTGACGTTCCTGCTGGGTGAGTCTGCCTCCCGGCATCGCGATCTCCCTTCGTACGGACCCGATTCGCCGCCAGCATAGCGTTCATCGCTCCATCATTGCAACGCCACCATATCAGGGCGTTGCATCAAACCAGACCCTGTTGCAACGAAATCCATGCATCTAGCTGGCCATACGCAATATCAGTGCAACGAGCTAGTTGCGTGACCTTGGAAAGCAACGTAGCTTTTCTCATGTCGGAAACACCGACGGAGCAAGAACGACAACGAGCCCGCAGGAGCAGTCATCATGCAGACCTTCGCCACCGCCGCCCCGATCACCGCCCTCGTGTCCGTCCCCGCCGGGAGCCTCCGCTTCATCGCCGCCGACCGCGCCGACACCACGGTCGAGGTCCGCCCCGCGACCCCGGGCAGGGCCCGGGACGAGAAGGCCGCCGAGGAGACCACGGTCTCCTTCGCGGACGGAGTGCTGCGGATCACCGCCCCCCGGGGCAGGAACCAGCTCTTCGGCCCCTCCGGCTCCGTCCAGGTCACCGTCCGGCTCCCGGCCGGCTCCCACGTCGAGGGCAAGGCCGCCGGCGCCG